>JABDGZ010000020.1 GCA_013285735.1 Candidatus Omnitrophota bacterium | reverse complement strand
GTATGAAGAAATTTTTAGCCCTAGTGGCAGCAATGGCAATGATGACATCTTTTGCCTTTGCCGATTCAGTTCTTGTTAATGGGGCGGGATCCTCATTTATGTACCCAGCTCTGACCAAATGGTTTGAAGTTTATTCCGGTATTGATAACAGCGTTCAGTTTAATTATCAGGCTATTGGTTCGGGTGCCGGTATCAAGCAAATCACAGCCAAGACGGTGGATTTCGGCGGTACTGATGGTCCTATGACTGAAGATCAGATGACCCAGGCTCCTGGACGCATTTATCATATCCCCATGGTCATGGGCGCTGAAGCTATTGCCTATAATATACCTGGAGTAAGCAGTGGTTTAAAATTGACTCCGGATATTTTAGCCGGAATCTTTTTAGGGAAAATCACTATGTGGAATGATCCCTTGATTACTGCTCAAAATTCAGGAGTTAATCTTCCTAGCACCTCTATTATTGTTGCTCACCGTTCAGATGGAAGTGGAACTACCTATATTTTCACTGATTATCTGAGCTCAGTTAGTTCTGAATGGAAATCCAGGGTTGGTAAAGGAACCTCTGTTAATTGGCCTGTTGGGTTAGGCGGCAAAGGCAATCAGGGTGTTTCCGGCATTCTCAAACAAAGCCCGGGTAGTATTGGGTATGTTGAACTTGCGTATGCCATTGGAAATAATTTAACCTATGCGGTGATGCAAAATCAAAGCGGCAATTTTGTTGAGCCAACCGTTGATAGCACCTCAGAAGCCGCTAACGGAGTGAACATTCCAGCGGACTTTAGGGTATCTATTGTCAACAGTTCAAATCCCAAAGCTTATCCTATTGCGGGTTTTAGCTGGATGTTGATTTATAAAAACATAGATGATCCTGTTAAAGGTAAGGCCATCGTAGGGTTTGCCAGATGGGCAATTACCGATGGTCAAAAATATTCCCAAGAATTGAACTATGCTCCGCTACCATCTGATTTGGTAGATAAAATTCAAAAGAAACTTGATATGATCAAGTATTGAAAGTAAAATTATTAATATGAGTCGCCAAGATACCAGCGACATCATTTTCAGAAGAGTATTGGCGGTTTTTCCCATATCTATTCTGATACTTGTCGCTGGTATTTTTTTTCAACTGGTTTGGACATCAATCCCATCTATACAAAAATTCGGGCTGGGATTTCTTTTTCATAGCACTTGGGACCCGGTATCAGAAAATTTTGGCGCCTTGCCGTTTATTTTTGGCACCTGTGTAACGTCCTTCGTAGCCTTATTATTGGCTGTTCCCATCGGAGTCGGGGTGGCGATTTATTTAGCGGAATATGCGCCGGTCAAAGTCGCAAGAGTGATTTCTTTGCTGGTTGATTTGTTGGCTGCCATCCCAAGTGTGATTTACGGCTTGTGGGGTATTTTTGTTCTTGTCCCCTTTATGTATAAGGATCTCCAGCCATTTTTAGGTAAATATTTCGGTTTTCTTCCATTCTTTCAAGGTCCCAATTACGGAGTTGGTTTTTTGGCAGCCAGCATCATGTTGTCTATCATTATTCTCCCCTTTATTATTTCTGTTTCACGTGAGGTGATTTTAGCTGTTCCTTCGGTGTATAAGGAAAGTGCTTATGCCCTGGGATCCACCCGTTGGGAGGCTATCAGCAATATTGTTTTGAGTCACGGCAGGGTGGGAATTTTGGGGGCAGTTATTTTAGCCTTAGGCAGGGCCATTGGTGAGGTCATGGCCGTGACCATGATCATCGGCAATAATGTGAAAATATCAGCTTCATTATTTTCACCAGGGTATACATTAGCTAGTGTAATCGCCAATGAATTTGCCGAGGCAGACACTACTCTATATTTATCAGCCCTGATTGAAATAGCCTTGGTTTTGTTTTTAGTGTCCATTGTTGTTAATATATTGGCCCGTATTTTGATTTGGTCGGTTACCGGTGGGAATTCCAAAGAGGGTATTAAATGAAAGAGATGATCCAAAAATCTTTTGAACGTACCCGGCTCAGAAGAGAAATTTGGGAAAAGTCCATGGTGGTTGTTCTATTTTTATGTGCCATATTTGTGCTGTTTATATTGTTTAATATTCTTTGGCATTTGATTGTCCAGGGGATATCCTCGTTGAATTTGGATTTCTTTACGCATTTGCCCAAGGCTGTCGGCGAAAGTGGCGGGGGGATGGCCAATGCTATTGTGGGGACGTTTGTTTTGTTGATTTTGGCTGTCTGTGTGGGTGTGCCCATGGGGCTCGGGGCTGGGATTTATTTGAGCGAATTTGCCCATCAGGGTTTCGCCCAGACGGTACGTTTTATGACTGATGTGATGAATGGTATTCCTTCGATCGTTTTTGGTATTTTTGCGTACACCATCTGTGTTATGCCCATGAAGACGTTTTCCGCGATCTCCGGTGGTTTAGCTTTGGGATTGATGATGATCCCCATGATCACGCGTACCAGTGAGCAATTTATAAAAATGGTCCCCAATCAGCTAAGGGAAGCTGGGTTGGCTTTGGGTATCCCTCAATGGCGGGTGATTCTAGATATTGTTTTGCCTACGGCTATAGGTGGTATTATGACGGGTATCATGGTGGCCCTGGCGCGGGTGGCTGGGGAAACAGCGCCGCTTTTGTTTACCGCTTTTGGCAATCGTTATTATGCTCATTCTTTAACTCAGCCGATCGCGGCTTTGCCTTTGCAGGTGTTTGATTATGCCATTTCACCTTTTGACGATTGGCACCGTCAGGCTTGGGCAGGGGCAGTTGTTTTAATTGGAATGGTTTTTTTAATTAATATTTGGGCCCAATATTTTGTAGCTAGCCGTAACCGGTGGATGTCAGGAAAATAGGGGTACATATGAATCTTAAAGGAAGCATTAAAGTTAATAGTTTAAATTTTTATTACGGCGCTCACCATGCTCTGAAAAATATTTCTATTATTGTGGAGCCTGGTCAGATTGTGGCTATGATCGGCCCTTCCGGTTGTGGGAAATCAACCTTGCTTCGTCTATTTAATCGTATGAATGACTTAATTCCTTCGTCTCGGGTTGAAGGCGAAATTTTAATAGACGGCGTGAATATTTATGATAAGAATATGGATGTGGTTAGTCTCAGGCGCCGGGTGGGGATGGTTTTTCAAAAATCTACTCCCTTTCCGAAGTCTATTTATGATAATATAGCTTACGGGCTTAAGATTGTAGGTATTAAAGATCGCCGCATTCTTGCGGAGACTGTTGAAAGAAGCCTTAAGCGTGCAGCTTTATGGGACGAGGTCAAGGATCATTTGGGAAAAAGCGCCATGTCGCTTTCCGGGGGGCAGCAGCAGCGGCTGTGCATTGCCCGTGCGATTGCCGTTTCTCCCGAGATTATTTTGATGGATGAGCCTTGTTCGGCGCTGGATCCTATTGCCACGGCGCGTATCGAGGAGTTGATGGGCACCTTGAAAGATGAGTATACTATTGTGATTGTTACACACAATATGCAGCAGGCAGCCCGCGTTTCAGATAAAACGGCGTTTTTGATGCATGGGCAGATCATTGAGTTTACCAAAACCACAGATTTCTTTACGAAGCCGTCGAATAAAATTACGGAAGACTATATTACCGGTCGATTCGGTTAAAAAGGGGTAAGAGCATGCTTAGAGAAAATATTACGGAATTAAAGCATTTATTGATCCAGGATGCTGGTCTGGTGGAAGACATGATTAGCCGAAGCATGCGTGGGCTTTTGGAAAAAAATCCTGACATGCTCTACGAGGTGGTTAAACACCAGGAACCCCGGGTCAATGCTTACGACCGTTCCATTGATGAGATGTGCGTCCAGACGATTGCCCAGTTTGAGCCGGTGGCCAAGGATTTGCGTCTGGTTGTCATGATTATTAAGATGAATAAGGACTTGGAACGTATGGCTGACCATGCGGTGAATATATCCGAGAGTGGTTTGTACCTAATTGCTAATCCTTTTCTGGGTTCTTATGATGATTTGCGTTTTATGGGCGATAATACAGTGTCTATGCTCAAAGACGCTATTAATGCCTTTGTCAATGAGGATGTGAAGTTGGCGCAGGCTATTTGCGACCGGGACAATATTGTAGACGAGGCAGGTGATAAAATCCTTAAAAATTTGACAGAGGTAATGAGGGCTAAAAAAGATATTGTCCCTCGAGCACTGGCCCTGATGCGCATAGCGCATAATCTTGAGCGTATTGCTGATTTGTCGACCAATATTTCCGAAGAGGTTGTCTATATAGTGGAAGGCCGCGATATCAAGCATCATAAAAGTGAGCGTCACGAATAAAGGTATCGGAGCTATGTTTTTCATATCTATAGTATTATCAATATGTTATGTTCTTAATGTGATATCTTCATAGTGAAGATTAATATCCTGCCATTTTGTTTTAATTTCAATTATTAAAATTTTCTTAAATTTTCTTGACATGGGCTTTTTGTCATGGCAAAATATCGACACTTGACAAGAAAGCGCTATCTAGCCTTTCTTGTCATATTACACCCTGGTGGTTTCAGGCTTGACCGAGAAAGGAGGGATGCGCTAGAACGGTTAGAGATCATCACACGGGGTCTATATTGTCAAATTCCTAGGCCAATAGACACCTAGATATAATTACATATAAACTTTTCCTTAAACTCTTGGGAGAAATAAATGAAAAAATTATTAGTTGCAGCTTTGATGGTATTGGTTGCCTCTCCTGCTTTCGCGGCTATTCAGAACGTGAAAGTCAGCGGCTCCGTTACCTCATACTTCGTAGACCGTAGTGATTTTGATTTCAAGGTGGCTGCAGATGCCCCTTCATTTCAACAAAACTTCTTTTATACTTCAACCCACGTTCTCATTGCATCAGATTTGAGCGATAATGTTTCTGCTCAAGTTGGTCTTGCTAATGAAGTCGCTTGGGGTGATCAAAATCTTGAGAATTCCACTACAGGTGGTGGTACTGTCTCTAACGCCAGTGATCAGCAGGTTGACCTTGAACTGGCCAATGTTACACTGCGTGAGTTCTTGTATTCTCCGCTGACTATTACCATTGGTCGTCAATCATTAACTTATGGTAATGATTTCATCATCGGTGCTGGTGGTGGTGATTCTGTTGGTACAATGGCTAACGTAGCGACTGATATGTCCAGGACTCAGAATTATGATGGTATCAGGGCTGTTTTGGATTATAAACCATTGACCATTGACATGGTCTATGTCAAAACCAATTCCAATTGTCTTTCTGGTGGTCTTGGTAATACTAATGCTGGTACTGCAACTTGTACTGGTGTTGGTAATGATGACCAGAATCTCTACGGTACTGTTGCTAATTATCAGTTAAACGATCCCTTCAGCACTGTTGTAACAGGTTCTTTTTGGGCTCGTATAGATGATAGCAAAAATACCGATTTCAAAGGTGCTAAAGCAGGTACTTTGTTTGTGCCTGATTTACAAGTCAGTACCAATCCTACCAAGGATTTATCCTTAGGTTTGGAAGGTGCTACGCAATCGGGTACCTACGTAAATACTGCAGCGGAAAATAATGGTGCCGGTCCTAATGTAAATAGAAATGAATCACGTACTGATGTCTGGGCTATGCAAGCTAAGGCAAACTATAATATCCCGGTTTTGACAAAATATAAACCGGCCTTGGCTGAGACCTTCAGTTACTACAGTGGTCAGAACATCAAGGATACGACTAATAATTCTGAAACCAAGTATCATGCTTGGGATCCGATGTTTAACGATCAAGATTTGGGGACACGTATCTGGAGAGCGCTGTTTACCTATTCTGATCTTGAAACTTCGGAATTGTCCTTCCAGGTAAATCCTTTGGAAGATGTGACAGCTCAGGTTGTCTGGACAGATTTATTTGCTCCTGCTGGGCTTAGTACTGCAGGATACGCTTCAGGACTATATCAATACTCAGCATCACTACCTGATCTCAACAGCCCAACATTAGCAGTTACCAAGAAGACTGGTTTGGGTAATGAGGTTGATGGTATTTTAACGTATAACTATACGGAAGATGTCACCTTCGGTTTGAACGTTGGTTTGTTCGTTCCTGGTGATGCTTTCAAGAGCAGTAATAATGCTGTTGCTAAGGAAGCCATTGCTTCTGTAGGTGTTAACTTCTAAAAGTATCACTGCAATTACGTCTAAAAACCCCTCGCCATCTTTTTTGGCGGGGGGTTTTTATTTGTACCTCTGCCCGTATTTTTCATTCCCGACGAGAAATATTTTAAAAGCCCTAAAAATAATTGACATTATTATTTGCATTTGTATTTTCTTTGTTATGATAAATAAAAGGTCATAAGTTGTTAATATCCAAGTTGTTATAATCTAATGTCGGGAGCAGTTTCCAGCATGACCCGTGACGAAATATATGATCATCTTGCCAAGGTTTATTTAGGCAAGCGTGAGAGCGTTTCACCCAAAAAAAGCAAACCCAAAGCCATTAATCGCTCGTTGCTGGTGATTAATATTGTGATTACGGCGGTGATCACTATCTCGACGGTGTACGGGTTTACGGCATTTTTGACGCGTCGGGCGGGATTGAAGTCCCAGGTTTTTTATGCCCTTAACAATAATCCTATTCGCATTACGTATGACCTTAATGATCCGTTTCCGGCGACAAAAACTTTTTCGATCACCATCCCCAACAAGGATGTTTCTAAATACAAGGCTTTGAATGTAAGTTTGCGTGGGCTAGACGGCGCGTATCCCGGGATTGTGAAGGTTGTCGTCGGGAATCAAAAGAACGAACAGGCCATTTATTATATTCAAAATGTGGGTGCCACGTGGCAGAAGGCAAGTATCCCTTTTGAAAAATTAAATTTAACAGATTGGACGACGATCACGGATGTTTCATTTGTCCTGGAAGCGTGGAATGTAGATTTCCGTCGAGGAACAGTCTTGATCGACGGTGTTAGTTTTTCAAATTAATAAACTTTTAAGGAAAGCAGACTTATGAAAATTATTTCAATCGCGAATCAAAAAGGCGGATGTGGGAAAACCACAACGGCAATCAATCTGGCGGCGACCCTCGCGGTGAATGCGCAGAAGACCTTGCTGATTGATTTGGACCCCCAGGCGCACGCAACCTTGGGGCTTAACGTGGATGACCAGAACAGCCTTTATAATTGTATTTCCAAGCTCACGCCTCATAAATTAAAGATTAAGGATATTATTAAAAAAGTGAGTAAGAATTTTGATATTGTCCCATCCAATGTCCTGGTGGGTACTCTTGAGCAGGAATTAGCAGATGAAATTGGACGTGAGCTGAAGCTTTCCGAGGTTATTAATGGCATCAAAGATCTTTATGACTATATCCTGATTGACTGTCCCCCTAGCCTTGGATTCTTGACGGTCAATGCCATCCGCGCCAGCGACGAGATTATTATACCTGTTGAGACCAGCCGTTTTTCCATGCAGGGGGTGGATCACCTGATGGATATTGCGAATTTGATCCGTGAAAGGCTGAATCATCCTGTAAAGGCGAAAGTGTTGATCACCATGTTTGACTCCCGCCTGCGCCACTCATTTACGATGTTGGGCAAAATGAAAGAAAAGTTTACCGGAATGCTTTTTGATACCATCGTGCATATCAATGTTAAGCTTAAAGAAGCGGCAGTCATGGGCGAGGCAGTTATCAAATTTGATAAATATTGCCGCGGCTCCAAAGATTATATGAGTTTAGCCAGGGAAATCCTGACCGTCGACCGTCATCCAACCCTGCCTGAAATTAAGATTGAAACGCCGAGACCGGCCCCTGCCACCACTGAGGCTCCAGCTCTTGCGGAAGTTTATGAACCCTCAGAACGCATGCAGGATTTGATCGAAAAAGAAACCGAGGAATTTTTGGGCGCAACAGCCTTTTGTCTAAAGGCGCCGCAGGCTAAATCAGTGTATGTGACGGGTTCTTTTAATGATTGGTCGCTTGATGAAAATTGCCGCATGTCCAATAATGACGGTGTTTGGACCTTGAAGGTTAATTTAAAACCAGGTACCTATAAATATCAATTTATTGTCGACGGTAAGTGGCAAGAAGATCCTGCAAACACAAGTATAGAGCGCAATTCTTTTGGGGATATCAATTCTTTGATTGAGGTCAAAGCCTAATGGGTTTTTCCAAGGAAGATGTACTTGACGGTAAAATGTATGCCGTGCTTGCCTATGTGTCTATTTTTTGTATTGTCCCATTGATTATCAAAAAAAATAATACTTTTGTGTTGAGCCATGGCCGTCAAGGTTTGGTGCTTTTTGTGGCGGAGGTTGCAACCCTGGTCATCAGTATTATTCTTCCATGGCTTTTTAGGCCTCTTCTTTTTATCCTTTTCGGATTCTCATTTTGGGGGATGGTGATGGCTATTCGCGGCCAAGGTGTTGAATTACCGGTCATCGCCCGGATTGCCGAAAAAATCACCATCTAGACCTATGTTCCGCAAACTCGTTGACGTCCTCAAAGAGGTGTTTTGGATTAAACCCTCACGCAAGAAACTCAGTCCTGCTCGTCGAAAATCTGTCAAAAAAATTCCTGCTAAAAAGAAGACAGTTAAGAAAGTTTTAAAACCAAAAATCCAGCCTAAGCTTAAGATTAAGGCTAAGCCTGCAGTAGCTAAAAAGACAAGTAAACTCGTCGCCAATATCATCGATCCGTCCTTGGCGGAAGTGGGAATTATCACCCATTATTTTGATCGTATCAAGGTATCAGTGGTCAAATTGACTAAAGGAACAATTTTAATCGGCGACAAGCTGACTATCTTGGGAGATAAAACAAAATTTGTCCAAAAAGTTTGGTCAATGCAGATCGAGAGTGAAGATGTTAAGGTTGCTAAAAAAGGACAGATCATTGGTATAAAAGTGGACAAGTTGGTCGTTGTGGGGGACAAAGTTTACAAGTGAGATGTCTTGCCCTGTTCAAGAGGATATGCTATATTTGCATTATGAGAGATTCTAAGGGGCAAAATTTGGTTGAGTATATACTGCTTATTGTTGCTGTCCTTATAGTCTGCATCTTATTTTTTACGACCGGCCCTGTGAGTCAAAGCGTCAATTCCGCTCTTAATAGCATGCTTAATCAGATTAACAATATTAATTCAGAAATTAAGTTTTAATGAAAAATAAATGGGGCCCATTTAGTATTGGCGGGATGAGTCTTCCATTTTCTGCTTCATGTCATCCATCATTTTCTGCTGTTTGTCCTTGGTGTCATCAATAATTTGTTGTTCTTGGGATTTGACTGAAGTAGAGTCCATGCCGGCAGGGGCGTGGGTGAAGGTTTTAGATACTCCGCCGATGACTCCCAGAAAAATACCGATGGCCCAGAGCCCGGCAACGGCAAGAATAATGATGATTCCCATATACATGTAAATAGTATATAATAAAAGCCCTATGAAAAGAATATTGTTTTTGGTTTTGTGCATACATCTTTTTCAGCCCCAAGCCTATGGAGCGATAGAAATTTATGCCAAAGGTCATAAGTATGACTCTATAGAAGCATATCAAGAGTCAAAAAGGGTGGCTGCAGAGCAACTTGCCCCAACGAAGGCATCGTTAAACAGCCAGCAGGAAGATTATGTCCGGCAGGAAGCCCAAAAATTGGGAATGGACGTGGATTTTAGTAAGGTCAAGACATTTCAAGTCAATCAAAAAAATATATCTGATTTGACCCGGCATAAATTATATGTCATGAGTGTTGAAAATGGAGTGGTTGGGGCCTTACAGGATTTTTATTATACCAGAGGGCAATCTGGATTCCAAATGGACAGAAGGAGCTCTTCTAAACAATTACAAGAGGCTATTCAAGAAGCAGTTACAGCTTCAAAAGAACCAAAGCTTTTGATCTCCGAACCAGGGAAGGTGCGTATTATGGCCCTGACCACAGAGGAGACTGATAAGTAGGGGATTTTTATTTTAACTTGACTACAAGTGGCTATATAGGTATAATTTCACATTCTTAAAGGTAAAATAAAGCATAAGCGCATGAGCGCATCTTCAGCCACAAGGCAGAAGAGATAACAAGGAGGCAGTCAGTTGGCTAAGTTCAAGGATAAGAAAACAGAAGTCATCAACCGTTTCAAAACGCATGCGAAGGACACGGGTTCTGCCCCAGTCCAGGTCGCTGTGTTGACGGAACAAATCAATCAACTCAACGAGCATTTTAAATCCCACAAGAAGGATCACCATTCCCGCCGTGGCATGTTAATGCTCATCGGTCGGCGCCGCCGTATTTTGGATTATCTCCAAAAGCAAGATCCTAAAAAATACGAAGAAACTATCAACAAGCTTGATTTGCGTAAATAATTTATTCGAGCGCAAGCAATCTTCGTAACTTTAGGATACTAATTTAGAATAACGAAGATTCCTTGGCTTGTAAAAACGAATATACTTTGCATTGTAGCAAGAAAGGGTCTTAATATGGCACAAGCGCGTGTGGAAATTCCTTTTGGATCTTCCAATTTAATTATTGAAACAGGTAAGATGGCTAAACAAGCCAGCGGGGCAGTGACTTTAACCGTCGGTGGAACAGTTGTTTTGGTAACTGTCTGTATGGCCAAAAAACCACGGGAAGGAATGGATTTTTTCCCTTTAACCGTTGAATACCAGGAAAAAACTTATTCCGCAGGTCGTATCCCAGGCGGTTTTTTTAAGCGTGAAGGCCGTTCAACAGAGCGCGAGATTTTAGTTTCCCGCCTCATTGATCGTTCCGTTCGTCCGTTATTTCCAGCTGGCTGTCTTAATGAAGTGCAAATCATTGCGTCTGTCTTGAGCCATGATGGGGAAAACGATCCAGATATTTTAGCCATGATCGGTGCTTCAGCAGCCCTCATGATTTCAGACATTCCTTATGACGGCCCCATTGGTGCTACACGGGTCTGTATGCTCGATGGAGAATTAGTCGCTAATCCCAGCTTCGCCCAGCGTAAAGAAAAAAATACTATGGATTTGGTCGTGGCAGGTTGGGGAGATGGCATCATCATGATCGAAGGCGAAGCTAATGAAGTTCCTGAAGCAAAGGTATTGGAAGGTTTGAAATTAGCTTTAAAAGATTTGCAAGCTTCCAAAGCAGCCCAAGTGCAATTAGCCAAAGAAGTCGGGAAAGCTAAAACTCAAATGCAGGTTAAAGAAGCTAATCCTGCATTCGCGGCGCATGTCCGTCAATTGGCTTTAGGTCCTTTGAATGATGCTTATACGAAAATTGCCGATAAACAAAAGCGTGAAGACGCGGTTAATGCGGTGCATGAAAAATTGGCCAAAGATTTAACTGCTTATGCTCAATTCAACACGGCAGATCATGAGATCAGTTCTTCTGATGTAGGGGCTCAATTTGAGACCTTGCAGTATGAAGTGATCCGCAATAATGTTTTTGATAAAGGTGTTCGCGCCGACGGCCGTGGTTTAAAAGATATCCGTCAACTTGATGGCGAAGTCAGTGTTTTGCCGCGCACCCATGGTTCAGCTTTGTTTACCCGTGGTCAAACCCAAAGTTTAGGGATTGTGACACTCGGTACCAAGGACGATGAGCAATTAGTAGAAGGCTTGGAAGAAACCAGTTACAAGACCTTCATGTTACATTATAATTTTCCTTCTTTTAGCGTTGGTGAAACAAAACCTATGCGTGGTCCTGGTCGTCGTGAGATTGGCCACGGAGCATTAGCTGCCAAGGCGATTAGAGCCATTTTGCCTACCAAGAATGATTTTCCTTATACAATCCGTGTCGTTTCTGAAATTTTAGAATCCAACGGTTCTTCATCCATGGCTTCTGTCTGTGCCGGTTGTTTGGCGCTGATGGATGCGGGTGTTCCGATCAAGGCTCCGGTTGCTGGTATTTCTATCGGGCTTATATCTGACGAGAAGCGGACAGTTTTGATCACTGATATCATGGGACTGGAAGATCATTTTGGAGATATGGATTTCAAGGTTGCAGGTTCTCGCGAAGGGGTCAACGCCATCCAATTGGATCTTAAGATCAAGCGATTATCTATCGAGCTTATTGAAAAAGCAGTTGCACAGGCTCGTGACGCTCGCATGATCATTTTAGACAAGATGCATGAGGTCATGCCTGCCGTACGTGCAGAGATGTCACCCTATGCCCCGCGCATCGTTACCTTGCAGATACCTCAGGAAAAGATCGGCGAGATCATAGGACCTGGTGGTAAGACTATCCGCAGGATGATCGAAGAGAGCGGTGTTACTTCTATCGATATTGAAGAAGACGGCAAGGTGATTGTGGCTTCTCCAGACAAAGACGCTCTGGAAGTAGCAATTGGTATGATAAAGGCTTTGACTGAAGAGCCAGAGGTTGGAAAAATTTATGAAGCGACTGTCAAGCGCATCATGAATTTTGGAGCCTTTGTTGAATTTATACCTGGACGTGAAGGTTTAGTCCATGTTTCCGAACTTGCTAATAAGTTCGTTAAAGATGTTAACGAGATCATCAAGGTCGGCGATAAGTTTAAAGTCAAGCTCATGGAAAAAGACGAGCAGGGTCGTTTTAACCTGAGCAAAAAACAAGCTGAAGTGTCATAGCTTCTAAAGGATCAGGCATGAAGCTTGAACATCTCAATGAGATCAAGGGCATTGTGATTCTGGCCTTAAGCCTCATTCTTTTGGCGAGCCTGGTATCATTTTCCCCGACTGATCTTGCTTGGTTTACTTCCAAACCGAATCTAAATACACAAAATTGGATCGGAATTGCCGGTGCTTATGGTGCCGGCATCTTTTTTTTCCTGATCGGCTACAGCGCTTATTTTTTGGTTGGCATCGGTGTGTTTTTTAGCTGGAACAAATTTACCTCCCGTGATTTACCTTTCAATTTTTTTAAATTATTAAGCATCCTGATTTTATTTACCGTCACGGCTGGTCTTTTTAGTTTTTTTGCCGGAGATAATGGCGGTGCCCGTTTTATAAATGGGGGAATCATCGGTGTTGTTTTTAGCGGTTTTTTGGTTAGTTATTTTCAGCCTATGGGAGCATTGATCATTTTGCTGACCCTTGGTGCCTTGGCCTTAGTTGTTACCGGTGAATTTTTAGTTTCACCTTTTTTTATATGGTTGGGCAAAGGTATTATGCAGGCCTTTCAGCGGATTGTTAAAGGCGTACCCATGCCGCCTATTCCTGCTATTGCTCGTCGCCAAGCTAAGGTTCAAAAAGAAGAGGATGAAAATATGCCTGGCGTCAAGCCTGAGCCTCAAGAAAAAGAAAAATTCAGAAGCACGGTGTTGCCCAAAGTACCTGAACCAAAACCTGTCGTTGAAACAGCCAAACCCAAAATTCATATTGTCGCTGCTCCCAAAACTGAAAATGCACCTGAGACAGCCAAGGCCCCTAAAACAATAGGGGAGTATCGTCTGCCCAGTGTGGATTTGCTTAAAGATGCTCCGATTGTTTCTGATGATAAAATTCAGGAAAGGCTCATGAGCGGGGCTAAAATTTTGGAAGAAACCTTGGGCGATTTTGGAGTCAATGTCAAGGTTGTGGATATTGAACGTGGTCCTGTTATTACCCGTTATGAATTGCAGCCGGCTCCAGGGGTCAAGATCCAGAGCATTTCCAGTTTGACGGATGATCTGGCATTGGCTTTGAGCGCGTCAGCCGTGCGTATTTTAGCTCCTATCCCTGGTAAGAACCGGGTGGGGATTGAAGTGCCTAATGGATCTTCAGCCGCGGTCTTTTTAAAAGATGTTTTGACCCAAAAGCATTTGGGACGGGCTGATTCAAAATTAAATTTAGCCATTGGTAAAGATACTTCCGGTAAGGCGATCGTCACAGATCTCTCCGAAATGCCGCATCTTCTCGTTGCTGGAACTACAGGCTCAGGTAAAACAGTTTGTTTAAACAATTTAATCATGTCTATCCTTTTTAATGCTTCACCCTCTGAAGTTAAATTCATCATGATTGATCCTAAGATGGTGGAGCTGGTTCCTTATAATGATTTGCCGCATTTGCTTTGTCCTGTCGTCACCGACGCTAAAAAAGCCGCCCCAGCACTTAACTGGGTGGTGATGGAAATGGAATCCCGGTATAAACAATTCAATAAGGAAGGTGTGCGTAATATTAAAGGGTATCATGCCAAAGGCCTATTGATGCCCTATATCGTGGTCGTGGTCGATGAGCTGGCGGATTTGATGCAGGTTTCTGCCAAGACCGTTGAAGGGGCCATTGCCCGTCTGGCGCAATTAGCGCGTGCCGCAGGTATTCATTTGATCTTAGCAACCCAGCGTCCGTCAGTGGATGTTATTACCGGGGTTATCAAGGCTAATTTTTCTTCCAGGATTTCTTTTAAAGTTGCCTCCAAGGTGGATTCACGTACGGTCTTGGATACCAATGGCGCGGAAACACTTTTAGGCAAGGGGGATTTTCTGTTTATGAAAACAGGCGATCCTAAACCCATGCGGGGGCAATGCTGCTATGTATCTGATGAGGAAATTAACGGGGTCATTGATTTTATTAAAAAACAAGGACAACCAGAGTATAATGACAGCGTGCTTAAACCCCAACCAGCCGCAGGGGTGGGGTCGAGTGACGAAAAAGATGAAATGTATGATGAGGCGGTACGCGTGGTGATTGAAACCAATCAGGCCTCGGTCACGATTTTGCAACGCCGCTTACGTCTGGGATATGGCAGGGCCGCACGATTGATCGACATGATGGAGCAGCAAGGAATAGTGGGGCCTTATGCCGGCAGTAAAGCGAGAGATATCTTAGTCGATCGTGAAAAATGGCTCGTAGAAAATATGGGAGACGTAAAAACTAATGCCGCCGACGGACAGCAATAGCGAAAAGCATTCTATTTTAAAAAGTACACGTGAAGCCAAGGGGCTGACCCTTGAGATCGTGCATGAAGCGACCAAAATTCCCATGGACGCTCTTCGGGCCATTGAAGAAGGTTACTCTGTACGTATTTTATCGCCTTTTTATTACCGTGGTTTTATAAAAATTTATGCAGAATTTTTAGGTTTGGATGTAGGGGAGATGTATAAGCAGTATGGTCTTGACCAGGCACCTGTCCCTACTTCTTCTGCTACGGTATCTGTTAAGTCTAGCCGAAAAGTGGCTGCCCCGACACCCAATATAGTTTTAGAACAGACTCAGGAGTGGTTTTCTTTTATTTTTAAACCTAAAACCCTCAAGTCGATTTTAAAAGTTATTGGATTTTTGTTATTGTTACTTTTGTTTTTTAAGATGGCAGGGTGCGTTGCTTCGCATTTGCATAAAAAAGAAACGCCTATAAAGAAATCATCGGCCTTTTTTACACAGGAGAATAAAATTTCATCTGTGCCAATCAAACAGGAAGCTTTTCAAGCCCCTAGTGGGGATAATAAAGTAGAGGTAGCTGTTCGTGCGGTTAAAGATACCTGGCTTCGTGTTAAGACAGATGATCAAGTCGTTTTTGAGACAACTCTGAGTAAAGGTTCCATGGAAAGTTGGAGTGCGGATAATAGTATTGAATTGTCCGGCCGTAATATTGAACGTTTGGACATGGAAGTCAATAACAAGCATATAGGTTTTCTGGGTGGTGGTGAACGCAGGATTAGAAGAGTGTTAATAACCCAGGAAGGATTAACGGTGAAGAAGTGAAAACAACACAAGATTTTCAGAAAGAGCGCTTAAGCGCCGGCCAGAAGGTCGGCGTTATTAATTTAGGTTGCGCCCGCAATTTGGTGGACGCCCAGATGATGTTAGGGCGTTTGAAAAAGAACGGCCATCGTATTGTTAATGCTGACGAAGCACAAACAGTGATCGTCAATACCTGTTCCTTTATCGAAGAGGCGCGTAAAGAGTCCATTGATACCATCCTTGATCTCGTTGAACTTAAAAAACAAGGCAAGATCAAACAAGTGATTGTCGCCGGATGTCTGGCCCAGCGTTATGGCAAAGATTTAGCCAAAGAGTTTCCTGGGGTCGATGCTTTTGTAGGAACGCCAACGCTGAATCGTGAAAATATGCCGCAACAGATGCAGCTGACACCAAAGCATTTTGCCTATGTCAAAATTTGCGAAAGCTGTTTTAATGCCTGTTCATTTTGCGCCATACCTAAAATCAAGGGAAAATTTATTTCACGCACCATTGAGTCGATTGTCAAAGAGGTCAAAGAATTAGACGCTCAAGGGGTTAAAGAGATAAACATTATCGGCCAGGACATTACCGCTTATGGCATGGATGTTTACCGTCAAAAATCATTGGCGCGTCTTCTTAAAGAGCTTGTCAAGGTTATCAAGAATATCGAATGGATACGTTTATTATACGCGTTTCCTTCCCATGTGACGGATGAACTCATTGACGTGATAGCCCAAGAACCCAAGATTTGTAAATATATTGATATGCCTTTACAGCATATCAGTGATCATATCCTGCTTGAGCAAAATCGTAATATCACAACCCAACAGACCTTTGAATTAATTCAAAAGATCCGACGTGCCATGCCGCAGGGCTTTGTGCGTACAACCTTTATTACAGGATTACCAGGGGAAACAGATGTTGATTTTGAGCAGCTAAGAAATTTTGTCAAAGAATCACGATTTGAGCGTGTTGGTGTTTTTGTTTATTCGAAAGAAGAAGGAACCTTGGCTGCGGGAATGAAGCAACAGGTGCCTGAAAAAATTAAAAAATCCCGTCTAGATAGTTTGATGCAGGACCAGCAAACTATTTCTTCAGAAATTCAGCAGTCTTTTGTGGGACGCACGCTTAAGGTTTTGATTGAAGAAAAAGAAAAGGATTCATCTGAAACGTATATCGGCCGCAGTGAATATGATGCCCCTGATGTTGATGGGGTAGTGTATGTGCGTTCGAAGAAGCCTTTGAAAGCAGGAGATTTTGTCCAGGTGATGATTACAGATGCATACGAATATGATCTAGCAGGTATTGTGGAATGAACTTACCCAATGTTTTAACCCTTTCGCGTATTATTTTGGCCGTTATCCTGATTTTTCTTTTGGAAGAAAATTCTGCAATGGGCAATAAGGTGGCAGTTATTGTTTTTACAATCGCTTCCCTGACAGATTTTTATGACGGCTATTTGGCTAAAAAAAGAGGATTGGTCAGTAATTTTGGTAAAATCATGGATCCTGTGGCTGATAAGATTTTACTTTTGTCAACCATCGGAGTCTTGGCCCATATCGGTATGGTTGCATGGTGGATGTTCATCGTGATTGCCATCCGTGAAATCCTGGTGACAGTGTCCAGACTTTGGGCCATGCGTCAGGGCCAAGTTCTGGCTGCAGAACGTGCCGGTAAGATCAAGACCGTCGTGCAAATTGTAGCGGTATCAGCAATTTTGCTTTATCTGGTGGCTCAACAATCTGAATATTGTTCTTTTTGGTTTTATAATGCCCAACGGATATGGCTTGGCATTAACTATGCCTTGATGCTGGTGGCGGTGATTTTGACAGTGTATTCTGGCGTAGATTATTTTTGTAATAAATCAAAAAGTAAAGGAATTTGAAGTGAGGAATTTTTTAATTAAAGGTTTTGCCACTGTTTTGGGAGTCGGTTATTTACCCGTTGCTCCGGGCACCTGGGCAACTGCGGTGGGGGTGGCGATTGCGTATTGTTTAGGTGGTAATTTGCCGGCGTATACCATTCTGATGTTTGTTTTATTGATTTTAGGGATCATGACTACAGGGATTATTGAAAAACAAATGAACCAAAAAGACCCTGGGATCCTGGTCATTGATGAGGTGGTTGGTGTGATGATTGCCTTGTGGGGCTTGCCTTTGATTTGGTCGGTCATGATTTGTGGTTTTTTCTTATTTCGGGCCTTTGATATGTTTAAAATATACCCTATTAACAGGCTGGAAGCTCAACCTGGCGGCTGGGGGATTATGCTTGATGATTGCATGGCCGGGGTGTATACTAATATCATCTTGCGTATTGCTCTGCGATGCGCAGGTTTTTTTTAAGTTAAAAGTTATTGAACAAGGCCGTTTATCTAAAGAAATTAAGGAATCGGCACAACCTAATCAATGTAAAGAATTATGGAATTATAAGGGAGGAGAGTAAAATGGAAAGCAGCAATCCGACATTAAATGAAAGAACATTTAGCGCAGCCCGTGTGGGTATAGGCCAGCCTGCGATGACTATTCAGGGTACGGTTAATAAAACTTTTATCCTGTTGGCTCTTTTGGTGGTTGCAGCTACGTGGACTTGGTCCAAAACATCTGATCCGAGCAGTGCAGGGTTTGTAGGCATTACCTTTATGGGGTCTATGATTGTTGGTTTTATCTTGGCTATTGTTACTTCTTTTAAACCTGTATGGTCACCGATCACAGCACCCTTGTATGCAGTTTGTGAAGGTTTGCTCTTGGGTATTCTTTCCGCGTATTTTGAAATGCGTTATCCTGGCATTGTCATGCAAGCCGTAGGTTTGACCTTTGCCGTGACTTTTGCCATGCTTATGGGCTATAAAGCGGGTTTCCTGCAAGCGACACCAGCTTTGCGTAAAGGCCTTATGATTGCCATGGGCGGCATTATGATATTTTATGCAGTTGTTTGGATTGCCTCTATGTTCGGTATTCATCCACCGGGCTTTATCAATGGTGGCGGCCCGTTGGGTATCGCGTTTAGTTTATTTGTGGTTGGGATCGCGGCCATGTCCCTGGTTCTTGATTTTGATTTGATCGAATCAGGTTCTCGTGAAGGTTTGGAAAAGTATATGGAATGGTATGGCGCTTTTGCCTTGATGGTGACCTTGATCTGGCTTTATATGGAAATCCTGCGCTTGTTGTCAAAAATCAACCGCCGCAATTAGAGATAGCATGTATTCAAAAAGGGGACACTTTAAAGTGTCCCCTTTTTTATTTAGCTTGGAATTTTTTCTTGTTGAATTCGTAGGCTGCGTCGAGAATGATGAGGAATAATGCGATTGTCACCAAGTCCCAGGATTTGTCACCGAGGGCTTTGTGTTCAATGAGGATGCGTGTTTTAAGGTGGAATACTACGAGTAATATAAAAATCCAGAATACAGGTTTGTGTTCTTTGCTGTTGATTAGCCGTTGTAAATTAAAAGGCCATTTTTCACCTTTGCTGTAAGGTATGAGGCAGGGGATCATGGCAGGTACTTGTTTGCAATAATCGCTGTAAGCACCCTTAAATTTTTCCAACAGCATGCCTTGCTCACCTTGTATGGTACGGTAATACATAAAACTTAAAGCCAATAAAAATATGCCACCTGCGATCCACTCCAGCAAGGGAGGTTGGCTTTTTAATGCAACAACAAAACCTATAGCGATCAGAAAAGTGCCCAGGTATAGCGGATTTCGCACAAAGGCATAAGGGCCTGAAGTGGTTAATTTGTCATTTTTGATGGCATAACCATTGGACCACAGGCGGATGAGTACGCCCGCAATGATAAAGCCAACACCTGCCCTGATCGAAGTTTCGTCTAAGAAGCAGAAAAACATGACGAAGAATCCAAATGGATAGATAACGGCAAAGCGTGGTTTAAAGGAACGTTGAATCCGATGGGCTAAAGTCATAGTTGGTTATTATACCTAAAAGGCTTCACTTAGCCAGCATTTTTAAGGCTGTGTGAGCAGCGGCTTTTTTGATGGCAAGGCGAGTGCCTTTAAAGAGGAATTTTTTAACTTTTGTATTTTCTCGTGTGCTGATGGCAATAAAAACTAAACCAACAGGTTTGGCCTTACTGCCGCCACCTGGACCAGCAATACCGGTGACACTTAGACCATAATCAGTTTTGAGTATTTTGCGCACACCTTGGGCCATCGCCATAGCCACCGTAGAGCTTACAGCGCCATACTTTTTAAATAGAGCAGGGGGAACGCCCAGTATTTTGGTTTTAGCTGCATTGTCATACGCGATTATTCCTAATAAAAAGAAAGCTGATGCGCCTGCTACATTAGTCAAGCGATAGCCTATAAGACCGCCTGTGCAAGATTCAGCAATACCCAATGTTTTTTTACCTTGGGTGAATTTTTTCAATATTTTTTCTTCAAGACGCATACTATTAAGAATACTAGGGTTATGATTTTAAAAAATCATTATAGGGACGGGGAATTCAATTGACAAGGCCTATTTTTGGGCATATACTTTGCGGATACTTGATCGGTAAAGTTGTTTAATTTTGGAGAATATCATGTTTAATTCTATTGCAGAAGTTTTAGAAGATCTACGGGCAGGGCGCATGGTCATTGTCATGGACGATGAAGGCCGTGAAAATGAAGGTGATGTCCTTATTGCCGCTCAGTTTATTAATGCGGAGGCCATCAATTTTATGGCCCGTGAGGCCCGTGGGCTTATTTGCGTACCTATGGAAGATGCTCGTCTGAATGATTTGGACCTGCATCCGATGAAAGAAGATTTGAATTCTAAACACCAACGCTGTAATACGGCCTGGACTGTTTCGGTGGACGCGGCTTATGGTGTCACCACCGGTATTTCAGCGGCCGACCGTGCCAAAACAGTAAATGTCTTGATAGATCCAAAATCTTCTCCCAGTGATTTGGTCACACCTGGGCATTTATTCCCTTTGCGTGCCCGTCGGGGTGGAGTATTGGTGCGCGCGGGACACACGGAAGCTTCTGTTGATTTGATGCGTTTGGCTGACCTTTATCCAGCGGGTGTTATTTGCGAAATCATGAACGATGACGGCACCATGGCCCGTACCCAGGATTTGATTAAATTTTCCCAGAAGCATAAATTAAAAATTTGTACCATTGATAGTTTGATTGAGCATCGCCGCAAGACTGAAAAATTAGTCCATCGCGTTGAAGAAGCCCAGTTGCCCACAGAACATGGCGAGTTTAGGATGGTGGCGTATGAGTCATTGGTAGATAATATTATTCATATTGCCATGGTCAAAGGTACCATTGATGGTAAAGAGCCGGTTTTGGTCCGTGCCCAATCAGAATGTTTGACAGGTGATGTATTTGGATCATTACGCTGTGATTGCAACAGCCAGCTTAAGGCTGCGATGAAGACCATTAATGAAAAAGGTAAAGGCATTGTGCTTTACATCCGCCAGCATGAAGGCCGTGGCATTGGTTTGGTCAACAAACTCAAGGCCTATAATTTGCAGGATGACGGCATGGACACCGTCGAGGCTAATCAGGCGCTGGGGTTTGCCGCGGATTTGCGTGATTACGGCATAGGAGCTCAGATTTTGGTGGATTTAGGGGTCAAACAGATCCGTTTATTGACTAATAATCCTCGTAAGATTGTGGGTCTTGAAGGGTATGGCCTTTCAGTCATTGAGCGGGTGCCTATTAAAATTCCTCATAATCCCACTAATGAGAATTATTTAAAAACTAAAAAAGATAAATTAGGCCACATTCTTTAAAGACCTTATGGCCATCTTGAAGAAAAAAAATAGATCCCGTATCGCCATTGTGGCTTCAAGCTTTAATGATTTCATCACCAAGAAATTACTTAGCTCCTGCTTGATGGAATTACACACCCAAGGTTTGGGGGACCAGCAGGTCACGACTGTTTGGGTGCCTGGTGCATTTGAAATTCCTTTGACCGCGTTGGCACTTGCCCGTCGCAAAGATATTGATGCTGTTATTTGTTTGGGTGCGGTCATTCGGGGAGAAACCTATCATTTTGAAGTAGTTTCCAATGAATGTGCCCGTGGCATCATGGAAGCGTCCTTGATGACTTCCAAGCCCGTGATCATGGGAGTATTGACGACGGACACCGTAGCCCAGGCCCAGGCCCGCGCCGGGGTAAAAAGCAGCAATAAAGGCTGTGATGCTGCCTGTGCTGCTTTAGAGATGATTGCTCTTTTAAAGGAAATATGAGACGCCGTACACTCGCTCGTGAACACGCCTTAAAGATTTTGTATCAGTTTGATATCACCAAGCGTCCAATGGAAGCAGTGGTAGAGTCTTACTGGAAATCCGAAGAAACCAAGGACCAGGAAATCATCACCTATGCCAATCTTCTGGCCCAGGGTGTCGGCGGGCAGATCACAGCTATTGATCATAAAATTTCCGATTATGCCACCAATTGGCAGATCAAACGCATGGCCATCATTGACCGCAATGTCATGCGTATTGGTCTTTATGAATTACAGCACACCACGGATATTCCACCAAAGGTAGCCATTAATGAGGCGGTGGAATTAGCAAAAAAATATGGCGATTTGGAATCCAGCAAATTCGTCAACGGCATTCTTGATAAGATCCACAAAAAAGAAATCGTCGAGCCGCAAAATTAAAAATGTCCGGCACTGCAGATTTACACATCCATACCTATTTTTCTGATAGTACTTCGTCTCCCCAAGAAGTCGTTGACGATGCGCTCAAGGCCGGGCTTTCCTGTATTGCTATTACTGATCACGATATTGTCCAAGGTGTTGCTCCGACCATAGAGGCTGCCAAGCCCCATGCCCTTGAGATAGTTCCTGGCATTGAATTATCGTCGGAATTTGAAAATTGTGACATCCACATCCTGGGCTATTTTATTGATTATCAAAAAGGCCCGCTCCTGGAGAAGATTGATGTTTTTTTAGACGCACGGGTCGAGCGCATGAAGCAAATGATCATGAATCTAAAGGGTATCGGTGTTAATAATATTGAATTTGAAGAAGTATGCGCCTTGACTCAATCCAGGGCCGTGGGACGGGCGCACTTGGCGACGTTATTGTTACAAAAAGGATGGGTAAGTAATTTCAAGTCAGCTTTCGAAAAATATATTGGGCCGGGATGCCCGGGCTATGCTCCTAAATACAATCAAACACCTTTTGAAGCCATTGAGTTGATCCGAAGTTCTGGCGGTGTCGCTGTGATGGCACATCCGATGTTGACACAAAAAGACGAATTGATCCCGCGTTTTGCAGCTGCTGGTTTAAAAGGATTGGAAGTGTATTATCCGAATTCTATGAATAATGTCACTGAATTTTATGAACGTATTGCCAAGAAAAATGGCCTCATTGCCACCGGCGGTTCAGATGCCCATGGCAAAGCAAAATCTTATACCTACGTTGGCAAAAGAACAGTGCCTCTAGAGGTAGTTGAACAATTGCGCCAAGCGAAAGCCTAATACATGTCATTCCGGCGAAAGCCGGAATCTTTACTATGAACAATGATTTTATCTACATGAACCGTGCCTGGGAGTTGGCCTTACAAGGATGGGGCAGGACTTCGCCTAATCCTATGGTGGGTGCCGTGCTTGTTAAGTCGGGTAAGATAATAGCAGAAGGGTTTCATCATTATTGCGGCGGTGATCATGCAGAAGTTGATGCTTTAAAAAAGGCAGGTACCAAGGCCCGTGGATCGACCTTGTATGTGACCCTTGAACCTTGCGGCCATACAGGCCGCACGCCGCCATGCACGCAAGCTATTTTGAAAGCCGGGATTAAAAAGCTCGTTGTTGGTGCTTTAGACCCAAACAGCCTGAATAATGGTAAATCATTAAAGTTTTTACGGCAGCAAGGCATTGAGGTTGAACAAGGCCTATTGGCGGATGAATTAGGGCATTTGAATGAAGCATTTAACTGCTGGATCAGTGGGGGCAAGCCTTTTGTAACTGCCAAGATTGCCCAAACCATCGACGGGAAGATTGCCACCTTGGAAGGTGAATCCAAATGGATCACCTCAAGCTTTGCGCGTGACTACGCGCATCGTTTAAGATTTGGTTTTGATGCCATCATGGTTGGTATCAATACCGTCCTTAAAGATAATCCTCAGTTAAAAACACTTCCAGCAAAACGCATTAAGAAAATTATTTTAGATACGCATGGAAAAATACCTTCGCGTGCCAAATTATTTGAAGGTACAAAGCCGGAGGATGTTTTTGTATTTACTGCTAAACCTGCAGCATTAAAGCTTCGGGCTCAGGTGATCAAAGCCCCCGTTTATAATGGCAAAATTGATTTAAAATGGGTTTTAAAGTTTTTGGGTGAACAAGAAATGACCAACGTGCTCATTGAAGGCGGCGGGGCAGTGGTAGGAGAAGCGTTACAGCGAAAATTGGTCGACAAAATGATGGTCTATACCGCACCTAAAATAATGGGCGAAGGGTTACAAAGTGTGCGGGGACTTAAGCCTAAGACCTTGGCAGATATGGTTTGCCTTAAAGATATCAGTTTTGATAAAATAGGCGATGATATTTTAATTCAAGGTTATCCAAAAAGGTAATGATTGTCATTCCCGCGAAAGCGGGAATCCATAACAAAATTATGTTCACCGGCATCATTGAAAATATCGGCACCATCAAAAAAATCAATTCTAAAAAGAATCTTTTAGTTTTTAGCATTGATTTAGGGGTATTAGCTAAAAATGTAAAATTGGGTGACAGTGTTTCTGTCAGTGGAGTTTGCCTGACGGTTACTTCTAAAAAAGGAACGATCGCCAATTTTGATCTAATGAAAGAAACCATTGATAAAACATCTTTGCGTTCTTTGGCCGTCGGGGACAGCGTGAATTTGGAGTTAGCTCTGAAGGCGGGTAGTCGTATGGGCGGGCATTTTGTGACAGGGCATGTGGATGAGCTGGCCGTCATTAAAGATATCATTGAAGAATTGAATTGGGTAGCCATACGTATTTCTGTTAGCAAAGCCATTCGTAAATATATTGTGCCCAAAGGTTCAGTGACTATTGATGGTATAAGCTTGACCGTTGGTGCGGTTGGTCGGGGTTATTTTGAAGTGTATTTGATTCCCTACACCCTTAAAGTGACGACCTTAGGTTTGAAAAATATAGGGGATTACGTCAATATTGAAACAGATATTTTGGCGAAATACCTTCATAGGGAGGCCGTATGAAATTAGAAATTTCCGACATCCAGAAAATCATCCCGCATCGTTTTCCGTTTTTGTTGATTGACCGCATCCTGGAGTGCAAACCTAACGAGAAGCTGGTGGCGATCAAGAATGTGTCCATCAATGAGCATTTTTTTCGGGGGCATTTCCCTGATGAACAGGTGATGCCTGGGGTTTTGATCATCGAAGCCATGGCACAGGCAGGCTGTGTGTATTTTTATTACAGCAAGAATTTACAGGGTAAGAATTTGATTTATTATTTAGC
This sequence comes from Candidatus Omnitrophota bacterium, assembly GCA_013285735.1. Classification (GTDB taxonomy): domain Bacteria; phylum Omnitrophota; class Gorgyraeia; order Zapsychrales; family Fredricksoniimonadaceae; genus JABDGZ01. The sequence goes on along the minus strand of JABDGZ010000020.1, from coordinate 5,634 downwards.
CAAGACCGAAGCCCGTTTCCACCATCCAGTCGTACCTGGTGATCAGCTGATCATTGAGGTATCTACGGTTAAATTATTGCCTAAAGCCGGCTTTGTGAAATGTAAAGCCTTGGTAGGTGATAAGTTAATGGCTGAAGCAGAAATAGGTTTTGGGATTAAAGAAGCTTGAAAAACACCTCCTTCAAGATGTCTCTCCAATACCCCGTAACATGGTTTTCTAAGTATTTATATGGTATATTCTAAATAATCATGCGAAACACCCCATTTATTCATACAGCTATTTTAATAGTTTTTTTGGTTAATTTATTTGGACCTATGCCTCTGGCCCAGGCCCACGACTTTCGATTGCCTACACCCGGAGTCATGGTCAATTTAAGCCCTTCGTTTGACCCACCCATTCTTAAAGGTATTAAAGTTCACCCGGATAATCCATTTAGATTTGAGTTTATTTTAGATAAGGGCGACTCCAATCCTGACATTCCCGCGAAAGCGGGTCGTATTGACCGACACTCGCAGGAGCTCGGAATCCAGAATCAAGAACAACTTAAGGTTGAAGCCACCAAATTAATCAAGTACTTCCTTGCCAGCCTGACCATCCCTGAGAAAGACCTATGGGTTAATCTTTCCCCTTATGAGAAAGACAGGATTATTCCCAACAGTTTTGGCCTAACAGTAATGGGCCGGGATTTGCTTGCGGAAGATTATATGCTCAAGCAGATAACGGCATCATTGATTTATCCTGAAGGTGAAATAGGTAAGAAATTTTGGAAACGGATCTATGAGGAAGCTTACAAGAAATTTGGTACGACCAATATTCCCGTCAACACCTTCAACAAGGTATGGATAATCCCCGACAAAGCCGTGGTCTACGAAAATGCCAAAGCAGGAACAGCCTACGTGGTGGAAAGTCGATTGAAGGTCATGCTTGAGCAGGATTATTTGTCTTTGCAAAAGCACCAAGGCCAACATGATAACATGTTTCCTACGACAAGCGACCTCGGCTCCCAAGTCGTCCGCGAAATCGTCATCCCCGAATTGACCCGTGAAGTCAACGATAATCAGAACTTTGCCCAACTCCGTCAAGTATACAACAGTCTTATTTTGGCCACGTGGTACAAAAAGAAAATTAAAGATAGTATTTTAGAACAGGTCTATGCAGATAAAAAGAAGGTCGCTGGTGTCAACATTGATGATCCGAATGAAAAAGAAAGGATCTATCAACAGTATTTAAAAGCTTTTAAGAAGGGTGTGTTTAATTACATTAAAGAAGAAACAGACGTGTTATCTCAAGAAACAATCCCAAGGAAGTATTTTTCAGGCGGTTTTAGCCTTTTAACATTAAGCGGTATACAAAGCTATGAAGATACTACTAAATCCGACACGGATGCTTCTATAGATGCCAATAAAACAGATAGTTTGTTTGAAGTTTCAGCAAATATATTGAGCGCGGGTTATGCGCGTATTAAGAGAGCGATTTTAAAACATGTTAGTAGTATTCGTCAGGCTATTCATGGTCCTGATTTGGCGATGAATGTTACAGGAGATCAGGCGATGCGGGGAGCGACAAGGGAGAGCCCCATTAAAGAATTCGATCTAAACAGAGATTTTCAAAAAGTGGATTCTTTGGGGTCAGGTCAGCCAGTAACTCTTGTTGTGAAAGAAATTAATACACCAGCAAGTTTAGCTTTAAGGACATCAAAATGGGATCCTAAATCTAATAAATTAGCTGCACCGCTTCGCGATGTAGATAGAAATGCATTTGTTATGGTTCTTCAGTTAGGCCATAACATGAGCAGAGAAAAATCTACCTGGCAAATAGGAGGCGCTGAGCCTAAAGCTGTCGCCATGAGGGATGATATAACCTTAGTAGCTTTTGCTGATGAGATTGTTGTTTTAGACACATTTACAGGAAAACCAATAGGAAATCCTATACGGGACCCTAGGTTTAGAGGGTTACATACCATTGAGTTCCATCCTTTTATAAAAAACAGGGTTCTTGTTAGCTCTGGTGGAATTGATCGTTTTTTCGAATTGGAAATAGATTTTAAGCATTCAACACACCGTATTATTTATGAGTGGTCAGCATGGAAACAAGGTTTTAATACTAATGAACATGTTTCAGTGTATGAACAAGGACAAGTACTTCCTCGTAGTAAGGGGGAGATTCTAACGTATGAACAAGCTGTGCAAAGAGCCCAACAGGGTGCGCATGCTACCTCAAAAAGTATTGTTGTTATAAACCCAGATCAAGTCGAGCATCCATTAGGGATAGGACAAGCTTTCAGAATCCTTGATCCCAATGGTGTCTTCTATGGAAAGACAGCCGATAAGTTTATTGCTACTTTATTTCATGTTGGAAAACTTGTCGAAATTGATCGGTTAACAGGAAAAATGAGGACTATCGATTCAAATTTGGATAAACCGCATGGTTTTATTGCTTATGGTAATGGCTATCTGCTTTCAAATTCAAGAAGTGGTAAATTATTGGAATACGATCATAATTATAAACCAATTGCTTCGTATGATTTCTCAACTCTTCCTGTTAATCCAGAAATGGAACGCCATTATCATAGTGATTGGATACAGTATTCTTATCCGTTAGGTGATGGATTAATTGCAGCGGTTGATAGCCGGCGATCAACAATTATTGTATTGGATCCTAGTAGGAAAATTTATAGTAGTTACCCTTACAATTCCCAATGGGTATTGCAATCGGTTTCCCCTGTTTTATCTGAGGGACTATCCAGTCAAGTGGGATCAGAAAATATTGTTAAAGAAGAAACTACAAAGAGTGATGAGGCGATGGATGTGGTGTTGGATCAGTCTAGGACAACGTTGCCAATGATAGTATCTCAGGTGTCCACTGCAAAAAAGAATCGAGAAAGAATAATACGATTGGAAAACGAAAGAAAAAGGATTTTAAGGGCAAATAAAATTTCAAGGGGAGCTCTGTTGAATGGTCCTAATCCAGAGATGCTTATAGAATTTAAGGCAATGGCACCTTTCTTAAGTTTTTTAGATGGGACTGTTGGGAAAAGAACGTTTTCTATCGTTGCTCCAGATAGGGTTGTTACAAAAGAAGAATTGTCAAATACAATACTTCTTGATAGAGAGCAGGTAGATAGGATATGGGAAGAATTGACAGATGCAGAAAATGCATTGGTTGCACCTAATGGTAAGATTGAGGATAAATTCAATAGGATGAGTAAGCGTGAATTTATTGATTTTCTAGATAACAAGTGGACTGTTGCCCAGAAAAAATATTTTTATTATATCTTGAGGAATACTCCGAAAGATGGAAAAAGAGCGCTGCAGAAACTAATGGATTCAAAAACAGGTGTTTTAGAAGAAGTGCCAGGATCTGCAACATTGGTACGTTTAAAGCAAAATCAAGGGGATATAGCAAGACCTGTAGAAATTTTAGATACTAAGTTTAATAAAATTTGGAACAAATTACAACCGACAGGAAAGGTGCTTCTTGCAATGCTTCAAAAATTTGTGACCGAGACTTACGATCGTGAAGTAAAACCTGTAACAGATGATGAACAGGCGCAATTAAGAAAGAGAAAAGTCATAGGTGATATCATGAGAGATTTTGATAGGTTATTCGGGGGGGAATATAGCCTTGTTTTCCATCCTCCTGTGCCTACGCCACCTATGCCTGTGGTCCCAGAAGTGCAGATGCCTCCAGAGCAGTTAAAGTTATTTGTACTAGATGGTGATACGACGAATTCAACAGTGCGACCAAGTTTAACTCAATTTATCGCTAGTATAATCAATTCTGTTTTTCACGGCGACGAAAATCTTAATTTGGATCGGCAACGATTGTTTGATATTAAGTATGGAGTTGGCATTAAAAGTGCGATTGCTGTAGAGAATATTCCTAGGGTCCAGCAAGCTTTAAAGAAAGCTATTTATTATGCTCGTGAACAGCATGTAGGAAGAGGTTCAAATGATAAGATTAAAATACAGATTTCTTCTATCGAAGAAAATAGACTTAAAATAGATATAACCTGGGGATTGGGTGAGAAAGAATTTGTTAACCCAATGGACGGATCTGACACGGCTTGGGATAACGCACGTCAAGAAATGCATCATATGGGGGGAGATATAAATTTTACATCAAATCAGAGTAACGGAGACAAGCATGTGACAGTCTCATTGACAGGAATACCTGCCGATGTTGCGATGGATGCTAGTTCAGCGATAAATCCCCTTACTAGATTTAGGAGTAATGTGGGCACAGCTTCACAAAATGGGACAGGTGGTATTAATTTTACATCTGCCAACATGAATCTACAGACACAAAACGCCGGTGAGGCGATTAAGTTTCATCTTGATGCGGCCCAGCTTGCGCAACTGCAAAATGCTCCTGGTTTTGTACCAGTGATTATTAATATCTAGCCTATGAGGAATTTACGTCAATTTTTAGGCATACAATAGAATTCGTCTGTTGACCTCGAGCCTTCGGGCTGTTAAAATACCGCCCTTATATAACAATAAAGATTTTCGGGAAGTAGCGCAGTTGGCTAGCGCGCTTCGTTCGGGACGAAGAGGTCGTGGGTTCGAATCCCGCCTTCCCGACCATTTATTTTATGATGCATAAGTTATTTATTCCTAATAACTTATAAATTCATTTCAAAATTATATAGTCTTTGTGACTAAAATGAGACTAAAAATAACACTGATCCTTCGTGGCCTAATAAGTTGCGAAGGGTTTTTGTTTGGGTTAGAATATGGTTAATTCAATGCGTTCCGATTATTTGAAGGATTTGAGTTAACGGAGATTTTAATAATGAAAAATTTGATACTCCTCGGTCAATTTAACAGAAATGTTGGACTAAAATACCAATCTCTACTACAAGAAGAAGGCATAGAAGTTGTTATTGAGGACTGGAGCAATTCATTGGAAGTGACAGCAGGATTTTCATTGGTCAGGCTTCTTGTTCCAGTTCAGGACTATCAAAGGTCTCTAAAACTTATCGATGATTTTGAAGATAGCGCATCTAAACGTCTTAAAGAAAGTGGAGAGAAAGCAGCCGATAAAGAAACGCTCAAAACTATTATAGGAATAATAATCAGCGCATTGATTGTATTAGGAGTATTTTTTGGCGCACCTCAACTATCAAGAATATATAACATACATACCGCAAAAATGCTCTTTAAAGATGCAAAAGAAGAGAGAAAAAGTGGGAATTTTGCTCAAGCCATAAAAGATTATACAAAAGTGATAGATATGTTCCCCTACAGTTCTGCCGCGTACTTTGATCGCGGGCTAGCCTATAATAAATCAGAGAACTTTACTTTTGCCATAGCGGATTTTTATAAAGTTATCGAATTTCATCCTGATGATAATAAAGCCTATGATGGCCTTGGACTTTCATTTTATCATTTAGGTAATTTTAATAAGGCTATAGAATTTTGTACAAAGTCCATTGAAATGAATCCGAGAGATACGAAAGCCTGGATTAATCGAGGGTTAGTTTATAGCAAACAAAAGAATTATTCCCAAGCTATAACAGATTTTACTCAAGCTACAATATTGGACCCTCGAGACGCTATTGCCTACAATAATTTAGGCTATACCTATGCAGAGCAGGGAGACCTTCCACAAGCTTTTAATAATATCAATAT
>JABDGZ010000019.1:32508-32572 GCA_013285735.1 Candidatus Omnitrophota bacterium | reverse complement strand
ATGGAAGGTCATAAATTATATGACGTTTCCAAGAAATATTTTGATATTGCCAGCTGGTTAAATA
>JABDGZ010000019.1:0-32498 GCA_013285735.1 Candidatus Omnitrophota bacterium | reverse complement strand
GGGTTTAACACCTATTAAACCTTGGTATAATTGATTCTTCTTCCCCCACTGTATATCTTACCCATAGGAACATTGGTTCCATTTCAAAAAAATTTAATAAAAAAGTACATCCAGGAGGCAGTATATGTTCAGAAGAATTTTATCGTTTTTGATTTGTACCAGCTTTATCTTCACCAGCATTGTGTCCCCGTCATATGCGCAGTCATTAATGGGCAAAGATTTAGCTCCGCTCCCAGCACCTGGGACAATGGTGGCGCTTTCAAATCCAATTAATCCACCGGTCTTGCGTGGTATCAAAGTTTTTACCAATGACCCGCTTAATTTTAATTTTATTTTAGACCCTGGTGATAAGGGTCGTGCAGCCATGTTGAGTGGCAAGATTGATCCCGTAGTTCAGGCCAGCCTTAAGGAAACATCCAATCGTCTTCTCAAATATTTTTTGACGACATTAACAGTGCCTGACAGTGAAATTTGGGTCAATCTTTCTCCTTATGAAAAAAATCGTGTTATTTCCGAAAAATTTGGCCAGACTGAAATGGGCCGCGATCTTTTGGGCCAGGATTATTTGCTCAAACAGATCACTGCTTCTTTGATGTTCCCCCAAGGTGAGTCTGGTAAAAAGTTTTGGGCTAGTATATATGCACAGGCTCAAAAACAGTTCGGAACGACACAGATTCCGGTGAATACTTTTAATAAAGTATGGATCATGCCAGATAAGGCTGTTATTTATGAGAAGTTGGGTAATAATGAGGCCACCGCCTTTGTGGTGCAATCCAGTTTGAAGGTTATGCTGGAATCAGATTATATTGCCACTCAGAAACACGCGCAGGCTGTTGCTGTTGGTGCTGTTCAGTTGGGTACTTTAACAGCAGCACAAAAGTTATCCAGAGATATTACGCGCCAGATCATTATTCCGATGTTGGAAAAAGAGGTCAATACAGGTGCCAATTTTGCCCCCTTGCGTCAGGTGTATAGTTCAATCATTTTAGCCATGTGGTATAAGGAACGGATGCAAGGAAGTATTCTATCCTCAGCCTATGTCAATCGCGGCAAGGTGGCAGGCGTGAATGTAGCGGATAAGGCTGCTGCAGCGAAGATCTGGCAGCAATATGTACAAGCCTATAAGAAAGGTGCTTTTAATATTATCAGTGAAGAAAAAGATTCGGCTACTAGCGAGATTATTCCTCGCAAGTATTTTGCTGGTGGGTTTACAGTAAATGGCATGCCAAGAAATATATATGTTTTGAATGATCGCATGATGGGTAGTTCCATTAGGAACACTATTGCAGGATTAGGAGTTGGGCTTGCAGTACTGATGGTAGGGTGCGCTGGCAGTGGTGGGGGTACTACTACCAAAGCCCCCACAGGTGTTTACATTGGCGGGTATAAGAGCAATATCATCAACTCATTTAGTCCTTTGAGCATGAGTGTCACAGATCCTAATACATCACAAACAAATAATTACACCTTTAATTATGGTGCAAGTGCGATTAATGTGAATGGCCAAGCATTAGCGTTCGGCACACCTGCAGCGACTGCGGCCGAGTTAAGCGTGGTACAGGCCCTACAGGATGATAAGCAAGTGGCAGGACGTCCTTCAGCAGGATTTACGACACCAGGGTTGGCACAATTAACCGCTGCCCAGAATCAAATTTTGACGAATGGAAAGATTCCCGATGCTGATAAACCTGTTTTTATTAAGGCTAATGGTGTTGCGGATGGAGTTGTGTTCTTTCCAGACTCCCAATATGTAGCTATGAATTTTGCTACTCCAATACCGGCAGTTCATCTGGAACAAGGAGTTGTGACGTTAGCCTTTATTCCAGGTCCTACTCCAATTCTATATCAAGTATTTGCTGGTGCATTTGCTGCAGAAGGTGTTACAGATTGGCAAAATTATGGGCAACCATTATTAGGGCAGTTACAGGCTGTGCCTACATCAGGTTTGACTCCGGTTGAAAGTCAGGCCATACAGACGGCTATTCTCGTTGTTCAAAATGCAAGTGGTCAGGCGAATGTTGTGGCAACGGTCACTCCTGACTCTACGCATGAGGTATTGTCAAATCTTGCCGCGGTAAACAGCTCCATTGAGCCAGCGGACGGTGGTATCGATTTAACAAGAAGCTCCACACCATTAGATGTGCGCAATCAGGGTGGGACGATCACCTTTGCGACTGATACAGCTCTTACTACGAGCATCACGACAGGATCTGGCCTTACAGCGCAGGTTTTCTATATTTATCCTTTGAAAAGTTTACCCACGTTTTTAGGGATGAATAGTGGAGAAGTTCAGCAGATGGCAGCATAATGCTGGTGTAATAGTTTAGTCTTAAGAACATTTCAACAAGTGATTGCCGCATCCTGTTTTTAGGGTGTGGCAATCTTTTTTATATTAGTCCGACGATGATCTATTAGACCTAGGTGCTATTGATTCATTCTTGTTGGTTTTATAGAATGAAAGCCTCAACTGGATATAACTATAAATAAAGGAGAATTATTATGACAACAGAAACACATATCAGGACAAGCAATGCAAAGATCTCTGAAGCCCTCGAACTTTTGAACGAAGCAGCTAAGGAAAAGAGAGATGAATTAAAAGGCATCATAGGCAACAGATACGCACATATCCAGGAGGCAATGGCAGCCGGGGTAGAACAAGGCAAAGAGGCGATTGCTCAAGGCCGTGATAAGGTCATTGAAATAGCGAGTGATGTGGATAAGCGCGTGCATAAGGATCCGTGGGTTTATATCGCTGGGACCGCTGCAGCATCTCTTTTATTGGGTTATTTGATGGGATCAAAACGTAAATAATTCTTAAATGATAATGGTGTGCCATGGATATCCGACGATTAATCAGTCAATTATTGTCTTCTTTTCTTCTTTTGAATTTTGTCAGGAGATTTAAAAATAGATCTTCTTTGATGAAAATAAAAGCCGCCCAGATGTACGTGGTGGGAGTGCATAAAACGCGGCTTTTTTTCCTGGCAGCTTTATTCATTTCGATTTCTTTTGTGTTCCTTACCAATGGCCTAACCTTGATCCAATCAGCCTTTTTCACCTATTCCATGTGGAGCAGTGAAACGAAATTCACCGTAGCTCTATTACTGGGCGCAATAGAGCTGTTGGGGGCAACAGCTATCTTTGTCTATTTGTTTAGAGAAGAAACATGGAGCCAATTCACTGGAATTCACGCCGTGGTCAATTCAGTCGTTAATAAAGAGAGCAAGGAATCTTCTGAAAATTGATACGAAGGAAAAGAATGAATTTATCAGGTTTTGTATCGCGGGAACTATTGCCAATGCCACTGACTTTAGTATTTATTTCGTTTTATTTCATTTTTTGCCATATAGTGTCGCCAAAGGAATTTCTTTTACAACAGCCGGAATAGTCGGGTATTTACTTTATAAATACTGGACATTTAAAAACAATGAACCTTCCTTGGGCGAAGTCATTCGTTATGCGTTCGCTAATTTTTTAGCCTTAGGGATTAATATTTTAGTCAATCATCTCGTCCTAAGCCACTGGCCCAGGGCCGTTTTCGCAGCTTTAATCATTGCCACGTCCATAACAGGGCTGTTTACCTTTGTCGGTCTTAAATGGTGGGTTTTTAGAAAAAAAGAGGGTTGCTTTAGATGGTGGCAATGGTTTCCCTGGAGATATTTAGTCAGAAAAGCTGCTCGAGCCCAAGGGTTTTTAGATCCGATCAAGCTTCTATCCCAATTACAGAATTTTGCGCAACCATCAGAAGTAGCAGCCCCAACGGAGTTGATACGTTCAGGCGTTGTTTTTCATGCCCGTGGATTGATCAATAGTTTAGCCATCCAGCATAATCTTGATTGGGTATGGCCGTATTGGGTGGAATGTCAATATGATCCTCAAAACGATGCATTTATCCCGCGGTCATTTTCGATTACTCAAATCAATCTCACTCATCGCAATTGGACAGCTTTAGGTGTTCCAGGTGGCAGTGAATATCCTCTCGTAGATCCTCGGGGGCTTTTAACTCCTTTTTATGATAGCTGGTCTATTGATGTTTGGATTATTCCAGATGAAGGCTTGCCGTTAATTCCTTCGCGTTGCCCAAATGTATCACAAAAGATGTTGATGGATGATAATCTTTGTGTGATTACAGAATCAAACTTCGGTCAATTAAAATTACAATTGAAAGCTCAGGTGATTGAATCAGCCCAAGCACCTGTTTGTCAGCTTAAGGTTACCGGATCCGCAAGCAATAAGGCAAATTTAGTTGTTTCTTTAAGACCCTATAATCCGGAAGGTATCAGTTTTATACATAGCATTAATCTAGTAGAAAGCTCCTTGGGTTGGCAAATTAATAAAGAAAATCTTATTTATTTTGATAAGCCACCGGATAAATGTGTATTTTCTGAGTATCATCAGGGGGATGTTTATAGACATTTAATTTCAGAAGAGAATGATCAAGCCGTTTCCTGCAAGGTTGGCATGGCTACTGCTGCAGCAATATATAGGTTGGAAGCAGGACAAGCGCAAGTAATCACCATTTCCGTACCCTTAACAAAAAATAAAATTAATAAAGCAGACGGCGGAGATTTAACTTCCCAAGAGGCATGGCAGGAGAGTCTTCAAGGGGTGTGTGTATTACAAATACCCGATGAACATTTTCAATTTCTCTATCAAGCGGCTATCCACACCATGATCTTGCATTCTCCCAAGGAAGTTTATCCTGGGCCCTTTATTTACAAGCGATTTTGGTTTCGTGATGCCGCATTTATATTATATGCTTTGTTATGTGTCGGATTAAAACAGCGTGTGCATAGGGCTTTGGATTGTTTTCGCGCCCGTCAGACAGCTCAGGGTTATTTTTTGTCTCAGGAAGGCGAGTGGGATTCAAACGGTGAAGCGTTGTGGATCATGGGTCAGTATTGTGAGATGACTGGAAACATTCCACCAGCCGAGTGGAAGGAATCAATTATCAAAGGAGGCAGGTGGATTTGTAAAAAACGTTTATCTAATAATCCTTTATCGCCTCATTCCGGTTTATTGCCTTCAGGATTTAGCGCCGAGCATTTGGGGCCTAATGATTTTTATTATTGGGATGATTTTTGGGCTGTTGCTGGATTAAAAGCTGCAGCATTTTTGTGTATGGCGAATAAGGATACTGATGAAGCTGTCAATTTTGAAGAGGAATCCAATTCAATATTGGAAAGCATTAATCAAAGTTTAAAAACAGTTGAAGAGCGTTTAATAAGACCTGCGATACCAGCTTCTCCCTATCGGCGTATGGATACCGGAGCAATCGGCTCGATGGTTGCCAGCTATCCGTTACGAGTTTTTGGACCGAGCGACCCAAGGGTTTTAGATACGGCTAACTTTTTAATGGAAAAAAATTTGGTTCATGGTGGATTCTTTCATGACATGACCCATTCAGGTATCAATCCGTACCTTACGTTACATTTAGCTCAAGTACTTTTACGTGCAGGTGATCCCAGGTATTTTGCTTTGATGACTGCAGTCGCCAAATTGGCTTCATCCACAGGGCAATGGCCAGAGTCAATACATCCTCGCACGGGTGGCGGTTGTATGGGGGATGGACAGCATGTATGGGCCGCGGCAGAATGGGTTTTAATGATACGCAATTGTTTTGTCCGGGAAGAAAATGAGGGGTTGATTTTGTGTTCAGGTATTCCTCAAGTTTGGCTTGATAAAAAACAAGTCATGAGTTTGGGATGGGCACCAACAAGTTTTGGAGATATTCAAATTTCCATAAAACCACAAGATGATGAGGGTGTCCTTATCGAATGGCATGGTCAATGGTTTAAGAAAGAACCAATTATTGATATTCAATTGCCTGGTTTTAAAAAGGTCAGGATTACTCCGGCAACTAGTTCTCTTGAATTGAAAGTAGAGGCCAATAGTGACAGAAGTTCTTACTCCACCCTATGATGATTTTATTATGTTGAATTCAGGAGAAAAGATTTATCCACAGGAACTGGAAGAATTTTATACAAAGATTGCTCCGGTCAAAGAAATGTGTGTTTTTACCGTCTCTGGAATGGAAAGCATCAGGACATCAGAAGTGCTTTGGGCCATCATTCAGCCTAATCTTGATAATTTTAGGGAATTTGGAGAAGTCAATTTACGTTTCGTATTTAAGGAGAGATTTGATAATGCTTCCGAAGAGCTTCCTGTTTATAAAAGGCTTAACGGTTTTACTATAACGCTTGAAGATTTGCCGCTTACTACGTTGGGGAAATTAAATAGATGTGAGATTAAAGAAATATACGAACCTCGAGTTATAGCTGGCAAGGAAGGCGCCCTGCCAGTATCAGGAGAACTTTCGATTGAGGATAATGTGTTGATAGAGTCAGTTGTTGGAAAAAGAATTTTGGAATGTCTTAAAAAGCAAAGTGGTATCAGAATGCCGATTATCCTGGGGGATTCTTTGGAGCTTGATCTGGGCATCGATTCATTAGGCAGGATTGAGCTTACCTCTGGCCTTGAATCAGCTTTCAGCGCTGATTTAAAAGTAGAGACGATCTCACAGGCTTTTAGTGTGAAGGATCTTATTTTAGGAATAACCGAGGCTTTAAGAGGGGCAAAAGATATTCCTATGGAAGATCAAGGAGTAGCTATAGGAGAGGACTACTGGAAAGAACATTTAAACGTACCTCCTCAAGAAGAAACCATGCAGATGCTCGAGTTGACTACGGGTTTTTTCGCTTGGGTTTTTCGTTTTCTTTTTACAGCCTTTGATTGTTTGATGTTTAAAATATTTTTTAAAATTAAATCAGAAGGCTCACAGAATGTGCCTATAACAGGTGCCTATATTTTATATGGCAATCATACGAGTTTTCTTGACGGGCCAGCCATTGGTGCATGTTTGCCGCGCAGGCCGGTGTTTCAGATTTTTTACTTTGTCTTTGGTCCCTATTTCTTCAGGCCGTTTATTAAAAATCGTGTATTAAGGAATTTCGTTAAAATGGGAAGATTTATCCCTTTTGACTTCTCAAAACATTTTTTGGAGGCACTGCGTAGTTGTTATTTTGTATTAAAAAATGGCAAGGGCCTGTGTTTTTTTCCGGAAGGATTGCGTAGTACTACCGGCGAAATTGGAGAATTTAAAAAAGGTTTTGGTATTTTGGCTAAGGTGACTGGTGCCATGCTTGTGCCTGTGTTTATCGACGGAGCTCATCAAGCGTGGCCGAGTACAGCCAAGTATCCCAAATTATATCCGATCAAGGTGAGGTTCGGCAAACCACTTTTGCCCGGAGATTTGGAAAAGGAAGGATTGAAAATGGGTACAAAAGATTCTTATGAAGCCATTTGTATGGCTGCAAGAAAAGCACTAATCGAATTAAAAATTGACTCACCAGTCTGTCATCCCCGCGAAGGCGGGGATCCAGGACAAGGAGATAAAAAATGAATATTTTATTGATGACCAACACGTATAAGCCAATGGTAGGTGGATTAGAGAAATCAGTTATTAGTTTTGCTAAAGAATACCGGGAGGCAGGGCACAGGGTCATTATTGTAGCTCCTGAGCTTCCTGATATGGAGCCGGAAGAAGATGTGATTCGAATTCCAGCGTTTCAGCATTACAATGGGTCAAATTTTTCTGTGCAATTACCCATTCAGGGAACGTTGACAAAGGCCTTGGGTGATTTTATTCCCCATATTGTTCATTCCCAGCATCCATTTCTAATTGGGGATACAGCTCTTAGGATCGCTTCCAAATATAATGTGCCATTAGTTTTCACCCATCATAGCCTTTATGAGGAAAATGTTCATTATATGCCTGGTAATATCGAGGCCCTCAAACGTTTTATGATTGAATTATCAACGGGCTATGCCAATCTGGCTGACCAGGTTTTTGCTCCCAGTGAAAGTGTTATGCTGATGATGAAGGAAAGGGGAGTGACTACCAATATTAATGTGGTTCCCACCGGGATCTATACAGATCAGTTTGCCAGAGGAGCTGGGAAAGCTTTTCGTAAAAAATTAAATATTCCTGCAGATGCTTTTGTGGTGGGTCATGTGGGGAGGCTCGCTCCTGAAAAGAATTTAGAATTTGTAACGCGTGCAGTTGCCCAATTCTTAAAGAAAGAACCCAAGGCTCATTTTTTAATAGGCGGCACAGGACCTTCTGAAGAGCCCATTAAAGAGATCATGGCCCAAGAAGGAGTCATTGACCGTTTGCATTTAGCAGGCATGCTTAAAGGAAAAGATTTGGTAGACGCCTATCATGCGATGGATACCTTTGTTTTTGCTTCGCAAAGCGAAACACAAGGATTGGTTATCACCGAAGCTATGGCGGCAGGCATTCCTGTGGTGGCCGTTGACGCACCTGGTGTTCGGGAGGTCGTCAAAGATGGTGTGAATGGCCGTTTACTTAAGAATGAATCTATTGAAGATTTTGTTGATGCTTTAGTATGGCTTAAGAAATTACCTGTTTCTCAAATTAAAATAATCAAGAAAGCATGCAAAGCAACGGCTGGAAATTTCTTAATGAAAGACTGTGCCCAAAGGGCGTTGAAGATATATGTATCGCTGACAACTAATCAAGGGTTCTCTCGTCGTAATTCAGAAGAGGGATTTTGGTCAAAGGCGGTGCATTCTATTCAAGCCCAATGGGGGACAGCTAAAAATTTATCACATGCTACGGAAGCTTACATTTCTTCTACTCCGGTGCATGTATGAAAATTAGAAAAACCTCAACCCTCAAAAAGAATCGTATCCTTCAATCAAAGCATGCGGTTTCTTCGGTGCATGCCGACGTTCAAATCGGGAGTAATGAAGAGCGGCTTCGACGTATGGCCACCGTCATTCAAGATTCCAATGACGCTATCACCATTCAGGATTTGGAAGGACGGATTTTAGCTTGGAACCGCGGAGCAGAAATCATTTACGGATACTCTGAGTCCGAAGCGCTCCAGATGAACATCGTAGACACTGTTCCTGAATCGCATCAATCCGAGGCTATGAATTTCATCGCCGCATTAAATTCCGGCGAGCTTGTTTCTTCGCTTGAAACCAAACGCAAGACCAAGGACGGGCGTATCATCGATGTGTGGCTCACGAATACCAAACTTGTTGATGACCAGGGCAAGCTTACGGGGGTTGCAACGACGGGGCGTGACATCACTGAGCAAACGAAAACACTGGAAAAATTTCGTCGGATGGCGACCGTTATCCAAGATTCTAATGATGCGATCACCTTCCAGGATTTAGAAGGTAATATCCTGGCATGGAACAAGGCTGCTGAGAGTATTTACGGTTATTCACAAGCGGAAGCCCTTAGCATGAATATCGTTGATACCGTGCCCAAGGCCTATCAGGAAGAAGCGCGTGAATTCCTTTACTCTCTTAAACGTGGAGAGTTGGTGCCGACCTTAGAAACAAAACGAAAACATAAAGACGGCAGGATCATTGATGTTTGGCTCACCAATACCAAACTTACTGATGATAAAGGAAAATTAACCGGAATTGCGACCACCGAACGTGACATTTCCGAGCGCATGGGAGCGTTGGAAAAATTCCGCCGGATGGCGACGGTCATTCAAGATTCCAATGATGCGATTACCTTCCAGGATTTAGAAGGAAATATTTTAGCATGGAACCGTGGTGCTGAAACCATGTATGGCTATTCAGAAGCTGAGGCCCTGAGAAAAAATATCGTCGATACCGTGCCTACAGAATATCAAGAAGAAGCACGAGGATTTCTTGCTTCTCTTAAACGCGGCGAATTATTACCTAATTTGGAAACAAAACGAAAACATAAAGATGGCAGGATCCTTGATGTTTGGCTTATCAATACCAAGCTCACAGATGACAAAGGCAAACTAACGGGAATTGCCACTACCGAACGTGACATCACGGAACGGAAGCATGCTGAAGCGTCCCTCAGAGAAAAAGCACGTGAGCTGGAATTTTTACGCGAAGGCCAAATTACACTTAATGATAAGATGCGGGGAGAGCAGGATGTTTCACGCCTAGGGCAAAGCGTCTTGAGCCACTTGGCGCCGTTTTTGAATGCTCAAATGGGTGCTTTTTATTATGTTACCGAAGAAAAGACTCTCAAGCGCGTGAGTGGTTATGCTTACGCAAAACTTGAAGATAAAGAAAAGACGATTCCATTTGGAGAGGGCCTTGTCGGTCAGGCGGCACTTGAAAAAAGGCCTATCCTTCTTGAAAAAGTTCCATCACATTATTTTGGAAAAATTAGGTCTGATTTAGGGGAATCAACCCCACGGTCGCTTCTTTTAGCTCCTGTTTTTTATGAGGGAGAAGTCAACGGTGTGATTGAGCTGGCTTCGTTCACCACTTTTTCCGAGCACCAAAAAATATTTCTAGAGCACGTGTCCGAGAATATCGGGATTGCGATCAATACCTCGATTAGCCGTAAGAAGCAGCAAGAACTTCTCGAAAGATCCCAGAATCTAACCGAGGAACTTCAAACCCAGCAAGGTGAGTTGAAAGCCACTAATGATGAGCTTGAAGACCAGGCGCGTGCGCTTCAAGAGTCTCAGACGGAACTCAAAAGCCAGCAATCAGAGCTTGAACAAACCAACGAGCAGCTTGAAGAACAACGGGATATTTTAAACGCAAATAATGAAGCCCTTAACAAAGCTCAAACACTTCTTGAAGAAAGGTCTGACGAGGTTCAACGGGCAAGCCAGTACAAATCTGAATTTTTGGCTAATATGTCTCATGAACTTCGCACCCCGCTCAATAGTTCATTGATCTTGGCAAAACTTCTCGCGGACAACGCAGGTGGAAATTTGACCCAAGAGCAGATCCAATACGCGCATTCTATCTCTTCAGCAGGCAACGATCTCCTTAATCTCATCAATGATATTTTGGATCTTTCGAAAGTCGAAGCTGGAAAGCTTGAGATCAGGCCTGAGAGTGTATTTCTCCCTAAAGTTTTAAATAGCCTTGAAAAAACTTTTGAGCCGTTAGCTCAAGAAAAGAAACTCAAGTTTCAAATAAAAATTGATCCTAATGTACCGGATACGATGATCACGGATAGTCAACGATTGCAGCAAATCCTAAAGAATCTGCTTTCAAATGCGTTTAAGTTTACGGAAAAAGGCCAGGTCACGCTTCGTGTGTCTCGAAGTTCTATCGGAAAGCTTTCGCTTTCGGTGATCGACACCGGTATCGGTGTCCCACAAGCTCAACAAGAAGTTATTTTTGAGGCATTTCGTCAAGCTGATGGGACAACCAACCGCAAATACGGAGGCACGGGCCTTGGGCTTTCAATTTCACGGGATCTCGCCCGTCTTTTGGGTGGAACTATTGAGGTCGAAAGTGCTCCTGGTGAAGGAAGCCGCTTTACTCTTCTTGTGCCCGAGACCTATGACGATTCCCGTATCGAGTCAGCATCTCCGAAGACCTATTCACCGTCAGCTGTTATTCCTGTACCCAACTCGCGTGTCGAGCGAGTCAGGTCGGCACCCTTTTTAGATGATCGAAACGCTCTTCAATCGCCAGGAAGAACACTTCTGGTGATCGAAGATGATCCTCAGTTTACCCATATTCTTTATGAGCTTGCCCATGAGCTTCATTACAAATGCGTGGTCGCCCAAGACGCCGAGGAAGGGCTTGAGTTGGCCCAAAGTCTTATTCCAGATGCGATCATGCTTGACATGATGCTTCCTGATCATTCGGGATTGACGGTGCTTGATCAGCTTAAAGAAAATCAAGCGACCCGGCACATCCCGGTTCATATCGCGTCTGTTCATGACTATATGGAAAAGGCTTTTCAAATGGGGGCGATTGGATACATTTTAAAGCCTGCTAAACGTGAAGCGTTAAAACAGGCTTTTGCCAAGTTCGAATCCAAGCTTGTCCAGAAGAACAAGCGTGTTTTGATCATCGAGGATGACAAGCTTCAAAGAGAAAGCATCGTTAAACTCATCGCTAATCCAGATATTGAAGTCACTGCGGTGGCATTGGCCGGAGAGGCGCTTGATGCTCTTAAAAAGACCGTCTATGATTGCATGGTCATTGACCTAAAACTTCCGGATATGTCAGGTGAAGAGTTCCTAAAGAAAATGAGTGAGCAAGAAAATTTGGCGTCGTTCCCGCCTGTCATCGTTTATACCGGACGTTCACTTTCCAGGGATGAAGAAGACCAACTGCGTAAGTATTCCCGCTCGATCATTATTAAAGGAGCTAAGTCTCCGGAGCGGCTTGTTTATGAGATCAGCCTTTTTCTTCACAGCGTCGAATCAAAGCTTTCACCCGAAAGGCAGCAGATGTTAAAAACGTTACGGAGCAGTGAAGATATTTTTGAGGGCAGGAAAATTCTTGTTGTCGATGATGACGTTAGGAATATCTTTGCGCTGACAGCGGCCTTAGAGGAAAAAGGTGCCAATATTGTGGTTGCACGCAACGGAAAGGAAGCGTTGACAAGGCTCGAGGAATATCCCCTGATGGATCTCGTTCTTATGGACATCATGATGCCTGAGATGAATGGCTTTCAAGCCACACAGGAGATTAGAAAACAAAAACGATTTGCAAAATTGCCCATCATCGCTGTGACAGCTAAAGCTACGAGGAATGATCAAGTGCTTTGCATGGAGGCAGGGGCGAATGATTATCTTGCCAAGCCCATTGACCTTCATCAGCTCTTCTCGGTCATCCGGGTTTGGATGCCAAATTGGGAAGGGATTAAGGTTCATGAAACCGACTTTCATCCCGCAGTTTGATATAGAACCAAAGATTTTATTTGAGTCTATTTATACTAAATACAGTTACGATTTTCGTCACTATGCGCTCGCTTCGATGAAGCGGGCGTTAGTCCATGCGATGGACCTGATGGGGTGCCCCTCGCTGACGGCGCTTCAAGAAAAAGTTCTTCAAGATCCAAAGTGTTTTTACGATTTGCTTCAATCGCTCACTATCCCTGTAAGCGAGATGTTTCGTGATCCTACCTATTTTCTAGCACTCCGTGAAAAGGTATTCCCACATCTTAAAACATATCCTTCCCTTAAGATTTGGGTCGCTGGATGCAGTACCGGAGAAGAAGTCTATTCGCTGGCGATTCTGCTTCAAGAAGAAGATTTGCTTGAGCGTACAACCCTGTACGCCACTGATATCAATCAAAGAAGACTTGAAAAAGCTGAAAAAGGCGTTTTAAGTTTGAACGTCATTCAACAATTCACCCATAACTACCAAAAGGCCGGTGGCAAGCGTTCATTATCAGATTACTATACGGTTGATACTGGTTCAGTGACATTCAATAGCGATTTGAAGAAAAATATTACTTTTACGGATCATAGTCTCGTGACTGATGCTGTGTTTTCAGAAACGCATCTGATTTCGTGCCGAAATGTTCTGATCTATTTTGATCGTGAGCTTCAGGACAGGGTGTTTGGGCTTTTTCACGAGTCGCTTTGCGGACAAGGGTTCTTAGGTTTGGGCCTGCATGAAACAATTCAGTTCTCACAATATGCAAAATACTTCGATCCTTTTGCAAAAAAGGATCGGATTTTTCAAATGAGGGAACAATGGTGAACTCAAAGATTCTTCTTGTCGATGATCTGAAGGACAATCTTCTTGCCCTAGAAGGGTTACTGAGGCATGAGGGCATCGATATTTTCAAAGCCAAATCAGGGACTGAGGCCTTGGAGCTTATGATGGTCCATGAATTTGCAGTAGCGCTCGTTGACGTCCAAATGCCCGGCATGAGCGGTTTTGAACTTGCTGAACTCATGCGAGGAGCGAAAAAGACTAAAAGCATCCCGATTATATTTGTGACCGCGACTGCCAAAGAGCAGAGTTTTATGTTTAAAGGTTATGAAAGCGGCGCGGTGGATTTTCTTCTTAAGCCGCTTGATACCCACGCGGTCAAAAGCAAGGTGAACATATTCATCGAGCTCTACCGGCAGAAAAAGAAGCAAGAAGAACTCTTGAGTAAACTTAAAAAGACTCAAGGAGAACTTGAACAGGCCGTTCAGATCCGGGAAGATCTTATGTCGATTGCATCCGATGAGTTGAAAATCAGGAAAAGCCAATTAAAGCAAGGAGTCGAAAGAGAGAAGCTCGCAGAAGAGCAGTTTCGTCAGCAAACGGATGAGCTGGAGAGTAAAGAAGGGCAATTGAAAGAAGGGTCTGATCGTGAAAAATTTGCAGAAAAACAGATACATAGTCGTAATAAAGAGATTGAAGAACAGCGCGAGGAACTTTTGCATGTCACGAGGGTGGGAAAGCTTGCTGAATTTGTTTCGTCTTTAGCCCATGAGATCAGCCAGCCTCTGACAGCCATTCTTTCTTATGCTCAAGCAGCTCAGCGTATGTACGCCGGTCGTGATCCTCAACTAGAAGAAATTTTGCAGTACATTATTAATGATGATCAACGGGCTGCTGAGGTCATTCGGCAATTACGTTCAATGTTAAAGAAGAACAAGCCTGCATTCGGGTTTTTTGATATCAATGCTCTTATTAAAGATACGGTTTCGCTTATTATGACGCATATTACAAGACGGAAAAAGATCGTTAAATTTAACCTCTGTAACGGTCTTCCATTTATTTTTGGTGATCGCATACAGCTGCAACAGGTGCTTTTGAATCTTGTCAGTAATAGTTTAGAAGCGATGGACGAAACACAAGATTCTTGTGAATTGTTGATCAATACATCTCTCCAAGATGTCAATACCATTTTAGTGGAAGTAAAGGATTCTGGATGCGGCATTCCAGTAGAAAATATAAAGAATATTTTCACTCATTTTTTTACCAGCAAAGCTGATGGTTTAGGTATGGGATTGTCTATCAGCCGTTCCATAGTAGAGGCGCATGGTGGTTGTTTGGATGCAAAGAATAATCCGGATCATGGCGCAACTTTTTATTTTACTATTCCTGTTGGTGCAAAGGATTCCCTATTAAACGCGACGACATCAAACCTATCAGCGATATCGGTGAACTAACCGCGCTTTTCACGAATGCCACGAATCTTAATACCCTTCTTTCGAATATCGTCGAAATGATCGTGTCGTATATGGGAGCGGATGCCTGCGCTCTTTACCTCTTTGATGACGATATCCAAATATTAACACTCAAGGCAAGCAAAGGACTTTGTGTCGATGCTACTGGCAATATTCCAAGTGAGCTTGGTGAAGGGCTCGCGGGGATCGCTTTCAATGAGATGCAGGCTGTTCGTGAAGGGGATACCGTGAAGAATTCAGGATTTTGTTCGTCTCTGGCAATCCCGATTTTACGTGGGAAAAATCGTATCGGAGCGATACTGCTTCAGAGTGTAAAAATAGACTATTTTTCCGATGAGGATATCAATACCTTCCGTGCTATCACCGCACAGTTGGTATCCACGATCGAGATGGCCAAGCTCTTGTTTTCATTTGATCATCCTAAGGTTAATCCGGTCGTTGAGCCCCAAGCCATAGAGCTTAAATTTATTCAAGGCCGTGTGGGAGCCGAGGGATTTGCTTTTGGAGATTCAGTTGTTTTTGCGCCGCTTTTACTAGGAGATTTCAAGGTCCTGGATGGAGAAAATGATTTGACGGTTGATGATTTCCACCGGGCGATCATATTGACTGAGCAAGAACTTTACGCCATGCAAAAGGTAATTGAGAAAAAATTGCTCGATGTCGTAGCGCTTATTTTTTCTGCACAGATCATGATGCTCAAGGATCAATCGATGATAGGGGCCATGGAGGCAATGATGGCCAACGGTATTCCTCCACAGGATGCTGTTCGTGCTGTTGTCTTGCAGTATGTGGCACGTTTTGACCAGATGACGAATGAATATGTACGGGAAAAACGATACGACGTTATTGATGTTGGGCGTCGAATCCTGACGAATATGTTCGGGCGTATGGATAGCCACCATCAATATGCCGCGAAAGTGGTTATTGTACATGAACTTTTACCATCGGATGTTTTGAAACTTAGCCTGCAGAATGTGGCTGGCATTGTACTTTTGTCTGGTGGTATCACATCCCACGTAGCGATTCTGGCGCGGTCGCTTAATATTCCACTGGTAATCGTTGACGAGCCGCGACTTTTGACCCTGCAGGATGGATCGAGTATCCTGCTTGACGGTGCCATGGGAAATATTTCCATCGAGCCATCTGAGGATGTCATCCGTGCTTTCCAGGAAAAGCAGGCAGTTCACGCTGATGACAATCGTATCCAAGAGGGCCTTTTGGCGGAAACCTGCATGAATGATGGTACAAGGGTAGTCTTGCTTGCAAACATCAACATTTTGGCAGACCTCGCCGTTGCCAAGGCTTTTAAAGCAGAGGGTGTAGGACTTTACCGTACCGAATTCCCTTTTTTGCTCCGCGGTGATTTTCCATCCGAAGAGGAGCAGTGCATCATTTATAGACGCCTGGTCGAAGACATGAAAGGCCGTGAAATTACTTTCCGCACGCTTGATATTGGCGGTGATAAGATGCTTTCGTATTACGATAACGGTAAGGAGGCGAATCCCTTTTTGGGCTTGCGTTCAATTAGGTTCTCGCTTAAGCACCTGGATATTTTTGTTTGTCAAATACGGGCGATCTTGCGGGCAAGTTTTGATACTGACGTTCGTATCATGTTTCCGATGATCTCGTCAGTCGAAGAGTTTGTGGTCGCGCGAAATTTGGTCATGGAGAGCGCGGGTGCACTTAAGGCTGAGGGGAAGCCGCATCAAGGTAGGCCTTCTATCGGTGCTATGATTGAGATCCCATCGATACTGGAGGTCATTGATGAACTAGCCCAGCAGGCCGATTTTTTTTCCATTGGCACCAATGACTTGATCCAGTACATGCTTGCCGTGGACCGTACGAATGAAAAGGTTGCGGATTGTTATTTTCCACATCATCCTGCGGTTTTGCGCAGTATGAAACGGGTGGCCGAGGCTGCCCATCGTCACCAACGGGATATTTCGGTATGTGGAGATATGGCCCACGACCCGAGGTATATTTCATTTTTGATCGGCATTGGTATTCACAAGTTCAGTTTGGATGCCCGTTATTTACCTCAAATCCAGCAGCGTATCATGGCCATCGATGCCAGGAGAGCAGAAGCGTTCGCAGCCGAGCTTTTAGGGAAGGCGAGCGTTGATGAAACCGCACGACTACTCAACGAAACCCTCCTTTAGTTGTGTTATACCTAGGTACAATTGATTCTGTTTTGCCCACCTAATATCATACCTAAAACCAACACCCAAAGGAGTTTCTTTTATGAAACGAATATTTTATTCTTTGTTTATCGTTATTTTTATTATGGTTTGGTGCTCACCGGGTTTTGCTTTTGATGGGCAAACAATCACCGGCAGTACACCCATTAATTTGAGCGGAACCAATGCAAGCGCACCTGGCAGTGGAACGGGTGTGACGGGTGGTGTTGAGATGGTCAGTCAAGGTAGTGGCGGGACCTTGAATGTTGGGACACAGGATATTTTTACCGAAAATGAATTAAGCTCTGGTGTCGCGATTAATTCTTTGCTTCCTGCGATCACCACTGATGTTGCTAGTGAGTCTAATATTGTTTTCAATGGCACATCGACGGTGTATGGATATATAGGAGGAGCTCAAAGGTTTCTCAACATCACCGCTGGTGCCGGTACCAATACGGATACTTTTCTAGGGGCGGTCAATACAACCGCGATGAATGTCGGAACCGGTACAGTGAATTTCGAAAGCGGGACCGCGAACACCGTGTCAGCGGGGACAACTTTTACCGGTGACGGTACGATTTCTCTTTCTGCAAATACAACAGTCACAGGCGCTCTCTTTACGAATACGGCTGGTACAGGCACCTTAGATCTTGCTAGTAATAGTCAACTGACTGGTGCTGTCGGTGGTGCCAGTGGTCTTAAGGACATCAGTGTTGTTGGTGGGACTAATTCTTCCGGAGTGAGTGCAACAATCGTTGGTGCGGTAGATACGTATAAATTTTCTCTCGGGACAAATACATTAAATATTAACGGTGCCTTGACGATCGGTACTAACGGGGTCATTGATACGACCTTGTATAGTTCATCAATTTATGGCCACGTGATAGTGGTTGGAGGAGCTTCAGGGCTTGGAACAGGACTTGCCATCGATGTAAATATTCCAACTACCTCATTAATTGTACCTGGAAACGAGTTCACTGTTGTCCAAGGAAGCGGTACGGGTGCTCTTGCCACGGTTACAGATCCTACCAATCCACTTTATAAGTTCTCTATTGTCAATGGTCCCAATGGTCAGGCAGAAATAAAAACGGATAGCGTCCCATTACAGGTAGCATCCAATCCGGTAGTACCAGTCTTATTAGGCATTTCTCTAACAGCAGGACTTACCAGTGTTTTAACGGCAATCAATGCACTTACAGACCCGGCAGCGGTTATTAACGCGGTCGCCCAGCTTAATCCATCGGCGACGAGTTTGGCGGCACCCTTGGTAACATTTCAAGGCGCCCGTGAATTTGAGAATCTTTGGTTGTCCCGTCTGGATATGTGCAGCCAGTTTAGCCGGCCGTATGATGATACCTCGAACTGTCAGGAAAATGATCCGCATGGTGGTTGGTGGGCAAAAGGGTTTGGATATTTTGGTAACCAGCAAGATCAAGGCGCATTCTCGGGATATTCTTCAAGTATATTTGGTACGATGATCGCTTACGACACACCACTGGGGCCGGACACACGCGCGGGATTAGGTTTTGGGTACGCACATACTACCATCGATGGCAACACCTATAATACCAACACGGAGTTTGATTCTTACCAACCAACGGTCTATATCGGTCATGAACAAGGTCCCTGGTACATCAATGGTAGTGAGTCAGTCGGTATTAATCAGTATTCAGGCATGCGGAATATTGTGTTCCCTGGTGTAGATCTAACAGCGAAATCCGAGTACGACGGGCAAGACTACACTACTTATTTGAATTCCGGGTATCACATTGCGGTACCTCAACAATTTGTGATCACGCCGCTTGCCTCACTTCAATATAGCCGTGTGAATTTAGATAGCTATACGGAAACAGGTGCTGGTGACATCGATTTGCATGCAAAGCCACAGGGCTATGATTTTCTCGAGTCTGGCCTGGGAGCGAAGGTGGAGCGTGGCTTCGGTTATCATAACTGGACACTTATTCCTGATCTCCATTTCAAGTGGCTTTATGATTTCCTTAATCCAACGCAGGGACAGACTGCAAATTTTACGGCCCCAGGATCACCTTCGTTTTATACGACAGGACTTAAGACGTCTCCTGATACATATAATGTGGGTGCTGCTATCACACTTCTTTCGTGTGTATGCAGTAAGAAAACATGGTCGATTGAAGCGGGGTACGATTATTTTATAAGAGATGACGGTTATACGGCTAATCAGGTGACGATGAAGCTCACGATTGGCTTTTAAATTTATCGATAAATATTTATATGTATGATATCTGAAAAACTTGTTTTTGATTATTCTACCCCCGCAACACTTCTTATTAAACTAAGCGGGGATTGGCATATATCCGCAGGTCTTCTTTCGGAAAGTCTAGTTACTTCGCAACTCACCACCCATCCTGATATCGTTCAGATAAATTTTGGTGTCGCACAAGACTTAAGGTGGGACTGCGGGCTTATAGCTTTTTTGCTTAAGTTGATCAAGGAGTGTGAGCGTAAGAACATTCAAATCGCCCGTGATGGATTGCCGCAGGAAGCACAAAAACTTTTAATGCTTGCGTTAAAGGTCCATGAAAAACATATTTCGCCTCCGAAGGAACGTGAATCATTTTTAGAATACGTGGGGACAAAAGCTTTACAAATCAGTGAAAATTTTTATTCAGGTCTTGGTTTTCTAGGGGATATCGCAGTTTCTTTTGGCCGTCTGATTACGGGGAAGGTATATTTTCGCTGGGATGATTTTATGTTACTCATCAGGAGAAGCGGGGTTGATACCTTGCTGCTTGTTTCTCTGATAAGTTTATTGGTAGGCATGATCCTGGCCTTTGTGGCTTCCATACAGCTTAAAATGTTTGGGGCCCAAATTTATATTTCTGACATAGTCGGGATTGCCATGGTGCGTGTATTGTCAGCGGTGATGACAGGTATTATTGTGTCCGGACGTATTGGTGCGTCTTTCGCAGCAGAACTCGGGATGATGCAGACAAATGAGGAAATTGACGCGCTTAAAACATTAGGCGTTTCTCCTGTTGAATTTTTAGTTGTCCCGCGTGTTCTTTCATTAATACTGATGATGCCTATCCTGACTATATATGCCGATTTCATGGGTGTCTTAGGAGGTTTTCTTATCAGTACGGTCATGTTTCATCTTAATCCGATTGAATATTTAAACGATACTCAGCAGGCTATAAAAATGAGTTACTTGTGGATAGGGCTTATACACAGTTTTGTTTTTGGTGTGATTATTGCAATCTCTGGGTGTTTGCGTGGCATGGAATGTGAACGGGATGCAGCTGGTGTTGGAAAGGCCGCTACTTCGGCTGTTGTTACGGCCATCACCGGTATTGTCATTGCCACGGCCATCATCACCTTTATTTGCCAGATGTTGGGAGTATAAGCTTATGGATTCAACGATGCAGCCGGTTATAGAAGTGCAAGGACTTGACATAGGATACGACGATGACATTGTCATGCAAAATCTCAACTTTAGCGTGAACAAAGGTGATATTTTTATTGTCATGGGAGTGAGCGGATGCGGAAAAAGCACCTTGCTCAAGAGCATGATTGGTCTTAAAGAGCCAGTTAAAGGTAAGGTTTTGTTTTATGCTAAGAGTTATTGGGATGAAGAAAAAAAGGGGCAACAGAAGATTATGCGGGGTTTTGGGGTTTTGTATCAAAGCGGCGCTTTATGGAGTTCATTGACGGTTGGGGAGAATGTGGCGCTCCCTTTACAGCTTTATACAAAATTATCCAGGCAACAGATACAGGAAATTGTAGCGTTAAAGCTTTCGTTGGTAGGTTTAGAAGGGTATGAGGATTCTTACCCCTCAGGGATGAGCGGGGGGATGTGTAAAAGGGTAAGCCTTGCACGGGCTATTGCGCTTGATCCGGAAATTATTTTCTTTGATGAGCCCTCAGCAGGGCTTGACCCCATCAACTCACGAATGCTTGATGATTTGATCCTTGAATTACGGGATGGTTTGGGGGCTACCATCGTTATTGTAACCCATGAGCTTGCCAGTATTTTTGCCATAGGGAATAATTCTGTGTTTCTTGATGAGAAAAGTAAAACCATGATCGCGACCGGTGACCCCAAGGCCTTGTTAGCTAATTCTAAGGATTCCAGGGTTATTGAATTTTTAACGAGAGGAAGCATAAAAGATGAGCAAAAAAGTTAATAAAACAGTGATTGGGGTATTTGTTATCTTTGCCTTGGTATTGTTAACGGCGGGAATAGTGATTTTTGGTTCAGGAGATCTTTTTAAACGGACAAGTAAATTTGTTTTGTATTTTGATGGTTCTGTTAAAGGCCTTTCCGTAGGCGCCCCTGTTATGTTTCGGGGTGTCAGTATTGGCACTGTCAAAGACATCAGCCTGATTTATGACGCAAAAGCAGGGACTATTATGTTGCCGGTTATTGTTGAGATTGAACAGGGCCGTATAAAGGGTGGTCCCAGTTTTGGGGAATTAGATGGGGATAAGAAGATGATTGCATTGGGGTTAAGGGGGAAGCTTGAGGTGCAGAATTTTTTAACAGGCCAGCTGATGATTTCATTTGATTTTTATCCGGACAAGCCAGCAAAACTTCGCGGCATCCTTAAAGAATATCCAGAATTACCAACACTTCCAACCTCTCCGGATATTTCTGAAATTATGAATGCATTGCCGATTAAAGAAATTGCTAAAAATTTGGAATCGACCGCCCAGGGAATTAATAAAATAGTCAATTCCAACGAAATACCTAGAAGTCTCAACGATATGCAGAGTACCCTTCAGGAGACACAGCAGGCCATGCATTCATTGAGTTTACTTACTGAATATCTTGAAGAGCATCCGGAAAGTTTATTAAAAGGAAAGGCAGGAGAATAAAATGAAACAAATGACGATTAAAAAATGTGTGGCTTTATGTGCGGTGTGCCTCACCGTGCTTTTAAGCGGATGCTTATCTATACCTACAAGTCCAACACCGCGGTTTTATGCGCTTTCACCTGTCGATGAAACTCAAGTAAGTAAAAAAATAAATATTACCCCAGGTGTGATTATTGGTATCGGGCCAGTGAAGATTCCTGAATATCAATACAGGCCGCAAATGGTGACACAAAGCCCGGACAAAATGCTTCAATTTGCCCAATTTGACCGCTGGGGGGAATCCCTTGACCTGGGGCTTGCGCGTTTAATCAGAGAAGACCTTACAATGATGCTTCCGGGGGCAAAATTGATATTGTATCCTTGGGGCTCATCATTGTCAGTTAAATATGAAGTTGTTGAGGAAGTTGTCCAATTAGATAGTGATCTTGATAAGGGCATGGTATTTACCGTGCAATGGATGATTATTGATGTGCAAAATTCAAAAACACTGATTATCAAAAGATCAGAGTTTCATACAGCTATCAACCCGAAGAGTTACTTAGGCTTAGCCAAGACGCTAAGTATAGCTTGCGCGTCATTAAGTGGTCAGATCGCTCAAGAACTTGGGATCCTTGAAAATAAAAAAAGATGAGCCTCTGTTTGTTTCCTAATAATTAGCTGATATTTTAGTTTTTCTCTAATATAATAAACCGTTCATCAATGAGAGGTGTTTTAAAATGATGATTGGGTGAGAGCCTCAATGGGAGAGAGGTTTTGAATAAAAAAGTTTTTGTTTATGCCAGCGTAGTCCCCGCAGTTGTTTTTCTTTTCTTTTTACCAGCACTCTTTAATGGTTTTACAAACTGGGATGTCCCTAGTGTTCTTTTGGATAATCCATTGATCAAGGATTTCTCTTGGCATGGTATCCAAACAATTTTGGTAACGATGTGGACTGGCCAGTTTGAGAGATTCATCCCGTTTTCGATGATATTTTATACTGCAGAGTATCACTTTTTTGGCACGAATCCCTTGGGGTATCATGGCGTCAGTGTTCTTTTGCATTGCCTTGATGTTGGGGCGGTTTTTATCTTAATTTACTTGCTTACCGAAAGAGCAGGTGCTGCGCTGATGGCAGCGTTATTGTTTGGCTTACACCCGCTTCATGTTGAACCTGTTGCCTTGGCCACTGCCCAAACTTATTTAATCGGCACCTTTTTCTTTTTAAGCGCTGTTATTTTATATGTATGGAGTAGCCGGGTTCCTGTACAGAAGTTTAGGTTTGAAATCCTGGTAGTCATTAGTTTTTCTTTAGCGCTTTTATTTTACAGTGGACTGACCATGTCCTTGCCTTTTGTTTTATTGGCGGTTGATTATTATTTGCAGGGAAGAATCGATCGAGACCAAGTGCTTCGTAAAATACCATTCTTTTTGATGTCTTTTTATTTTGGATGGCTTACCTTTAAAGCAGCTCATCATGTCACTGCTGATTTTGTCCCCACTTTTTTGACACAACATTTTTCCTTGTTTCATCGGATCAATCTTTCATGCGAAGCGCTTTGGATATATGCACAGAAATTCTTTATTCCCCATCCGCTTTCTTGTTTGTATCCAACAACTTATTATACTCAACAGGCGTTTTTATTATTTACGGTCATGGGCGGGGCGGTGTTTCTTTTTTTTACTGCTTTTCGCCAAAAGCCTGGAGGGCGGATTTGTTTTCTGGGATTATGGTGGTTTTTATTGACGATTCTACCCTTCCTGCATATACACGGGGTCAGTGAATCTATTATTTATGACAGGTATTTATATCTTCCATCCGTGGGATTTTTGTTAATACTCGTTGGTATGTGGGAGAGTTTCCCGTTGAAGAAATGGGTTGGTTCATTAGGACTTTTTTGGTTTATCTTTATCATTTTTTTAAGCAGTCAGCAGATAGGGGTATGGCGGGATAGCGGGACGCTATGGACTAATTTCATATCCCAGTACCCTGGATTTGCTGATGGATACCTTAATCGTTCAGATTATTATTTGACGATCCATCAGCCTCGCCTAGCGTTAAAAGATATCGATGTTCTTCTTAAGATAGATCCTCAAAATGCTGGTGCGTATCAAAACAAAGGTCATGCGTTTTTTCAGCTTCGGCAATGGCATCTAGAGGTCGAGGCCTTGACCCAGGTTATTGAACTTAAACCAGATTTTGTACATATCTATGTGGACCGGGGAGTGGCGTTTTATATGTTGGGAGAAGATAAACGCGCTTTGGAAGATTTCAACCGGGCTTTACAGAAAGACCCTAATGAGGTGAAGGCTTTAATTGATCGACAGATTGTCTTGCAAGAACTAAGAACGCAAAGGTTCTAATTTTTTACGTGGATTGTTTTTTCTGTGCCATTCGTCATCACAATGATCGAGTCTAAATTGATTTTAGTGATTTTAGCACCGTCCACCGTGTCGCCTGTCTGATAAACCTGGCCATTAATCAAAACTAAATTACCTGATGTATTGGACATGACCCCCTGGATGTTTAATGGGTCAACATTCTCAGGTGCCTGTGCTGTAAGGCTGGGCATGCGTATAGTATTGATCAATTGATAAAATGGTTTACGGTCAACTATTTTAAAATCAGGTAATTGGTTATGGAAATATTGAATAATATACCAGGCAGACGCAATGGTAATGGCGAGAGAACAGATAATAGCGAATAGCGGACTGAAATTATTTTGAAGAGCGATTGTTTCACTTTTGCTTTTTTCTTGACCGGCAGATTGTAAAACTTCAGGAGGGTCCTCGTAAAGGCGCTCAGAAGAGTTTTGAGAGGCTAATCCTTGTTGGGTTTTTTTTAGCGCGTCATGAATGATACTCATAGGTATATTGCGTCTCCTTGGCGCTTTCCTGGATCAGGGAATGGTCAATCGCAAACATTTCCCGTGAGAATCCAGCTAACAGGGCACGGTCACAGAGGATATTGATGATCCTGGGGGTGCCTTGTGAAATGGTATAAATGGCGTCTATAGCTTCTTGTGTAAATTGAAGTTTGGGGCTGGCACCAGCCACTTTCAGGCGGTGATTGATATAATCCCCGATCTCATTTTTTTGTAAAGGGAGAATGTGATAACGCACGGTCACCCGCTGGGTCAGTTGGCGCAGGGCAGGGTTCTTAAGTTTTTCAGTCAACTCCGGCTGGCCGACTAAAATGATCTGCAGCAGTTTTTCTTTTTCGGTTTCAAGATTGGATAAAAGCCGGATTTGCTCCAGCTGGCGAATGTTGAGATTTTGGCATTCGTCGATAATGACAGCTACGTTGTGCCCTTTGGCGGATTCTTCCGTCAAAAATAAAGTGATGGCACCGACCAGATCAAGTTTTGTTTTTTTAGTATAGCGAATGCCTAAATCGTTGATGATCATCTGCAGCAATTGCAAATCCGAGAAATTGGGATTTAGAATGAGGGCCGTTTTAACTGTCTTATCCAAACGGTTAAGCAAGGTGCGGCAAAGGGTGGTTTTGCCGGTACCAATTTCACCGGTGATGACAATAATTCCCTTACGCAAGGAGATGCCGTAAAGCAGATGGCTAAAGGCTTCTTCATGGCGTGATGAGGAAAAAAAGAAATCAGGGTCAGAGGTTATGTTAAAGGGGGCTTCTTTAAACTTGTAGAAGTCATTGTACATTACCTAGAATTATATCACAGAATTGAGATAATCAAGTCCTGTTTGAAAAAACTCTTAACTATTAATGACGCGGATAAATACAGCGCTGAATTTCTCGAGTTTTTGTTCTCCCACACCAAATACTTCTGAGAATTCTGCTTTTGTCCGGGGCTTGCGATAGCACATATCTATTAAGGATTTATCAGAAAAAATGATGTACGGTGGGACGCCATTTTTATCAGCGAGTTCTTTGCGTTTAGAGCGTAATTTTTCAAACAAAGTCGTATCGTAAGCCTCACTTTGTTTGGTCCTGATAGTTTTGGCAGGTGCTATATCTTCTTGAGGCAGGTAACCTTGAAAATGGCGCTTGCCACTTAAGAGTTCATAAGAACCTTGCGAAAGGCTTAAGACCCCGTAATCATCATTTTTATTAAGAAGATTTTGGGAAAGCAATTGCCCTACAAAATGCTGCCACTGCTTGATGGACCAGTCGCGTCCTGCTCCAAAGGTCTTACAGTGATGATGATTATAGTTTAATATTTTTTCCGCTTCAGAACCGCGCAGGACATTAATAATGTGTGATGCCCCAAAACGTTCTTCCGTTTCTGAGACGCATTGCATGAATTTGATGGCCTGTATGGTCAAATTCACCGTTGCTTCTGGGGGTTTAACGCAATTGTCACATAAGCCGCAGTTTTCTACTCCATAATTCTCTCCAAAATAAGTGATCAACGGTATGCGCCGGCATTGGCGGGTTTGGGCGTAGGCAATGATGGTATTTAAATGGTTTTGCGCGACCCGTTTTTGGGTTGCGTCTTCTTTCTGATCAATAAAATATTTAATTTTGGTCGCATCCCCGGTACTAAATAGCAAGAGGCATTGCGAAGGCAGGCCATCGCGGCCAGCACGTCCGGTTTCCTGATAGTAAGATTCGATATTTTTAGGAAGATCATAATGGATGACAAAACGCACATTAGGTTTATTGATCCCCATGCCAAAGGCAATGGTAGCCACCATGATGGGCACATCATCCCGGATAAATAATTCCTGGTTTTTATGACGGACATCATCAGGCAGGCCTGCATGGTAGGGCAGGGCTTTAAAGCCGAAGTAATTGAGATCATTAGCTAAGGTATCAACCTGCTTGCGTGAAAAGCAATAAATGATTCCGCTTTGGTTTTTGAATTTATTAATATAATCGATCGTTTGGTCCGTAGGGCGTCCTTTGGGGATAACTTCATAGAATAAGTTATCACGGTTAAAGCTGGCAATCAACTCACGCGGATTTCTTAAAGCCAAATTAGTCATGATATCTTGACGTACGCGCAGGGTCGCGGTGGCCGTTACAGCCAAGAAAACAGCGTTAGGAAACAGTTGTCGTAAATCCTTGATCCTGCGGTATTCAGGACGAAAATCATGACCCCATTCGGAAATGCAATGCGCCTCATCAATGGTGATGCAATCCACACGGCAGGCATTGAGCATATCGAGGGTTTCTTCTTTAAACAATGTTTCAGGCGATAAAAAAAGAAGCTTGGTTTTTCCTGAAGCGACCTTGGCCTTGTTGATGACATACTCATCCCAGGTCAGGGAACTGTTTAAAACTTCAGCCTCAACGCCCAAACTTTTGAGCTGGCTCGTCTGGTCTTTCATCAGGGAGATCAAAGGGGAAATGACCACTGTTAAGCCCGGAAGCATCAGCGCCGGGATTTGATAACAAATAGATTTTCCGCCGCCGGTGGGCATGATAAGCAAGGTGTCTTTTTTATCCAGGACAGATTGGATACAGGTTTCTTGCAAGGGCCTAAAAGAATCATAGCCGAAAACAGATCGTAGGATATTCAATTTCATAGGAACGCTATTATAGGATGTAACAATAACTATTTCAATTAATGAAAAGTACAATATAATAAATGAATATTTAAGTTGGTTTAGAAAGGGTTGGTCGTTTGATGCTATTGAAAAGTCGATTTTATTTTTTGATCATTTTTACATTCTTGACCGCCTCTGCGTATGCGCAAGTCAGTCCTACCTTGAAGCATTTGACGCCGCAGGAAATTGAACGCGTCAGGGTGGTAGAAGAACTTTTACAAGGTGTTGATAAAAAATCGTTATGGGCGACTGTCCATGAATTAGAAAAAACACGCCACCCGCAGATCAGTTTACAAATGAGAGAAGCCATGGCTAAGGCCTACGCGGATATCGTCAGGGAAGTTAATGTTCAAGATCCTAAAAAGAAGGAATGGTTGTACAGCATGATATGTCTTAATATGGCGTATCTTCAATTTGGCGGCAGTCAAGGTGCCCCTGGCAGTACATCTGAATTAAATAGGCTTATCCGTCAAAAATTAAAAGAATATTTACCTGTTGCTGTTTTTAATCAGTCGGGGTTTCTTTATTCATTGCAGTGATTCTTTAATTAGTATGGAGGAATAAAGGATGCTTAAGAAGGTAAAAAGTATTTTATTTGTTATTTGTGCCGTCATGGTTTTTACCGCTCAGACAAAAGGTCCTGAGGATAAAGGGCAGCATGCACCTGCAGCCAGGCAAGCTTCTGCCCCGCGACCTGCTCCGCTTGCCCGCAACAGTCAAGCTAGGCCACAGGTCCAAAGCAGACCGCAGACCCAAGTCCGCAGGCAAGCTCCACAGCAATTTGTAGATAGGCAACAGCCAACAGTACAGAATCATGTGTCTCAGTCTTTTCATCGGGAACAGCAACCATATGTTTATGCCACCCCTGAAGCGGTACCCGTTCAAAATAATCGGCTGTTTAATCGTCAGCACCATAATCATTGGCAGCCGCGTTATAATTTTTATGATAATCAGTACCATTTTTATCCCTATGTTAATATCGCTTCAACAGTGGAACTTTCTGCGGACGTTGTTGCCGTTTTGTATAATGGGCAAACATATTTTTATGATCAGGGGACATTTTATGTACAAGATGATGGAGGTCAGTATGTCGCTGTTGAGCCACCCATCGGAATAGTTGTCAATCTCTTTGTTGCCCAGGCCCATCAAATTGAGGCTAATGGTCAGGTTTTTTACCGGTATAAAGGTGTTTTTTATGTTCAGGTAGCCCAAGGGTATCAGGTCATTGCTCCTGTGCAATCTGATTCAGATGCTTCATGAATATGATTAGAAAAATTCCGATAACGTGGTTGAGTAAGCCAGAGACCCAAGACTATGCAGCAGCCATGTCCTATCTTGGTTTATTGCACGATAAGAAATCAACTGCCGTGATAGTCAATAAATTAAAACGTGCCCCGGTACGAGAGTTTAAGGCCAAGGATATTTTTCGGGCTTCAGCCTTACCTTTATTAGGCATTGTTAATTCCCATGTATTTAATGATAAGAAGAAAATATTGTCAAAAGAGAAACTGTCTCCCATTCTTTTAGTCAGGGACAGTCAAAATGGGCGAGTCGTTATCGCGGATGGGTATCATCGCATGTGCGCGGTTTATTATTATGATGAAGACGCTGTTATCCCTTGTCAGATTGTATAATGTGATGGATCTTTTGAAAAAAACATTGCTGACGTTTGCTCTTGTCTTTGCTATTATTTTTAATCCTGGCGTGTCGCAAGCTAAAGAAAGCGATGAGCAAGATCAGATCATCCTTTTAAATGATTCGGCAGCAGCTCTTGAGGACAGTAATCCTGGTCTTTCAAAAAGTTTGACCCAATTTGCCGATGAGATGGAAAAGGATTGGGAGTATAAAAATGCTAATAAGGATGTTCTTCCAGCTCCCGTCACGGATAAAGAAAAAATACAAATACAGCTTCAGATAAAACTTTTAAAAGCAGCGGCCTTCGAGATCAAGCCGACCTATCCGTTAATTGCCCAAGCTTTGAGAAAAATGGAGAGAGACTTGAATAGGACAATTGAAATTGCGCAATAATTACTTGTTATTTGTTGGAATGCTCCTATTGTCCAGTTCCTTTGCGCTGGCTTCTGCCAAAGATGAAGTTGGTATCCACGGTGTTTTTGTTGGTATGCCAGAGAATGATTTTCTTAAAATTTATCCTCAAAATCAATGGCGTGATTTTAGGCATACAGGCGTGAATGATTGGTTAACGTATAATGAGCCATTAAATGACCCCTTTCATGAAGTGGTCACTTTTTATTTTGAGAATGATAAATTAATTCAATGGAAGCTCAATGACCGTGCTGAGGTCATTAAAGAATATTTAGATGAGTTTTGTTTTTATCAAGATCCTTCGTTAATTTATCAGGCTATTAAAGATGTTTTACGACGGATGCCCTATAAAGACTTTCTTAATGTTACCAATCGTCAGAGGCCTATTCTTTTTACGGAATTCTATACTGAAGGAACAGCCCGTTTTGCCAGTTCCTCGGAGTTTATTGTCAACGCGGGTGACTCGCCTTGCTGTAAAGAGGGCTTTACTTTAATAAAACTCGGCATGAGCTTAGGGTTAGCCAAGACTCCAGGCCCAATCGAGGGTGTTGTTGCCCATGAAATAGCGCATCGTGTGCTGGATTCTATTAGAAAGGGTAATGTGAACTGTGATGCCGAAAGGGCAGCCAATGCTTTGATTAGAAAATGGGGATTTAAGAAAGAGTTTAAAGAAGCGAGTAAATTATTCGGACAAAAAAAGGGAGATCCTGCGGCTTGCCAGGAAGTTTCCCATAAAAAATAAGGATATATAAAATGAAAATCAAAATTCTAATTATTTGCATCATTAATCTAATATTCTTGGCAAGCGGACTTAAGCCGGTTTTTGCTTTAGAACATACCCAAAGAAATGGATTATTTAGCATGGATGTCCCGGAGCAATGGCATTGGGTGGAATATCCAGAAGAAATTGTTATTGCCTATCCTGATGGCACAACAGTTGCCATGGATATTCAATTAATGCCTAGCGTCAAGCTTACCCCAGCAGACATCAAAAAGACCCTGAGGGCGAGTAATGACAAGATGATCAAGGAAGGGATCGAAGCGCATAACGGTGTTTTGATTGATAATAAAGAGATAAAATTAGATGGCATATATGCCACCCAATTGGATTTTAAACCAGCCCCCCAAAGTCCTATTAATGTAACGTATATTTCTTTTTTTAATAAAGACTATGCCGTTACAATTACGTATGGAAGTGGGGACGATAAGCTGCGTTCAGTGATGGATGATGCGGTGGCAACCTTAAAATTTAAGTAAGTTCTTCTTCAGCCTCTAAGCCTTCTATAAATATATTAACAATATCTTGGTCGAGATGATTTTGCATGGAATGTAGGATCTTGATGGCTTCTTGCTTTGATTTTTTGGGACGGTAGGGACGCTCAGTGGTCAAGGCATCATAAACATCCGCCACACTTAAGATACGTACGAGAGGAGATATTTCATCTCCTTTAAGCCCATCCGGATAACCTGAGCCATCAAGTTTTTCATGGTGGTGGCGTATAATATCACACAAATGCTGTAGCGAGCGTACCGGCCTGATAATGCATTCTCCAATTTCCGGATGACGGCGCATAATGACCCATTCTTCATCGCTCAAGCCGCTGTCTTTTTTCAAGACCTGATCAGGTATGCCTATTTTTCCCAGATCGTGCAGGCGTGCGGCATCCCTTAAAGTATTGAGATCTTCGTCGTCAAGTCCCAAGCTTTTGCCGATCATTAATGCATGATTGGCCACGCGGTCAAGATGCCCGCGTGAATATTGGTCCTTGGCATCAACGGCGAGGGCCAGCGCAGAGATAGTTTCAAAATAGGTTTTTTCAATATCATGGTTAAGTTTGGAATTTTCAATGGCAATGGCTGTTTGGGAGGCGAGATTGAAAACTAATTCCAGGTCTTCTTCTGAAAAGTTTTCCTTTTGTCCATCGGGTTTGCTGACAGTCATAATACCGCTGACACGTTCGTGGTAAACTAAGGGCGCGCAAAGCAAGGTCTCACCGAAAAATTCTTTAAATAATGGATTATTGTCGTTCTGCAGAAAAACACCAGATACGCTCGATGGATGTTTCTCTGATAAAACCTTGGCTAAAGGTGAGCCGTCAAATAGTTTGATATGTAACTTTTTTTTAGGATCGTAATTAGCGCCAAATACGTTGCTGACGATTAATTCTGTTTTTTTGTCATTTAATAGCAATAAGGTGCCAACTTGGCCAGATAAAGCATTGGTGAGTGTTTCCAGGATCAATTCAAGGAAGGTATCGATGTTTTCCATGTTGGAAATACCATGGCCAACCTTGGACATGACTGTATGCAGTGTTTTTTTAGCTAGCTCAAGGCTTCGGACATTTTCTTCCAACCGTTGGGTCACGGCAGAAAAAGAACGGCTTAAAACAACGATTTCGTTTTCTCCTTGATTGAGTTCTTCAACAGTCTCAGGGCTTAATAAACCTTCCAGGGCTTTGCTGTTTTGCTTGGAGATATCAATGACTTTAACAAGCAAAGAGCGAATACTAATAAATCCAATAAAAACACCTAAAACCATTAGGATCATGACATAGGTATAGTTGATGGTAGAGATATTAATGTGACCATGTTGAGTGGTTTGAAGGTAGATATAATAAAGAAGCGTCATGGGGATAATCGAGGTGATCAGAAAAAGAATGGTGAATTTGCGCAGGATGGATGCGTCTTCAAAGGATGCCAAAAAAAGAACCCGTTTGTTTTTATTGATTTTTTTCATAGAGTAACTTTAACCTTAATTCCGCATTTTGAAAAGGAAAATTTTATTTACTTGTTATGATTATTAAACAATATTATATTGATTAAATATCAATACTTGGTATAATCATTTTTGATGAAAAAAATGCTTCTATTATTTATGTTTTATCTGATGATTTTTCCTTGTTGGGCGCAAGGTATAAAGGTTTATTTTTCACCTAACGGGGGCTGCCAGCAAGCCGTCATTTCAGAAATAAAGAAGGCGACCCAAACGATTGAT
>JABDGZ010000018.1 GCA_013285735.1 Candidatus Omnitrophota bacterium | reverse complement strand
GTAAACTGATTAAATATTTTCTTGCCTCTTTAACTATTCCTGAAAAAGATTTGTGGGTTAATTTATCACCCTACGAGAAAGACCGGATCATTCCTAACAGTTTTGGTTTAACAGAAATGGGTCGAGACTTGTTGGCTGAAGATTATATGCTCAAGCAGATAACAGCGAGTTTGATTTATCCAGAAGATCAAATTGGCAAGAAATTCTGGAAGCGTATTTATGAAGAGGCAGAAAAGAAATTTGGCACGACCAATATTCCAGTCAACACATTTAATAAAGTTTGGATAGTTCCTGAAAAAGCAGTTGTTTATGAGAATGCCAAGATAGGGGCAGCTTATGTTGCCGAGAGCAAGTTGAAGGTAATGCTTGAGCAAGATTATCTGTCATTAGCCAAGCATGAAAGCATTCAATCGAGTCAATCCCAGGTCAAGGGCACGAGTCAATTAGGTAGTCAGGTTGTCCGCGAAATCGTCATCCCGGAACTTGCCAAGGAAGTCAACGAAGATAAGAATTTTGCCCAACTCCGTCAAATATATAATTCATTGATTCTAGCCACTTGGTACAAAAGGAAAATCAAGGACAGTATTTTAGAGCAGACATATGAATCTAAAAATAAAATCACTGGGATCAATATCAGCGACCCTGACGAAAAGATGAAAATTTATCAGAGATATTTAAGAGCCTTTAAAAAAGGTGTCTTTAATTACATAAAAGAAGAGGTAATCACCGGTACGCCGAACAAGGAACAGGAAATATTACCGAGAAAATATTTTTCCGGAGGAGAAGAGTTTACGGATCGTGCAATGGATACTGCTTTAGAGATTGATCCGGTTTCCTCAATGAACGACGGGAATATGTTAGAACATCAATTAACAGATCTTAAAGTGGACATAGCCCCCTCTCTAGAATTTGATAATGCCATGGCAGCCCTCGTGTTAGATACCCCTGTTCACCGAACCAGGAAAAGAGTCTATCAAATGAATGAAATATTGTTTAACCTGGAACGCACAGGTGATGAGAGATCGTCTCTCATTGAAGGGGTGAAGGTTGGATTGGTCGATCCGTCGGATTACCGTTTTGAGCAGGAATTAAATAGATCGTCACCCAATTCCCCTGCTGGTTCTGTAAATCTGATTATCAATGGGATGGAGAATGGTAGGATTGCCAAATCTGATCCGCGGTTAGGAGAGAGGGTAAAGGCCGTTATAAATGAAGATGGCAGGTGGGGCGATTGGGAGCGGAATGCAATTTTTCAAGCAGTAAAAATAGTGGGAGCAGGAGACCCAAGGGTAGACGAATGGTTAAATGAATTCACTCGAACTGGGTATCGGAGTGAAAAATATGCCAACCTGCTCATTGATATGATGGAACATGATTTGATCCTGGCAGATACCCCTCAGCTAGACAAATGGCTGGGTGCGTTGGCGCTAAAGAGTCCAATTGAATATAGCAGGGTTCTTATTCAGGGCATCAAGAAAGGAGTGATTATTCCATCAGATTCCCGTTTAAGTAAAGCGATAGACAAGTTGTTACCTACTGATCCATATACTTGTGCGCAATGGATTGTCCAAGGGATGAAGATAGGAGCGATCGCCAAAGGGGATCATCGACTTGATACAGCACTGGGTCAATTACGAGGCACGACGCATTACGCTGAAATTGTTCTTGAAGGGATGAAATTGAAATTGATTGATCGATTCGACCGACGTTTATCAGAAGGGTTGAATACTTTAATACGGGCAGCCCCTAAGGTAGACATGCGTAGCCCCGATCCTGAGGCCCATTCATCTCAGGAGGAATACCTGCGTCATTCTATACGAGAAGATTTGAGGAAACGATATACCGAAATTTGGGAGGAATATACCCGGTTAATCATCGATGGGATGAAATCAGGAGTGATCCCTTCAGGATACGATCATTTAATGATAGGCTTGCGGGCATTGATGAATCCTCACAGCAAGAAAGCCTGCCGGGATTCTATCAGTGAAGCCTTCCAGGCAGGGTTGATTAGTCAATCAAGTCCCTTGATAGCAGAATGGTTACAGCTAGAAGGACCGACGGGAATAGTTGTTTTAGTCAAAGCTGGGATGGTTGAAGAGAATGATACCAGGCTGGACGAAGCTTTTATACATTTTGCCGAGACAGGATACTGGGATGCTTATTATTCATTGATGATCGAAGCAATAAAGGCAAAATTGTTTACAGGGAAAAACCACCGCTGGTTTGATCATTGGCTAGAAATTATGGAAAAAGCAGAGATTGAAGATCAGTATGAAAACATTGATCGTTGGGAAGATTATACGGATACGGTTATTACAGCAATGGAACTTAAATTGATCCCTCGGACAGATCCCCGTTTAAACAAGGGGCTCGAAGTTTTGGGAACAATGGGAGGATGGATGGATTATGTGGACTGCCTGGTTAAGGCAAGAAAAGCAGGATTGATTGATGAATTAGACCCTCGTTTCGAGACAGGATTCAGAGGTTTGAAGGCGGCAGGTAACTGGGTGGCCTCTGGGAATAGATTAACCGGAATGATACGAGATAATGTATTGGAAATTGACAGGGGCTATTTGCAAGGAGCTTATCAAAGGGCGAGACAAGAGAATTTGAGCCCCGGGGCTATGCTTGTCTTGGATGAAGTGGAAGAATTGTTTGGCAGGGGAGACCGGGACAGAGCGAGGGGATTGATCCAGGCCATGATTGATAAGGTAAGAAGTCGCAACAGTGAAATGCAGCCAGGCAATGAGGGGTATATTGACATGCAGCAGTTTGAAAATTATTCCCCTCCTGGTATGGTTAAGTTATGGTTGATTTCCGAGAAGGTGGCAAGGCATTTGGAAAACATGTATTTAGATGATCGCGGATTTCTGCCATTATTCAGGGATTTATTACAGTCGGTTACTTTTTTGGACATGGAAGATGTGTTGGTTTTGAAGCAGTTTTATCATGACACCGAGGGGATTGAGGATGATCCGACGCTCCTGACAAATTTGATAGGATATGCCCAGGCTTATCGGATGTTGGGTTTTAGCCGGGAAGATTTTGACAGAGATTTACGGGTTTCACAGGGAAGGGACATTAGGGTTTTGGGCAGAAGGGTGATACAAAGGGTAGCGGATATGTTAGGTGTTAATATTGATGTGCGGGCCATCAGCACCGTGAGGAATATCTTAAACGAATGGGACATGCGGTTTCTCGGGGAATTGGTGGCGAGCCAAGGATCCTGGAATGACGAAGAAAGAGGGGCTTTCAAGGCCCTGTTTAAAGCTTCTTTGGAAGGCAACGAAAAGGCATTGATCTATCCGCCGCAATATCATCAAACAGACGCGGATTTCTTAGGAGATGAGAATGAAGAGGAGGTCCTCAAAATATGGAGGCATAATCTTGGGCTCTTACAAGAGATGGAAGAAAATAGATTGAATACCAAGCCTTGGATAAATCCCAATGAGGCGGTGGCTCCGGTCAATCTATATGAGGAAGGGGCGCAGCGCCGGCCGGTGGATATGATGAGGGATTTTATAGCCAGGAGAGATGCTTTCGCAAGGTGGATGGAGGCCGAGGGCAGGGCGGCCGAGGTTGTCGGTTTACAGATCGGACCATGGAGAAATTTTGGACCAAGGAACCTACCTAATTCAGACAGAATGATCAGAAACCGACAAGCGCTCGCCAGCTTGGTAGGATTGGTTGATACCATACATGGCTCGTTTCGGGGCCAGGTGCCTGAGGAGGTGGTGGATATGCAAATAATACTGCGGGAGATAATGGAATTCAAACTGGATCAGCCAGTGACCAGAGATTTTTTTACAATTAGATTTTTTGATCGAAGGGTGGGCAGGGACATGTTTTTAGGTAATTATGCCCGCAGCTGTACGTCGCTAGGACAAAATGGAACAGCTATATTCCAATTTTTATTGGATCAAGGGACCATGTATGCGGTCATCGAAGACCATAGGGGAGAACCCC
Organism: Candidatus Omnitrophota bacterium; assembly: GCA_013285735.1. Classification (GTDB taxonomy): domain Bacteria; phylum Omnitrophota; class Gorgyraeia; order Zapsychrales; family Fredricksoniimonadaceae; genus JABDGZ01. The sequence goes on along the minus strand of JABDGZ010000018.1, from coordinate 29,271 downwards.
AGGGGTATGCGAGATTTTTTGTGGGGATTGGTCATGACGGCCAACCCTTGTTATTTATTGATTCTGTCGATGGTTATGCAGCTGCCCAGCATGAGGACAGGCTGAAAGAACATATTTATGAGCTGGCTAAAGCCATTGGAATAGATGAAAGCCGGGTTTATGATAGACAAGACGGGGTGGTTGGAAGTAAACTCGGAGGGGCATTATTGGATGGTTATTTCCATCATTCGGATGCACATGTGGAGGTCAGCGAGAATGACGACTCAGTTGACGAATGGCAGCCGAAAGACGGGTGGCCGCCTGATGCAGCGATGATCGGCAATGAGGAAATTTCTAACACTTCTAACACAGGGGGTATCGATTTAAGTTCTGCCAATAAAGTCCTACAGATGCAGAATGACGGCATAGGGATTAAATTTCATATGGACCAGGCCCAGGTCGCCCAATGGCAAAATGCTACCGGTGCTACTATCGGCAGCATGACTATCCAGCCGCTTAAAAGTTTTGCTGCCTTTCTTGGAGTAACTGACAATCAATCCATTCATCAGGCAATGCCCTAATCTTAATTTGAATATAAACTCTTCGATCAGCTAATCATTTACCTTATTCTATGAAAGAAAATTTCTCCAAACAGGATTTAGTATCCAAGATCCAAGAAGTCTTTAAGAATTACTATGTTTTTTTAGTACAAGAGATTGAGCAAAGTCTGGATGGCACGTCAGATTATGATGTGAAGAAGGGCATCATAAGAATAGAAAATAAATTTAATAAATTTTGGAGTTTTTCAGAAATGGAAAGCAACTCCAATCGGGAGGTTTATTTTAAGAAGATTCAAGAAAGATTACGGTCGGAAGGGTTTTATTTGGACATAACTCCACAATATGGAATCGATACTGGAAAATTAAACCTTGAAACAGTGGATAATGTCAGCTTGAGGCCGATTATATCTCGAGGAGAAAAGCAGTTAAAGATCGGCAATCAACAAATTAAGTATACGGAATCCATTTTAGGCGAGAGCCTGATAGGGCTTCCTCATTTTATCGAACCAATCGTTGAAGCAGCCTCCCCTACTGAAATTGTTATATTCCCGTCTGACTTGTATAAGGCTCTAGAAGATGACTATAGCGTATTTAAGGACTATGGGGAAGAAGCAGAAAGAAGGTTTCAACCTGGCGTACAGACATCGGATAATTTATTTTGTGTAAATATGAAATTGTATGCAAGGCAATGGGATTCAAAGGTTCCTAGCGAGGAGGCTTTAAATACCCTGATGGATCTTTTTCGACTGCATGGTCAGCAGCATGTTTTAGATTTTGGATTACTTAATTCAGGCCAGCTTCATTTTATTTCAGAAGATGCTGCTTTGAGTGAATCGTTAAACAAAGACTCTATTTTAGAAGCGAGGGTAATGGTGCGTCAATTACTTGAGAAATCAGCGCCGTATTATGTGTTGGGCCAAATTATAAGTTATGAACGGGAGTGGCTTGGTGGCAGTCGATCGGAATATGCTTGGGCAGGTCATTTGTTATTTGAGAAATTATCGAATAAATGGACTTTAGGTATTGAAAAGATGGATAAAGATGAAATCTACAGTTTGGCTTCTCAATTTGCACAGGGTAATAAGAACTTTACAGACATGTTGACCGTAGAACAAGTGAAAGAAGTTCACCATCCTTGATTCTAATTTTGTTGGGGGGCTATTAAAAAACCATTTTTCCACATATTTCTTACTTGCCATGGTGTATCACTTATGATACACTTTGTTTAGGCCCTCATGACCGGGCGCTCATCGTTATTCGGAGGATAAAAATATGGCCACTCAAAATCCCAGATTAAATGTTGTCTTAGAACCGTCCCTTATGAAGGGTGTTGATCATTTGGCCAAGGCGCAAGGCGTGTCGTTGTCTGCCATGGCCAGGGATTTGATCAAAGAAGCATTAGAAACCTATGAAGACGGTCAATGGCAAAAGATCGCTCAAAAGCGTGAAACAACTTTTTCCAGTAAAAAATCTCTTACTCATGTTGAGATTTGGAAATAATGGAGTATCGGCCGGTTTATCATCAGGATATTCCTCATGATTTGGCTGAAATTCCAGGCAATATCAAAAGTCGTATCCGCAAAGCCATTGAAACCCGTCTTTTAGTAGATCCTATCAGTTATGGGTTACCTTTGCGCAAAAGCTTGCAGGGTCATCGTAAATTGCGGGTTGGAGATTACCGCATCATTTATCGCATCCATGGGAAAGAAGTTATTGTCTTGAAGATCGGCCACCGCAGGGACGTATATCCCAAGATATTAGCCCGTTTAGGAAAATAAAATTGGTTGGGAATTTGACGGTGAAATTGTTATATGCTCAAACATTCACCCATACGCAATAAAAAATGCTACATCTGCGGTAAGCGGGCTTTAAGCGACCGTTCACGCTACTGCCTTACCTGTGCCAGATTTGCCTTTCGCATGAAAGCAAGGCAATTTCCACCTTGGGTCGTTAAGAAAATTTGGGAGTACGTGCGCAAGTACGGGTATGTGTGCTATTACACGGGGATGGCCCTTGATATGACTGATCCTAGAAGCCCATTTTACTGTGTTTTTGATCATTGGGCGCCGCATGATCTAAGCAAAATTGTGATTACTTCTGCCTTAATCAACGGCATGAAATCAGACCTTTCTGAAAAAGAATTTTGGTATTATGTCCGTGCGTTAGCCCACCTTAGACGAAATCATGTTTCAGTCAAAAAGAGAAAGCTTCGCTTTTGGGACCATCATTACGACTTGGAAGAAGAGAATAAAAATATTTTGTCCATCCAAACTTGTTCCAGGCCTCATACGGGAATATGCGACCTTTGCAGCAAGCGGCTTAAAAATAAACTTTTCACGTATTGCCCTACTTGTGTCAAAATTGTCTATCGCCTGCATCATGAAGCCAAACATTTACCTCCCGAGACCATTGAAGACACTTTGAACTACATACGCCAAGAAGGCTTCATTTGCTTTTACACCAAGATGAAACTCGACATGAAAGATCCCGCAAGTCCATGGTATTGCTTTCTTAATCATTGGAAACCCGGTGATGTTAGAAAGGTTGTGATCACATCCGCATTAATCAACGTCATGAAAGGCGCTCTTACGGAAGATGAATTTTGGTATTACATCGAAGCGCTCGCTGACTATAAAGACAAAGGCAAGCCGATCGTCAAGAAAAGGCTGATATGTTGGAACCGTCTTGTTCGGCATGATAGAAAAGCAAAATTTAGAGTTAATTCTTGATTTAGGGTAGCTGGCCTTTAAGATACTTTTATGGCCCGTCTTGCCTTTTTATTTATTTCACTCCTGATAATTGTAATTAATGGTGCTCTCACGCCGTCCGTTCCTCATATCTGGTGGTCCATGGTTTTCTTTGGTCCGTTGATGGCCATCGGGTTTTTGGACATGTTTCAAGAACGTCACGCCATCCGTCGCAATTTTCCTCTTATCGGCAATTTTAGGTATCTTTTAGAACTCTTCCGTCCCGAAATAAACCAGTATTTTATTGAATCAAATACTTCAGGCACGCCGTTTAACCGTTTGGACCGTTCCCTGGTTTACCAGCGGGCCAAAGGAGAATTGGATACCGTGCCTTTTGGAACGCAAAAGAATGTTTATGAAGTTGGTTATGAATGGGTGACGCATTCCATCATGCCCGTGCATGTTGATCCCCAACAATTGCGTGTGGTGGTGGGCGCGTCCAGGGCAAAGCCGTATTCAGCGAGTATTTTTAATATCGGGGCCATGAGTTTTGGTTCACTCAGTAAGAATGCGGTCATGGCCCTTAATCAAGGGGCTCAAATAGGTGGGTTTGCACAAAACACCGGCGAGGGAGGGCTGACGCCCTATCACCAACAAGGCGGAGATTTAATCTGGCAGATTGGCACCGGATATTTTGGCTGCAGGGACTATGATGGTAAATTTTCTTCGGAACGTTTCATTGAAAAGGCCACCTTGCCTCAAGTTAAAATGATAGAACTTAAAATTTCTCAAGGCGCCAAGCCCGGGCATGGAGGGATATTACCTGCTGAGAAAGTCACCAAAGAAATTGCTAAAATCCGCGGCGTTGAAATGGGCAAAAGTGTTATTTCTCCACCGGGCCATTCGGCCTTTAGTACGCCCTTAGAACTTCTGACCTTCATTGAGCGCTTAAGAGAACTTTCAGGAGGGAAACCTGTTGGATTTAAAATATGTATAGGCAAACCGCGGGAATTCATGGCTATTTGCAAGGCCATGCACCAAAGCGGGATCACGCCGGATTTTATTACTGTCGACGGAGGTGAAGGGGGAACAGGGGCAGCACCTCTTGAATTCTCAAATTATGTGGGTTCGCCCTTGAATGAAGGACTGGTCATTGTTCATAATAGCTTGGTCGGATTTGCCCTGCGGGACAAGGTCAGGATCATTTCATCGGGCAAGATCAATTCAGGCTTTGGTATTATTAAGCATATGGTCATGGGCGCAGATTTGTGTTATTCGTCGCGCGGAATGATGCTGTCCTTAGGATGCATCCAAGCCCTGCAATGCAACACCAATCATTGTCCCACGGGTGTTGCCACCCAAAATCCGTCTTTAGTGAATGGTTTGGTTGTTTCCCAAAAGAATAAGCGCGTGGCCAATTTTCATAAGGCAACCGTCAAAAGTTTTGCTGAAATTTTAGGGGCCATGGGTTTTTTAGATCCCCAAAAATTAAGACCGAGGCACTTGATGCGCCGCATATCCCTGTCCCAAGTAAAGGATTATAGTGAGATATATCCTTTTATTAAAGAGGGGGATTTGCTTAAAAATCCCGTGCCTCAAGAATTTGAACGTGCTTATCAGACATCTTCTGCTGAAACATTTGAACATGTTTAAAATTGAGAAAGGAGAAATTAATGCAAAGATCAATATGTTTGACGATATGTTTTTTATTTTTAATCGGTTTAGGTGCCGCAAAAGCGGAGGATAGGGTGGGCCAGTTATCGCTTTTGTATCCGGCACAGGTCTTTGATTCGGATGACGATATTAGCGGGGTGCGGTTGGATCTTCTTTATGGGGTCAATAATTCTGTCCACGGATTGGATTTAGGTATTGTTAATCAAACAGTCACCGACCAGATAGGCGTTCAATTTGGCGTTGTTAACCGGGTGCATGGTTTTGTTAATGGTTGGCAGGGTGGTGTGGTAAATATTGTTGACCGTGAATTTGTTGGCGTGCAAGTAGGTGCTTTTAATGACGTCAAGGGGGATTTTATTGGTGTTCAAAATGGAGGGGTGAATATTGTTAAAGGGGATTTTAATGGCATGCAGACAGGGATATTTAACTCGGTGGATCAACGGATGGAAGGTGTGCAGATCGGGTTAATTAATAGAGCTAGTGTTTTAGATGATGCTTTGCAAATTGGTTTGTTAAATTATAATGATTCCATGCACCCGTTAGGATTTTTTCCGATCGTCAATTGTTCATTTTAGAATGAGTCAACAGATTGAAAGTAAATACTATTTTTAAAGGCAGTGTCCCCCTTTTAGTGCTGGGGGGACTGATTTACTCCAATACCTTTTTAAATGCCTTCCATTTCGATGATTTTCCTTCCATCGTCAATAATGTCGCTATAAGGGACATTCATCATCTCCATCGCATTTGGTCTTTTTGGCCTACCCGTTTTATCACTTATTTTTCTTTTGCCCTTAATTATCACTGGGGAGGCATCAGTGTGTGCGGCTATCATGTTTTAAGTTTATTGATACATCTGATGACATCCATACTCGTCTGGAGATTGATGATTTTGACCTTTAATACGCCGATGATAAGGGCAGAGGCAATAGCGGCGTTCGCGCCCTGGATAGCTTTTTTTACCGCCGCCATATTTTTGACGCATCCGTTACAAACACAGGCGGTCAATTACATTGTTCAGCGTGCGGTTTTGCTGGCAGCTTTTTTTTATATAGCGTCGCTGGTTTTATATATCCAATCCAATTTGGAGATTGCCTCTAAAAGAAGGCGATTTTATTATACCGGATCAATGCTCTGCGCCGTTTTAAGCATGTTGAGCAAAGAGAATGCAGTGTCCTTGCCGTTAATGATCTGTTTTTATCAATGGTTCTTTTTTACAGAGCAGAAAGCATTCGAATGGAAAAAAGTCTTTCCATTTTTTCTAGTGATTTTGATCATACCTTTAGTATGGCTTCCACATCATTTAGGGGGGATAGGAGCATCCGTCGCAGGGTTTGCGCAGGGAAGGACGGTCGAACAATATGCATTAACCCAAGGGAAGGTGATTTTAACGTACTTGAGACTTTTGATACTGCCTATTCATCAAAGGGTTGAGTATGATTATACGCCGGTGTCTTCTTTCTTTGATGCATCGGCCCAGGGCAGTGTATTTCTTTTATTGCTGATTTTAGGGGCCGCAGGGGTGTTGAAAAATAGATTTAGGCTGGCATCATTCGGTATCTTTTGGTTTTTTATCACCTTGATGCCGGAATCAAGTTTTTGGCCGATCACAGATTTGATATTTGAGCACCGGCTTTATTTGCCATTAGTGGGATTTGGTGTTTTCTTGTCGAGCGGGTTATTTTATCTTTTGCAGGAAAGAAGGGCGTACTTATCGATACGCATCCTTTTTATTTTTGTCATAGCGTATTCGGTCCTTACCTATCAGAGAAACAAGATTTGGAAAAATGAATTTACTTTGTGGGATGATGCTGTGCATCAATCACCGAATAGTCCGCGGGCGTATTTGAATCGCGGCGCAGCTTATCAAAACACAGGTGATCTGGACCATGCTCTTGCCGATTATAATATGGCCATAGGATTAGGACCGGTGGAGCCGGTGACGTTGAGCAATCGGGGATTGATTTTTGAAAAAAAAGGAAAATTTGATTTAGCTTTGGCTAATTTTAATCTGGCTATTGAAATTAACTCGGGTTACGTGGGGACCTATGTGAATCGAGGAAAACTTTATCAAATAGAAGGGAAATTAGAACAAGCCGAGAAAGATTTCAATAAAGCTGTCGCGTTAGCACCAAACGATGCAGGCGGTTATGTGGCCAGAGGGCTGTTTTATGCAGGCACAGGAGATTTTAATCATGCGATTTTAGATTATAATGCAGCATTAATGATCCAGCCTGGGAATTCGGCAATTTACGGGTATAGAGCTGAAGCCTATTTTTTAAAGAAAGATTATGATCAATGTTGGCAAGATGTCCATCGGGTAGAAAATTTAGGTTCTAGTATTAAACCTGAATATTTACAAGCGCTTCAAAAAGCATCTGGTCGCAAGCAGTAGATAATTGAAAACTATTTCCAATAATTTATTCAAACATCAATTGACTTAAAACAAAATTTGGCTTATTTTAATTAAAGCGAGATGGTTGAATTTTAAAATAAGGAGAAGCTGTGTTTAGACGTAGCCTGGGATGTTTCTTTGCCTTAATGCTAAGCTTATCGTTGTCCTCTGTGGCAGGCGCAGAAACGCTCGTCCTTACTTCTGGTGAAACGGTAATCGGTAAAATCATTGAAAAAACCGATATGTATGTAAGATTAGATTCTTTCGGAACGCCCATCACGTATTATCTGGGGGAGATTACATCTATAGATGGTCAAAAAATAGAATTACAAAAGCCCCAGAAAATAATAACCCCTTCAGTAGATCAAAAACAGACGCCTCTTAAATATGGCAATGAAGAAGATTCTCTTATAAAATTTATGGCTTATCGCAGTTCAAATGTTGCGTCAAAGAATAAACCCACCGATCAAAAAGTTTCAATCACGCCCACTACACCTGTGAAGGACCATCCCATGCCGCCAACATCAGGAGCAATGGCCCTTGCTATGCGCCAACCCGTGGTCACCGCGACCCCTGATGGGGGCGTCATTGTTGTGACTGATCAGAAGATTGTAAAATATGATAAAGATCTAAAATTCATCAGAGAAGTAGATTTAAAGGCATCAAACCCTCCCTCGTAGTAAATAATTGATTTTTATTCAGATTATGTTATCCTCTTGGGATTATTCCAATCCCGTTATTCGTCCTCATTCTACAATTCAAGCAGTAAGCTGGAATCTTTTTATAACCACAGATAGACTCTATGCGCCGTATATACGCAAAACTAATTATTTTATCATTAAGCCTGGCCATCATCCCTTTGGTCCTGGTGGCTGGCGCGTTTCTTTATAATACACAAAAAGAACTAAAGAGTGAGATTTATGAGAGGCTTAACGCTGTTTCAGTCTTGAAGAAAAACAAGCTGGAAACTTTTTTTAATTCCAGAAGAGAAGACCTAAGGGCCATTCAAGGATTTTTAGATGTCCAAATAAACCTACCGACCCTGCAGGAATTTGACCGTGACCGGTATAGCTTCGCGTATTCTAAAGCCAAGTGGCAGTTAAATGACCAGCTTCGGGCTTTTATGAATTCGTATGCCTACGCCGATATCTTGCTCCTGGACAAGAAGGGCAAGATTGTCTTTGTGGCTAATCCGGCACAAGTCCATACCTATCTTGACAGGACTTTTTTTAATGCCAGGGTCCTCCAAAAAGCAAAAAGCGATATCTATTATAGCGGCCCTGTCGCGTCCAATGATTGGAAATATCCCTATATCCTTTATATGATTTCAGCAGCACGCGACACCCAGGACCAATTTATAGGGTACATCGTCCTGGAAGTGGACATGAATGTTATTTATGATTTTATTTCGGATAATACGGGATTGGGCAGTACAGGGGAAACATTTTTGATCAAGAAAATACCGGGCAATGAATTCTTGTGCATCAGTCCGCTTTTATATGATTACCAGGCCATCCTAAATAAGAAAATGGTTTTGCAGGAAGCTGATAAAAAAATAAATGAAAGCATTGATTATCGGGGCAATGTGGTCCTGGCCGTGTGGCAGGATATTCCATTCTTGAATTGGGAGCTGATTACAAAAATTGATAAACAAGAAGTTTTTGCTTCCATCAGCAATATCCGTACTATCTTTTTTGTCATTTGTCTTTTAATCCTGATCATTATTGTGTTGGGCTCCGTATTATTCGCAGAGGCTATCTTGGACCCGTTCCAAAAATTACAGGCCATGACGATCCATGATCCTCTGACGGGTGTTTTAAATCGTAGAGGATTACAGGATATTTTATCAAAAACATTGGCCGTAAGCCAACGCATGAGAATCAGCGTCCAGGTCATCCTTTTGGATTTGGATAATTTTAAGCAGATCAATGACCGCCATGGCCATGGGGTGGGTGACGCCATATTGGTTGAAGTAACCCAGCAAATACGCCAAACAGTGCGCCAGACGGACCATGTGGCCAGGGTGGGGGGGGACGAGTTTATAGTGCTTTTACTCGATAGCCGGGAAGGTGATGCGGTCAAGGTTGCAGACAAGGTCCGCATGGCCATCTCCCAGATTTCGTTGAGCATCGCCCAGGGGGACATCGTTAAAGTAACTTGCAGCATAGGTATCGTGCCATTAGGGGATAAGCCTGAAACTGTCAATGCGCTGCTTCAGAAGCTACATCAGTCGCTGCATTTAAGTAAAAGTGAGGGAAAGAACCGTATTGCGTATCAGGGAGAGAAGGTAAAGACTGATTTAAAAGTCCCTGACGCTAATGTCGAGTTCAGGAAGGTTTTGGTTGCGGGCGAGAAATTTCATACCGCATCCCAGCCGGTTTTTGATTTGAGGAATATGACAAGGGTTGGTTACGAACTTCTCTCCCGCTTGGATTATGAAGGATATTCTTCTCCTGACGCATTTTTTATTTTTGCCCGTAATGCCAATCTTTTGGGAATCGTCGACTATGCTTGCATGAAAACATGTTTGAATGTGGTGAAGAATACCCAAGTCACCCGGAGGATATATATCAATATGTTTCCATCTACGCTCGCTGAAATTCCTGTTGAGCGCTTGGTCCAGGATTTCGTCTCCGTCGGAAAGAACATTAGTTTTTGTCTTGAAATTAATGAACAGCAAATTTTGGGAGACCCTTTTTATTTAACGCCTATCATCACGCGCCTTAAAAAGGCGGGTATCTTGATCGCCCTGGATGATTATGGGTTTGGCAACAGCTCCATTGAAACCTTGATTCTTTTAGAACCAGATATTGTAAAAATAGATAAGAAAATCATTAACGGTATTGCGAAAGACCCGAGAAAATTAAATAGCTTAAAACGTCTTTTGAAAGTCATCGAAAGCTGTAAGGCCACCGTGATTGCGGAAGGTATTGAAACCGAGGAAGACTTTAATTTATTACGCGACCTGGGCGTGCCTTACGGCCAAGGGTTTTTTATGTGTAAGCCGGAAATCCCTCCCAATCTAACGTAATCCGCAGCTCTTTAGCTGTAATTCTAATTCATAGACCCCGGCGTCTTTTTGGTGTATACTAGTTTACCTTGAAAATCAAAGAGCTGGCCCTTCTTATTGAAGGCACTATTGAAGGTGATGACAACGTCGATATCACAGATTTAAGTGGCATTGAGACAGCACGCTTAGGCGACTTGACCTTTGCCATGGACGAAGACAAGTTGGGCCTCGCCGAGATCAGTCAAACCGTCTGCGTATTGACGACCAAGACTTCCAGAAGATCCACCAAGACCCTGATCAGGGTCAACAATCCCAAACTTGCTTTTTTAATTGCCTATAACGTTTTTCATGAAAAATTATCTGCAGAGTCCTTTGTTCATCCCAGCGCTGCCATCGCAGATTCCGTTATTTTAGGTAAAAATGTCCGGATAGATGCACACGTATCTATTGAGGATAATGTGGTGATTGGGGACCATGCAACCATTGAAGGTGGTTGTGTGATCAAAAAGAATTGTAAATTAGGAGAGCATTGTCATTTGCATCCTAATGTGGTGCTTTATGAAAATACTATTCTAAAAAATAGGATCGTTTTACACAGCGGGGTGATTGTGGGCTCGGATGGTTTTGGTTATGTCCGGGATCGAGGGGAGATTTATAAGTTTCCACAATTGGGGATAGTGGTCATAGAAGACAGGGTAGAGATCGGAGCCAACACCACCATTGATCGAGGTTCCTTAGGCTGTACGATGATAGGGGCGGGATCAAAGATAGATAATCTTTGCCATATCGCGCATAATGTAAAAATAGGCAAGAATGTGATCATGGCAGCTCAATGCGGGATTGCTGGAAGCTCGGTTATAGGGGACAATGTGACAATGAGCGGGCAGGTTGCGGTCATTGATAATATCACCATTGGACAAAATGTAAGCATCGGCGGCCAAAGCGGGATCATCGGTAATATCGAGGATAATGCCGCTATCTGGGGATCGCCGGCCCGTGAGGTCAAGCAGACCAAAAAACAAATGGCAGTGCTTTCTTGGGCGACCAAGAATTTCAATGCACTTTCAAAAATAATAAAAGAAAAAGGTGTTACATGAGTATCGAGACAGAAATAGATGTTTGCATTACTAAATGCGGCAAAGGTTATCGGGAATGGTATGTGGGAGTTGCAGCCAACCCGGATGAACGGTTATTTCAAGGCCACAATGTTTCCCAGGATGGCGGGGCATGGATATACCGTGATGCAGGATCAGAATCCATGGCTAAAATCATTGAAGCTATTTTTCTTAAAAAAGGCTGTAAAGGCGGACCTGGTGGTGCAGACAGCCCGCATTATGTTTACGCGTACAGGATGACAAGAACGACGCGTGGCATATGATTCAGGAGATGCCAATCCGTAATTCTCCGATCGTGCCATTTAAGTTTAAAAGATACTTTGAAGCGCAGCACGGGAGAATTCGGGTTTTTGGTCAATGTGAAGTAACAGGTAAGAATTTTGAATTGCATATCCCTACCGAAGAATTTTTTATCTATACTCAGGGTTTTAAGAATCTTGATGATGCTTTAAAAAGTCTCTCTAAAGAAGAGCGTGAATTTATTTCAAAAGGAATTTCCCCAGAAGCACAGAAGGCCCGTCTTCCCCCCTCGCCTTGACACTCACCCTCGTGGATGGTATACTTGCCCAACGTACACTGGTAAATAGCGACGATGACTATTTACTAAAGAGAATGTGTTAAAGTGCTATGTTGCAAGGTGTTATATGCGTATGAAAAAAATTGTTCTAATATTTGTTTTATGTCTAGGTCTAGCCAGCCCATCTTTTGCTCAAAATAATCTGGAGGGGATGAGATTTTTGACTGTTACCGCCTTGATGCAATACGGCCAAAAGCTTTATGACCGAGGTGATTTTAATGAGGCTTGTGCTGTTTTTAATCGCGTCTTATTCTATGATGCCCATCAAGCGCAGGCATTGCAGTATCTTAAGGATATGGGGCGTGCGTCTGTTCCTATTCCTGTTTCAGTCACACACTCTGTCCTACAGCCGCGCGTATTTCAGCCCATGGTATCATTACAAGATAATATAGTGATTGCAAAGTCAGAACAAGAGCCTATGATTGCGGTGGATGTTAATGATACGGAGAGTTTGAAAAAGGCCATTGAGGCCCAAAGACATATAATAGAGAAATTGAGAGCTCAAATAGTGCAGATGCGGGCCAATCTGGCCGTGCTATCTGCAGGAAAATAAGGACGTGTTATGAATAGAAAATTTGGTATTGGTATCTTGATTGCTTGTTTTGGCCTCAGCGGTGTCCATGCAGGCTGGGCCACCGAGAACATTGAAATTTCGCCGATCATCGTTCAACCTAATGATCTGAGTGAAATAAATGATCAGATGATTGAGCAAGACCGGATAAATCGCGACCAGGAATTAGCGATCAGGGGACTTGTCGATGAAAATCAAAAACTTACCAATACAGCCTTGGCCCGTCAACAGGATGCGACACTCGATCAAATTAATCAGACGATGATTAAATACCGGGATTCTCTTTTACTGCGCGACCGGGTGAGTATCATGACGAACGCCCAAAAAGTTTCGAAGTATCATGATTTAATAAAATTAACTGAATATGTCGATGACTCTAAAGGAGTTGGCCAGGTCCTGGAATTAAAGCGAGACGTGCTTGAGGGAAAATATAAAATTCTGACCGATCTCAAGGATGAGATGAAGACCTTGAACCAAAAGCTTAAGGACGAAGCAACCTATAAAAATCTTGATAAATTAAGCCAGCAGCAAGCGAGTAGAATTGAATTTCTCACCCAACAATTAAATGAGATGGACCGCAGGATTGCCCAGTATGATGCAATCCTAGCTGAAAAAGATCAGCAAATTGCGCAACTAAAATATAATTTAGCCAAGGTCCAAGGCGAAGCTAAGACCAAGGACGAGGTTATTAATTATCAAAAAGAAGAGATATCTATCTTACAAGGGAGGCCTGCAGGGCTTTTAAAATCTTCCACGAATAAAGTAGAATTACCTCCGATCATCGTGAATGCCGACGGTAAGGAAGAAATCATCAAGCAGCAACAAAAACAAGTGGCTGTTTTAGAGGCCCGGGTTGATGAATTAACTTCCAGGCAAGAGCGCATAAGGTCAGAAGCAGATCAATTGACCCAGGCATCTGAACAATTAAAAGACCAGGGTCCTTTGTATGCCAATCTAAAAGCCGCAGGCGTGATCCTAAGGGATAAAGTAAACAGCCAGGACCTTGACTTGAAAGCCAAGGATGAAACTATCCGTTGGTTAAAACAGGTTTTGGCTGTTGCCAAAAATAAGGCAAAGTATTATCAATTAGGTTCTCAACAAAGCCAACTATCAATGCAGCAAGTCCAAAATCAGGTACGAAATATCAAGGATGATTTTACGCAGCGCTTTAAAGATTATGATCAATTTGAGAACTCCATAGTTTCCTTAAAGAATCAAGTGAACAGGTTAGGTTTGCAGTTATCTGAGAAACAGGGCCAAGTGGATCTGTTGAAATCAGAACTTGAGAATAAAATTACAGAGGTAAATCAGGCCAATCAAGCAAGCATGCAATTATCCCGGAAAAACCGGCAACAAGTGGATTTGTTAAAATCAGAAATTTCGAATATAACTGCTCAGCAGAGTAAACGTGACCAGGAGCAAGCACAGGTACAGCAGGATTTAAAGGACCAGCTTCAAGACAGAGAAAATCAAATCGTCAAAATGAAAGCTGATATTTTGGCAATTTTAGATGATCGTGCGAACAAGGAAATTTATCTTCACAATGCTTCTATGCAGTTGGACAATCGGGTCAAGTTGGCTCAACAGTTGATTGGTTTACAGCAAGAGGAAGCGGCTCTGCTCGAAGAAAAAAGCGATCTCGTGAAAGCTCAGGATGCCATCTTTGAACGGCATTCCCTGGCCCTGGAAAATAAAATTAAAGGACTGATGTCCTATCATCAAACCCAGACGCTGATTTGGGAAAGCCGCATGCAGGATCTACAAAACCAATTGGGCCAAACCCAGCAGCAGGTGGAATTGTTAAAGACAGAGTTGGCAAATAAAATTACTGAAGAACGGAATCAGGGTGTTCTGGTGTTTCAAATTCAGGATTTAAAAGCCCAGCTTCAGGACAAAGAGGACCAGATAACCACGATGCAGGAACAGCTCCAGGGGGCCCAAGAGGCGAATGAAAATGTAGAATCTTTGAAACAACAATTGGCGGCACAGCAAGATAAGGTAGATTTATTAAAAGAAGAATTGGAAAATAAAATAGCTGAATCTAATAAAACGACCGTGATATTAGGGGATTATCAGAAAAAATTGGAATCAAAGGACAATGCCTACAATGAGCAATTAGGAGAAGCGCTCTCTTCCAAAAATTATCAGGCCCATTTGGAAAGTGAAATCCTTGAGTTAAATGCACGCTTACAGGAAAAAGAGGTACAGGTCGTCAAGATTAAGAAAGATATGTATGATTTGCAAGAGCAGACAAGTGATAAAGATAGGGCTGCTCAGGCCCAGGATTTAAATAGTTCAATGGCGCAACAGAAGATGATGGATGAGAAGATCAATGAATATCAGGACAAAATAAATGGATTGCAAGCCACCAGTGCAAGTCAAGTACAGGTAATTGCAAGCCTTAGGGCTGAGTTAACACAAGTCCGCCAAAAGCTTGATGGCGTGCCTAGCAGTGATGAAATGCTCTTCCTTAGAACAGGCTTGAAGAAGGCCACCCAGCAGTTAAAGCAAAAAGATGCAATACTGGCTCAAGTCAAGGCCAATGCTGATGAGTATGCCAAAGAATTTAAGGAACAGACCCAGGAATTCCAAAGCTTGAAGGATCAATTGCAAGATGCGCAAGACGAAATTAATCACAAGGATGAAGATTTGAAGTATAAGAATTTAGAAACGATCCGTTTAAAAATGCTCTTGAAAGAATCCCAAGTTAAAGCCCATGAAAATAATGCTTCATCAAGTTTGCAGGTGCAATTAAAGAGTGCTAATGCCCAAATCAGAGAGCTTCAAGTACGGCTGAATCAATTAAAATCAGTTTCTTATAAAGATACTCTTGGAGAAAAATTAAAACAGGCTTTGGATAAAATTGATGAACAAGGCAGGGTGATCAACGTGCTAGTCCAGAAACTAGAAGCTAACGGGCAAAGCGTAAATCTCACTCAAATTGTTGATAATCAGTAGAGTTCACATTAGTATCTGTCCATAGCTGAGACGTATTTCGTGACTAATTTTAAAATAAAAACACAGTATTTTTTATCATATTCGCAACATCTTATATTTCAATATCTTACATCTTCTTCATTTCACCTCTTAGATTTGACAAGTCCCAAATATATGTTATCCTTGTCCCAGTTAGCGTTTTCTCTCTAGATTTAAGAAAAAATAAAAATTTATCAATCAACGAAAAATCATCCACCATGTTTAAAAAACTTCTAAGTTTGACAGTTATCCTTTGCTTTTTTCTGACAAGCTTAGGCCCCCTGCCTCAAGCCCATGCCGATTCCATTTTAAATCTACCAGCCCCAGGCACGATGATCAATTTAAGTCCTGCGTATCAGCCGGTGATGATCAAAGGCCTGACCGTACACAAAGACAATCCCTTTCTGTTTGATTTTATCGTAGATATAGGCCAAGACAAGATGAGTGGCGAGCCGCTTAAGAAAGAAGGTGAAAAGCTCATCAAGTATTTTCTAGCCTCTTTAGCCATCCCTGATCGTGATATGTGGGTTAATTTATCTCCCTATGAAAAGACCAGGATGATCCCAGAAGCCTTAGGCCAGACTGATATGGGGAAAGATCTTCTGGAGCAAGACTATATCTTAAAACAAATCACCGCTTCACTAATATATCCTGAGAAGAATTTAGGCAAGAGATTCTGGGACAGGGTCTATGCCAAAGCCCAAGAGATGTATGGAACAACCCAGATACCGGTGAATACCTTTAATAAGGTATGGATCAAGGCCGACCGTGCAGAAGTATACGAACACAATCAAACCGTGTTTGTGGTCGCCAGCCATCTTAAAGTCATGCTGGAAGAAGATTACCTGGCATTACAAAAACATGCAACTATTCTCCCTTCTGGGAACACACATACTTTAAGCTCCCAAATAATTCGAGAAATCGTCCTGCCCGAACTCGAAAAAGAAGTCAATACAGGAAAGAACTTTGCTAATCTACGCCAGATGTTCCATTCCATTATTCTAGCCAGCTGGTATAAGAAAAATCTTAAAGAAGCATTGCTTAATCAAGTATACGCAAATAAATCCAAGATCAAGGGCATCAATTTAAATGATCCAACAGTCAAAGAGGCCATCTACCAGCAGTATATTAAGGCCTATAAGAAGGGCGTGTTTAACTATATAAAGGAAGATATCAATACAGTTAACGGCCAAGCAGAACCAAGGAAGTATTTTTCTGGTGGAGTATTAGCCATTGCGACAGATGTAAAAAGCGACGGTGAAGGTGAAGCATATCCTCTCTTGAAAGGAGAGACGCAAGATTCTAATTTTGAAACACTAACAACTGGTTTTGTGTTCAATAAACCCGCGTCCGGCGACTTTGAGATGCAAGCAAAAGCCCCGCCACCTACAGCCATAGGTATGGCCCAAAAGATGCTTGAAAATGCTTTACTCAGGTATCAGAGTGCTGAAAAAAGTCCACGTTTAAATATTAAGGTATGGGATGGAATGAGTGAACTTGACCTTAGAAGCGTAATACAGGCAAAAGCGGATCTGCGTTCCGCTAAGGATGCGCTTATCAGGCGGGCCAGGGTGCTTACTGCTTTGGGCCAGCCCGTTAGTGATGAAATCAGAGGAATAATTGGTGAAGAGACTAAAGGATTGTCTCCTGTAAAGCAAGTTGAATTTACGCGGGATGGCAACAAAATTGTCAGTATTACAGTCACGACTGCCGACGGTAAAAAGAGGGCAGTACAGCCAATAGAGTCATTAAACAGACTCGGGCGGGCCTTGCTGGGAGATGAGTTGTTCTATGGAGAATATCAGAGATCCTCGCCGTTAGAACGTGTCCTGTTAAGTGTAGCTACCGATTACGGATGGTCTGTTAGTAAAGAAAATATTTCAGACAGAACTCCTGGCGTGGAAATGAAGGTACAGGTCCCTACTACTAGAAGAATTAATGGAACTGCTCCGTATACTGAACGCCTTGTGGCAGCGGATGGGAGTACAGTTGTAATGACACTTACAAGTAAGCAACTCTCTCTCAATGGCAGTCTTAATTTCGCGAGACCACTAGGTCAAGATGATATCTTTGGCGTGGTAGGGCCTTTTGTTTATCTGTTAAGCAAGGTGGCTGGAAAGGATGAACAATACACTTTAAATGTTTATTATTTAAGAGATGGTAAGGCTGGTGGGGTTGTAGAGGCATCTCATGAAGATCTTTATCGAGCTTTTCCCAAGGGTGAATTTGACGAAAACAATCTAGTTAGAGCTCCTCAACCATATGTGATGCACAATGCCGATGATACAAACCCTAGTTTAAAATTGGACGATAATCTGATTTTACAATTTGAAATATTGCTTGGGATAATGAGAGACAAGGCGTTGGTGGCGGGGCCGGTGGTTGTTCCGTATACTACGACACAATTGGCGCAACTGATGGATCATTTGGGCAAGCAATTTAGCTATTGGGCAGCGCAAGAACCTGCCAGTCGTCAACACATGTTACCTACTCTTCTTACAGGATCAACAGGCAGTGAAGAAGGGATATCTATAGGTATTGATTTTAGCGGGACGAATTTACATCTGCGTTTAATCAGGGTAAAGAATGGTAAAATAGAGATACTTGCTCAGGAAGATTTAAATTGGGAAAAAGAGGTGCCCAATTTGGACAAGAGCAATGTTAATGCTGTCTTCGACGCTGTCGCGGAAAAAATGGACAATCTTTTGGTTAAAGCCCGTCAAAATGGAATTGATTTACCTTCAAAAATAAAAACAGGTTTTTCCTTTGCTTTTCCTATCAAGCAGAATGGTCTAGCGGTTGGACACTTGCTTCGCCCGTCAAAAGGTTGGTTTGGGAATCTTATTGAGGGGAATGTTACTGATGTTCTTCAGAAAGCTGTGGAGCGAAGAGCTAAGGCATTGAACAGTCAAGATCTTCTGGCTGTCCATGTTAATAGTCTTCTGAATGATACAACAGCAGCGCTGCTTTCCGTGATTGGGGCAAGGCTGGGTGTTATTATTGGCACAGGATTTAATCTTTGTATTGTTATGCCTAATGGAGAAATTTTAAATGGTGAAGGTGGCGGGATTGATATTCCTGAAGAGCTTAAGTTTCAAACGGACCTGGATTTTTGGAATTTACTTACAGGGCCAGATCAAACAAATCCATCTGAAAAGATGATTACAGGGGAAGGTTTAGGGGAATTGATTAGATTGCAGCTTTTACATCTTTCTCAAAATCACGAGATGCTTGCAAAATTAAATGAAAGATGGATTTTTGATTCCAAGTTTATTACAGCAGTCCTGTCTACAAAAGATCCTGTACAAGGCGTTAAGCTGATTACTGATAAATTGGGAATAACAGAAATAACAAATCCAACTGAGGCCCAGCAAATTTATGATGTATTTGATAATACGATGGCACGGGCAGCCCAATATGCAGCAGCTGAAATTGGCGCTGGTTTAAAACAGTCTGATCCCGATGGCAGTGTGCTTAAAGAAATAGGAAGATACATTTTTGTCGTAGATGGCAGCACCTATTGGTTGTCTCCAGAATATAAAGAAAGAGTAACACAACATCTTATTGAGTTGGGAATTGTTCAGCGAGCAGACCAGCTAGAGATCCATCAAGTGGATAGTCCAACGGCAGTAGGAGCTGGGGTTGCTGGCTTAATTGCTGATCAGTCGATGACCGTTGAGGGAGGTTCTCTTGACCCAGAAACCTTGGCTCGTCTTGAAGCGAAGGGTTTAAATTATGGGCAACTGTTTCATGACTATGCAACAGGTTCTTATGAAGGAATAAATTTTAGGAAATATGTGGAAATTATAATTGCTCAAACTCCTTTAGCGGCGATGAGATTGTTTGGGACTAAGTATACGGGAAAGCTTAGAAATAAAATCGGTGGGCCAGGAGATGCTGAAATTTTGGAATCGTATAACTTGACTAATGATAGTGGAAGAAGCAATTTAGTTTTATATATTAATTGGGAGAGAAATGGGCAATCAAAAATATTTTTATATGATAATCGCAATCTTTCTTATCGCAGACTATATGAAGCGAAATGGGACGGGGACCATCTACCTACTTTAGAAGAAGCGATCGCACGGATGCAAGAGGTTCATGGTCGCGATATAGCGATGACAGGAGCAGTGGCTGGATTTGAGGAGGTGAACGCTCAGAATGTACAAGCTGTCATGAGTCAGGTTGCGGCACTAGGTGCTCAAGGCAAGAGGGTCGTGGTGATTGCGAATACGGCAGCGCATAATGGCCAATCAGGGTTTGAAGTATCCAATGGGGTCATCATTAATGCTTTAAATTCCGGATTAGAAAACATTGCTGCGATGAAAGGACCTAATGTAGTAAAACCTGAATTCTTATTTGACGGACACCCTAAAGCCGTAGGTTTCCCGCGTTCCTATTTTAAAGAAGCTGGGATTCATGTGCCTGAAGATGGTATTTTAGATCCTAATGAACTTGATAAAGCTGGTGAAATTGGTTGGGCAGACGGTAAGGTTAAGATAGATGAACTTTCTACACTTGGTTTAAGTGCCCCAACCATAGATATTTTTACTGATGCAGAAACAGGGATTTTGACTAGGTCCGGAGATTATATCTATTTTAGAAGAGGCCAAACACCTGTCAGGCCTCCTGCGGTGAAAGGAAAGAAATTCGATACAGTTTGGGGTGAATTGGAAAAAATCTCAAAACGGGCCTATCTAAAAGAGGTGATTCTTTCTTTAAGGAATAAACCCGAATTAGGCTTGCCCGTTGCTGCTATCAAAAGGCTTGAAGAAAAGAAATTTGCAACACTAAAACCAAAGGGGAAGCATAGAATAACTGTTGATGTTGGTCCCTGGGGAGAAGATGCCATATATGCCAACGCGCACATTCTTGATCTTGTCGTTCTGGATAAGCATGGTAATGAACGGGTGATTCAAACATATAAAAATTCACCAATCATAACGGATGAAGTAACAATATTAAGGGTTGGGCCAGAGACTGAAAAAGTATGGGGGGCATTTTTAAAAGGAGCAGATGCAATTATATTGCTCGGCGATGCCGAAGGGATTACAGGAGCTCTTAAAGACCTGCCGGAAGGACAAATTAGATTGCAAATAGCAGGCAGTGATACAGAGACAATGAAGGAGATGGAAAAGCCATCTATTTGGCATCCCCCGGCGAGTGTTCCTGCATTGAATGTACAGTTGCCTTTTGTAGCAGCTAATAAATTCCATTCAGTAACGGTCACTGCGGCAGATGGGAAAGAAGGTGTATTAGCATCAGCAGTTTACCGACCAGAGGTGGAGCAGCATATAACAAAATATGAACTAACATTTAATGGGACAAGAATTGAAGGGCTCTTGGTAACCTCATTAGAAGATGTTGGTGTGATTGGGCCTTTTGTGTTTGTGTTAAATCGTTCGGGCTCATTTAAACAACATGTGGGGATTTATCTTTTACGCGACCAAGGACGCGTTGAAGAAGTTAATTGGGGACGAGAAGATATCTTGAACGGTACAGGGTGGGCTGACAGCGATTCATATTTTCCGTTCACAGTGAAAGCCCAATTTAATGAGGATACACAAAGATTACAACTTACAGGGAAGAATACGTTCAAAGCGAACCCACCAGAAGTTAACCTGGGGGAGATACAATTATCACCGATAGCCAAAAGACTCGACCTTGCGATGAACAGCAAGATTGCTGTTACAGTTGCTGCTCTTTTGATAGCAGCACATTCTGCAATATCTTCTCCAGTGGCGGCGGCTGTGCATGCAGCCAAACTCGCATACTACGGTGGTATCGATTTAAATACTGCTAACGGCATGCAGTGGAAGGTCAGTAAAGACGGTAAGGGTGTTGAGATGAACATTAATCCAGCCATGCTTGAGCGCATCAGGCGTGAAGGACTGGACAATCTTTCGCCGGTTATCTTTAAGATGACACCTGTCACCAGCATTTGGCCATTGGTTGGTCTTCCAGCACCCGTACACTAAGCACTTCACGATTATTCTCCTTGTCATTTTTTGACTTCCTGCCTATTATCAATAAAGATAATTTATGAAGACATTTATCGTTGGCCTACTGGTGTTCTCTTTTTTCTTTTCTGTCGGGATAGTATTAGCCCGGCATAAGCCGCTATGGACCGACGAGCTTTATGGGCAGCAATTTACCATACAGGGAAAATCGTGGTCTAATATTTTCTTTGCCCAGCACGGGGAAATTAATCTTTTTCCGGCATCTCGTGCCTTACAAAAAGGTTTTTTGCAGCTTATCCATTGGCAGCTTCCCTTTGTATGGGACGGCGACACATGGTTTGTTGCTCATCCCCAGGCGCAGTTAATCTTGCGGGTCCTTCCAGACATTTTAATGTCCCTTGCGATGACAGCCATTGTTCTTTTTTTTGGGGTTCGGGCAGGTTTTGTCGGCGGGGTCGTGGCTGCGCTTATTTGTTTGAGCATGCCTATGGTTTGGCTGTATTGGGTTGAGGCAAGGTTTTATCCGCTTTGGTTTATGCTGACAGTATTTCAATCGTTGTTGTTTCTTGACATAATTTCTAAAAAAGAGACCCATCCGCCGGTGATTCCTTTGGCGTTTGTTCATGCTGGCTTGTGCCTTACCGCGCCTTTGGGTCTCGTACAAACGATAATCTGCTTGGGATTGTTATGGTGTGCCGGAATCAGACGGGGAAAATTCCATATGATGGCCGGGGCAGTGCCATTATTTTTAGGGGCATATTATTTTTACGCCCAAGGTCAAATGAAGATGTTCGTTGCAGTTTCGTGGCAGGACCTTTTCTTTTATAACTTTCCGTTAGAAGGGTTAATTCTTTTAGGCATGTATGTCATCGTGCTATTTTTGTCACGACAGGAAGAATCATTACAGAAGTGTTTTTTATTTGGACGTATTTTTTTACCGTTTTGTCTGGCTTTTATGGCCATCGCCCTCGTAGGGGTATTTTTTGCAGTTTGTAAGTCGTCCATTCCTCATATTGTGCCAGTTGTGCCAAGACACTTCATTTTTCTTACACCCGTCGCTATTATTATGATGGCAGCTGTTTTTTCGGATTTCTGGCTGGCTTCAGCAAAATGTGTATGGTGGCGGTCAGTCATATTGATTATTTTTCTGACGGGACTGTTGAGCCAATTGTTGTCTGTATATGTGATAGTTAATAAATTGGGAGTATATTTTTAAAGATTACGGTCATGCCTAAATTATTTATTAAAGGAATGGTGGGAGTTCTACTGCTGGGCATTCTGGGAGTGTTCATCTTTCGTATTTATCAGCAAAGGGAGGCGCTCAAAGAATTCTATCCTTGGCTTATTTCAGGCAAGTATTTTTCTCAAGGAGTTAATGTTGAGCAAATGCACCAGTACCTGATGATTAAAGAATTGAATGATTCAATCCCGCCGCTAGTTAAAATTTATAATGCCAGCAATGTTTCCGGGGCAGCGGGTCTTGAAAAGTCTGACATAGATGATTGCCGGAAGTATTATCACAAAGTTCTAGAATATATGCCTCAGATGCAAGAGGCGCATGTGTTTCTGGGCTTGTGTGAAGATAAGGCAGGAAATATGCCGGAGGCTTTTGATGAATTTAAGCAAGGGTTAGATTCTGACGCAGGAGTTTTTTGGGCTAGCTATGATTTAGGTGTTTTAGCTTTGATGAGCGGCAATAATGATGCCGCAGAGGTCCTCTTTATCAATGCCGTGAAACTCCCTCCTCAGGAAGTGTTAAAAAGTATCCTTGCGTCCAAACTTTTTCAACAATATATGCAAGTGAATAATATAACTTCCCAGAAGATTTGGGATGGGCTTAATGAAGCACGAAGTGACGCTATCCAAGATTTGAAATCCATAGAACAAAGCCGCACGCCCAACCCAGCCGTTCCCGCCATACACGAAGTGCATTTAAGGATATTTTAAGCAGGGGTTCATTCTGTGGCCTCAACCACAAAAAATGGCAGGAAGTATATAGATGTTCTATACTTTAGGTATGACTTTATATATAAGAAGAGTCATATCCACAGGGATACTGTTTGCCTTTCTGGCTAATACTTTTGTGACTGTACCTTTAGTGCAAGCACAGGACTTTAGTTTGCCCGCTCCTGGGATATTGGTGCGTTTAAGCCCTGAATTTAATCCTCCGATTTTAAAAGGCATCAAGGTACATCCTGATAATCCATTTAAGTTTGACTTCATTCTTGATAAGGGTGACAGCCGTTTATCTAATGACGGCCTTAAAGATGAATCCAGTAAACTGATCAAATATTTCCTTGCCTCTTTAACCATTCCTGAAAAAGATTTATGGGTCAATCTTTCTCCTTACGAAAAAGACCGCATCATTCCCAATAGCTTTGGCTTGACTTCAATGGGCCGAGACCTGCTTGCTGAAGATTATATGCTCAAACAAATAACCGCCAGTTTGATGTATCCAGAGGATGGAATAGGTAAGAAATTTTGGAAACGTATCTATGAAGAAGCTGCCAAGAAATTTGGCACGACGAATATCCCTGTAAATACATTCAATAAGGTTTGGATCATTCCTGACAAAGCGGTTGTTTATGAGAATGCTAAGTTAGGTGCGGCTTATGTTGTCGAATCAAAATTAAAGGTCATGCTTGAGCAAGATTATCTTTCCCTTGAGAAGCATGAAGGCATCCCCAACAAGAACGACATCAACGCCCTTGGCTCCCAGGTCGTCCGTGAGATTGTTATACCCCAACTAACGATAGAAGTTAATGAAAATAAGAATTTCGCCCAACTACGACAGGTCTACAACAGTCTTATTCTTGCTGCATGGTACAAAAAGAAAATTAAGGACAGTATTTTAGAGCTGGTGTATGCGGATAAAAATAAAGTTGCTGGTGTTAATATTGATGATCCGAAAGAAAAAGAAAGAATATACGAAAAATATTTAAGAGCGTTTAAGAGGGGGGTTTACAACTATATTAAAGAGGATACTGATCCGCTTACTCAAGAAACTATCCCAAGGAAGTATTTTTCTGGCGGGTTCTTTGGTGGACAGATAAGCGCAGCTATGATGGTGACACCAGACCCTCAAACGATTTCTTTGGTGAGAAAGGTGGGGCAATATCTTAAGCTTGTCGTCGATATTGTAAGTATTTCAAAACAAAACAGCGGCAGAAGGGTGGGAAAGATCGGGACTGCCTTAAGAAACTGGTCTATTGCTACTAGTATATCTGTTCTTAATTTGGTAAAAATGAGCTTTGACGATAGTGCGCTCACAGTAGACGATTTAGTCAGAAATAATTTGTCCCCACCAGAATATCATATTATGAACGAGGCTGATTTTGGGGGAAAAATTGGTGCTGTTTATGATTATCCCAGAATAGTATTAAAACCAGCAGCCAGACTGGAACTTCCTCTATTCCCTGGTTTTCTATATATGCAGACCCGTATTCAAAAGAAAGGGATATTGGGAAGTCAGACTTATCTTGAGGTTCGCACACCGGCGGGCGAGGATAGGTATTTTTTGGTTTCTAAAACCAAGGAAGGCACAAGATTACAGGCTATAGAAAAACCTCAAGGTTTCTTTGAGCCGGATGTTTTGCCCGTTGTCCCGATAGATAGCGCACTCCGTCGAATAAAGAAGGACCTGGAGGATGAGACCTTAATTCAAGCAATGACCAAGGAACAGTTGTCTATTTCCAGCACGAAATCAGATGAAGACCCAGAGATTGTCGAGGAAAATATCAAACAAGCCAATAGGGATATGTTAAAGCTGCTAAGAAGTGGAAAAATATCCGTCAATGATTTAGAAAAAATCAATAGTACGATTAATCGTCGTTTGCATGGCTCAATGTTTGCCGGAATTTTAAGAGGTACCAAAAAAGGGATTATGGGCGTAACCCCAGACGAGGGGATAGCATCTATTTTGTCCACAGGAGAGATAGAATTTTATTACCCTCCTTCTCACATGATCCCAGGAGAAATTGCCCATCTGGTAGACCAGATCAATCTCCTTGATAACACCACCAGTTTGGACGAGGCAGCCAGGATTTATCAAAGATTTTTTATGCTCCATCCATTTGCAGACGGGAATGGCCGTATGGCGAGATTATTGCTTGATTATATGTTATTAAAAATAGGGATGCCTCATCTGCCTTTTTCATTGCTTGTAAATCCACATATTCTTTATTTGAGTACGAATGAATTAGCATGGATTCTTCGGTACAGTTATTATACCAAAGAGTCGCAAGCATCCAGCCCAGACCAGACTCAGGAGGAAGAAGATTTTGCTCAAAATGCGTCTGCAGGGAAGATAGCGAAAAGACTGCTTTTAGCGGGCATTTTAGCAGCGGTAGGTATTGGTGTTTTTAAATATATGTCTCATCATATTGTTGTTTCTAAATCGTCTTATTCAGTTGATCTCACCTCGAAGAAAAGCGTGGAACTTGCATCGATCTTACGCAGCTCCGATGTGATGGATCAGCATAATGAAAATGATCGTTTAAATGCCATACGCAAGGCGGGCTGGAGTTCAGGAACAGTATATACCAATCTTTTGCTTGAAAGAATTAGCAGAGACCCTTCACGTTATCTTCGCTCCCAAGTATTGTTTTCTTTGGGGTATCGTCCTGACCCATTTGCGATTGGTGTCATGGATGATATCCAAAGACGATATATTTTACCTGAGAATATGACTGACCGTAATATGCCTATCATTATTGAAAATATGAATACGCGATTACCTTATTATTATTTATCAGAGATTGTCAGGAATAAAAAAAATCCCCTGTCTGTCCGCCTTGAAGCCTTGGAGAAACTCTATCAGTTGGATCAAACGGATCTATTAAAACATTTTTTAACAGATGAAGATATTGACCAGGAACAGCTTAAAACAAAAATAGCGGAATATATAAATATTCTGGGCCCAACCGAGGAAGATGAGATCGCGAGAAGCGATAATCCGAATATTCAAAATAGGGAAAGGCGAGTCAGTTCGTCAGTTTTTATGTATTTATTTGCTGAGGTAGCAAGGGGTCGACCTATCCCTCAGAATTTAGCAGGCGTGAATTCATCAGAAAAAGCTTTGCTGGAGACTGCGGTTAAAGAAGTCTATTACCAGAGGGTTGAATATTTGTCATTTTATCTGAGTAGCGATTTTACACCTGGGCAGAGGCAAGATGTTGCCAGGGCAGCTGTTGATTTTTTAACAGAATTAATGCCGGATTGGTACACAAGCGGTTCTAGACACAATATTATTGATGCTTTAAAAAATATTGTCCCCACCCAGGCAGCCGAGGTAGGTGTTTCCAATAAAGGATTGGCCCTTCCTGTGAAATTCTCAAAATATGCGGTCAGGTATTATTTATCCCTGCGACTTTCACAAACAAGGGAATACTGGCGGATAGCTTTAAGTCCTCGTGGAGCCAAGATGAGAGAAAATGGGTTTCTTTTTATGGTGGCACGTTACCCATATGAAATATATCAGTATGTCCAGATGTGCAACAGTAAAAAACCAGGAAACAATCACTCAATTTTAGATGTGGTTGGTATGACAGATTACGACGGTGCTTTTATGCAGGACCAATTTTCTATCAAATATTATCAATTGATGAGTGCGGGTATCGATATTTATTCCAGGGAGGCTTTTACCCGACAAGAAGCTGTCCAGATTGCAGAGACGATCAGATCAACAAAGGGATTAGTCGATGATTTAATGATAGAAGGACATGGTTATAGAAGAGGATTGGCCTTGGGAGGTAAGGATTTTTTTCATTTTTCTGATGATCCAAAGTATGAGTTATCTGTTGAAGATAAAAATGATATGAGGCAAACAGTGCTTGTTCTAAAAAAGGGAGGCGGGATCATTTTAGTCAGTTGTGATACAGGAGACACCCAAGGCCTTAATCTTACTGAACCTTTTAAAGAGGTCTCGCCTGATTCACCGCTGGTCGTAGGTCCGGTGGTTGAAGTTACAGGAATCAGTGCCCTTATTTTTGACTCAAATAATAACATCGTTGACGTGGTTTATGCGGGAGGTCAATTAAAGATGCACGGTTTTAATGCTGGCAGGTATTCACCCGAAGCTATCCGTTCAGTACAGGCAAGTGCCTATGGTGTAAAATTTTATGTTTTGAATGGTATATTGGCAAAAGCTGCTCGTAATCAAATGGCAAATTCTTTTAAAATTAGTGTGAATGGAAAGGATTACTACCTACCCATAGACACTCTTCCTTCCCAAATTGGCTATGTGGCTTTGAATACCAAGGTCCCTGTGGTATATAAAGGACAAAGATACGCGGTGTCACTATTCGCCCTGCGCAATGAGCGACCTTTGAAACAGCCTGAGTTTTTTAGAGAGGTACAGGTAGGACCCCAAAAGGCGTGGGTTCCTATAGGGCTTTTAACAGGTCAAAGTAGAATAACATTGGCAAGTTCGCCTAATACAGGCGGTATTGATTTGACCGCAATCAACAAAAGATTACAAACTAACGATGTCATCCGTTTCCATTTTGATTCGGCCCAGCTGGCAGCATATCAAAACTCCCTTGGTTTTACAGTAGGTGACATTATTATTCAGCCTTTAATCAATCTTCGTTCCTTCCTTGGTCTGTCGAGTCAGTCCGTTTAAAAACTCGGTCTGTCCAAACTCCTGTATCCAACCGCTTCAGCAATATGCTCGGGAAGAATAACGTCGGAGCCAGCCAAGTCACCGAGTGTTCGGGCTACTTTGATGTGCAAAACTATAATTCTCCTTATTTTCCAACGATCAGGATTAATTTTAAGGGCGTAGAAGAAAGTAGTTAATAATATCTATTCTCATCGTCGGTATTTTTTAAGGAAACGTTTTCTCGAAAACAACCTTCAGCCCTTGTTTCTATACTATTTATAGAGCATACTTTATAGTATGAGAGCCCCATGCTTCCATATAGCTATTTTGATAGTTTTTTTGGCCAATACTATTGGGCCTGTGCCTTTAGCCCAAGCACAGGATTTTCATTTGCCTGCACCAGGAGTCATGGTTCATCTAAGCCCTGAATTTAATCCTCCAATTTTAAAAGGTGTCAAAGTTCATCCTGATAATCCATTCCGGTTTGATTTTATCCTTGATAAAGGTGATAGTGAATTAAATAACAATCAACTTAAAGATGAATCCATCAAGCTGATTAAATATTTTCTTGCCAGTTTAACTATTCCAGAAAAAGATTTGTGGGTGAATTTATCTCCTTACGAAAAAGACCGCATTATTCCTAACAGTTTTGGTTTAACCGAAATGGGCCGCGATCTTTTAGCAGAAGACTACATACTAAAACAAATAACTGCGTCTTTAATTTATCCCGAAGATAAGATCGGAAGTAAATTTTGGAAACGCATTTATGAAGAAGCGGCCAAGAGGTACGGAACAACTAATATACCAGTCAATACGTTTAACAAGGTTTGGATAGTACCGGAGAAAGCAGTCGTGTTTGAAAATGCTAAAGTGGGCGCGGCATATGTGGTGGAAAGTAAATTAAAGGTCATGCTTGAACAAGATTATCTTTCGTTGACCAAGCACGAAGGGATTCAATCAAAACAAGTTAAAGAGACTAGTCAATTGGGCAGTCAAATTGTCCGTGAAATCGTTATTCCTCAACTTACAAAAGAGGTAAATGAAAATAAGAATTTTTCAAAGCTCCGTCAGGTATTTAACAGTTTAATTCTCGCTACATGGTACAAAAAGAAAATTAAAGATAGTATTTTAGACCAAGTTTACTCAGACAGGAATAAAGTAGCTGGTGT
>JABDGZ010000017.1 GCA_013285735.1 Candidatus Omnitrophota bacterium | reverse complement strand
AGATTTCACTTTTGTTAGGCCGTCCGCCGGGACGCGACTCTTATCCGGGGGATATTTTTTATCTGCATTCAAAGATGATTGAGCGTGCCTGCTATTTGGATGAAAAGCGGGGTGGTGGATCGATCACCTTTTTCCCGATTGTTGAAATCCTGGAAGGGGATTTGACAGCTTTCGTGCCATCCAATTTAGTTTCCATGACTGACGGGCAAATTTATTTGAGTTCCACTCTTTTTGGTGAAGGCCAAAAGCCTGCGTTGGATTTAGGGTTATCCGTGTCCAGGGTCGGGTCTAAGGTGCAATGGTCCGCGATCAAGAACCTTTCGGGCCCATTACGTTTGGAATACTTGCAGTACCGTGAACTATTGCGTATATCAAAATTAAAAACCAGCGGTCATTCTGATGAAACAATTGAAAAACTCAAGCGGGGAGCTATTTTGACGGAGATTCTCCGTCAGGACAAGGACAAGCCTGTTCCCCAGGAAGTCCAGGTCATTATTTTTTATGCGTTTAACAAGAAGATGATGAATGAATTGACTATTCCTGAAGTGCGCGTGTTCCAAGAAGAACTTTTTGAATACGCCAGTAAAAACAA
The DNA here is from genome assembly GCA_013285735.1 of Candidatus Omnitrophota bacterium. Taxonomy (GTDB): domain Bacteria; phylum Omnitrophota; class Gorgyraeia; order Zapsychrales; family Fredricksoniimonadaceae; genus JABDGZ01. Next base: position 32,959 of record JABDGZ010000017.1, on the reverse strand, counting down.
ACCTGAGCTTTTAAAATTGATCCGTGAAAAACGCAAGCTAGAGCCTGAGGTCGAAAAAGGCATTACTGATTTGGCAACGGTGTATGTCCAGGACATCATAGGCAGGCGCGCAAAAGCAACGACAGACAAGTTTGACGATTACGAAGACGCGCCGATGGCTGGTGCTAAGAAATAATGGCTAAATTTAAAAACAATTTTCGTTGTGTTATTTTAAGTCCCAAGAATTTAATTTTTGAAAGCGAAGTCAACAGTTTATATATCATCGGGGACCGCACGGAGTACGAACTTTTAGCGTATCATTATCCCTTGATAGGTTTGGTCCAAAAGGGTGACATTATTGTTGATTGGAAAAAGAAGATACCAATACAATCTGGAATTTTACGTTTCTTTGCCAATGAATGCACTATATTAGTGGAAGAAAGCGAAAAGACGCTAGCAGCAGCCCAAAAACCAACAGAACAACCAGCTAAGCATTAAAGCATAATAGACTGTCATTCCCGCGAAAGCGGGAATCCATAACAGAATTAATAAGGTGGGAATAATCACATGGTAGCCGAAACGTTTATCATCCTAACAATCATGTTTATCGCCGTCATGGGTCCCTCTATTGTTATCGCTGTATTGGGTTATGCGGTTATCAAAGCCTTAGGTCGTAACCCTTCGGCAGCGTCCAAGATATTTGTAGGCATGGCGATCATGCTGGTCTTTGTGGAAGCTATTTCTATTGTGGCGATCCTTATTATATTTCAGTTATTTTCAACCCGAGGGCATTAGCGAAAGCCTTCGCCAAGAAAGGAACAGGGAACATTGGGATTTAAGCATTGGTTTCAAGGTTTCGAAATGATCCTTATGTTCCTGGTGGCTGTAGCCGTGCCATGTTTTTTTGTAGGTTTATGGGGATCGAAGATGATCAATGATCTGGGCAATCACCCGTCTAAAAGCGCCCAAATCCAGGCATCAGCTGGCTGGAAGATTTTTTTAGTAGAGATGATTTCGTTCGTATTATTGATTGGTTTATTTATGTTTTTATATAACATCCAAAATGTGTGAAGTTTTAGCCTTTGTCATTCCCGCGTAAGCGGGAATCCATAACAGAATTAATAGAGATAGGAGAGTTTTATATGGGATGGAATTTGATAATTCAATTTTTGATTTTGACGGTGGTCATTTCCGGCGGGATCATTTTTGCTCTTTATATGGTTTTGATCAAGACTGTGGACGGGGCCAAACAGCGCCTGGACCGTGATGCCGAAGCCGCCCGCAAAAGGGAGGCCGAATTAAACCAAAAGATTAAAGAAGCAGATGCTGAATTGCAGAGGCGCAATAAAGAATTAGACCTCATGGAAAAGAAAATGCGACAGGAGTTAGAAGAGCAGACGACCAAGCAGAAGGATGAGATGATCAATAAAGCCCGTGCAGAGGCAGAAGAAATCATCACCAAGGCCCAAAACGCCCGTGAGCAGATCCGCCGTGAAGTGGAAAAGACGATGGAACTCAAGATCGTTGATTATGCAGCGGGCATCATCCTGGAAATTTTAAGTGCCAAGGTCAAAGATGTCCTGGACAAGCATTTGGTGGCTGAATTTATTGAAAAATTAAACCAGGTCGATATGAGCCGTATCGGTGCGGATATAAAGATTGCGGATGTGGTTTCTGCGACGGCGATACCTGAATCTTTATTAGGGGATATATCAAAAGTATTTAAAGACAAACTTTCCCGGGACATTAAATTAAATCCAAAAATTGACCCGAAGGTGGCAGGGGGCGTTATTTTAATGTTTGAAAGTCTTCAGCTTGACGGCAGTTTGCAAAATGCCCTAAGGGAATCCGCGAACTCATTAAAGCAACAAATAGAGAAACAGTATACAACTTGAGTGTGGTCGTATTGACCGACACTCACAATTGTTCGTCATTCCCGCGAAAGCGGGAATCCATAACAAGACTAATCTAAAATATGGGTAAAGCCAGCAAGGTCAAGGTAGAAGTCGGTGAAGTCCGCGAACTGGTGGACCTGATCCAGGTCCTTAAAGACGTCGCGGACATGAAATACCATGCCATGGCAGCGGGTAAGGTTAAATTCAATCGTTTTAACGAGTCTTTTACAGAGTTTTTTAGTTTAGTCGGTTATTCTACGGTCCAACACCCATTAGTTAATAATAGCAGTCCCAATTCAGTGATTCTGGTGATTTCAACTGAACGCGGGTTCGTCGGTGATCTTAACAGCCGTGTTGTCGCGCGTGCCTTGGAGGAAAAAGAAAAAAATCCTCAAGCCCAGTTTGTCGTAGTTGGAAAAAAAGGCGTGATGAAGCTCGAGAGCATGGGGCAAAAAATTCTTAAGTCCTGGGAAGATGTTGAGGACCGCGGCTTATACGAAGTGGCTGTGGACATCAAAACATATTTGGTTAAAGAAGTGATGGAAGGCAGGATGGGGAAGGTCACCTTGGTTTATCCATGGCCCAAAGATTTTACCGTTACCAAGCCCCGTGCAGTCAAGTTACTGCCTTGTGAAGATTTGTTGCCTAAGCAAGCCCAGACCGTCGAGAGTTTCCGTCAAGTGCTGGAAGAATCAGATCCTGTGGACATGACTGGTTATTTAGCGGACCTGTGGTTGTCGTCCAAGATTTATGAAATTTTCTTTGATACCAATTTAGCTGCGGCAGCAGCACAATCCCAGCAATTGGATAACAGTTTGGGCAAGATGCGCAAGGAGCGGGATGCGGTCAAATTAAAATACCGCAAAGCCAAGCGTAATGATATCGATAAAAGCTTACGCGAAGTCTTTTCTGCCAGAATGATGGTCACTAAATAATTATAAAAATGTCATTCCCGCGAAAGCGGGAATCCAGGCACGTTTTAGGAGAGTTCAAATATGGAAAAAAAAGAAAAGTCAGATAAGCCGATTGTAGAACCGCCATTGCCACCTGGTGTGGTCGCCAATACGGGCCGTGTGGCTGCGGTGCAGGGCCCTGTTGTTGACGTACGCTTTCCCGAGGACGAAGAAGCTCCGGCGGTTTATGATTGCATTATCACGCATACCTATGACGGCAAGAAGATCACCTTGCAAACGTCAGAACATATAGGCCCAGGCTTGGTGCGCTGCAGTTCTTTTAATGAAACGTTGAATTTGCAATTAGGAGCACCTTGTACGAATACCAAACGTCCGACGGCCATTCCTATTGGAGATGGTTGTTTTGGGCGGGTTATGGATGCTTCAGGCCGTCCTTTGGATGAGTCTGGTCCTTATGATTGTCCGGACATGGTGCCTATTAGAAAACCCGCGATGCAGGTCTCTTTTGATCTGAAGAAAAAAGGACGTGAAATCCCTGAACTTTTGGAAACGGGAATTAAATATATCGATTTGCTTTATCCGATGATCAAGGGAAGCAAGACCGGAGTTCTGGGCGGTGCTGGTTGCGGTAAAACTGTTGTTATTTTGGAGCTTATCAATAATATCGTCAAGGCCCACGGTGGTGCCTGCGTGTTTACCGGGATTGGCGAACGCATCCGTGAAGGCAATGAATTGTATTATGAATTGGAAGAAGCTCATTTATTACCGAAGGTTATGCTGGCCTTTGGCCAAATGGACCAGCCGCCTGGTGCGCGTGCCGAGGTTGTTAACGCTGGTCTTACCATGGCAGAGTATCTGCTCGCTAAAAATAAAGACGTTATCTTGTTCATGGATAATTTGTACCGTTTTATCCAGGGAGGTCAGGAAGTTTCTACACTTTTAGGCCGTGTTCCGGCGGAAACCGGTTATCAGCCCACACTGGCATCCGAAGTCAATACGGTCCAGGAACGTATCCGGTCAGTTGAAGGTGGCGGTTCTATTACTGCGATGCAAGCGGTCTATGTACCTGCCGACGATATGACGGACCCCGCGGTCGTTTCTATTTTCGCTACCCTCGACGGTGTCGTTGTTCTATCGCGCGACCTGGTCCAGCGTGGTATGTACCCGGCCATTGATCCTTTGCAAAGTTCATGCACCAATCTTGATACCAACGTGGTGGGACGTCGCCATTACGATGTTTCCCAGCAGGTCATCCAGCATTTTAACAAGCACAATTCGCTTAAGCGTATTGTAGCGGTTATCGGTTTGGAAGAGTTGAGTAAGGATGATCAGAAAGTTTATAAGCGTGCCGAAAAAATGTATAATTTTATGACCCAGCCCTTTACAGTATCCGAGGTCTTTACCGGCAAAAAAGGCGAATACGTCCCGCTGGAAGATAATCTTATCGGTTGTGAAAGGATTTTGCGCGGGGACTACGATCACATTGAAGCGCAGGACTTCTACATGATAGGCAAAGCCCCCAGAATCTAGCACGTTCCTTTCAAACCATTCAAAAAATAGCCAAATCCCAAAAAATGGTGCATACTTATGTTTAGGAGGGAGTATGTCCGTAAGTATGCACAGACAATTACGAAAATCTATTTCTATAGCTATTTTACTTGCTTTTATCAGTACTTCTGTAAATTTTCAAGCCTATGCACAAGTGTCTTCTAATGAACAGATGCCTTGGATGCCTACACCTGGCACCATGGTTTCAGTTAGTTCCAGCTTTGAGCCAGCTTTGATCAAAGGTTTAACAGTCCATCAAGACAATCCCTTCTTATTTGATTTCATAGTAGACCCTGGTGATGAAAAAACTGTCATTCCCGCGAAAGCGGGAATCCAGTATAAAGAACAACTGAGAGATGAATCTCTACGCATGATCAAGTATTTTTTTGCTTCGTTGACCTTACCGGACAAAGATATTTGGGTCAACCTAAGCCCTTATGAAAAAGACCGGATGATTCCTGAATCTTTGGGTGTCACAGCTATGGGTCGCGATTTATTAGCCCAGGATTATATGCTCAAGCAATTGACCGCTTCCCTAATATATCCGCAGAAGTCCTTAGGCAAAACATTTTGGGCGCAAGTATATGCTAAGGCCAAAGCGATGTACGGCACCACCCAAATTCCGATTAATACCTTTAATAAAGTATGGATAGTTCCCCAAGAAGCCGGCATCTACGAACACGGCCAAACAGCCTTCATCGTCAGCAGTCATTTAAAAGTAATGCTAGAAGAAGATTATCTATCGCTAACTAAGCACAACGCTATATCTGGCGTCATTGCGAGAAGCCCGCAGGGCGACGAAGCAATCTCTAAAAGAACAACCAATGACATGCATTCTTTAGGTTCAACTATCATCCGTCAAGTAGTCCTCCCCGAAATCGAAAAAGAAGTCAACGAAGGCAAGAATTTTGCCACCCTGCGCCAGATTTTTTATGCTCAAGTATTGGCTGTGTGGTTCAAACGCAACCTAAAGCAAGCCTTGCTCAATCAAGTATATGCCAATAGAAGCATGGTCAAAGGCATAGAACGCCGCTCGTCTAATGTCATTCCCGCGAAAGCGGGAATCCAGAACCAGGACTTATCCCCAGACCAAATTTATCATCAATATTTAAGAGCCTACAAGAAAGGTGTATTTAACTATATTCAGGAAGATGTAGATCCCGTGACACAGGAGGCCTTGCCTCGCAAATATTTTTCTGGTGGGTATAGTGGTTTGCGGTATTTGAAATTTCATCACGCACTGCTTTCCATTAAGGACTGGTTCAGTGCTAAAAAAGATCTTCTTCTAACCATCTTTGCTGCCCCCGGACGGCAATACGCTACAGGTTTTTTATCTGACGGATCGATGACAGCTAGTAAGAAATTTTTAGGGGTTGTTGCAGGTGCGGCACTTTTAAGCCCAATGGCAGCAGCAACAACACAAGGAACATCAAAAACAAAAAATCAAGTTAAATCCCCGCCGCCGGTGGTGGCGAAAGTGCAAACTCAGGAATCGCATAGTATTATTATTCCTGGTGGAGAATTAGTTGGGACTGGTTTTAAAGTTAACAGGACGGGAAAGATTATAAAAGTTCAAGCGTTTGAGGGATTAGGAAATTCGGAAACAATCAGTTTTGATAAAGATACGGATAATGTACAAGATAGTACCGCTGAAACAGGGGATAAGGTATCAGAATCAATGCCCCTGACAAGTTTATGGAGGAAAACTGTAGAAAGACTTAAGAGTATTCTTCTTGACGCGGTGGCACGGGCAAGGCCTAGAGATGTGGATCTTTTGCGGAAGGATTTTGATGATATCAATGAAAGGTCAAATCCCCAGCCTTTAGTTGTTTCTAACGGAAACAATGGTGGGACATTTTCCATAAATCCGTCCGATGGTACTGTTAAGTCAAATGGGCCTTTGAATCCTACGGGAAGTATTGAAACAGGTGATGTGTTGTCTCAAAAAGATGGAAAGGAAATTAAACTTGAACCTGGATTAGAGCAATGGAAAGGGTTTTGGGGTAGTGTGATAGATTCTTTGAAGGCGGATAAAAATACTTCCAATAATGTTCAAAAGAATGTTTGTATTGCTGCGGTCAATGCCGTATTGGCTAAAGCACCAATCAGGATTGCCGGAAAAAATGGGGAACCCAATCTAGTCATCGAACCAATGCTGAGTGGTTTTAAAATAACGGCACAGGATACCTTCAATGGGCGATTATCCAGTTATGATATTGATGTTACTCATACAGGGCAAGTGACCCAGGTGTCTGGTTCCAATAGTGGTACATTTGAACCATGGACACCGCAATGGACACAAATTTTAAATCAAGCACTGGATTTTTTAGCGAGGGCAGAACAAAACTCACCAGAGGATGCAAAAATATTAGTTGGTTTAGAGGCTCAAACCAAGGAGATATTAAATCATGTTCCTCTACAAATCGTGCTTGATGATGGTTTGATTAAGTTATTTGTTGGACAGTTATTAGGTGGTAATTTATACGTGAAATTAGATCTAGGTTCGTATGATAAAAATGGGGAAGTGGCTACGCAGTCAGCGACGTATTTAATAGATAGAAGTAGTGGTGAAACTGTAACTCTATTGGATAAACATGTGTTCACCGGCGGAGTAAACGAACAAGGTTCATTATTTAGCATGTTAGAACGGCGTTTAGGGCAATTTTTGGAAGAAGGCTCGAAGGATCCTGATAATCCCCTGTCTGATGCGGATAAAACCAAGGCAGAAGGTTTTCTTAAAAGCTTTGGTAATTTAAGGGCAAGGGCTTCTATTTCCAGCGATAACGGAGATATGGATGTTAATATTGAAAAAGGCGCTTTGATAGTCACTGGACTGAACAATTTAAGGTACAGCATTAATTTGCAATCCAGAGAATTATCTGTTGAAGCCGTTGCTTTTCAAGCCCAATTTATGAACCTCAGTTTAGATGAGGAGTCGATATTAATGCCAGGCGCGCAAGACAGTATTTGGGTACGCAAAGTTACAAGAGGGATACAAAGTGAATATGTTTTAAAAAGTTATCCTCCATCTCGAGAAGTAGTTGCAGGTATTACCAGTGATGTTGATGCTTATATGAGAATTTTAGAACCATTTTACGCGCATCCTTCGGTGGAAACCCATGCTCCAGGTACTTATACAAGTATCTTGGAAGAAATTGAAGAAGCTATTAAGAAAAAAGTAACCCCTGATGCTCAAAATCAAAATCGTTATAATGATATTATTAAGGTTATTGATGTGCTGAAGGCCAACAACATTGTTAGTTTAGTGAGTAGTAGTCCAAATCCTTTGTTTGCTGAGCCTGCACCAAATGGTGGTATCGATTTAAGCCAGGAGGATAAGGCCTTGCACATCGAAAAAGATAGCAACGGTGGGGTGAAGATTAATGTGGACCAGGCCTTGGTCGCGCGTGTAGAGCGTAACGGCGTGTCCGAAATTGACCCTGTATTTATCAGCATGCACCCCGCGGATATAAAATCATTATTGGGGTCTAGGGCTCCCATTTAAGCGAATTACGGTAAGAATTACAATCTTCTTAAGAAGTAAAAAATAAGATTTAAATTCATCCAGCCTTTGTTTAATGCTATAATCAAAATCAATTAAATAACTTTCTTCCGACGGATAAATTACGTTTATATCTTATGTACAAACCCGTTGCCAATAAAATTCTCGTCGATGTCTTGGTCAAGTCAGGGCTTATTGATACTGATGATGCCGCGGGCTACGTCCAATCTGCCAAACAGGAACATAAAAACCTCAACAGTTATTTGATCCGTCATGGGATTTTGACTGACCGTGAAATCGTCGAAGCCTTGTCCAAAGAATTAAATGTCCCCATCCTTGATTTAAAAGAAAAAGAAATCCCGCAAACAGTCATTGACCGCGTGCCGGTGAAATTTGCTTCCTTTTATAAGTTTATGCCGGTTTCTATTGATGACAATGTTTTGACCCTGGCCATCTCTTCACCGTTGGATGTGAGGATGGAGGATGATATCAGGGTGCATTTGGGCCTTGAGCCTAATGAAGTCTTGGCCTTGCGCAGTGACATCAATGAGGCCCTTAAGAAATATTATGGTTTAGCGTCGGACACCATCGACCGCATTCTGACTAAGGACCCGAATAAAAGAAAGTCCGATGGTAATCAGGAAACATGGGTCGAGGATATTGAGAAAAAGAGCGAAGACCCGTCGGTTGCTAAGCTCGTTAATCAAATTATCCTAGAAGCCTACCAAAAAAGGGCTACGGATATTCACATCGAACCTTACCGCGACAAGATGCGCCTGCGTTACCGTATCGACGGGATATTGATGGACGCTAATTTGCCGCCGGAAGCCAGGCATTTTCTGCTGCCCATGGTGTCGCGTATCAAGATCATGTCCAATTTAAGCATCACGGAAAAACGCCTGCCGCAGGACGGCAGCACCGTCGTGAGAACTAAGGACCAGGATTTGGATTTACGTATCTCGACGATGCCGGCTTTACGCGGGGAGAGTATGGTTATCCGTATTTTACCGACCAAGTCCATGCGTAACCGCCTGGAAGATTTAGGGCTCAATGAACAAAATGCCCGTAAATTCAGGGAGTTGATCCAGGCGTCCCACGGGATCATTTTTGTCACAGGCCCTACCGGAAGCGGTAAAACAACCACCTTGTATGCTTGCCTGCATGAATTAAACCGTGATGATCAAAAAATAATTACCATCGAAGATCCGATTGAATATGAGATGGAAGGCATCACGCAAATTCAGATCAGCCCTAAATTAAATTTTAGTTTTGCCGAAGGTTTACGGAGCATATTGCGCCACGATCCGGATATTATCATGGTCGGTGAGGTGCGCGATTTGGATACTGCGGAAATAGCTATCCGTACGGCATTGACAGGCCATTTGGTATTTTCAACCTTGCATACCAATGATGCAGCCAGCGGTATTTCACGCTTAATTGACATGGGGGTCGAGCCTTATCTGGTGGCTTCTTCCGTCGAAGCTTTCGTGGCCCAACGTCTGGTGCGTTTGATTTGTCTTCATTGCAAGGAAGAAGATACCAAGGTCCCTGACACTGTCCGTAAGGAAATGGCCCATTCCCTTGGAATTTCACCGGAGCAGGTCAAGGTTTTTCAAGGCCACGGCTGTGAGGTGTGCAATAAGACCGGTTATTATGGCCGCACGGCTATTTATGAAATTCTCCAAATGGATGAATCTATCCGTGCCATGTTGACAGCTAAGCCCAGCACAGAACATGTCAAACAGACAGCCATGAAACACGGTATGGCTACGTTAAGACAAAACGGCTGGCAATGCGTCGCCGCCGGTATCACAACAGTTTCAGAAATCCTATACATCACCTCCAAAGATAATTTCTAAGGATGATTTTTGTCATTCCCGCGAAAGCGGGAATCCAGTACAAAATTAATTATGCCTTCTTATATCTACAAAGCCAAAAAAGACGCCGTCAATTCCATCACAGGTCAAATCAGCGCCCAGAATGAAGAAGATGCCCTGGAGATCATCAATCAGTTAGGGCTTATTCCGGTGTCTATCGAAGAGAGTAATGCAGAAGGTGTTTTATTCAGCAATATCCGTGAAGTCAAGATAAAGGATAAGGAGTTATATCTTTTTAGCAAGCAGTTAGCCAATCTTCTAAAATCCGGTGTGACTTTATTGAAAGCTTTGGAAGTTTTATCTGAACAAACTAAAAGCGTTTATTTTGCCAGGGTTTTGGGGGACGTGTCTATTGGTGTAAAAAGCGGGCGTTCTTTTTCAGCTTGCCTTGCAGATTACCCGGCCATTTTTATTCCTTTGTTTGTGGCCATGGTGCGTGCGGGTGAGGAGATGGGAAAATTAAGGCAGATGCTTAACAGCGTCGCTGATTTTCTTAAAGCTCAGGAAGAATTTGCCTCGAAGGTGCGTTCTGCTTGTGTTTATCCGGCCTTTATGATGATCATTGGGATATCGACTGTTATTTTTATTTTGACCTTTGTCATGCCTAAAATGTCGGTGATTTTTACGGAAGCAGGTCAGGTTTTACCCTGGCCTACCCGTGTGGTGATGGGAACAAGCCATTTTTTTCAAGCGTATGGATTTGGGACTATTATTGTCGGGGCCATAGGGTTATTGATGTTTAATCGCTGGCGCGCAACATCACGGGGGACAATTTTAATAGGCCAAATTTTATTAAATCTTCCGTATGTAAGGGCTTTTGTTTTAAGGGTTGATTTGGCGCGTTTTACCAAGACCATGTCTTTATTGCTGGAGAGTGGATTGACCATCATCCGTTCCATTGAAATTGCCATACCGACCATGCATAATCCCCAATTGAAAATGGATTTACTTGTCTGTGTCCAGGGCCTGACAGCAGGAGAAAATTTAGGCCAGTGTTTGTCCAGATCAAATTTGATACCGCCTATGATGGTGCAGGTGATCACGGTGGGTGAAGAATCCGGGTCTTTGCAGGAATCCTTAAAAGACATCGCTGAAAGCTATGAAGCTGATATCAGTGAAACCACCAAATTAATCACAACTGTTTTGGAGCCGATTATGATTTTGGCGGTGGGTGGTGTGGTAGGATTCATCGTCTTCGCCATGCTGCTGCCCATCTTCTCCATGGACATCATGGCTCACTAGTGGACGGCTGACATCGATATATTTTTCTGCTAAAATCTGCCGTATACCCCCTATTGCTTGCTCGGCGTATGCAGGAAGTTAGTCAGAGGGAGTTCGGCAATGCTGAGCAAGTAATAGGGAATATGCCGAAAGCAGCGTTGTCAAATTTTTATACGCAGGAAAAATATATCGATATCAGCCTGCTAATGTATAACATCGTGAAAAATTCTTTATTATTTATTTTTCTGTTCTTTGGGATGACTGTGCCTGTCTGGGCGGGGATCGATGCCAGTTTTGAGCCTGAAGGCTGGCTTAAATTTGATGGGGACCATTTTCAGGTTATTTGTCAGTCCAGCGATGACGAAGACATGGCGCATGATATTTTAAACCATGCGGAAGATTATTATAATGATATCGCGGATGATATTGGTTACTCGCGCTATCAGGATTTTTGGACCTGGAACAATCGTGTCAAAATTATTCTTTTTCATGACCAGCAGTCCTATGTCCAGCAAACCGGCCAGCCGCCATGGTCGCAGGGGTTTGCATCGATCTATTCAGAATTATTTAAATCAAGGATCATTGTCAGTTACAAGGACCAGTCGAACTTTTTAGAAGTGATCTTGCCGCATGAGATCACGCATTTGATTTTGCATGATTTTATCGGTTTTGACCGTCCCATTCCCAGGTTTTTTGACGAGGGGGTGGCCCAGCTTGAGCAAAAAGACGATTCTTTAAACCACATGGATGTCATGGTCCAGTTAATTACAGGAGGCCAGATCATACCTTTGCAAGATTTGTTAAGTTATGATCTGATGGCCCATAAAAATGACGCGCACTCGGTTTCAATTTTTTATGTAGAAAGTCTTTACATTGTTGACTTTTTGGTTAAAACTTATGGTAAGGATGCATTCAAGGAATTATGCCGTAATTTAAGGGATGGGAAGAGTTTCGAGGAAGCTTTAAAAAGTTCTTATTACCCAACAATCGACTCTATGCAAACATTACAAGACAAATGGTTCGATTACGCCAAGCAATATTTATAAAAAAGGACAATGACATGAAAATAAAGTTCTTAAAAGCTGGATTCACCCTGGTTGAAATCATGCTGGTTGTCATTATCATCGGCGCTTTGGCCGCGATGATTATCCCGCGTCTTTCCGGGCGTGGTGAAGAAGCTAAAGCCAAGGTAGCTAAATCCGATATCGACGCTAATCTGGCTACGGCTTTAAAGCTTTATGAATTAGATAATGGTTCCTATCCTACCACTGAGCAGGGGTTGGAAGCTTTGCGTGTAAGGCCTGCTACCAATCCTTTGCCTCAAAATTGGAATGGCCCTTATGTTGAAAAGGAACCGATCGATCCCTGGGGCCGGCCCTACGTCTATGTTTCTCCTGGTGAGCACCGCTCAGACTATGATCTCTCCTCGAAAGGAAAGGATCCGTCTTCTGACAAGGATGAAATCAGCAACTGGCAATAATTCTAAAGGTTTCACCTTCGTTGAAGTCATGGTGGCTTTGGTGGTTCTTTGCTCTGGTATTGTGCTGATTTATAAATCCTTCTTTTTGTGTGCTGATTATTTAAATAATTTAACCTGCCGCTTATACGCTTCTTCCCTGATAGATGAAAAGATAGGTGATATTACCGAATCCTTTGCCGAATGGCCGGCCAAGGATTTGAATTTTGGAAACACCTTTGTCACCCTTGATATTAACCATAAGCCTGTCTGTTTTACTTACGACATTAATTTAGAACCATTGAGCGACGTTAAAAGCGTCTGGCAGGTCGACGTGAAACTCTCCTGGGACGACGGCCCCAGGCACATGCACGCCCAGCGCAGTGCGTATATGATTAGGTAAAAAATGTGTCAATATTCCCTGTTTCTTGGTTGTCAAACGGTTGGTGTCATTGCGAGGAGTGAAACGACGAAGCAATCTTAATAAGATTTGTCATTCCCGCGAAAGCGGGAATCCATACACGTATGGACGGCTGACACCGATATACTTTTCCTGCTAAAATTTGACGTATACCCCCTATTACTTGCTCGGCGTATGCAGGAGGTTAGTCAGAGGGAGTTCGGCAATGCTGAGCAAGCAATAGGGAAATATGCCGAAAGCAACGTTGTCAAATTTTTATACGCAGGAAAAATATATCGGTATCAGCCTGCTAATGGTTTATTTAATACATGCGGTTGAGGAATACAAGGATATGTTTTTGAAAGGCTCTTATTGAACCCCCCAGGAAAACTTCCCGCTTCTTGCGAAAGCAGCGGGAAGTTTTTCGAGCTTGGGGGGATGGGGGGCACGCTTAGCCTTGAAAAAATATATCCTTGTGTTTCTCAATATACTTAGCAAAAATTAAAATGAAGAAATATGAATAATCCCCGTCGCGGTTTCACATTAACAGAAGTGCTTCTAGTCTCGGCCATGTTTGCGGTCATAAGCCTGGCGGTGTTTAATGCTTTTTCCAATGGTTTTAAATTATGGGCCCGCGGCCAGCATGTGATGGTTGAAGGTGAGACCGGTATTTTTTTAGAGCGGATCGCTGATGATCTGCGTCAGACAGCTGTCATTACAGGGATTCCTTTTAAAGGCGACAGCGCTGAGTTGTATTTTCCGGCAATTATATTAGGTCCCACGGATGCTAATGGTTCCCGTTCCAAGGAAGAAATCGGAAGTCAGCTAGGGGCCATTAGGTATGTTTTTGATCCATCCCAAAAGAAAATTTTCCGCTATCAGGCGTCTTACGGACAAGCGCTTAAATTGCAATGGTCAGATCCTGTCGAAGTGGCCAATTTAATAGAAGACATTACATTACGTTATTATTTTAAAGCAGACCGCGGGCTTGATGTCAAAAGCCAGACAGAGGAAGGGATTCCGATGGGGGTGATGATCGATGTGCAATTTCTGGTAGAGGGTGAAGTCTACCATATGCGCAGGTTCCTGATCATTCCTGTGGGGGGAGGCATATGAGAATCCGTAAGGCTCAGACAGGGATGGTTTTGATTCTTGCCCTATGGGTGCTTGGGATTTTGACGATCCTGGCGGTGAGTGTGGCAGCAGGGATTCGTCAGAAAATCTTTTTAGTCGCCCGCCTTGATGAGCGCAGCCGTATGGAGTACCTGCTTCAAGCAGCCGTAAAAAAAGCGGCGGGCTATATTCATCAAGAGATGGAAGTTTCTAATTTTGTGTTTACACCAGCAGTCAAAATGAATTTGCTTAACAATACCAACGAATTATCCAATATCACGTTGGGGCGTGATACGGCAGGTGTCGGCTATATTCTCCCGTCAGGGAGTGATGCCTCTTTGCATTGGGGAGTGGTGGATGAAGAAAGCAAGATCAACCTTAACAAAACCGACCAGTTGACCTTGACCAATTTGTTAATCAATGTACTTGCGCTCAATGATGAAGATGCGTCAAAATTAGCCTTGTCACTTTTGGATTGGCGTCAATACGGCGAGGGCGAAGTTAGCGGTTTTTTTAGCGATGATTATTATTCTAATCTGCAGTATCCGTATCCTAAAAAAAATGCTGATTATGAAAGCCTGGATGAAATATTGTTGGTCAAGGGGATGAATAAGCAGATGTACAATAAGCTTATTAATTATGTCACTATTTACGGTGATGGGACGGTGAATATTAATACAGCTTCCAAGGAAGTATTGGAAGCTTTAGGTTTGCCGGAAGCGGTGGTAGATAAAATTTTAACGGCACGTCGCGGCAAGGACGGTATAGATGGCACGCCGGATGATCTTGTATTTTTAAAGACCTTTGAAATTACGAGTGATATAAATTCAGTCGTCCAATTAACATTAGACGAAGCGCGGGCCATTGACGCTGTAAATATGAGGGGGCTTTTAACCACTGATTCTTTCTATTTTACCATTGAAGCGACCGGTAAGATTGCAAGCAGGTCCACCCTTAAATCAGTACGGGCCGTATATTCATCCCGCGAAGACAAAATTATCTATTGGAATGAGAGATAAAATATTTCTTTTTCTAATGGTTATGCTTAAAAAAGTAGTTATAATAAATTTAAATTCAGGGAGTATAAATGTTTGGTGCAGAAAAAAAATATTTAAGCATTTCCATTAACGACGGTATTATTAAGGCAGCCCAAGCTTCATCTTCCGGAAATTTGGAGAAGGTGGCTCGCTGTTCCTATGCGGTAGCTTCCGGGAATGAAGAAGCAGTAAAGGCCCTGAAGTCTTTATTGACCCCCTTTAACCGTAAGCTTCCTGTCATCTGTGTTGTCCCGGCGAGTGCAGCTACCGCCAAAAATATCGAAGTTCCTTCTTCAGACCCTGAAGAAATCAAATCCATCATTAATTTACAAGCCAGCCGTCATACGCCATATTCCAGGGAAGAAGTATTGATCAGCTATATTAATTTAGGCATGAATGCCGCTGGCAATACCCGTCTCTTGCTGGTGATCGTGCATCGTGATATTGTCAAGGAGCGGATTTCGATTTTAGAGAAATCAGGTCTTGATGTAGACAGGATTCTTTTTGTGCCGGAAGCGCAGGCGCGTTTTTATTCTAAAGCATTAAATTTAAAAAAAGAGGCACCGGCCAGCGGGATCATTGATTTTTCTTTAAATGCCACCAGCTACATGGTCGTGTCTAAGGGCACCTTGCTTTTTGTAAGGCATATTCCCATCGGTATTAAAGCCCTCATGCAAGGGGCAGATGCATCGGCAAAATTACAGGATGAGCTTAAAAAATCAATGGAAGCTTTTACGCAGGACGAAGGCAATCAGGCACCTGGCTCTTATGTGGTGACCACTGCCAGGGACGCGGTGAAAAATATTTTACCGGCGTTAAAAGAGGCCTTAAGTGTTGAATTTCAGGTCAAAGCATTTTCGAGTCTTATCAAGGGTCCGGCGGATTTGCGTAAAAAATTAGACGGTGATTTTGCTGATGATTCTTTTCTGGATGTTATAGCCCCGGCTTCAGCAGTGGCAAAATGTGAAATCGATTTGATGCCTGAAGAGATGATTTTAAAAAAGAAGGTGGAGCGCCAGAGTAAGGAAGTAAGCAAGTCCGGGGCAGCTGCTGTTATTATCATGGTGCTGGTAGGGGCCATGATCATGACCAACATTTATTTTAAAGACACTTTTTTAAACAAAAATTTGCGTGATCAATATGCGCCCGAGAAAGAACAGGTGGCGTTACTTCAAGAGAAAATGAATAAAGTGAAATTAGTGGACGATTATATCAAGAATCGCATGCTTTCTCTCGATATTGTCCATGAGTTGTATACTATTACTCCAAATACGACCTATCTGAGCAATATCACCGTGGATGATGATGGCACTGTCACCATTGACGGCATTTCAGATTCAATGGCGCTGGTGTATTCTTATGTCAAGTCGCTGGGTGATTCGGCCATGTTCAAAGAGGCCAAGCTTAAATCCACCTCGACAAAGAAAGACAATGGCCGTGATGTTGCTTCTTTTGAGATTGAGTTTAAATTGAATAATGCCAAGGAGCCGGCGTCGTGAACGAGATTAACAAATTTATCGCAGGCCTTAATGATAACCAGAAGAAACTGTTAGTCATCGCCGTGGTGATTGTGATCGCCGCCCTTTTTGACCGGCTTTTGATTGGTCCTACGATGTCACGTTTATCTTCCATCGAAGAAGATATTACCAAAGAAGAAGTGACTATCAAACAAGACCTTCGTTTCCTGGGGTATAAGGACCGTATCCTTCAAGAGAGTGAAGAGATTGATCCTTATTTGACCAAAAATAAATTGTCAGATAACGAGATGATTGCGGCGTTTTTGAATAAGATCCAAAATTTAGCCAGTGAGTCGAAGGTTAATTTGATCAAGATCAACCCAAATCCTGGAGAACAGGATGACGATTACTGGAAATACCAGGCTGATTTGGAATGTTCCGGCCAATTGGCAGATGTCATTACCTTTATGCATTTGATTAATTCTGATACGGCCTTGATGAAGGTTGATAAATTTAATTTTAGCGGGAAGAAATCAGATACAGATGAGATCAAGGCCACCATGACGGTTGAAAAAATCGTGATTACAGACAAGCCCATGCCTCCCAAGGCCCAAGATGCCAATGCGTCATCAGCACCCGCTGCCTCCTAAACATGTCATTCCTGTTTCACCCACTGTCATTCCCGCGAAAGCGGGAATCCACAACAAGAACAACATCAATCTTTACAAGCCATTGCAATCTCTCTTTTTAGTTATTTTTTTATTTTTTTTAATTTCTCCCGCCCATGCCCAACTGGATGCTCTCAAAGAAACTTATGAACGTGCGGTGGATGCCTATAACAAACAGCAATATGATCAGTCGATTGCGCTTTATCAGCAGATAATCAAGGTAGTTCCAGCCTTTGCTCCGGCGTATAACGGGATGGCCCTGGCGAATGAAGCGGCTTCAGGGGATGAGGATAAAACAATTGAATATTTAAAAACAGCGATCAGCTATGACCCTAAAATGGTCCAGGCCTATGATAATTTGGGACGGATCTATTATGGCCGTCAGGACATGGACCATGCCCAGGAGTATTTTGAGAAAGCCCTGAAGCTTGACCCCAATCTGGCGAGTGCTCAGTTAAGTCTTGCGTGGATCAACTTATTAGTCAGGTCAAAGCCCGTGACGGCTATCAAATATTTTAAAAAGGTGTTGCTTGTGAGTCAGGACCCCAAAAATTATTACGGCATGGGGCTGGCCTATTTTTCCAGTAATCAGCGTCCTCAGGCAATGGAGATGATTACGAAATTGCATGAGATGGGGCAAGAAGATTTAGCTTCCCGTCTGGAAAAATCCATGAGGGACAACGCTCAAGTCAACACTCAAGCCAGTTCTGATACCGTTAATGCCGCCCAGTCTAATGGCCTGGGCCCGCTAAGCCCCACCCCTGACAAAC
This sequence comes from Candidatus Omnitrophota bacterium, assembly GCA_013285735.1. Classification (GTDB taxonomy): domain Bacteria; phylum Omnitrophota; class Gorgyraeia; order Zapsychrales; family Fredricksoniimonadaceae; genus JABDGZ01. Next base: position 15,122 of record JABDGZ010000017.1, on the reverse strand, counting down.
CAACCGGCATGCAAGTCCGCTTACGCGGCAAACTATCCGATTATTAAATTGTTAATAACATTTATATTGAAAATGTTATTAACAAATGTTATCCTTAAAGCATGAAACCACCCATCGATATTACCCCTAAGATATTGAACTTAACGGCTGAGATCAGTTCTATGGTTGGACGGCTTGAGGGGGCTCGTTTGAAAATCCCTTTAGTTGATCTCAGGCGTCAGATAGAGGCGTCCTCAATTCATTCCAGTTGCGTTATTGAAGGCAATACGCTTACATTAGATCAAGCAACAGATGTCATCAATGGAAAACGTGTGATAGGGCCGAAAAGGGATATTCTTGAAATTAAGAATGCCTATAAACTTTATGGCATGATCCATGAGTTTAATCCTTCCCAAGAAAAAGACATTTTGCGTGCGCATAGAGTATTGATGGAAGGGTTGATCGCGTCAGCGGGAGAATTCCGAAAGACGGGCGTTGTGGTTGCGACACAAGGGAAGGTGGTCCATACTGCGCCTTCATATCAACGGGTTGGGACATTAATTTCTCAACTTTTTGATTTCGTTCGTGAATCCAAAGACCTCCATGTGCTTATTGTTTCAAGTATTTTTCATTATGAATTTGAGTTTATACATCCATTTGAAGATGGTAACGGACGCATCGGAAGATTTTGGCAAACCTTGATGTTACGGCAAGGACGACCTGCTTTTAATCTAGTCCCCATCGAGACAGCTATCAAGGCACATCAACAGGAATATTATAAAGCGATTGAGCAATCAAGTCAGGATGGGAACTCAACAGTCTTTGTTGAGTTTATGCTGGAGGTTATTTTAGAGGCAGTGTTAAGTCTAGAGAATCTTGTTTCCGGCCGTGCCAAACCCAAAGATCGAATAATATTCATGATGAAACATTGTCCACAGGAATTTACACGCAAAGATTATATGCAGATCGTTGGTAATATTGAAACACATACGGCATCAAGAGATTTGAAAGAAGCAGTTGAACGAGGACTTCTTAAAATGAAGGGTGTCAGGGCTCGGGCTGTATATAAAAAAGTCAAAAAGTAGTATTCCTTCCAACCGGTATCCAGTCTGCTTACGCGGTAAATTATCTGAGTATTAAACTATGATACGTTTTTTGATTATCAGTTTATTCTTGATGGGTACAAGTTTATCCTGGGCCCAGGACAAGAGTTCCGTTGATCTTGATCAAAAGCTCATTAACTGGATGAGGGCGCATAGAAGCCTCAGTACAGGGATGCCCTTTAGTTTCGAACCCTTGGGAATCAAGCGGAATATTTTTATGAATATAGGTCAGAAGCGTTCTGCCACCGGCATTATAGAACGGACGATTATTGACCAGGGTATTTCTATTTATGACGCTGCTCTTTGGCAGATGGTCCTGGGCCAAACAGGCAATCAGCAGGATTTAGACATGGCCGTAAGGCCGATTAAATATTATTGGGAAGGTTCCTTAAATGAATTTTTTAATATCCGTTCAGGATCAGGAAACCAGATTTTTGTCTATGATCCTAATCATCCGGATGCCGTGACATCTGATCTTTCCCAAAAAGGCTCCCGGGGTTTTATATTCCGCATTATTAATGCCAATGGGCAGTATTGTTCCACGGATCCGGCTGATGGTAAAACCCGTTATCAGGATTTTCCCAATGACCCGCGTATCCATTGGGAAGACTGGAAACCCATTGCAGGAGAGAATGCTTGGGTGGTTATGGCCGCGATGCATCTTTTAAAGCATGTCCCGAAGCAAGACCAGTCTGCCTCGTTGGAATTGAATTTAGCCCAGGAATTGTCCCGTGCCGCGCTTTATTTACAGGCGGACAACGGAGGCATTCGCATGGCGCCTTTAGGGACTTATTATCATTTATTAGATATCTCATCAAATTCTTCAGAAGAGCAAATCACCCAAGCCCTTGATGATAGGGCGAGGATGTTTAATCATGGATTTACAGTGCCCCCCCAAGACATGGAACGATTAGGGGGTGTCGATTATCCGCCGTATCATACGTGGTATTACAAGGAAATATCGACGGAGAATAATCTTTCCTGGTATGCGGCTTTAAGGATGATGTACCAGGTCACAGGCCAAACGCAATATTTGAAAGCCATGGAGCGTATTGAAGGATATTTAAAATCCGTTTGGAATCCGGTGGACAAAGTTTTTTATCAAGGCGCTCATTTTAACAAAGGGATATGGGTTCCCAACAGGGATCCGTTTGCTGTGGATGTGCAAGATTGGGCGATTGCTGTTCTTGGGCCGAAAAAGATTGATGAATGGTTTGGGGAAGGCTCTGCCTATGCCATTTGGCGTTCAACAAAGACTTTTTCCGGGGTGCAGGGCCGTGATGGTTTAAGGGGTGTTGGATTTACTAAAGAGAATGACCGTATATCCATTGAGTGGACAGCAGGGGCAATTTTAGCAGTCCGCAAACTGGCAGCGTACTATGCTTCGGCACATCCTGATTGGTCAATGGAAGCAAGGAACGATGAGATCAGCATGCGTACAGGGGTGGATGATTATTATTACAATGTCAGGCCGGACGAAGCTGCGTATTCTTATTCTTCAATCCGTCGATGGATTCCGTTCGGCTGGTTTTCCCACAAAGTCCCGATTTTAAGCCTGGCCTCAACCGCATGGTTCGTCCTTATTGATAAAGATATAGACCCTTTCGAGTTATAGTTATTCGTACCGCACTTCAAAGACCTTGATGCGTGTGCGTCCGGTAAGATCGTGGCTTAGGATGAGGGGTTTAAAGTATTGCAGGCCTGCTCCGTCGAAGTAATAGAGTTTCATGATCATGGAATTAGCCAGGGCGCGGTCCATCAACCGGGCTACATATTGGCCATCCTCTTGGTATAGCACTACCGCATAATTTAAATTTCCATCCGGGTTTACGTGTTCCACTATTTTACCGTCTTTAAGATAAAAGACGCTTAGAGGATAGCCTTCACCGTAATGGGGGGATTGGATTTGGGCATCCATGGTATTGAGATCAATACTTAAGTTTTCACCAAATATCATGTGGCCGTCACTTGTCCCAAGCATGGGCAGGGCATCACTGTATTTAGGAGGACCGCCCATGGTGCTCCATAAAAAGTCTATAAAATCATGTGAGTTGCGCTTCGGCACATCCTTTAACATCTCAGGGTTGGTATTAATGTCTTCCATTTTTTTAATATTCCAGTGTCCGGTAAAGGCAATCATCAGATTATCGTCGACAAGTTCAGTGTAAACCAGGACATAACTATGCGGGATTTTATCGTGCGTCATGGATAGCAGGGTATTAATTTGATCATCGGTGATAATGCCTTTGAGGGTTTGGGCGGCTTGGGTTTTAGTTTCAGAGGCAATGGCCAGAAGCAAGGTAGTGGCATCAGAAAGTTTAAGGCCGCATTTGACCAAATATTCCGCAGGTTCATTGCCGCTGGCATTAAGCATGCGCAGTATGCCCCGTGCCTGTGCTTCATCTTGAGATAAGAACATGTTAGCCATCCAATAACCCACGGCACCATGGTCTAAAGAGGCCCCGTCAAAAGGCACGCTGCGATGGGCAATGGCCTTGATAAAATGTCCCGGCGCCCACCAGGTATTGACGATACTATCCTCAGGGGAATCAGTTTTAATTTTGGTCAAAGCTTCGTCCCAGGTTGAATTAAAAATAGGGGTGAGTATCGTGCGTATGTCACGGCTGGCATTAAAAAGGATTAAAGCGATTAAAAGTCCAGCCAAGGGCAAGCCGACGGATTTCATGCTGATAAACCGGTGACAGGCAGCGGCAGCCAAGAGGGACAAGGGGATGGTGGCAAAGAGCACAAAACGTTCACCATCAAAACTAAGGGTCAGGGTTACAAAAAGAAAGATGGTCAGGATAAGGGTGTCAATAGCGCGAGGTTGACGGAAACTCTGGAAAGCCATGCGTAAGCTATAAATCCAGCCTCCAAAAGCCAGCAGTATAAAAACCGGGCCGCCGGCTGAGGTGGTGATGTCAGCAAAGCTTGTTTTTTTCAATTCACCGACGGCCATAAAAAGATTGGGCCATAAATCAAGTCCGCGATGGGTGAATTTCTGTAATTCCCCGAAGCCTTCTTTAAAGAGGATAAAGAAATCCTGGAATGAAAAACAAGCGCTCACCAGCAACAGGGTGGTGCCAATAAAGATGCTTGAGAACAATAAATTTTGTTGGGCGTGGGCCTGGTCTTTTTTGATATAAAAATTATAAGCTGCTGCACTCAAGGCACAGGCAAGGCCCATAAAGAATAATAATCCCCAGCCTTGCCAAAATAGTGCGTAGATCGCCAGCACCAAACCGAAAATCACGGCCCATAAAAGCCCATCTTTTTTAGAGGCAGGCCGTAATGCTAAAAAAAGGCATCCCAAGAGCAGTAAAGGAAATAAAATGTTATAAGGATCAGTACGAAACCATCCAAGGGAGCCGCGTTTCAAATTAATAGGTGCCATGACCAGAAGCAAGGCGCCTACAAATGAAGCGACCACGGAATAATTCAAAATCCGGCAGACCCATAAAAAAGCAATGAGTATGAAAAGATAGGTAAACAAAGGCGTATAAGCCACCGCCGTCATCAGCGGAATGTTAGGGTCAAATATTTGCAGGATTTTATAAATAACAAAACCCCAATACGGATGCAGGGTAAAGGGTTGCCAATAGCCAAAGGGAGCGCACATTAAAGGGTTAAAATATTTGCTTCCTTTGATGGTTTTTGCGATGCGGCCTGTATTAACGATGTTTTCGGTTAAATTATAAAAATCATAAGGGTCAGATTCTAAAAGATAAATTTTCTGAGGCGGGGCTCCAGGTTGGTTAACCAAGCTTGAGGTGACTTTATCTATCGCGCCCATGACATGTTGGTTGTCGGTATGCATGGTTTCATTGAGTTTTTCTTCAGCCATATGATTGGCCAGGGCAGGAGGGATATTCGGTGCTTCAGCCAGGATTTCTTTCAGAAAGGTCTGCTTGATATTGTAGATAACCATCAAGGTCGCCTGCTCACGGGCATCATCCCACATATGCGACCGTAAAGGATAAAGGCGCACGTAAGAGCTCAGGATAACAAGAACCACCCAAGCCAAGACCCAGGGCCAAAATTTAGATTTTTTATTCATAAGCAAGAATTATGGCATATTTTCTTTATATTGCAAATACTGCCGGTGTATTTTATTGGAAGCGATGGCGATGCTGGAGTTAAGCTGCGATTCCCGTTTAGCCATGATCATCCCTAAGAGCCGCCCTTGCTCGTCAAGGATGGGCCCGCCGCTGTCACCGTGGTAGAGATTAAGGTCCAATTCAAGAAAATCATCAGATGCGTTGGAGCGGTTTTGAAGGATGCTTTTAATATGGCCTGACATGATAGACTGATTGTCGTAGTCTGAATTGCCCACGGCGATAATAGGTTCTCCGATGTCAACAAGCGAAGAATCTGCCCAACGGATGCTATGAAGAGGATAGGGTGGATAGATCCGTAAGAAACTAAAGTCATACTCGCCAGAAGCAAAAAGCACTTGCGCCGGCAATTTAGAACCATCCCTCAGGATGACAAATATGAAGGGAGCATCGATAATTGTGTGCGTGTTTGTTACAATAATGCCTGAAGGGTCAAGGACGATTCCCGCAGCGGTGCGGTAGAAGGTGGCCATCCGCGGCGGGGTGGTGGGCATGACACGGGTCAATTCTGTCCGGACAGTCACCATAGACTGTTCTGATTGCTGGATGCGGTCGATCAGGCTATTATCTGCCCACACAATATTTGTTGTCATTGCGAGCGCAGCGAAGCAATCACTTAATATAGTAATTATTCTTGACGTATAATACATAAGCCTTTACTATTCTCTCATAAATTTTTATGAATAAAATAAATATTAGGCCTTATAGAACGGAAGATCGGACAGCTTTACGCACACTCTGTTGTGATGTGGCAGATCGCGGCGGCCCCATTGAGAATTTTTTTCCCGATCGTGAGGTGGCTGAGGATTTGCTGACTAAGTATTATACGGATTATGAGCCTCAATCGACCTTTGTTGCTGAGTGTGATGGTCGAGTGGTCGGCTATATCAATGGCTGCATGGATAACCGCAGTTATGGGCTGGTGATGTTTTGGCTTTTAATGCCTGCATTGCTGATCAAAGCTTTTAAACGCGGTATTTTTTTTCGTTCTGAAATTCATCAGATCTTGCGTGGGTCGTTAAAGAATTGGCGAAGGATCTTTGTTTGGCGCAAGAAATCTTTTCATAGTCATCAAGGGCATCTGCATATCGGCATCGCGGGGGATTTTCGCGGTCAGCAGGTGGGGCGGAGTTTGGTAGGTGCTCTGGTCGTGCATGCGCTGGGAAAAGGTATCACCGAGCTGGCAGCGTCGGTCCATGACGCAAATAAAGCCGCTGGTGCTTTTTTTGAGTCCCAAGGTTTCGTGGTCCGTGAGCGTTACCCCATGATTTTAATCCGTGATGGAAAGGAGGAGCATTATCATTCGCTGTTATATGTCAAAACCATATAGTGTCATTGCGAGCCCTGCGAAGCAGGGCGTGGCAATCTCTTTAATGGCAACGATGTTGCTTTGTTTTCTCAGCACCGTGGCCTTCGCCCATGGACCGTTTAACAATAATTTGTTCTTATCAAAAGATGACCGTATCTTGGTGCTTGCTCCTCATCCGGATGATGAAGTTTTAGGGGCGGGTGGTGTGATCCAGCAGGCCGTGGCCCAGCAACTTCCTATCAAGGTAGTTTTCCTGACCAACGGGGACAGTAATCAATGGTCTTTTTTCCTTTACCGCAAACATCCGGTGATTTTTCCTGGTGCGGTGGAAACAATGGGATTAGTGCGGCATGATGAGGCGGTAAATGCCTCTCAAATTTTAGGAGTGGATCCCAAGAATTTGATATTTTTGGGTTATCCGGATTTTGGTACGTTAAATATCTGGTATTATCATTGGAACCAGCGCCCTCCGTATAGAAGTCTTATGACCCGGGTCATTGCAGTCCCTTATAAAAACGCCTATCGCTTCGGCGCGCCCTATAAGGGCGAAGAAATCGTCCAGGATCTAAGGTCAATTTTAAGGGATTTTAAACCAACCAAGATTTTTGTTTCTCATCCGGCAGACCATAATGGAGATCACTTAGCCCTGTATTTGTATTTGCGGGTGGCTCTTTGGGATGAAAAAATGGAGGGGGTCCAATTATATCCGTACCTTATCCATTATCTGACATGGCCTAAACCTAAAGGATTCCATCCAGAGAAGTACCTGACACCGCCGGATGCTTTAGTCAGTGACGAGATATGGAAACAATATCATTTAACTGTAGCACAGATAGTGAACAAGAAAAAAGCTTTGGAGGCGCATCAGACCCAGTTTCTTTCAAGCCGCCAATATCTTTTATCTTTTGTAAAATTCAATGAACTTTTTGGTGATTTTCCGCCGTTGAAACTGCGTTTGAACGAAAATGTCGCTCTCGTTTCAGGGCAGAAAGAATTTATGTCGACGACGGAATTGCCGGAAGAATTGAATGACCGTGAACGCTCTGCCTTTGTGGGGGTTGATTGGAAATCTTTACGTTGGGAAACAGACAATCTGGTTGTCACCATAGGGCTTTCAAAGCCTTTGGCGCAAGATGTGGAAGCATCTATTTATTTCTTTGGGTACAGCAGTAAAACACCTTTTGGGCAAATGCCTAAAATTAATGTGCGTCTGGGTGTTTTAAGTTATAGTGTTTATGACCAGAACAAGCGTTTAGAGCAAGGGGTAGTGCAGATCAACAGGAGTCCTAATGAAGTTACCATTTCAATGCCTCTGAAATTGTTGGGCTACCCTGAAAAGATCTTGACCTCTGCCCGGACGACCCTGGGTAATTTTCCATTAGACAATGCCGCGTGGGTTGTCTTAGAGCTTCAGCAATAATGATATGAAAGCAATCATCAAGCAGGCATTTATAACGGCGATTACCGCGGTAAGCTGTCTGTATCTTGCGCAATGGTTCAAATTGCCGCAGAGTTTTTGGGCAGTGATGAGTGCGATCGTTGTCATGCAATCCGATGCCAAGGCGACGATTAGTGCATCCTGGATGAGGGTAGTCGGCACCTTTGTAGGAGCCTTGGTGGGCGGACTATTTTTAGCCCTTGGGGGTTATCATGTATGGTCATTTGGTTTGGGCCTTGGGCTGGTCGTTTTGGTTTGTGCGGTTTTAAGATTGATAGAAAGCTATCGTATAGCTGCGGTGACGGTTGCTATTGTTATGTTGACCGGAAATTCCTCTTCTCCCTGGACGACAGCTGAGTATCGTTTTTTAGAAGTTTCTTTTGGTATCCTGGTGGCACTCTTTTTTTCAGCTTTATTTAATCCTGTGTATGTCTATCAACGTTCCTGCGATGCAGCCATTAAATTTTATAACAAATTTAAAAAATAACTTTTTAGGTTTTAATAATGTTCCGTCATAAAATAATTGGCATAGTCGTATTCTTAGTATGTAGTTTGAGTTATTCAACGGCGGCATTCTCCCGCAATGTTGAGGTGGGGGTCGCGGCATTTTCTGTAGATGGCGTCATACCTGCGCGTAAGACAATAGAGGCATTTGAAAATAAATTAGGAAGACAAATTGATGCCTTAAATTGGTTTTTAGGATTCAATGCAGATACCGGGGACTTGCCGGAATTTCCATTGAGCAGCTTAAAGCAGAATGTTCCTTCCCGCATTATTCCCATGTTAACCTGGGAGCCGTGGGGAGATGCCGGGCTTAAGGATGGTCATCAGGTAACTCCTTTTGATAAGATCAATGAAGGAAAGCTTGATAATTATATTATCAGTTATGCCAAAGCCATGAAGGCGTACGGTAAAATTATCCGGTTGCGATTTGGCCATGAAATGATCCAGAATGATAACCCTGTCAGGACCATCCCTAATTTTAAATGGTACCCATGGCAAGATTTTCCTGAAGACTATAAGAAAGCCTACATCCGTATTTACTCTATATTTAAAGCTCAGGGGGCTGATAATGTTCAGTTTGTTTGGGCGCTTAATTTTGAGCCGTATTTTATTGATGTGATTCCCAAATATTATCCCGGGCCCAATTTTGTAGATTGGATCGGTATTGATGGATACAATTGGAAGGGCCAAGATTTCGACGGAGTTTTTAATAAAATGTACAGGGTGATCACAGGGCATCCTGAAATTTTTGGAGACAAACCCATCATGCTCAGCGAAATCGGGGCCGCAAAAGCGGATGTCTCTTCTTTTGATAAAGCCCAATGGATCAAAGATGCTTTTAGTAAGATTGAATTGAGCTATCCCAAAATTAGTGCATTTTATTGGTTTAATGTCAACAAAGAGAGGGATTGGCGTTTGGACGAATCATCAAAAAGTTGGCAAGCGTTTAAAAATGCCATGGGATCAGCAATTTACAAGCCGCAGCAATAATTATTCCTTCCTGGAGTTGATTCTTCCTTTCAAGAGGTGTAATATACCCAAGTCATCTCAAGGAAAGGATCGTCTATGAAATTGCTTTACACCAAACGCTCTCCCTATGCCCGTAAGGTCAGGGTGATTGCCCTGGAAAAGAATATCCCATTGGATTTAATTGATGAAGACCTGCAAAAGAAATCCCACCGTCTTTTAGAGGCCAATCCTTTGGGAAAGGTTCCGACGCTGATTTTGGACAATGGAACAACGGTCTTTGATAGTCCTGTTATCTGTCAGTATTTGGATGGGTTAAATGATAGGGTTATGATGATTCCGCAGCAAGCAGAGAAGCGTATTGAAGTTTTAAAGTGGGAAGCTTTTGCTGATGATTTAATGGGGGTGGCCATTAATCTTTATATGGAAAAGGTACGGCATTCCCACGATTTCAATAAAGATTTTACAGATCTACAAGAAAAAAATATTCTATCCGCGTATGCGTATATTCAAAAGAATTTACCTAAATTAAGGAAGTTTGATTTAGCTTCTGTCTCAGTGGCTTGTGCCATTGGGTATATTCATTTTCGCTTGCCTCGCTTAAAAGTACAGGATGCTTTACACCGGTGGTTCGATGAAATTTCAATAATCCCAAGCATGTCCCAAACAGTCCCGGTGGTATAATTAAAACAAATTGTCATTCCCGCGAAAGCGGGAATCCAGTATACTCAGTCATGCCTCGAAGAAAACTAGACGTCCGACGCAACCAATCCGTTAAACTTCCCAACGGCCGCACCGTCCGCATCACCTTTATCAATCATCCTGGTGCTGTTATCATAGCGCCATTCTTGAACAAGGACACCGTGGTCATGATGCGTCAATTCCGTCCGGCGCTCAAAAAATATATTTATGAACTGCCTGCCGGTACGCTTGATCCTAATGAACGCATCGCCACTTGTGCCCGTCGGGAATTGCTGGAAGAAACCGGCCTTTTAACGAAAAAATTAACAAAATTGGGTTCCATTTATCCAGTGCCTGGTTATTCCACAGAAATCATCCATATTTTTAAGGCCGAAGAGTTAACCTTGACCCAAGCCCAACCAGAAGAGTATGAGGTCATTGAAACCATACCAATGACCAAACAAAAGGTGCGAAAACTATTGTCTCAAGGAAAACTCATGGACGCCAAAAGCATCTGCACCCTTGCCTTTTGCGGGTGGTTATAGGGTGCTGTCATTCCCGCGAAAGCGGGAATCCATTATGAAAAAATCATCTTTTTTAAAACACTACTCTACATCCTTAATCCTTCTCGGCGCTATATCAATCGGCTGCGTGTTAGGACTGATTTTAAAAGAAAAAGCAGTTGTCTTTAAACCCTTTGGTGATGTTTTTCTTAATTTACTTTTCACCATTGTTGTCCCGCTGGTTTTCTTTTCCCTATCATCGACTGTCGCTTCAATGACTGATCTAAAACGTTTGAGGACTATTTTTACATGGATGATGGTGGTTTTTATTGTGACTGGGATCATTGCATGTATCTTGATGATCATCGCGACCCAACTCTATCCGCCGGCACTTGGTGTTAGTCTTCAGTTGCATGCTGCCGTGGACACTCAGGGTGCCAGCATGTCAGATACCATGGTCAAAGCATTGACAGTGGGGGATTTTTCCGATCTTTTTTCTAAAAAGAGCATGCTGCCCTTGATCATTTTTTCTTTACTGCTGGGGATTGCAGCCTCAGCTGCAGGTACCAAAGCCCGTGCCTTTGTAGATTTTTTAAAGGCAGGTAATCAGGTCATGGAGAAAATGATTAGTATCATTATGTTATATGCGCCAATTGGCTTAGGGGCTTATTTTGCCTATTTGGTGGGCGTATTTGGCCCTCAACTTTTAGGTACCTATGTGCGTGCGGTGCAACTTTATTATCCGGTGGCCTTTGCTTATTTTGGCGTGGCTTTTTCGATATATGCTTATTTGGCCGGTGGGCCTTGGGGAGTTAAAACATTTTGGAAAAACATTATGCCTGTGGCTTTTATCTCGTGGGGGACAGGCAGCAGCATTGCCTCAATTCCTGCCAACATGGAGGCTGCCAAACGCATCGGTGTTCCCGAAGAATTGCGTGAGGTCATTATCCCAATAGGTGGTGCGACGCTTCACCTGGAAGGTTCTTGTTTGTCAGCTATCTTAAAAATTGCATTGTTGTTTGGTTTATTTCATATCCCCTTTGTAGGTCTGTCCACTCTGGCCAAAGCTATTGGCATTGCTCTTTTAAGCGGGACAGTGATGAGCGGTATTCCAGGTGGAGGATTTTTAGGCGAACTGATGATTGTCACCATGTATGGTTTTCCGGTGGATGCGCTGCCGATTATATCCATGGTCGGCACCCTGGTTGATCCTCCAGCAACAATGGTAAATGCTACAGGTGACAATATTTGTACGATGCTAGTCGCCCGCATCCTAGGCGGTAAAAACTGGATGTCCCCCCGGGAACAAGCCTAACCCAATTGGCAGTATATAAATACAAATGCTATACTTTCACTACAGTGAAAAAGTTAACACTAGCCTTTACCATCTTGTGTTTTTTTATAACGAGCGTACTTGGAACGTATCCTATTTACGCTCAAGAATTCTTTTTGCCTGCGCCAGGTGTACGTGTCAACTTAAGTCCTGAATACAACCCTGCAATATTAAAAGGCATCAAGGTTCATCCCGATAATCCGTTTAGATTTGAATTTATTTTAGACCAAGGGGACAATTTAAAAGATTCCAATGTCATTCCCGCGAAAGCGGGAATCCAGAATCAAGAACAACTTAAAATCGAAGCCACCCGCCTAATCAAATACTTCCTAGCCAGCCTAACCATCCCCGAAAAAGACTTATGGGTCAATCTAAGTCCATATGAAAAAAATCGTATTATTCCCCAAAGTTTTGGCCTGACCGAAATGGGCAGGGACCTGCTTGCTGAAGACTATATACTCAAACAAATCACAGCGTCTCTTGTTTATCCTGAAGGAGAGATAGGCAAGAAATTCTGGAAACGTATTTACGAAGAAGCAGCAAAGAAATATGGGACAACCAATATTCCCGTCAACACCTTTAATAAAGTTTGGATCATCCCGGATAAAGCAGTTGTTTACGAGAACGCCCAAGCCGGCACAGCCTATGTGGTTGAAAGTAAATTAAAAGTCATGCTTGAAGAGGATTATTTGTCTTTACAAAAACATAATTCCATTTCTCCAACACATTCCATCGCCTCCCAAGTCGTCCGCGAAATCGTCATTCCAGAACTCACCAAAGAAGTCAACGAAAACAAAAATTTCGCCCAACTACGTCAAGTCTACAACTCTCTTATTTTAGCCACATGGTACAAAAATAAAATCAAAGAGAGCATTTTAGAACAGGTATATGCCGATAAAAATAAGATTCAAGGTCTTGTCATTCCCGCGAAAGCGGGAATCCAGAACAAGAACAACGTAGAATACATCTATCAACAATACCTTAAGGCCTTTAAAAAAGGCGTTTACAACTACATTAAAGAAGATAAAATTCCCTGTTCCTTGGGTTCCAGTTGTGGAGACCAACAGATAGTTGCGAGGAAATATTTTTCCGGTGGTTTAATCATGCGGGTAAAAGAAGAATTACATAACATGTCCCAACTAATTAGGGATTATCCATCAGTTGCCAGAAGATTGCGTAATACTTTGAAATTAACGATCAATGTCATGCCGCAAGGTGATATGGCTATGAATTCTCTGGTAAAAGGCTCCGAGACAGAAGTAGTCCCTTCTGATAGCGCCATGCAAACGACAGAGAGACGCGTATCCATTACATTAAAATGGCTATTATGGCGTTATAAAGAGAAAGTGTTAGAAGGTAAATTAGATCAATATCTCGCAAAGCAAAGTCCTCAGATTTTGATTAAACTATTAAAGCATAAGAATAATATTGTTCGAGCTAAAGCACGAAGAGAATTAAGAAATTTAGGAATTATTGATCAAATGAAGATGGCCATTGAAGAAAGGATGAAGCTTGTATGGCGGGAACATGGAATAGACAGTGATGGAGAATGGGTCTCTACGTCACCTCCTGCAAGATTTGATGAAGAAAAAATTCGTAAGGCCTTGCGTGATGAAGAAAGAATTCGTGAGGCTTCGCGTGAGGGTGAAGTTAAGTTAAATATACTAGACGGGCGCATGCAAAGATTTCTTAAATTCCTTAGAGAAAATCCTGACCCTGTTCTTCAAGATATTGTGATATTTGGTGGAGCAGTACGCGATGCAATTCTTGGACGTGCGCCAAATGATCTTGATATTACTGTGAAGGTCTATTTGAGTGAGGATGAAATCCATGCTGCTGAAGGCCATGGTAATGTAACAGAGGAGACCTATAGGCAGTCAGAAATTATTTTGACACGGTTAGCCCAAGCGTTGGGTGTGCCTAAGGAAAGACTTCTTCCTGGCGCCAAAAATCCTTATCAATTTGAAGGGCTCACTATTCATTTTGCAGGGCCGTTTAAAATCTATCGAAAAGGAAGAGATATTTTGATAAAGAACCAGGTGGTTGATAAAAGAACAGGTACTGTCGCTTTTAGAGGCACAGTACCAGAAATTTTGGCAATGAGCTTAGATTGTAATGGAAGACTTTATGGTTATGAAGATGCTCTGAGGTATTGGTTATATGGAATGGCCGTTCTTAAAGCTCCTGGCCTGGGCGTTAATACTCTACAGCACCCGGCGCTATTGAAATTATTACGATTGCGGCATGAATTTGGCTTATCTATTTCAAAATCTGATTTAGAAATTATCTACACAGTGCTCGCAGAAGAGAGATCACAGGCACGTGAAACTAAAATAAATGAGGAAGTGAAGAAGATCATAGCAACTGCCATAGACCCTCAACTTGCAAAAGATGAACTAGAAGCTTTGGGGTACAAGGTTCCAGATCTGGCCATGAGTGCGCAATTACCAGTTTTGATAAGTCGACCAAAGAGGGAAGTTAGAAAACCTAGAGAAGGTGGTATCAATTTAACCCCTGCCAACCTGAATTTACAGACAGAAAATTCAGGAGGTGAGATTAAATTTCATATGGATACAGCCATGCTCGCGCAATTGCAAAACGCCTCCGGCTTTGTGCCGGTAATTATCAATATCCAGCCGATGAATAATCTAGAAGAATTTCTTGGGTTAAAAGCTTCAATACATTAAACTAAATAATATATGAGTCAGTTTTCAAGGATCGTTTTCTGTCTGAGCCTATTGGTTTCGACCGGCTGCTCTACTGTTACTCCCCAAGCGCTCCAAAGGCTTGATGGATCTGTTAGCCAGGCCATCGTGGTTCATCCGATCAATAAAAATTCCAATCAAGCACAACTAAGCGCATGGCAGCGGCAGGCGAATAGTTGGCATCGCACCTATTTTGTTAGTGCCGTCATTGGCAGGAATGGTTTGGCTTTGCCTGGCCAGAAGAAAGAAGGCGATGGCAAAACTCCGTCGGGTGTGTACTCATTAGGCCCAGCTTTTGGTTATGCCTCCTCGATAGATACAGGCCTTTTATACCGTCAGGCTACAGATAACGATTTTTGGGTGGATGATCTGCATTCTATGCAATATAATCAATGGGTAAGGGGGACACCTCTTGCTCATTCTTTTGAACGGATGAAACGCCGCGATAATCTTTATCAATATGGAATTGTTATCGGGTATAATATG
>JABDGZ010000016.1 GCA_013285735.1 Candidatus Omnitrophota bacterium | reverse complement strand
AGTTTTACGACGGCTTTATTGAAATCTTTGCATGCGTATAAACGTAATTTAATCCATCCTAAAGAATTAGCAGAACAAGCCTGTGACATAGAAATTAATAAATTAGGCGAGCCGATTGGAAAACAAGACCAATACATTGCTGCGTATGGCGGGATCACTGTTTTTGAATTTACTAAGAAATCAGTCAAAGCCTACCCGTTAAAAATAGAGAAAGAAATACTATATGATTTAGAGGATAATCTTCTGTTATTCTTTACCGGCTACACACGTTCTGCGTCGGGTATTCTCAAAGAGCAGCATCATAAGAGCAAAGCCAATGACAAATCAATGATCGATAATCTGCATTTCATCAAACAATTAGGCCTTGATAGTAAGAAAGCCTTGGAAAAAGGGGATTTAAAAGATTTCGGCGAGCTGATGAACGTTCATTGGGAACATAAGAAAAAACGTTCAGGGGCCATGTCCAACCCCAAGATCAATGATTGGTATGACCTGGCCTTAAAGAATGGGGCCTTGGGCGGCAAATTGATTGGAGCTGGCGGCGGCGGGTTTTTGATGTTCTATGCCTCAGATGGAATGAAATTAAGACGGGCGATGACCTTGGCAGGATTGGAAGAAGTGCGCTTCAGGTTTGATTTCGAAGGAACAAAGGTGATGACCCAGTCATGATGCCAACGGTAGTCATTATTGCTGGTGGTGTTGCCACCCGTCTGCGACCGATAACGGAAACTATTCCTAAAGCCTTGTTGATGGTTGCTGATAAACCGTTTATTGCCCACCAACTTCTTTTATTAAAGAAGAATGGTGTTAAAAGGGTGGTGATCTGTTCTGGCTATTTAAGCCATCAAATAGAGGAATTTGTGGGGGACGGCAGTCAATTCGGTTTATCAGTAAAATTCTCTGTCGATGGAGATAAATTATTAGGAACCGGTGGCGCGGTCAAGAAAGCTTTACCCTTGTTGGAAGATGAATTTTTTGTCATGTATGGGGATTCGTATTTGACAGTTGATTTTAAAAATGTTTATGATTATTTTGCCCAACACCAAAATATGGGACTGATGACGGTATTCAAGAATCACAATGCCTGGGATAATAGTAATATTGTTTTTGAGGGCGGCAAAATAGTTATTTATGACAAGAAACGTAAAGTTCAAGGAATGGATTATATTGATTATGGGTTGGGGATATTAAGGAAGCCAGCATTTGATGCTATGTCTAGTCGTGATGTTTTTGATTTGGCAGAGCTTTATCAGGACCTTATTGCAAAGAATCAAATGTTAGGATATCAGGTGCCGGAAAGGTTTTATGAAATTGGCTCGCCAAAGGGCTTAGCTGAGACGGAATCTTATTTTTTAAATTTGAAAAAATAAAGGGAGGTTGGGAATGAATAATGAAGGCACATACGTTGAAAAATATTTAGCGCAGACGGCCAGGATCACGGAATTGATAGATCCCAAAATTGTTGAGAAAATGGTGAATATTGTGGCCCAAGTACGCCAATCATCCGGCAGGCTTTTTTTCATCGGAGTCGGGGGTGGTGCGGGTAATGCCGGGCATGCGGTCAATGATTTTAGAAAAATTGCCGGAATTGAATCATATTCTCCGACGGATAATGTTTCTGAACTGACGGCCCGGATCAACGATGACGGCTGGGATTCTTCCTTTGCCAATTGGCTTAAAGGAAGTAGAATTAATTCTAAGGATTGTGTTTTTGTTTTTTCAGTGGGCGGGGGCAATGCCGAGAAAAATATAAGCAATAATCTCGTACAGGCCTTAAAATGCGCCAAAGAAGTGGGCGCTAAAGTTGTTGGTGTGGTTGGGAGAGACGGTGGGTATACAGCCCAAGTGGCAGATGCAGCGGTTATTATCCCAACAGTGGACCCGGAAACAGTAACTCCGCACACCGAGTCGTTTCAAGCGGTGGTCTGGCATATGATTGTTTCCCATCCTTCACTTAAAGCTAATGAAATGAAGTGGGAATCTGTTAAAAAATGAACCGGGCTGTTTTTTTAGACAGGGATGGAGTGATCAATCGTGCTAAGCTTCGGGAAGGCAAACCCTATCCTCCGGTGAGCTTGGCAGAGATAGAAATTTTGCCTGGCGTGTCCCAAGCCCTGAAGGCATTGCATCAAGCGGGTTTCCTATTGATCGTGGTGACCAATCAGCCTGATGTGGCCCGTGGGACCGCCTCGCGTGAGGCGGTCGAAGAAATCAATAAGTATCTTGCCGCACAGCTCGTGATTGATGAATTCCGTACCTGTTATCATGATACTATGGATGCTTGTGATTGTCGTAAGCCGCAACCTGGTGCCTTGCTGGCAGCAGCAAAGAAACATCATATAGATCTTGGATCAAGTTACATGGTGGGAGATCGCTGGCGCGATACTGAGGCCGGACAAAGGGCTGGTTGTAAAACCATTTTTATTGATTATGGTTATGATGAAAAAAAGCCTGTCTCATTTGATTTTCGGGCAGGTTCTCTTTTGGAAGCTTCACAATACATCTTAGGAGATATGAAATGAAAAAGATTGAAGAATTGAAGGTCAAGATTTTCGCGGACGGGGCAGACAAGGCTGGTATGCTCGAGATGTACGCTAAGCCCTATATCAAAGGCTTGACGACTAATCCAACCTTGATGAACAAAGCTGGAATTAGCGATTATCGTGTTTTTGCCAAGGATATCCTGGCTGCTATTAAAGATAAGCCTATTTCTTTTGAGGTATTTTCTGATGATTTTAAAGACATGGAACGCCAGGCCATGGAAATTGCAAGCTGGGGCAGTAACGTTTATGTCAAGATCCCGATTACCAATACCAAGAAGGAAACGTGTTATCCTTTGGTAAAGAAATTGGCTGCTCAAAAAGTAAAATTGAATGTGACTGCTCTGATGACGCTGACACAGGTTAAGGATGTGGTGGCTGTATTGGATCCTCATGTGCCTAGTTATGTTTCAGTATTTGCCGGCCGTATTGCGGATACAGGCCGTGATCCAGTGCCATTAATGACCGCTGCCGTCGATATCCTTAAAGCAGCACCAGCAGCTGAATTGATTTGGGCAAGCCCACGTGAGCTGCTTAATATTTTTCAGGCAGATACCATCGGCTGCCAGGTCATTACGGTGACCAATGACATCCTAAAGAAATTATCATTGGTAGGGTATGACTTGGATGAATATTCCCTTGATACGGTCAAAATGTTTTATAAAGATGCCGTGGCGGCTAAGTATCAAATTTAGTATTGAATTTTTAATAAATTTTTTGTGTCATTCCCGCGAAAGCGGGAATCCATTAACAAGATTAATTCTGAACTGGATCCCCGCTTTCGCGGGGATGACATCCACATATGTTATTTATGTCTGAGAGATCTTTGAAAATATCCATAGTGACACCATCATTTAATCAGGGACAATATATCGCTTCGGCCATCGAGAGTGTCTTGTCCCAGCAGTATGCTTCCTTTGAACATATCATCGTGGATAATTGCTCGACAGATAACACCGCGTCTATTTTAAAAAGTTTTCCCCACCTTAAAGTGATTTGCGGGAAAGACCAGGGACAGAGTGATGCCTTGAACAAAGGCTTTAAAATGGCAACAGGAGATATTGTTGGCTGGTTGAATGCTGATGATAAGTATTTGGGTGGAAGTTTACAGCATGCATCTCAGGCTTTTATTGATCATCCAGATTATGATTTAGTGTACGGTGATTACCGTTTTGTTGATGTTAATGGCCATTTGATCCGTAACCGCCGGGAGCTTGCCTTTGATTCCTTTATGTTAAAATATTTACACGTCTTGTATATTCCATCGACAACAACGTTTTTTCGTCGGAAAATATTTGATGAGGGTAATTTTCTTGATATTAAATACCATTATGCGATGGATTATGAATTTTTCCTGCGTCTGGCAGGGTTAGGGTATAAATTCTGGCATATACCCCGGATGATGGCGGATTTTCGCTGGCATCAGGACAGCAAGAGCACGACTCAGGCGGTTCGCCAGAAAGAGGAGATGGAAAAGGCGCTCTTGGCGTATGATCCATTGCTGATGCGTTTACAAAATCCTTCACGCAGGGTGGTGCGTCATTTGTTCATGCTTGTGGCGCGTGGGAAGAGATACTTCTTAAAAATATTAAGCGGAGCTTACTGGAATTGAAAATTAAAAGTTTAATCACGGGGATCTCCGGGCAGGACGGGGCATATCTTGCTCAATTCTTATTAAAAAAAGGTCACGCGGTAACCGGTGTTTTGTCCGAGGGACATCAGCATTCTTTGCAACGTTTGAAAATCCTTGGCATAGCAGACCATGTTCAATTGCTTTCATGCCGTTTGACGGATATTGATTCTGTCCAAAAGCTTTTATCCCAGTTGCAGCCGGATGAGGCATATAATTTAGCGGCGATTAGTTCGGTCGGACTTTCTTTTGAAAAGCCGGACGAAACGATGCAGTATAATACTTTATCTGTTATCGCTCTCCTGGAAGCAGTTCGTCGTCTGGGGTTGAATACAAAAATTTACCAGGCTTCTTCCAGTGAGATGTTCGGCAATGCAGCGGATTTACCAACCACCGAAGGCTCTCCGTTAAACCCTATCAGTCCCTATGCTATTTCCAAGGTGGTGGGTCATTTATTAGTGAAGAATTATCGTTCAGCGTATAAGATTTTTTGTTGTTCGGGTATATTGTTCAACCATGAATCAGTTCTAAGGCCGGCTAATTTTGTGACCAAGAAGATTCTATCTACGGCGGCCAGGATATCTAAAGGCAGTCGTGAAAAATTAAAATTGGGAAATATAACGATTAAAAGGGATTGGGGGTATGCGCCGCAATATGTCCAGGGGATGTGGCTGATGCTCCAGCAGTCTAAGCCGGATGATTATATCATTGCCTCAGGTCACACGCATAGCCTTCAGGAATTTGTGGAACTTACTTTTAAGAATTTGGGTTTGCGTTGGGAAGAGCATGTTGAAGTTGATAAAGGTCTTTATCGGCCGTCTGATATTGCCGTGACCTTGGGGGATGCCAGTAAGGCAAAGACCCAGATGGGATGGGAATATAATATGCCATTTGTTGATCTGGTAAGTACTCTTGTCAAAGAAGAACTATCGTTATGAAAATTGCTGTTTATCTGGCAGATCAAAATCCTCACAGGGACAGGACCATTGGTGTGACGAATTATACGCGTTGCCTTTTGTCCGGCCTTGTGAATAAGAAGGACATCAGTCTTTCGACGCTTGTTTCAGCATCGTCCTATTTTTTTGTTGGCAAGGACGTGGATGAGCGCCGTTTGCCCTGGCGTACCGACAATAATTTTTTTCGTCTGGCCACTGACAATTTATCAGCCCCGGTAATGGACTCTATGAAAACAGATATTGCTTATTATCCTAAAGGCTATGTGTCGTATCTCATGAGGCCACGTTGTCCTGTCGTGGGGACGGTCCATGATACCATTCTTCAATTTTATGCCGACCATTATCCTCATTTTCGTTCCCGGATGGATCTTGTTTATTGGATCGGGTTGATGAAAAGTAGTATAAGGAAATTTGATATGATCCTGGCAGATTCAGTTTCAGGTCGTGATCAAATCTTTGAGTTTTGCGCCCGTTATAAAATAATAGCTCCGCCGGTACGGGTCACGTATGCAGCGAGTGATTACGAGGATGTTGAAATCCGTCAAAATACCAAGAAGAACTATGTTCTTCATTTTGCTTCTTTAGCGCCTCATAAGAATACGAAGGCGTTGATGGACTTGTGGTCTTTGATGTCCCAGGAAAAATCCAACTGGCCTGAGTTGAAATTAATAGGTTCTGCGAGTGCCGTGGGTGAATTTTTAGAAATTCCCGGGGTATCACACCTTCCTTATTTGAAAAATGATGAGCTTGGTGCTGTTATGCAGGAAGCCAGGGCCATTCTTATACCTTCGGCTATCGAAGGGTTTGGGTTACCTGCGTTGGAGGGGTATTACCATGGGACTCCCGTGTGTTTTGTCCGGGGGACGTCGGTGGAGGAGATATTGTCAGGGTTCACGACCAAGGGTGGATTTGTGCTGGATGATCCGGGGTCGTTCAAACAGGCTTTGGATGATGTTTTGGGGATGTCATTTGAGGAAATTTTGCAAGTGAGGGATGGCCTGAGAAAAAAGTTTTCTAAAAATAATTTTGTAGAAGCTGTAGCTATGGCATTACATGATGCTAAGAGTGCAAGAGAGAATATAAAATGAAGACGGATGTTCAGGATATCTGGATTGATCGCATCGGCATGGCCCTTATCGTGGTAGTGAGCCTGGGATATGTCTTATTTGGGAATGCCTTTGCTCAGCTGCGTATTGAATTTTCATTCTTGGATTTTCCGATTTTTATAGGGGAAATTCTTCTTGGCGTTTCTTTGATACTTCTTATGGTCAAAAGCGTGCGGCAACAATGGAAATGGGGGCGTTGGGGTTGGGTACTGGGGGCATATCTTGTTTTTATTTTATTCAAGGCATTTTCAGGCTACTTTGCCTGGGGGCCTTTGGCTTTGCGTGATGCAGCGTTATTTTATTATCCCCTTTTTATAATTTTGGGATATTCATTTTGGTCGGATGATCTGGGGGGGCAGGGGATAAGGCGATTGTTCATTGCTTTGATCTTGCTAAGTTTTATTTTTCATCAATTCAGTTCTTTTTGGCCATGTTCTTTAGTCATTATTGCAGTCATCCTGGCATTGCAGGCAAAGAGTGTGCAGGAACGAGTGATTTTGATTGGAGCAACTTTAATTTTTATGCCTTACGGGGTATTGTTTTATGTTTTTTCTAGAACGATTTTTTTATCAACCTTAATAACGATTGCTTTTATAGTTATTATATTTTTCTTTATGTTTTGTAAGGACCAGCGGGTAAGAATTATTGGGATGGTGTTAGGATGTCTGGTGGTGGGGATAGTTTTGTTTAAGTCCAGTCAAACAGGTGTGTGGAAAACCATCCTTGTAAACAAAGTAGGACCTTTGGCATCTAACATGTATCAAGAACCTTCTCGAGGGAAGTATCTTTTTCATCCGGTAGGTAGTTCTCCGGAAAAGCCGGATGCTATTAAAATATTTTTACAGAGAATGCGTCATGGATGCTTATTAAAAGAAAAAAAATGTGTTGTGGATAATCATCTTGCTGTAGAAAAGCCTGTTGTAGAAAAGTCTGTTGCAGAAAAGCTTGTTGTAGAAAAGTCTGTTGCGCGAAATTATGTTATTGAAAAGAATAAGGAAATCTTAGAGGATAAAATAGAAGACACGCGTTTTCGTTTTTATATTTGGAGGGACATGGTACTAGAGTATCGCCACTATAAACCTTTATTTGGGTTTTCATTTGGCCGGCCACAATATTCTCCGGCAATTTTTAAATATAATTGGGTAGCATGCACAGAATACACGGACGGATGGGTCGGGGCGCATAATTCTTTTCTTTACATGATTTATCGCGCCGGGATTATCGGTTTAGCGATGATTTTGGCCCTCGTCTATTTATGGGGCGGTCTGTTGCGGGACTTCTACTCTTTAAAGGATTGGACAGGAATACTGCTATGCGCTATTCTTCTTAATTGGTTTATATCGGCAGATTTCTTTTTGATTTTTGAGCTGCCTTACACGGCTATCCCTGTTTGGACGATTTTGGGGATAACAATAAAACATAGGATGCTGCCTTATGCTCAAAACCATTTGCCTGCTAAGGGTTAATGTCAGCCGGGTCAATCCTGTTTTGGCTGTTGGGCAGATCTGCTCATGGATTGGGCAAAAACAGCGTATCTATGTTTGTGTGGCTCCGGTGTCAACCCTGGTGGATGCACGTCGAGACCCTTTGTATGCCGCCGCAGTCAATGGGGCGGGGATGGTCACGCCTGACGGCATGCCGGTTGTCTGGCTTGCACGAGCCCGTGGCTGTAAAGAAGTCACGCGCACCTATGGCCCGGATTTAATGTTGGAGGTATGTAATCACGGGCAGGATTTGGGGCTGCGACATTTTTTCTATGGAGCGACGGAAGATACGTTGAAGCAATTACAGCAAAAGCTCCGGGAGGCGTATCCGGCAATTTTGATCGTCGGTACTTATGCTCCGCCGTTTAAGTCTGGAGTTTGGCAGGAGGATCAAGAGATTATTGATCGCATCAATAGTTCTGCTGCTGATATAGTCTGGGTGGGATTGGGGTCTCCTAAACAGGATTTTTGGATGCAATTACATAGGCCCTTATTGAATGCCCCTGTGATGGTGGGCGCAGGTGCTGCTTTTGATTTTTGTGCGGGGACAAAACCTCAAGCTCCTCAGTGGATGCGGGGTTGCGGCTTAGAGTGGTTTTTTCGCCTTTGTTGTGAGCCTGGGCGATTATGGAAAAGGTATCTGGTGGGAAACAGTCTGTTTTTAATCTATTTAATCATGGATTCATTTAAAAAATGAAATCACGCCTTCAATCTATTTTAATTATCAGCATATACGCCGCCATTGACGTGGTTTGTATCGTTTTGGCATTTTATCTGGTATTGCTTTTCAGGCCTCAAACCGTACCTTTTAGCGTTTCTTTTCAAGCCCTTTTTTCCGAAGTAGATCCTTTCAGACTATTGTTTATGCTGTGGACGCTTTTAATTCTATTTTTTCATTATACCCATGGTCTTTATCATACCCGTCGTGAACAGTTAGAGAGCCTGGAAATTTGGGAAGTTGTCAAATCCATCTGTGTTTCAACCCTGGTCGTCATTGTCTTGGCTTTCCTTTTAAAGGTCCATGATTTTCCCCGCAGTGTGATGATACTCAATGCCGTGGTGATCACGGTATTTTGTTCCATTTGGCGGGTATTAAAGAAACTGTTGGTTAATTATTTAGTCAGCAACGGTTACAATAATTTTAATACGCTGATCATCGGTGCCGGAAAAATCGGCTTGTCGCTCGCCAACGAAATTAACCGGCGTCCGGCCTTAGGGTTGAAGATCAAAGGCTTTTTGGATGACAATAAGGTTGGCCATTGCGAGAAATGGCCGGTCTTGGGCAAATTGGATGGGCTTGAAGGAATTATTCACCGGGAATTTATCCAAAATATTTTTATTACGATTTATCCGGACCATCAGACTTTTATTAAATTATTAGAAATAGCGAGGGAAGAAGGATTGGCGGTCAGGGTGGTGCCGCAGGGGTATGAATACATGGCCCACGATTTTATTAAATTTAATATCGGGATCATCCCTATCCTGGAATATTCTGACATTGATGTTAATTACCGCCAAAGGCTCAAGAGGGTATTTGATTTTGCCTTATCATTTTTGTTAATGATTTTTTTGCTGCCCGTTTTTATAGTACTGGCGGTACTTATCAAAATGGACAGCCCGGGACCGGTGTTTTACCGGTCCCGACGGTATGGCCGTTATGGCCAGGTGTTTAATATGTATAAGTTCCGCAGCATGGTCATTAATGCCGACGAGTTGTTATCCCAACTGAAAGATAAGAATGAGGTGGACGGGCCTATTTTTAAGATCAAAAAAGACCCGCGTATTACCGGGATGGGTGCTTTTTTACGGCGCTATAGCCTTGATGAATTGCCGCAAATATTAAATGTGCTCAAAGGAGATATGAGCCTGGTGGGGCCGAGGCCGTTTCCTATAGCCCAGTTGGAAAAAGAAGACCTGCGCCAGTTAAAGCGTTTGGGGATACGTCCGGGGATTACGGGGCTTTGGCAAATCCGGGGACGCAGTGATCTGTCTTTTGATAAATTATTACGATGGGATATTTGGTATATAAAGAACTGGTCTTTTTGGTTGGATTTGTATATATTATTTCAAACTTTTCCAGTGGTTGTTAAAGGCAAAGGGGCATATTGATGAAAGAATCGAAAAAAGCATTGATTACAGGTATCACGGGCCAGGACGGTTCTTATTTAGCCGAGCTTTTGATCAAAAAAGGCTATACGGTATATGGGATTATCCGTCGGTCCAGCAGTTTCAATACCCAACGCATTGATCATCTGTACCAAGATCCTCATGAAAAGAACCGCAAATTAAATTTGGTTTACGGAGACCTGAACGATGCTAGTTCATTGAATTTACTGATTAAAAATATTCGTCCGGATGAAATTTATAATTTGGGCGCGCAAAGCCATGTAAAGGTTTCCTTTGAAGTTCCTGAATACACCGGAGAAGTGACAGGCATGGGCACAACCCGTCTTTTGGAAGCTATCAGGGACTCAGGAGTTAAAACTAAATTCTATCAGGCATCCTCGTCTGAGATGTACGGGAAAGTTTTAGAAACTCCTCAAAATGAAAACACCCCTTTTTATCCACGCAGCCCTTATGGCGCTGCGAAGGTTTACGCCTATTGGATGACAGTCAATTACCGTGAAGCGTACAATATGTTTGCCTGCAACGGTATTTTATTTAATCATGAATCACCTCGCCGGGGAGAGACCTTTGTGACACGCAAGATCACCATGGCCCTGGCACGGATTAAATTGGGGCTTCAAAAGAAATTGTATTTAGGAAATTTGGATGCCAAGCGCGACTGGGGTTTTGCAGGGGATTATGTCGAGGCGATGTGGTTGATGTTACAACAGTCCAAGCCCGAAGATTTTGTGATTGCGACCGGAGAGACCCATTCGGTCAAGGAATTCTTGCAGGAAGCTTTTGATTATGTGAAGCTTGACTGGAAAAAGTACGTGGCTATTGATAAACGTTATTTACGTCCCACCGAAGTAGATTTGCTTTTAGGGGACAGTTCTAAAGCCCGTCGTCTTCTTAAATGGAAACCCAAGGTCGATTTTAAACAGCTGGTGCGCATGATGGTTGACAGCGATATGCAGGTGGTGCGCCAGGCCATGTATGGATTAAAGGGAAAGTAAGGGTATGAGTTTTTGGAAAGATAAGCGTGTCGTGGTTACCGGCGGGGCAGGCTTTTTAGGCCGGGTGGTCGTAGAGCAACTACAAGCTAAAGGCTGCAGGCATATTGTAATTCCTCGCTCAGCGCAGTCAGATTTGCGTAAAACTTCGGTGATCCGCAAGATTTATACCCAGGCACGTCCGGATATGGTCATTCACCTGGCTGCGGTTGTCGGAGGTATTGGGGCTAACCGTGAAAATCCCGGAAAATTTTTTTACGATAATTTGATGATGGGTGTTGAATTGATGGAACAGGCGCGTCAGATGGGGATCCCGAAATTTGTCGCTATCGGTACTATCTGCGCCTATCCTAAATTTTGTCCAGTGCCTTTTAAAGAAGAGACAATATGGGACGGTTATCCAGAAGAGACCAATGCTCCTTATGGCTTAGCCAAGAAAATGCTTTTAGTCCAGTCACAAGCTTATCGCCAGCAATACGGGTTTAATTCTATTTATTTGCTGCCAGTTAATCTCTATGGGCCTGCGGATAATTTTTCAACGGCAAGTTCACACGTGATCCCAGCCCTTATCCGTAAATGTGTTGAAGCTAAACAACGCGGGGATAAATTTATTACCGTTTGGGGAACAGGCCGTGCCACCCGGGAATTTTTATACGTGAATGATGCGGCGCGCGGCATCGTTTTGGCTTCTGAGAAATACAATAGCTCTGAGCCGGTGAATTTGGGGGCAGGTTTTGAGATTTCTATTAAAAAATTAGTGGAACTGATCGTAAAGCTGACCAAATTCAAGGGGGCAATTGTTTGGGATCAAACCAAACCTGACGGCCAGCCGCGTCGTTGTTTGGATACGACACGGGCACGCAAAGAATTTGGGTTTCAAGCCAAGGTTTCTTTCGAAGCTGGATTAAAGAAGACTATTGCCTGGTATGAGAATAACCCTTCGATGTAGACTCTCCAGTGTCAACAGGGAATCTTTGACAAAATAGCACTCTTCGGTATAATACTGCGATTTTATAAATATATATTAAGGAATAGACGAGGATTAAATTATGCAGAAAATGACTGTGCGGGATATTAATATTAAGGGTAAAAAGGTTATTATCCGTGTTGATTTTAATGTTCCGTTGGACGGGGAACATATTACGGATGACCGTCGTATTGCCGCTGCTTTACCGACGATTCAATATGCTTTAAATAATGGCGTTTCCAAGGTTATTCTGATGAGCCACCTGGGCCGTCCCAAGGGAGCTGGTTTTGAGAAGGAATTTTCACTCGCTCCTGTAGCCAAGCGTTTAGAAGAATTGTTAAAAGAAAAAGTATTACTTTTAAATGATTGTATTGGCCCAGCGGTTAAAGAATCCATAAGTAAATCAACTGAACGGGTGGTTTTGCTGGAGAATTTACGTTTTCATAAAGCCGAAGAAAAGAATGATCCTGCCTTTGCTAAAGAATTGGCGTCCTTGGCAGATGTTTATATCAATGATGCTTTTGGTACAGCGCACCGTGCCCATGCTTCGACGGCTGGAATCACCGCCTATTTACCATCGGTGGCAGGGTTTTTGATTGAAAAAGAATTGCAGTATTTAGGAAGTGCTATTAATCATCCCAAACGTCCGCTGACAGTCATTTTAGGCGGGGCCAAGGTTTCGGATAAAATCGAATTGATCAAGAATTTAATCCCCAAGGCCAATAGCATTATCGTCGGCGGCGGAATGGCGTATACATTCTTAAAAGCGCAGGGAATTAATATCGGTAATTCTAAACTTGAAAAAGACAAAGTTGATTTAGCCCGTGAATTGATGGAACAGGCTAAAAAAGCCGGCGTTGAGTTTGCTTTGACGACGGATTTCGTCATTACCCAAAGTTTTACGAGTGATGATTGCAAGATTTCAGATGTGATTCCTGATGGATGGGAAAGCTTGGATATTGGTCCCAAGACCATCAAGCGTTACGAAGAAATCCTTTCAAAATCTAAAACCGTTGTATGGAACGGTCCTTTAGGAGTTTTCGAACGCGATGCCTATGCCAAGGGAACCCGTGCGATTGCGGACTACCTGGCTTCTTTAAAAGATGTGACGGTGATTATCGGCGGGGGAGATTCTGCAGCAGCCGTGTCCAAATTCGGTTTGGAAGACAAGATGACACATATTTCCACCGGCGGCGGAGCATCGCTGGAATTTTTAGAAGGTAAAGAATTGCCAGGTATCGCGGCACTTAACGATAAAAAATAGGAATTTGTTATCATGCGTAAGCCAATCATTGCAGGTAATTGGAAATTAAATAAAACACCACATGAGGCCATTGTTTTGGCTAATGATCTTAAGCGCGAAATAGTGGATGTGGCAGGTGTAGATATTGTCCTGTGCCCACCCTTTACAGCGCTGGCAGATGTGGCGGATACTTTGACAGACACAGGTATTGCCTTGGGTGCTCAGAATATATTTTGGGAAGATGCTGGTGCGTTTACCGGAGAAATTTCTGGGCCGATGCTTAAAGATTTAGGTGTAAGTTATGTGATTATCGGTCACTCCGAGCGCCGTCAGTTTTTTAACGAGACAAATGAAACAGTTAACAAGCGCCTGCGCGCAGCCTTAAAGAATGGTCTTGCACCCATCGTTTGTGTGGGGGAAAATTTAGCTCAGCGTGAATCTAATAAAACTTTTGATATTATCAAGGATCACTCTGAAGGTTCTTTAAGTGGTTTGTCGAGTGAAGAAATGAAAAAAGTGGTCTTGGCCTATGAGCCTGTCTGGGCCATAGGCACCGGAAAAACAGCCACTCCTGACCAGGCCCAGGAAGTGCATGTGTTTATCCGTCAATTATTGGGGAAGATGTTCAATACAGAAATAGCCAACAGTGTGCGCATTCAATACGGCGGCAGTGTAACGCCGGACAATGTTGTTTCATTAATGGCTCAAGCAGATATCGACGGGGCTCTAGTCGGAGGGGCAAGTTTAAAAGCACCTTCTTTTGCGGCCATCGTTAAGGGTGCTAAAAAATAGGAGTTTAAATTCATGGGTTTTATTCTTGTTATTCATGTCATTGTTTGTGTGCTCTTGGTGATCTGCATATTAATGCAGGCAGGTCGCGGCGGTGGTTTGACCGAGACTTTTCAATCTGCGGAGTCTATGTTCGGGACACAAACAAATGTGTTCATGGTACGTTTAACGACGATTTTTGCGGTAATTTTTTTAAGTACGTCCTTGATCCTGGCTTTTAATTCCTCGAAAGGGGATAAGTCTTTGATGGCTAATAAGAAACTGTTAGCCACGGTCCCAAAATCAGAACCAGCTCAAGCTCAGGATGAGAATGACGTCCAAGTCAAGGTTGAGTCTCCTAAGCCAATGGCGCTGCCAGAACCAGCGACGAATGCCTCGAAATAAACTTTTTCTTGTTTTTTTTATTTGGTATTTCTTTTGTTCTGCCTTCGTAGCGTTTGCTTCCACAAGCCGCTACGGGGGCAGTCTCGTATTAGCCACTTCTTCTGACCCCAAGACCTTCAATGATATTGTTGCCACTGATGCTAACAGTTCAACTGTTACATCCTTGATTTTTGAAGGGCTAACCACGGCTGATCCATTCACATTAAAGGTCATTCCTAATCTGGCTCAATCCTGGACCATTAGCTCCGGTGGACTTACATGGACCTTTCATTTAAGGGAAGATGTCAAATGGTCTGATGGGGTTGATTTTACCGCTGATGATGTTGTTTTTACCTTCAATGATTTGATCTACAATCCTGATATTCCATCGTCCTCAAAGGATGTTTTGACCATTCATGGCAAACCCTTGAAGGTTGAAAAAATAGATAAATATACAGTACGTTTTACCTTGCCGGTTAAATTCGCGCCCTTTTTAAGATCCTTATCCCAGTCGATTTTGCCTAAGCATTGTTTAGTGCAAGCGGTACAGCAAAAGAAATTCTCTTTTACCTGGGGCATGGATACGCCGCCTGGAGAGATCATTGGTACCGGCCCCTTTATGTTAAGTGAGTATCACCCCGGTGAACGTTTGGTGTTTAAACGCAATCCTTATTATTGGAAAAAGTCCGCACAGGGCGCGGCATTGCCTTATTTGGATAAAATCATTTATTTGATTATCCCGGACTCTCAGGCCCAGTTATTAAAATTTATGGACGGTGAACTTGATGCCACGTCGGTGAGCGGTAGTGATTATCCTTTGCTTAAGCCTTTGGAGACAAAGAAAAATTTTCATATTTATGAAGCAGGAGCTGATTATGACAGTAATTTTGTCACCTTTAATCAGAACCCTGGTGTCAATCCCCAAACACATCATCCTTTTATTGATCCTGTTAAATTGTCCTGGTTTATGAATCCTGAATTCCGACGAGCAGTGGCGCATGCGATTGATAAGAAGCGGATCATCGAGATTATCAATAATGGTTTTGGCCAGCCTCAAATCAGCGCCATGAGCCCTAGCAGCGGGTTTTTTTATAATCCGGATGTGACGGTCTATGATTATAATTTAGATGAGGCGCGTGCAATTTTGAAAAAAGCAGGATTTAAATATCAAAACAGCAACCAGACCCTTGAAGATGCTCAGGGCCATCCGGTGGAATTTAATTTATATACTGCCGATTCCGGCACCACCGGGCGGGAGCAAATGGCGGCCATCATCAGTTCAGATTTGGAACGGGTGGGCATGAAGGTCAATTTGGTGCCGGTAGAATTTAATACCCTGGTTAATAAATTGATGTCTTCTTTTGACTGGGATATGGTAATGATAGGATTAACCGGCGGGGTGGAGCCGCATTTTGGACAAAACGTATGGGCTTCAAAAGGCGGCTTGCATTTGTGGAACCCTCATCAGGCTAAGCCTGCCACCGCTTGGGAGGCACGTATCGATGAAATATATGACCAGGGTGCGCAGGAGCTGGATGAAAATAAACGTAGGGGTCTGTATGATGAATTCCAGCGCATCGTGGCGGATCAATTGCCGGTGATTTACACCGTATTAAGCACCGACATGTACGCCGTACGCAACAAATTCGGAAATTTAAAACCCACCGTCAACGGCGGGGCGTTTCATAATATTGAAGAAATTTATATTGTACGATCTTAATGCTGGACACTCACAGATGTTCGTCATCCTGAGCGAAGCGAAGGATCTCTAAAAGAACAGCGATGTAGAGAATGATTGATAAAAGAGGGTATGTCTATATCTTGACCAATAAAAACAATGAAGTTTTCGAAGAAGTAGTAAATGCAATAACACGTGAAAAACAAATCAAGGGTTGGTTGCGCAATAAAAAGATTGAGCTGGTAAAAAAATTTAATCCAAATTGGGATGATTTATATAAAATTATCATATGAGATTCTTCGTCGCTATCGCTCCTCAGAATGACGGGAATGGGTATGTTTAAGCATATCCTCCAACGCCTTTGCTCTTCAATCCTGATTTTGCTGGCAGTCAGTTTTTTTACCTTCTGGCTGATGCATGCAACACCGGGGAATTTTTTTGATAGTTTGCGGTTGAATCCGCAGATCTCTCAGGAAACTATCGACCGTTATGAAAAGCTGTATCATCTCAATGATCCGTTTCTAGTGCAATATGGCCATTGGCTTTTGAATATCCTGCACGGAGAATGGGGATATTCTTTTTACTACAATGTCCCTGTCACCCATGTTCTGGGCAGTCGTTTGTTTAATACCTTTATTTTGTCTTTTACCAGTTTGATTTTGACCTGGGGCATTGGTATTCCCTTAGGGATATGGGCAGCGCTGAGGCGTAATCAATGGGTGGACAGAATGCTTTCGGTGCTTTCATTTGCGGCATTCTCGACACCTGGATTCTTTTTAGCGGTATTGGTTTTATATGCAGCCAGCCGTTGGGGAGGCTTGCCTTTGGGAGGCATGCATAGCCCTGATTATGATGATATGAGTATCGTCGGTAAAATCTGGGATACCATGCTTCATTTAGTGATCCCAGCGACTGTTCTTTCTTTGTCTTCCATGGCTTCTTTACAGCGGATCATGCGCGGCAATATGCTGGGGGTTTTGCGGCAACAGTATATTTTAGCGGCCCGCGCTAAAGGTTTGTCTGAACGTGTTGTCATTTACCGTCATGCCCTGCGCAATGCCTTTAATCCCTTGGTCACTCTTTTAGGATATGAATTCGCAGCACTTCTCAGTGGAGCTGCTTTGATTGAAATTGTCTGCAGCTGGCCTGGCCTGGGTTCTTTGCTTTTGACAGCGGTACGGTCCAAGGATGTGTATCTGGTCATGAGCAGCACCTTGCTGGCGAGTGTTCTTTTGATCG
This sequence comes from Candidatus Omnitrophota bacterium, assembly GCA_013285735.1. Classification (GTDB taxonomy): domain Bacteria; phylum Omnitrophota; class Gorgyraeia; order Zapsychrales; family Fredricksoniimonadaceae; genus JABDGZ01. Next base: position 17,257 of record JABDGZ010000016.1, on the reverse strand, counting down.
TTGGTAATTCTTTAGCTGATATTTTATTAATTTGGGTTGATCCGCGTATCCGGTATGAAGATAAAAATTAATCGCACAGGTTTGTTATGCTTTTGGGTCTTGATGGTCCTGTACGGATTGGCGATTTTCGCTGATTTTATATGCCCGTATGCCTATCAGGATGAAAATCGCGATTTTTCTTATTGCCCGCCGACAGCTGTTGAGTTTCAGGACCAAGGGCGATGGGTCAGGCCGTTTGTGTATGGCAGGGCACTGACTTTTAATGCTATTCATCGACGGGTGTATGTGATTGACCATACCCAAAAATATCCGTTGCATTTTTTAAAAGGTGGACGTCTTTTTGGGGTGGATGCGCCGGGCCGTTTCTATTTATGGGGCGCTGATGCCCGCGGGCGTGATTTATTTTCGCGCATTTGGTATGGGGCCAGGATCTCTTTGTCCATTGGTCTATTAGGGGTGGGAATTTCGTTTATCCTGGGACTTTTGATTGGCGGCATCGCAGGGTATTACGGCGGTTGGGTGGATAATATTTTGATGCGGGTTTGTGAAATGTTCATGATGATCCCGGGATTTTATTTGATGCTGGCCTTAAGGGCTGCGGTGCCGGAAAATTTTAATTCGGTGCAAGTGTATATCAGTGTCGTTGTCATTTTATCCTTGATCGGCTGGGCATCCTTAGCACGGATTATTAGAGGCATGGCCCTTTCTTTACGCGAGCGTGATTTTGTTTTGGCTGCAAAAACACTAGGAGTCCCGGATATTGTCATCATTTTTAAACATATCCTGCCCCAAACCATTTCTTTTTCGTGCGCAACCTTGATGTTGACAGTATCGTCCTACATTTTAGCGGAGGCGGGTTTAAGTGTCGTGGGTTTGGGGATTCAAGACCCTATACCTAGTTGGGGGAATTTGCTGTCAGATGCCATGGGCATTGTGCCGGTCATTTTTGCTCCTTGGATACTGCTGCCGGGTTTGTTTATTTTTATCGCCGTCGTGTGCTTTAATGTCATCGGGGATTCGCTGAGGGATGCCTTTGATCCGATGTTCAATGAAAAGGGATAAAGAATTGAAACAGCGGATGATCATTGTTCTTATTTTATGCTGGTTAGGTTGGCATTTAGCCTTTCCCGTTGATTTGATTCAATCAGACCTTGGCCGTCATATTAAAAACGGCGAACTCCTTTTGCAGGGTAATAGGGATATTTTATATAAGAACTATTATTCTTATACCAACCCCGAGTATCCTTTTTTCAATTACCATTGGCTCTTCGGTGTTTTTTGTTTTGTCTGCTGGCATTATTTCGGGTTTACCGGTCTTTCTTTAATTTATTTGACCATTGAGCTTTTAGCTTTTTATGTATTCTTTCGCTGTTGGCAGCGGTATGCATCATTTGCCAGTGCTTGTGCTTTTGGTTTATTGAGTTTTCCTCTCATATCTTTCCGTTATGAAATTCGTCCTGAGGGTATTAGCTATCTTTTTTGCGGCCTTTTTTGGTGGCTGATTGATTCTTTTCAACAGAAGCGATTAAAATCCTGGTATTTAATCATAGCGTTATCTTTGCTGCAAATTATTTGGGTCAACACACACATTTTTTTCATGATGGGACCTATCTTAACAGCCCTTTTTTGGTGGCAGGCGCATAGCCATAAAGAAGAAGAGCAGGCAAATGTTTTGAGAAAATCATTCTTGTCTTTGCTGCTCATGTGCTTAATAAATCCTTTTGGTGTAAATATTTTTGCAGTGGCATGGGCTACATGGAAAACAGCGGCCGCCTTCCCCATCATCGAGAGCTTACCCGTATTTCTTGTTTTAAAAGCAAAGGTCATGGCCTATAAGCCTGTCTTAATTTATTTTTTAGTTATATTAGCTTTTTTGATCGCAACATTGTGTTTTTTGATTAGACGGGAAGGTTTTAAAAAATATGTTTTAATCGGATCAATAACGTTAATCTTGGCACTCGCCTCAATGAAGGTAATGCGCATGATAGGGCTTTTCGGGTACTTTTTTATACCCCTATCAATGTATGTTTATAGCCGTTTGGTGCAAACACAGACGGCTAAATTCAAAAAGAACATTGAAATATTCTTGGTGGTCATAGGAATCATGGTTTCAATTTTGATCAATTTTGACGGCCAACAAAAGCATGGGCTGGGCCTTGTCCCTGGTTCTAATGATGCTGCAGAATTTTTCAAACGGGAAAAGATCAGCGGGAATATTTTTAATAATTATGGTATTGGGGGGTATTTAATTTTTCATTTAAGTCCTCAGCAGAAATTATTTGTTGATAATCGGGGAGTGGCCGCTTTCCCTGAAGATTTCATTAAAACAACGTATGTCCAAATGCAAAGGGATGATAGTGTTTGGCACCAACTAGACCAGAAGTATAATTTCAATGCGATATTTTGTTTTCCTGAGTATTCCTCCTGGGGGATCAGGTTCCTTGCAAACCGTTTAGCAGACCATGACTGGGCCCTTGTTTTTTTAGATAGGGGTGCACGGATTTTTGTAAAACGTAATGCGCAAAACGCAGCAATAATCAGGCGTAATGAAATACATATACTGGTAAGAGATGGAATGCTTTATTATAGTCGCAGCTTCGCTGAAGCTAATAGGAATATAAAATGAATACCTTATTATCAATTAAAGATCTAACAGTTGCCGTAGATGAAAAGGTTCTTGTTAATCAGGTTTCCTTCGATGTGCCTCAAGGTAAGATCGTTGCTATTGCAGGAGGATCTGGCAGTGGCAAGACGACGATAGGCTTATCTGTATTGCGTTTACTGCCGTCTGCTTTGCAGATCAGGCAGGGTAGTATTGTTTTTGAGGGGCAGGACTTACTAAAGTTATCCTCTGAAAAAATGCGCGATTGCAGGGGGGCTCGTGTAGGCATGGTTTTTCAGGAGCCTTTAAGTACTTTTGATCCTTTATTTACCATCGGGCAGCAGATAGATGAGGTTTTAGCGGCGCATACGAAGTTATCTAAACAAGAGCGTTACAAAAAAGTCTTGGAAACTTTATCTGAGGTGGAATTGCCTGACCCTTTACGTGCGTATAAAAGTTTCCCGCATCAATTAAGCGGAGGGATGCGTCAGAGGGCCATGGTAGCGCAAGCCATCGTATGCAATCCTTCTTTAATTATTGCGGATGAGCCGACCAGCAGCCTGGATGTTACCTTGCAGGTCAAAATTATGGAATTGTTTATCCGTTTAAAAAAGAAGAATATATCCATCCTTCTTATCGCGCATGATTTAGGGATGATTGCGCATTTGGCGGATGAGGTCGTCATTCTTCGTCAGGGAGAGATAGTGGAAAAGGGACCGGTTGAGCGGGTTTATAAACAACCCGAGCACGGATACACGAAGGAATTAATTGAGGCCTTCCAATGAGCGTTTTACAGATTCAAAATGTTTCTAAATCTTTTGGCAATCTGCGCGCTGTTGAAGATGTCAGCATCGCTTTAGACCAAGGCGATAATTTAGCCATCATCGGTGAATCCGGATGCGGTAAGACAACCCTGGCTAAGATGATCATGGGGCTCGCCAAGCCTGATACAGGTTTTATTAAGGCGCAATATTATAGCGTACAGATGGTTTTTCAAGACCCGAATCAATCACTTGATCCTTTATGGAATGTGTGGGGAATTTTAAAAGAAGCATTATGGCGTAAGGGCGCTTTACCGCCTCAGGATATCCAAAAGCGAATTGAGCAGATGCTCGTTGCTGTAGGGCTTTCACCACAGGTATTACAGCGTTTTCCTCACGAGTTTAGCGGAGGAGAGCGTCAGCGGATCGCCATAGCCCGTGCTCTTTTAGCTGATCCCCAGGTGCTTGTTTTAGATGAAGCTGTTTCAGCGTTGGATACCCTGGTGCAAAAACAGATCATAGACCTTTTAAAGAAATTAAAACAAGATTTTAATCTCACCTATATTTTTATTTCTCATAATTTGCGTCTGGTACGAAATTTTAGTGATAAAATAGTGGTCATGTATCAGGGGAAAATTGTTGAGGAAGGCAGGACCCAGAGCGTCCTCTCAGCCCCAGCACATCCATATACGCAACAATTACTGCAAGCCGCATTTTATACGAATTTTAGGAATTTATGAGCGAACGGTTTTGGAAAAATCTTAGTACTTCCCTCGGTTGGCTGTCCATCGGCATGCTTTTTGCGCTGATCACTTTTGCTTCCAGTCTTGAAATCAAGGATTTGGATTTATGGCTGCATTTACGCATGGGCTGGTGGATTTCCCATCATGGATTTGTTCCTAATTTTGATGTGCTTTCTTGCTCAATTACTGGAAAACCCTGGGTCAATCATGAGTGGTTATTTCAAGTGTTTATTTACCAGGTACAAAAAGCTTATGGTTTCAACGGGCTTATTTCCATGCAGTCCTTGGTCGTGGCATTTACATTTTTAATATTGTTATTGTTAGGCTATAGCCGCGAACGCCAATTGCTGACGGTAGTGACCCTTTTAATGGTTTTGATGGTCTATCAAACCCGTTTTACCATCCGTCCGGATATTTTCAGTATTTTATTTTTTGTATTGGATATTTATATCCTTTCAATGCATATCAACAAGCGCTGGGCCATCTATGCGCTGGTTATATTGCAGATATTATGGTCCAACATGCACGGCTTTTTCTTTTTTGGTCCTTTGTTGGCAGGTGTTGGCGTCTTCTCAGAGCTCATCAAGCGTCGTGTGCCCTTACCTTATGAATGGAATACAGTAGGCCGCCTGAGCGACGAAGAATATAGTTCACTTAAAAAGATTTTTTTGGTGTTAATCTTGGCGTGCTGTGTTAATCCCTTGACATTCCAGGGGGCGTGGTATCCGATAAGTGTTTTCTTTCGTTTAGCAGGAGACAATAAAATATTCTTTGAGCATATCCTCGAGTTACAAAAACCTATCACCGCGAACACCATTTTTACCGAGCAATACGTCTGGTACAAAGTTCTGATTCTTATTTCTGCCCTTAGTTTTGTCTTTAATCGCCGTAAGATTGATATCAGCAGTTTTTTGGTATGGGTTATTTTTGTAGGTTTTTCTTTAGCAGCTATCCGTAATATGATTTATTTCGCGGTGGCCGCGTACATGGTTTTCATGGTTAATATCATTTCTCTTCCTTTAGAGAATTTGGTGCCTTTGCGTTTTTCTTCCTTCAAATTTAAACATCTGACAGTCATTGTTTTTAAGTTAATGCTGATGCTTTGGATGTTAAATTTTGGATTGCAAATGACGACCAACGGTTATTTCGATTTTGATAACTATCAGCGTAAGAGCGAATTTTTTGGTGTCTCCAAGCGCGTTTATCCTTATAAGGCCGTGAATTTTCTGGTGCGGGAGAAAATCAAGGGTAATTTTTTTAATGATTTTAACTCCGGCGCTTATTTGGTCGGCAGGGCATATCCTAATATCAGGGTTTTTATAGATGGGAGAACGGAAGTTTATGGGGCTGATTTTTTTGAGAATTATCAGAAAATATGGAGGGACGGTAATCCGCATGCTTTCGCGTATTTCGAGCGTCGTGATAATATCACCGGGGCTTTCTTAAATAACGCGCATCAGCAAATCCCTATGACGGTGCTTAAAATGTTTCAATCTTTAAAAAATTGGTCCATTGTTTATTTGGATGATGATGCGGTCATTTTCTTAAAACAGACACCTTATAATAAACCTTTCATTGACAAGTTATCCGTGGATATAACTAAATGGAGACCTAAGTCGATGGACCTTTTAGAATTAGGTACAAAACGTATTGATCCTTTTCCATTTACCAATAGGGCGTATATTTTAGAAACACTGGGGGCTGATGAAGCAGCGTTGAGAGAATCGCGGGAAGCGCTGCGGGTGTCGCCGGATGACGCGGTAGCCTACATGATGATTGGAAGAATATATAATCAACGGCATGATTACAAAAAAGCGTTTGAAAATTTCCGGATCGGGGCCATGTATTTAGAAGACATACCGTCCCGTTTAGCATTAGCCCAAGCCTATGAACATTTAAAAGATTATAATAGGGCGATTAGCCAGTTTCAGCGGGTGCTTGATGTTTCCCCCCAAAATGTGTCAGGCTATTTTGGCATGGCCAGATCCTACGCTGAATGGGGTCAAGATAAAAAAGCGTTGGATATGCTCAGTGCTGCTCAAAAATTGGGCTTACAAGATAAGGTTGATGTTAAAAGAATTCATGATATTATAGAAGACCAAAAAAAGAAGGTTGTAGGCGGTAATCACCTTTTAGTACGAAAGAAGAAAGTGAAATAAATTTAATGCGTGATGTTTTGACCTTTATTTTAGCCGGTGGCAAAGGCGAGCGCCTTGATCCTTTAACCCGCGACAGGGCCAAGCCCGCAGTTCCGTTCGGCGGGATATACCGGATTGTTGATTTTTCCCTTTCCAATTGTGTAAATTCCGGCCTGCGCCGTATCTTCCTCTTGACCCAATACAAATCATTTTCTCTTCAGCGTCATATTTTAGAAGGATGGAATATCTATTCTAATCAATTAGGAGAATTCATCGATGTGGTCCCGGCCCAGCAGCGCATTTCCAGCGACTGGTATCGAGGTACTGCGGATGCTATTTACCAGAATTTAAATATGGTCAATGATTATGATCCAAAATTGGTATTGATTTTAGCAGGGGACCATGTTTATAAAATGGATTACCGTAAATTGATAGAATACCATCTGGAAAAAGGCGCGGACATGACAGTGGCTTGCATCACCATGCCTAAGCATGATTCCATTCATTTTGGGGTGGTGGAAGTTAATAAACAGAATATGGTCACAGGTTTTCAGGAAAAACCCGAAAAACCTAAAACTATTCCTGGAAGCCCGGACGAGATATTTGGTTCCATGGGGATTTATTTATTTAATGCGGATATGTTAAAAAAAGAATTAAATATCGATGCCGCTAAGAAAGATTCTGACCATGATTTCGGCAAGAATATTATTCCGCAGATGGTAGCTAAAAAGCTAAAAGTATTCGCCTATGATTTCGCACGGGAAAGCGATACGTCATCCTATTGGAGGGACATTGGGACCCGCGATTCGTATTATCAAGCCAATATGGATCTCTGCGGAGCCAAGCCTAAATTTAATTTGTACGATAAGACATGGCCTTTGCGTACCTATCAACATCATTATCCTCCAATAAGGTTTTATACGACGGGCAAGACATCCGGCACCATTGTTGATTCATTAGTCTGCGGAGGCTGTGTTTTGGAAAGCTGCCATATCGAAAATTCCGTTGTTTCCAATAATGTGGTGATCAGAGATGGGGTATTGATTAAAGATTCTGTGATCATGGACAGTGTAACCATTGGCAAGGGTGCTCAGATTCAGGGGGCTATTATTGATAAAGATGTGGATATTCCTGCAGGGACTAAAATTGGCTTTAACCCGGATTTGGATCGCCAGCGTTTCGTGTTGACCACATCCGGCATAGTCATTGTTGCAAAGAAAACATCGTTATGATATCTTAGACGGTCTGTCATTCTGAGCGAAGCGAAGAATCTTAAAAAATTTTATGATTATTAAACCTAAAATACGCGGCTTCATTTGTACAACAGCACATCCAGTAGGTTGTGCCCGTCACGTCGCGGAACAAATCGAATACGTTCAATCACAAGGCCTTGTTGCCAACGGTCCTAAAAAAGTTTTAGTCATTGGTGCTTCCACCGGATATGGCTTGGCGTCGCGCATTACGGCAGCATTTGCCTGTGGTGCTGCGACTATCGGCGTCTTTTTTGAGAAATCTGCAGATGCCAAACGTACAGCTACCGCTGGCTGGTACAATTCCGCAGCTTTTGAAGAAGCCGCTCACAAGGCCGGTCTTTACGCCAAAAGTTTTAATGGGGATGCGTTCTCTGATGATATGCGCCGGGTAGTGTGTGAGGCTATCAAGAAAGATTTAGGGCAAGTCGATTGTGTTATCTATTCCCTGGCATCTCCCCGACGCACAGATCCTAAAACCGGTGAAGTTTACAAATCGGTACTTAAGCCCAAAGGCAAACCATACACGAATAAAAGTATTGATTTTGAAAGCAATACAGTGACTTCAGTCACGCTTGAATCAGCCCAGGAAGAAGAAATCCGCCAGACCATCAAGGTCATGGGTGGTGAAGATTGGCAGCTTTGGATCGAGGCGCTGGCCGAGCAAAATCTTTTGGCACCTAATGCTGTTACAGTCGCCTATTCTTACATCGGCCCTGATGTCACGACACCAGTATATCGCAACGGTACTATCGGTGCGGCCAAGGATGATTTAGAAGTCACCGCCCATCGTCTGGATGAACGTATGAAAAAAGTTGGCGGCCGGGCAGTGGTGTCTGTTAATAAGGCTTTGGTGACGCAAAGCTCTTCAGCCATTCCTTTTATCCCTCTTTATTTTGTATTGCTCATGAAGGTGATGAAGGTCAAAGGTGTGCATGAAGATTGCATCCATCAAATATACCGCCTGATGGCGCAGCGTTTGTATAATAATCGCCCTTTAGATCAAGTTCCAACAGATCCCCAAGGCCGCGTGCGTGTTGATGACTATGAGATGCGTGAAGATGTCCAGAGTGAGGTTGGGAAACTTTGGGAAATTGTAGCTAATGAAAATCTTTCCCAGATTGCGGATGTCCAAGGATATAACAGCGATTTTCTTAAACTTTTCGGTTTTGGTTTAAAAGGTGTTGATTACGAAGCCGACGTCCCCACCGATGTCCCCATCGCAGGTCTTTCCTAAGGCGAAACAAGCCCTGTCATAACAACATTTGAGAGGATTTATTTCAAAAAAAATAAATATTTTTTTGAGAAGTATAAGGGCATACATTTCAATGTGTTATATGGCTTCTGCTTTAAGAGGGTGGCTTGACAAAGATACGATCATGTTCTATACTTCAACTATTAATGAAATTTTAACAAATTCTTAATTTTGGCAAAGCTGTCAGGAAAAGAAGCAGTAATTTTGGACATAGATGCCCAATAACTCGAAGGTGAGATATTGGGTCTTTTTATTTTAAGCATTTACGTACACGGAAGTACGTGCCTTATATTGGACGCCGCAGCCCAATGATTTTCCTTAAAATTAAGGAAATTTATTGGGCTTTTTTGTTGAGGTAAGGTATGTTTAAGAAACTTATAGCCCGTTTGATTTTGGTAACATTTTTCTTCACATCTATAGGCCCCCTTCCAGATGCCTCTGCCCAAACTATAATTGATCTGCCTGCTCCAGGTGTGATGGTCAAAACAAGTGACTTATTTGAGCCGCTGCAGCTAAAGGGTATTTTAGTCAATGTAAAAAACCCTCTGCGTTTCGATTTTTTGGTTGATAAAGGAGATTCTGGTCTTTATGGTCAGCCTTTAAAGGATGAAATTATCCGTTCAACCAAGTATTTCTTGACCTGCTTAGCAGTCCCTGAAAATGATTTGTGGGTAAACCTTTCTCCTTATGAAAAAGACCGCATAGTGCCTGGTAATTTTGGATTTACCCTGATGGGTAATGATTTGTTAGCACAGGATTATTTGCTCAAACAAATAATGGCATCTTTGAGCTATCCGGAAAATGATTTGGGCAAGCAATTTTGGCAAAAGGTTTACCGTAAATCGTATGAACTTTATGGGACAACCAATATTCCCATCAACACATTTAATAAAGTGTGGATACTTCCTAAATCCGCACAGGTGTATGTTCAGGGTAATGCTGCTTTTGTTGTTAATAGTCAGCTAGATGTGATGCTGGAAGCTGATTACAAAGCATTGGCCCATCACGATGGAGGATTTTCTGAAAATGCAGGGGCCTATGCTCAAATTTTTCGTGAGGTCATCCTGCCAGAATTACGCCAAGAAATAAATGAGGGAAAGAATTTTGCCGTTGTTCGGCAAGTTTACAATGCCATGATTTTGGCGACTTGGTATAAACGCCATTTGAAAGACAGTTTATTGGGAAGAATGTATGTCGGCAGAAATGAAGTAAATGGCGTTGACATTGCGGATAAAAACACAAAAGAGAGAATATATCAGCAATACTTGCGGGCGTATAAAAAGTGCGTTTATAACTACATTAAGGAAGACTACGATCCATTTACTCAACAAACAGTGGCACGCAAGTACGCATCCGGCGGGATATTAATAGGATTGGGTGAAGACCTTGATCTCACCAGCACGGGCGTTAACCGTACGGGTTCTATTTATAGGGAAGTGCCTAATACCAAAGGCATGAAGGTGGGGACTGATGTAGCCATGGCAACCATTGACTTATTAGCCACAAGGGGTGATGGAGAAATGGTAAGTTTTACTGATCCCAGAGAATATCCTGATAATCATCCATTTCATCTGGTGCACAGACAGGATGGAGCAATGTTTAGTTTCAGTAAATTAAGCCTATCTACGCGAAAAAGACTTCCATTGTTTGCTGCCATGGCTGCCATGGCTGTAGCGGTTCCTTCTGCTCAAGGGGCAACATTTAAAAGTATTGATGGTGGAAAAAAATTGCAAGTGACAGTGCAGGGAAATGATACTTTTGGGCAGATTTTGCTAGATGCTAACAATGAAGCTGGCGCTGGTTATGTTGGTCCTTCTCTTTGGGGCAAGACAGGCACGGTGAATATGGTCAAAGAACATATGCAAGATAAGATCGATATTAAAAATTTACATGATGGTCAAACATTTATTATTTTGACGAAAAAAGGGCTTAATGAAGCGGTTTCAGGGGCAGTTTCTTCAGGTGTTCTAAGACCGTCGGCAAAGCCTTTAGCAAGTAGATCAATACCAAAGTCATCAGCAACAATACCGTCACCAAAGCCATCAACAACAATACCGTCAATAAAACCATCAACAACAGTACCGTCAGCAAAGCCATCAATAACAATACCGTCAGCGAAACCATCGGCAATAATCCCGTCAGTAAAACCATCAGCAACAATACCGTCGACAAAGCCAACAACAATTCCCTCAACAAAGCCATCGGTAACATCAGTACCGACGACACCACCAGGTAAAATTAGAGCAGATACGTCAGCTTCAACGGCATCTTCTGGTAGCAGTAAAGTGTCAGGAGGGAATCCACCTCCGCCACCGAAGAATAAGGATTTAGAGATTTTATTACAATATTTTAATATGCATAAGTTGCCATTGTGTATTGGCCTTGCTGTTTTTGGGATCACGCTTGTTGGTAGAGTTATACTTGTTCGCCGTAATAATTCAAGGAAACGAAGAAGAAAGAATATTTTAGAGCAGAAAGAACCCCCCAAGCCAGTAGAATTTGTCGTCGTATCATCTCCGGAACCTCTTTCTATGAAACCGAAAGAAATTGAAACAGATACAGATTCAGATGGAGATTCAGATCAGGCAGCTTTAGCAGAGCCCTTACCTGACCAAGAAACGAGTCCGGCTGTTGAAGCTTCTCGACCAACGCGTTGGCTGGATACAGCCGCATGGGTCGGCGGTATGGCTTTAGCTAGGGCAAGTTTAGGCCCAGATCCTGCGAGTCTTATGGTAACAGCTGCTGCCTTACCATTTTTGACCCGCGGTGCCATGGGTATTCATATCTATTTCCATGAAGTATTAGGCCATGCAGTTCCTTATGCTATTGCACATCCTGAAGAAAAAAGAGAAGATGTTTTTACCCCAGAAAATTTGAGAGCAGGTCTTAACTTCAGACAATGGATGGATGTCTTATTGCCTTGGAATATTCCCCAATCGGAGAAGGACAATCCTGGATTTACTCCTCCAACAAAAGGAGCATTAGATCCATGGGTTTCCTATGCAGGATTTAAAGTGACAACGGCTTTGGGAATGATGTCTACCTTAGGTATGGTCGCTCTTAGTTTAAATAATCATTGGTTAACACCGGTTTTAGGGCCTGTAGGAGTCTCTGCCTTGGCCATGATGAAGGCTTCTTGGACGACCGATATAAAGCCACAAGAAGGAGTTGATCAAGATAAATATAAATGTGGTAATTACGGTCTTTTTTGGATAGGTTCACCGGAAGAGGGCCTTTATCCAGAATGGGCGCAAGAAGGATTGGCTGGTATGACGCGCCGTTTAATTGTTCGAGGAGGTCAATCAGCTGGGCAGGTAATGATTGTGGATGGGCGATATTTAAAAGATGGGCAGTCGGAGCTCATTTTAAGTAAGGTGCTAAAGGAAAAAAGAGGACCTAAAAGTGATCTTCCTGTGACCTTGCAAAGAAAATTTGTTGCGGATATCCCTGGTGAATTGAAAGAATTAAAAGGGAGCGATGATGAAGTTTTTGGTATCAATGGTCATAAACGTTATGCAACACAAGGCCCATCGGTGTTGCCATCTGCCCAACCCTTCGCGAGCGTACCAGAAATGAGAATGCAATGGGAGTTGGTAGATGGTAAGCTTGAGCCGCATTTAAGGAAATTCTTTATGGTTATTTCCCATAATGGCGATAACGATGCATTTTTTCTGATAGACCGCGAACTAACCTTGGATGAAATCCGGGATTTTTTCCCAAGATTATTTCATATGAAGAAAGAAGTCTGGATTCCACCGGATAAGGAAACTGGAAAGCCAGGATATTTCGATTATCTGCCTTTGGGGGACACTCCACCGATAGCTTTACAAATGGCAGCTCTTTGTACCTGGATGAATTGGAAAGCATCGGTGCGTATTACAGATGTACTTGTTAATCATAAAACGGCTGATGAGGCATTAAAAGATATTCTATCTGAGGAAAAATTAGATGCTGTTTCCAACATGTATGAAGAGGAATTTAAGGAAAATGAGGCGAGCGAAGAGGATAGTGTATCCAGGCCAGAGTTAAAAGATCCCAGTAAGGCCATCAAAGATTTATGGGTGACAGAAGAGATGGTAAAGAAAGACCCAACCTTAAGATCACAATATAATAAAATTGAACGTTTAAAAGAGAGATTTTTAAAGCGGATGGAACAGGAAATGTTGACTACAAGTCTGGCTGGGGAGACTCTACGTGAGTGGCCTCAAGATTTAGAAACGCGAAAAAAATTTGTAAATGAACTTGTAAGGAGATTTTTTACTGCAGACCGGTTTGAAGCGACAAAAGAATTTAAATTGCTCGCTGCAGGTGCTTACGGGCTGGTGGTTAGGTCTTCCATACAAAATAACGGGGTAACGATATGGGCAAAGGCCCAGGGTATGACAGTTGGATGGAATTTGCGTAGCAGATTTTTTGCTTTTGCTTCTGATACTTCAGCTTTGCATGGTACTTTTGGAGACAGGGGTAAATTAGACAGCTTATTTATATTAGATCCTCGAGGATCTGGAGAAGTTGTTGATGTTGGTTTTTCATCGGGACAATTTTATTTACGGGTATTTTCTTCACTTAAAAATAGAGATTTATCCCGAAAACAAATACTGGGTAGCTCTTATCCACTAGATAAATCAAACCCCTATTATCAAGAGCCGGTTAAATATGAAAATCCCGATAATCCAAACGATGAAGATTTAGAGCACCAAACTGAAGTTATTCAAGAAAGGATAGATGCTTCCAAAGACCCTAAATCTTTTCATAGTCAGTCTGTAGATGCATTAGCGCAGGTAATGGCGTCTGATTACATAGAAATGTATATAAAGGCAAATAGTAAAAGTTATAAAAGCGTTGGTCCGGTTTTTATACAAACTTTGAAAGGAATTGAGATCAGATGCCTGAGTGCCGGGACATGTTCTGAAAGACAAAAGAGATTTTTGCGTAGGGAGATTCGTGGGTCTGCTCTTAATTCAATAGTGGTCAACTATGTTGAAAATAGGGTAGATGCAAAAGTGAGTGAGATCGCTGATAGGATCTCAACACAGATGATTGATCGTTTAAAGAGTGGCGATATCCAAGATGAAGATTATCTTGATGAAATAGTTTCCGGGTATGAAAAAGAAATTGATGAATTTGTAAATGCCCAGATTGCAGAGGTCACGGATAATTTTTTTACTCAGTTTAGGAAATGGTATCAAAAATGGGAAGAAGAAAAAGAATTGTATCCGCATCTTAAAGTCGAGAATAAAACCGATTTAATTATTACCGGTTATGAAAAATCTTTATGGTTGGGCGAAAACATGAGGGATGTTTTAAAAACGCTGTTACCAGACATGAATATCGTTGCGGCTTCATCAAATAAAATATTAAAAAATCCTTTATTGTTTGGTATTCATAGTCGAACTATGGCTTTTGTTAATTCTTTATCGGGAACTACATTTCCAAGTCTTGCTTTGGCAGGTTTATTGAATATTATGACCATAGGCCGTGCTTTCCTTTTTACCTCACGGATGGATGCTATGGCTGTCAAAGCCTTGGGTCAGGGCATAAATACAAAATCTAAATTTAAAAAAAGGGTATTTCTTACGGGTAGATATTATTCATCTGAATCGGCACCCACCTCAAGTGTGCTTTTATACACAGAACAAATTTTGGTTCTCATCGACTTGTTTAAACGGATGAGAGAAATATTCCCTCATCACAATCCTTGGGGAATGGCTATCACAGATGCGGATATACAAAGGCTCGAGGAAATGGTGCCAGAATTAGTTAAAGCGTCGACTAGAATTACAGGTTGGAATGAAAAGCATAAATTTGTCGGGGATAGGGTAAACCAAGATTTGGTTGAAGACGGTGAGAATAAGGCAGATCGATATTTACTTGAGACACCTAGGTCTAATGGTATATTTAAAGCATTTGTTTATGCTTGTTTTCTTTACCATGGCCCTATACGCGCTGTTTTAAGTTTGCTTGGAAGAGATCCAGGGGATGGTTTTCATAGCTGGGCAGGGTTTGTAACTTCAATAGCCGATGGCACCTTTGCGAATGGTTTTCAATCTTTATTAACGACCTTGGTTCTTCGTTCATTCTCAAAACGTCCACGATGGGGACGTCAGGGAACAGTTACTATGGTTATTGGAGATAAGCCTGCCAATCATCAAATCCTTGAACAAGATGTTAGTAAGCTAGGAGCTATGTCGCTTCCTTCAATGGCGATGAATGTTCAAAGCGGTGATCCCGAAGACCATTTCGGTGCCAAATTTGCTCATCGTATCGTCAGGGGTACAGCGGCTGTACTGGGGCTTCCTATTTACAAGCCTTCCCGAGATGATGTAGAGACAACTTTAAAACAGGCGAAAAGTATTAGAAATTCGGTTATAGGCAAGTTTTTTATGGGAGGCGCTGAGATCACCACCATCGGTGTGGGCGAGTATGTTAACCCCATTGCTACGGCCAAGCATATTAGTTTAGGTAAGCCATTTATAAGCCTTGAAGACGGAAAAGTCGCAAAATCCAAATTTTCTGAGGCTGACCCGAATGGAGCCGCGACATTAGACGAGTTGATCGAAAAAGGTATTTTGAAAGAAGTTTCTTCAACAGAGGTGTGTTTAAACCGAGATGGAGGGCCCATAAGCAGACCGTCAGAAATGCAAGCGAGTAATTTTGACGAAATCTGGGGCATTCTGCAACAGTCCCAAGACAGTGAACTTGTTCAAATAATTTATGATAAGACTTTTGATCCAGTACTTAGAATGTCAGCCATGGAGGTTTTGTTTAATGCTATGTATAAAAAAGCATCTACGATTACAGTTATACCTGAAATAATAAAGAAAATAGGTCCTTGGGAGATTCATATTAAGAAGATAACCAAGATAATTTGGAAAAGGCATTTGACCTATCCTAGTATTTCTGTTCATTCGACCCGTTCTCCTGTTGGAATTAATCGGGATATTCAAATGGGATTATTTAAGAAATTTCAAAAGTATTTTATCGATACTTATGAAAGTCTTGGGATTAAACATCCTCACCATGATCCAACAGAAGATGATGAGAGTATGGTCGCATCTTCTTCAAAGAATCTTTCAGCGATACCACATGATAATGCGTTGTTAATTCAAGGAAGCTCGTATGGAGTTTCCCGTAAAGGCGGTATTGACATGAACAGCGGGTTGATGCAATTAAAGATTACGGGGGAAACTCAAAATAGAATCTGGCAGGGCAATGATAATGCCATGTCCGCAAGTATCATCGAAAGCGTAGTTCCGCAGGTATCTAAAATTGTCATTGTTACTCCTGAGATGCTTAAAGACATGTTAGGAACAGGCTATTTGAATTAGAGGGAGCAGTATGGTAAAGTTAAAAAAAATTTCCATTTTATCTGTAGCTAAAATTTTGTGTTGTTTAAATGCCTTGGTGGGATTTATATTAGGTGTCGTTGTGACTGTCGGATCAATGACTGGACAGGAAGATGAGGGATTGTGGGGTTTAGGCCCATGGGCACTATTAGTGTTCCCAATAGTCAATGCAGGCTTGGGATTTTTGACAGGGATATTTTTTATTTGGGTTTATAATTTATTTGCCCAATGGTTTGGCGGGATTGAGTTTGAATTAGAAGATAAATAGAGGGCCCAGGCCAATGGAGATTCAATCTTGCATCTCTTGATGGGTTATGTTATTCTAAACATAAGAATTTTACCGCATTGATGCGGTAGGAAGGTTTCAGAGACGAGGCATATATTTTAGGGCAAAGAGGCCCTGTTTCTCATCATTGGGAAGCAGGGCCTTTATTTTTTGGGGAGGGTAAATATGAAAGCAAACATCATGATGCCGGTTTCTTGGGAAGCTTTGGATAAGTACTCCATGGATAATTTTTATGATGAAATGATCGAGCCGGGCGGTCAGATACGGCCTTGCTATGGGCAGTTAACGGACAGGATGAGTGGCTTGGGCTTTGAAGAAGTGGTGGGGCGTCAGCACGCAGCTGACCGTGCCTTTGTATCCATGGGGATCACCTTTAATGTGTATCGTGATGGCGAAGGGCTTGAAAAGATATTCCCTTTTGATATCATCCCCCGGATCATCCCTGTTAAGGAATGGGAACAAATTGAGCAGGGTTTAAAACAACGCATCACAGCGCTTAATATCTTTTTACAGGATATTTACGGGCCAAAGAAAATCCTTAAAGATGGTGTTATCCCATCGGATATTATCTATTCCTCAGCTGGTTACCTTAAACAATGCGAGGGACTGATGCCGGCCCATCATATTTGGGCACATATCAGCGGCATCGATTTGATTAAGCACAGCGATGGTCTTAATTATGTCCTGGAAGATAATTTACGCGTTCCCTCGGGTGTTTCCTATGTTTTGGGTAATCGCGACATCATGAAACGCACCTTCCCCGAGATTTTTGAGAGCATGGACGTGCGGCCGGTCACGGATTATCCTCTGCGTTTACTTGAGATGTTAGAACACCTCTCTGCCCGTGAGAAACCCACCGTGGTTGTCCTGACTCCG
>JABDGZ010000015.1:39454-39555 GCA_013285735.1 Candidatus Omnitrophota bacterium | reverse complement strand
ATATTCAAGATGAAGGTATTGCGAAGGCCAAAATATTTGCAGTAGATAACTTTCCCATTGCGGAATCACCTTCTGGCAATTTATTATCTGTAGTTTACACC
>JABDGZ010000015.1:0-39444 GCA_013285735.1 Candidatus Omnitrophota bacterium | reverse complement strand
TGGACCAAGGTATTGGGACAGCAATATGTCAAAGGTGTTCCTCTTGAATTTGATCACATAGATCTTCCGATCTTTTTGGACAAGAAAAGTGAAAAATTTGTTATGAGGATTGGGCAACATGATTCAAACGGAAAGATGAGCTATAGATGGGTTGGCACAGATGAAGAAGCTTTGAAGTCCTTAAAATCATTTCCAACTACTTCACCGGGGGATGTACAAAGGAACGAAAATGGATCATGTATAATACGCGAAGGTAAAAGTATTGTTATCTTTTCACGGGATCTTTCAGGAACTACGCACTCTGTCGAGGCATTGTTAGGAGTACAGTTACGGGTAGGTTATCTTCAGGATTTTAGATTATTTGATGATAATAAATGGTATGTCTTAGGGCAAAAGATTGGTACTTCCTTTAAAGATCGAGAAGCAGGGCATTTTTTTCAGGGACCATGGGCTAGTATCCATCATTTGGGTGATGCAGAGTGGTCAGGCAAGCTTAATCTTTGGGATGTTGGTAGCCCTGTATTTATGAAAACAAATGGCATTGAAGATCGAAATAATTATATTGTAGTTTATATGGATGCAACAAAACATAATCTAAAAGCAACAGGACCCATTGCTATTCAATTAGGTATTGAAGGTCAAAAATTTCATGAATTTGGAGCTTATAGTTTAGATAATGGCACTGTTATGGTGGTATTTACTAGAACTCCGAATTCTCCTGAGGAATGGATGATTGCAAGACCGCCGTATCCTTATGGAACACGAATTGCTAGTTTGGAGTTAGGGCATCTAAATTTGCCTCATGCGTCAAAGGATGTTAGTAATCTTTTAGGAGCAAGTTTATCAGATATTCCGCCTGAAAGAGTGGATCTGCTGTTGAAAGATTTTAATGGCAGTTCATTGGATAATGTGGAGGAGAAATTCTGGTATCTTATTGAAGCAATGAAACAAGATGAAAACCAAAGTTATGAAAATAGAAATCGTGCAAATGGACGTTATGCAAATCCGGAAGAAGTGGAAAAAGTATTCCGCGGCAATATGTCTGTTATATCCGCAGGCATTGCCAACACCGTGGCAAAGCTTGATAGTGAGCACGCAAGAAGTAAAATGAATGATCTTTATGAGGTATTAACACGGTACGGACTTAGGTATTTGATGGCAGACCTTATGAAAGAAACGCTTCGATCTGCCGAGGCTGTTCCTAATATCGGGTTAACAAAAGAGCAGTTATTGAATATATTGGATTCTTATGAAAAGAACCTTGCGTCGCAAAGATTTCTTGATCCTGAATTAGCGGCTGTGTTTTTATCTCCTTTGCACTACAACTATTCTAATAATGAAGCACAAGTTATTAATGGTGCTATTAAAAGTGTTTTATCACGTTTGTGGCTTAGGAGATTGGAGAAATATGAAAATGAATTAAAAGATGTCAGAGACTGCTTCTCGGTTGTTTTGCCGATGCCATCACGTATCCCTTCAGAGGCAGATGTTGGACAAGCGTTAGCTTTTATTCATAAGCAGCTGCCAAATCAAACGCTTCCTTTTGATGTGGAAATGCGGCATAACCCCAATCCTTTGTATTGGCTGCCCAGGGTTTCAATGCATAATTGGGTATATTTAAAGACAGATTGGGATACATTCGGTCGATGGAATAAAGTTAATGACGAGTTAAATAAGCTGCCGCATAGTTTTAATAATATTCCTACTGCGTCGTTTTCTTTGGTGGAATCTATAATTCAGGATAGTCATGATGGGGTTGCTTGGTTTGTTTTATTAGCGGTGGTGTTCTTTGTTGCCAGTAAGAAACTTGACTACCTAAGAAAAGACAAACGTATTGTTAAGGGGGCTTCAGGTTTAGATACTTTTAATGAGATGTGGGATAAAAATCCTTTGTTTAAAGGCAAAGGGTTTGGAGGTATTAAAGGGGCAAAAGAAATAACTCAAAGCCTTATTTTAGGAGGTATTACTGATAAAAATGAACAGGAATTAGACGCTCTAAGATTGGAAATGGATGAGCAGCAAAATGCCTTAGTCGATTTAGTTTTGGCCTTACCTGCTCATTCCCCTCAGGCAATCATTTCTGCCCGAGAAAGACTGTTGTCGGTCGCGGTTGATCCAAAGTTGTTTAGAGACAGACAGGCCATGAAAAGAGCTTTTGTGCCAAGATCTGGTGAGGATTTTGAAACATATATGGCAAGAGTTTCCAAGGTATTGGAAACTCCTGGGAACAGTCATCCAATTCACCAAGATCAACAAACCAAACAAGAGGCTTTAACACTTGAAGGTTTGCAAGAAAAAGCATTGGATTTAATTATAAAAACGCCGAAGGCAACAGTACATAGGTCAAAAGTTTTTTCTCAACAGCATAACGGTAATAGATCCAGGACTAAAGGTCCAGGAGATCAAGTTGTGAATTTGCGTCCATATGTAGTTGGAGATAGTAGGCGTTCAATTAACTGGAAGGTATCGGCCAAAAGAGGCGAATTGATTACAAACGAGACTGTTGCTAATAAAGAGATTGATGCAAGTTTTGTTATTAATTTAACCGAATTGGTAAAATCCCCTGAAGAAACGGTTTTGAGTCTTGTTTATTCACTCAAGGCATTATTTCATAAGACGCGTACTGGGACTGAGGGTGATTACAAACTTGGAAAAGTTTATTTAATTACGCCTGAAGGTTCGGTCAAGGCAATTAAAGTGGGGGGTAGAACGCCTATAGGGCTTGCTAAAAATTTATTTAACGCTATTAATGATGAATACACAGCAGCTTCAACCTTACTTAAGAATCAAACTCAAACTGTTAATGTGCCTCCTTTTCTTACCACGCCAAAGGAAATAGCCGATTATATAGCTCTTCAAGAACTTGGTTTGGGTAGAAAGAATTCAGCTTTGGGTGCTGCTGCCCAAGTAAAGAATTTAGGAGATAGAGTAATGGATCAAGATATTTATCTAATTGGATTTGCTGATTTGACACAACGGCAGCAATTGGTAAAACGCTTGAAAAGTACTTGTTTAGGATCAACATTTTATGAGTGGGAAGGGAATACTGCTAAACCAGTCAAGGAGGATAAGGCTTTGGTAACAGGAACTGGTGGTATCGATTTAACTGCTGCAAATATGAATGTCCAAATTAAAACTGGATCCCCGATGGGGACACTCGTGGGCGGTATTAAATTTCATATTACTCCTGCCATGCTGCGACAGCTTCAAAACTCCCGTGGTTTTACAGTTGGCAGAATTACAATTAAACCGCTTAAAAGCCTTTCAGGATTTTTAGGATTGAATGTATAATAAGCCCCATGAATTTACCTGTTAAAATAGCTTCCCGTTCAAGCCCGTTGGCCTTGGCCCAAGTTGACGAAATTATCCGTGAATTGAAAGCCCAGGGGTGCGTGCTTGATTATGAAGTTTTAAAGATTGAAACTACCGGCGATAAGGATAAGGTCACTCCTTTAACGAGCAGTAGCGATGACTTTTTTACCGATACGATTGATCGCGCCATTCTTGAAGGTAAAGCCGACGTTGCTATCCATAGCGCCAAAGATTTACCTCAAAATTTAAATGAAGGTTTAAAGATTTTTGCCCTAACTCAAGGAATGGATGATCGGGATGCCTGGGTTGGGCCTGTGCATTGGAAAGATTTGCCGCCGCAGGCGAGAGTTGGTACTAGCAGTGTTTTGCGTCAAAAACAAATCCTTCAACTACGTCCTGATGTCACGATCGTCAATATTCGCGGGACCATTAACGAGCGTTTACAATTAATTAAAGAATCAAAGGTAGACGGTATTGTGGTGGCTGTCTGCGCTCTTAAGCGTTTGGGGCTGGAAGCAGAGATTAAAGATATCTTTCCCTGGGAAGGGATGCCGTTGCAGGGGCAGTTGGCGGTGGTCGGTCGTCGCAATGATCGGGAATTAGCTGATTTATTGAGTGTGATTGATGTTCGTCGACAATACGGCAAGGTCATTCTAGTGGGTGCTGGTCCAGGTGATCCTGAGCTAATAACCCTTAAAGGAGTTAAAGCCCTTGAAGATGCTGATTGTGTTTTTTATGACTATTTACTTGATACAAGTCTTTTAAAATATGCCTCCAAGGCAGAACATATTTACGTCGGCAAACGCAAAGGCGAACATTCACTGGCCCAGGAGGAGCTTTCAAGAAGGCTTAAAGATAAAGCCATTGCAGGTAAAAATGTTGTTCGTCTAAAAGGGGGAGACCCGTTAATTTTTGGCCGCGGGGCAGATGAGTTTCAATATTTACGTTCATATCACATCGACGTTGAAATCATCCCTGGCGTCAGTTCAGCAACGGGCATTCCTTCTTCCTTGGGAATTCCTTTAACTGCAAGAGGAGTGGCTTCATCCGTTGCCTTTGTCAGCGGCCATGAAGAAGATGAAGACAAGGCTCATCCTAAATCTGTGGCAATCCCCCAGGCAGACACGCTTGTTTTCTTAATGGGTCTGACTAAATTAAATATCATTATTGAATCTTTACAAAAAGCTGGGTGGTCTAAAGAAGCGCCTGTGATGATTATTGCCAATGGCACCAAGCCCCAGGAACAGATAGTCAAGGGTACCCTTTCGACAATAGAAGCTTTGGCCAAGGATTTGAAACCTCCGGCGCTGATTGTGGTTGGAAAAACAGTTGAATCTTATAAACCAATCCGGAAGAAAACTTTTTTGCATTGCGGTACTCATCCTGGTTTATACCAGCATTTGGGGAATATTATCTCCTGGCCGATGATTGATATCAAACCGGCTATGATGGATAAAGCCCAGCAAAAAGACTTACTGCAAGCGTTTGAAGCTGCGGATATTATTGCATTGACCAGCTGGTATGCCGGGGAATATTTTTTTAAAGCAATTGCTGCCTCATCCCACAACGATATGGCCCGGCGAAAGATTTTTGCCGTGATCGGGCGTCAGACCCAAAAGGCTTTGGAAGGGTATTCTATCCAACCGGCCATCGTCTCCCAGGATGAAACAGGAGAAGGGTTGTTTAAGGCTATGGTCCAACAGCTGGATTTAAAAGGAAAACGTATTTTATTGCCGCGCTCCTCTTTGCCTAACCCGTTTTTAAAGGAAGCTTTAACAGGCGTAGGGGCTATTGTAAGGGCGGTGACCATTTATGAAAACATCAAGCCTCCCAAGCGTGATTTGCCATCTGTACCTATTGACGGTGTTATTTTCAGCAGCCCTTCAACAGTGAAGAATTTTCTTTTGGATTATGGTAAAATACCCGGCTCATGGCGGATTTTAGCCAAGGGTCCGGTGACTTTAAAAACATTACAAGAAGCAGGTTATCCCAATGCCACATCGTTATCGTAGATTAAGACTTACTCCAACAATTAGAAATTTTGTCCGCGAAACAAATTTTACCGCGTACGATTTGCTCCAGCCTTTTTTTGTGATCGACGGAAAGAACAAAAAAGAAGCAATATCAAGTATGCCAGGAATATTTCGTTATTCGGTGGATCTATTAATTAAAGAAATCGAAACCTATGTCCGTGCAGGTGGCAGGGGTGGAGTATTGTTTGGGGTATCTCATCATAAAGATAATACCGGCAAGTATGCTTATGCTACGAGCTCTCCGGTGGTTGCAGCTATCAAAGCCATAAAGAAACATTTCCCACAATTTCTGATAGTAACAGATGTGTGCTTATGTGCGTATATGAGTCATGGCCATTGCGGCATTGTTGAAGGCCAGAAAATCAGTAACGATAAAACATTACCAATCCTTGCTAAAATGGCTTTAGTACATGCGCAAGCAGGGGCTGATATGATTGCTCCGTCCGATATGATGGATTTTCGTGTGTCTGCGATACGCCAAGCGCTTAATAAAGAACATTTTGAAGACGTGGGTATCCTATCCTATGCGGTTAAATATTCATCCGCGTATTATGGCCCTTTCCGTGATGCTGCGCATTCAGCGCCAGGATTTGGGGATCGTAAAACCTATCAGATGGACCCAGCCAATAGCCGTGAAGCGCTTAAAGAAGCCAGGCGGGATGTTGAAGATGGCGCTGATATGGTTATGGTCAAGCCGGTCTTAGCCTATTTAGACATTGTATCCAATCTTCGTCGGGAATTAAATGTGCCTATCGTTGGCTATAACGTCAGCGGCGAATACTCTATGATTAAGGCTGCTGCTCAAAACGGATGGGTTGATGAAAAAGCGATTGTCTTGGAAACATTGATTTCTATCAAGCGCGCCGGAGCAGATATTATTATTTCCTACCACGCCAAGGATGCGCTTAAATGGCTTCAATAAAGCAAGCTCAAAAAATTATGGTCGGCGGCGTAAATAGCCCCGTTCGTGCTTTTAATGCCGTGGGTGGTAATCCATTGGTGATGGAGCGAGGACGCGGTACTAAACTTTTTGATGATAATGCTCATGAGTACACTGATTACTGCCTTTCGTGGGGAGCTTTAATCTTAGGGCATGCCCATCAAGATGTAGTTAAAACTGTGCAAAAAGCTGTCAAAAATGGTGTCAGTTATGGCACGACGACCAAGCCTGAAATCGAAATCGCCCAGTTTATTGTTAAACATGTTCCGTCGATAGACATGGTGCGTTTTGTTAATTCAGGGACAGAAGCCACGATGAGTGCTATCCGTCTCGCACGTGGATTTACCAAACGCAATAAAATTGTTAAATTCGATGGTTGTTATCATGGCCATAGTGATGATCTTTTGGCCATGGCAGGTTCAGGTGTTTCTTTTTTAGCGTCTTCATCGAGTCAGGGAATCCCATCTGCTCATATTCAGGATACAATGAGCCTGCCGTTTAATGATACGCAAATATTAGCTAATACCCTAGAACGTCATCACGCTGATATTGCCTGCGTTATTTTAGAGCCAGTGCCAGGTAATATGGGTATTATTAATCCTAATAAGGATTTTCTTAAAAACCTGCGCGCTTTAACTAAGAAATATAATATTGTGCTGATTTTTGACGAGGTGATGAGTGGTTTTCGTTCTAATTTGGGCTGTGCCCAGGCTGATTTGGGAATTATCCCAGGCCTTACTTGTCTTGGAAAAATTATTGGTGGAGGCTTTCCGGTGGGTGCCTATGGCGGCAGGAGTGACATCATGAAGCATTTATCACCTTTGGGTGGAATTTATCAGGCAGGTACATTTTCAGGCAATCCTATTGTTATGCAGGCAGGTTTAGCGACTTTAAAGAATTTGACGCCGCAGGCATATAGGAAACTTAATGTCATTTGTGATGAGTTTGTTGCAAATACCAACATGATTTTAAAAGAAGCAAATGCCGAAGCCCATCTGGTCAATTATAAAAGCATGATCAGTCTTCGTTTTCGTTCAGCGCCTGTCTATAATTACACGGACGCCAAAAATGCTTCTTCAGATAAGCTTTATGCTAAATTATTCCATCATCTGTTGCGTCGTGGTATCTACTGGCCGCCAGCTGATTTAGAAGCTTTGTTTGTTTCTACGGTGCATACTCAAAGGGATCTTGATGCCCTTCAAAAAGCCATTAAAGATTTTTTTATATAATTTTTTGCGAACGCTTTCTTTTTATTAATCTTTTTGTTATTCTTAGTATATGCAATTTTTAGAAGAATCTACCCGTCCTTGGGGCAAATATCAAAAATTCTATCAGGAAGATGGTGTTTGGGTTAAGCGTGTTGAAGTTAACCCACAAGGCCGTTTAAGTTTACAAAAACACCAGCATAGATCTGAAAAATGGATTATCGTGGCAGGTCAAGGATTAGCCATTGTTGATGCTAAGGAAATTCTTGTTAGCCCTGGGGTCGTGGTCGATATTCCCCTTGGAGCAGTCCATCGGATTGGAAATACAGGAGAGGGTTCTTTGGTATTTATAGAAGTTGCTTGTGGCAAGCATTTATCAGAAGAAGACATTATCCGCATCCAAGATGATTACGCACGGTAGCAAACCTTTGACGACCAAGGAATAGGGAATATTGCGAAATTTTAAATTAATTTTGGAATATGATGGTATTGGTTTTTCCGGTTGGCAAACGCAGGCAGAGGGTTTGCGGACTATCCAAAATCATCTTGAAGAAAAGTTAGAGAGAATTTTTAAAAAGAAAATTCATTGCCAGGCATCCGGCCGTACGGATAGCGGCGTGCATGCTCTAGGGCAAACAGCCCATTTTAAAGTTGATACCGATATAGAACCAGCATTGATCCACAAGGCGTTGAATTCTTTTTTAGACAGGGATTTGTCGGTCGTCAAGGTATCAGAAGTTCCTTTAGATTTTCACGCGCAGAGGGATGTTAAAAGTAAGACGTATCGTTATACCTTATTAAACCGTTCTTACCCGTCAGCGTTATGGAGGGACAGGGCGTATTTTTATCCTCATAAATTAAATTTGCCGGCGATGCGTAAAGCAGCCAATGATTTAAAAGGAACGCATGATTTTAAATCATTTCAATCCGCCTCACAGCGTTCAAGGATCAAGAATACAGTAAGGACGATAACAAGTTTGAAGATTGCTAAAGAAGGGGATTTGATCCATATTTCAATCACATCCGACGGGTTTTTATATAAGATGGTGCGTAATATCACAGGAGCCTTGATTGCGGTTGGAAGCGGACGAATTCAGCCAGGTAGTGTTTTAAAACTACTTAAGTCTAAAGAGCGTATTTTAGCGCCAAGAACAGCCCCGAGTTATGGGCTTTGCTTAATGTCTGTGCGTTACTAAAGGGGAATTTATGTCATATCCAGTAGGAAGCAGCGATCAACGCGGCCAGCCGCGTGTTAGTCTGGAGTTGCCAGTCACGATCAGTGTTGGTTCACAGATAACCCTCAAAGGGCAGCTTAAAGATCTTTCTTTGACCAGTGCTTTTGTGAAGATTAAATATAATGTTTATTTGAAAGTTAATGATGAAATTGGCATTACCATTCAAAATGCACCCACTGAGTCGAATTTATTGGTCGAAGGGACGGCTTGCATTTCCCGTATAGTGCCAGGTGAAGGCTTTGTGGTTTATTTTACTAAAATAGATGATAGTTCTTTGAAATGCATTAAGAAGCTTATGCAAAAACTTGCGATATGAATCACATTCAAAAAGGTTTATACGAGCATTTTAAAGGCAAACGTTACGAAGTGATTGATGTGGCGATGCATACCGAAACAGGCGAAGCAATGGTGATTTATAAAGCGCTTTATAAAGGTGATTTTCCTGAAGGGACGCTTTGGGTAAGGCCATTGGCTATGTTTAAAGAGCAGGTATCGGTGGATGATAAACTTGTCCCCAGGTTTCGTTACTTGAACGATCAGAAAAATAAAATATGAAAACCAGGAAAGATCTTTGCGATTGGATTGTTGAGGCTCTAAAGGACCTAAAGGGTTCGGCCAAGATTTTACAAGTCCGTGAGCATATATGGGAACATCATAAAAGCGATTTGATGAATAGCGGGAATCTTCATTTTACATGGCATGAGGACATCCTTTGGGCAGCAACACAATTGCGCGCAAAAGGCGTGTTAAAAAATGCTAAAGCCACTTCAAAAAGCGTTTGGGAATTAATATAACTAAAAAGGGGATCAAATTGATGAAAAATATTTTAAAAGGGTTAATGTTCTTCGTGCTGATTTGCACCACGTCGCTGGTTTATGCTGAAACAAAGGTTTATTTTTCTCCTAATGGGGGTTGCCAGGAAGTTGTCATTAAAGAAATTGGTAACGCGCATAAGTCTATTGATATAGCGATGTATGCGTTAACCTCGAGAGAAATAGCCCAAGCCTTAGTTGATGCTAAAAAGCGGGAGGTAAAGATTAAGATTACTTTGGATGCCGCTCAAATGAAAGATCATTTTTCAAAGAGCAGATACCTGATCAATAAAGGAGTCAATGTTAAATTTCATATGGGTCCTGGTTTGATGCATGACAAGTTTGCAGTTATCGATGATCAGGTGGTCTTGACAGGTTCATTTAACTGGACTATTAGCGCTGAGAAGAAAAATGCCGAAAATTTATTGGTGATAACAGATAAAGATCTTGCCCAGAAGTACACGAAGCAATTCAAGCATTTATGGAGCCAGAGCGGTGAGGGTGGTTTTAAAGAGGCCCAGCCGGTAGAAAAGAAGGAATAAGTACCGCTTTCCAAGCGTTACTTCCCCAGGATTAACTTCGTCATATCCACACCACAAAAAGTGGCCTAATCCAAGAAAATAGGGCATACTTTATATATGAGAGAGCATTTAAATTTAAGAGCTATTATAGCTCTTTGTCTTATTTTTGCATTTTTGGCCAATACGTTTGGGCCCCAACCTTTAGCCCAAGCCCAGGAATTTCATTTGCCGGCACCTGGCGTGATGGTTCGTCTAAGCCCTGCGTTTAATCCCCCGATACTTAAAGGAATTAAGGTCCACACAGATAATCCATTTCGTTTTGAATTTATTTTAGATAAAGGTGATAAGGACAACCGTCATCCTGAGCGTAGCGAAGGATCTCAACAAGAACAAACGCCCGAAGGGCTAAAAATTGAATCCACCCGCCTCATCAAATACTTCCTTGCCTCTTTAACAATTCCAGAAAGCGACCTATGGGTCAATCTTTCACCGTACGAAAAAAATAGAATCATCCCTCAAAGCTTTGGGTTAACGGAAATGGGACGTGACCTGTTAGCAGAAGATTACATGCTCAAGCAAATAACAGCATCATTAATTTATCCTGAGGACGCGATAGGTAAAAAGTTTTGGCATAGGATTTATGAAGAAGCAGAGAAAAAGTTTGGAACAACGAACATACCTGTTAATACGTTTAATAAAGTTTGGATTGTCCCTGAAAAAGCCGTTGTCTATGAAAATTCCAAAACAGGTACAGCGTATATTGTTGAAAGTAAACTGAAGGTAATGCTTGAACAGGATTATTTATCGTTGGAAAAAAACACTTCTCCGTCATTGCGAGGAGCCGTAGGCGACGCGGCAATCTCTAAAAGAACAACCAATTCTGATGTAAGCGCCCTCGGCTCTCAAATTGTGAGAGAAATCGTCATCCCCGCGCTCACCAAGGAAGTCAACGAAAACAAGAATTTTGCCCAGCTTCGCCAAGTCTACAACAGCCTCATATTAGCCGCCTGGTACAAAAATAAAATCAAGGATAGCATCCTGGCACAAGTTTATGCGGACAAGAAAAAAGTAGCTGGTGTCGGGTATGAGAGCAGTACTATTAACACAGAGAAAATTTATCAACGCTATCTGCAAGCCTTCAAAAAAGGCGCTTTTAACTACATCAAAGAAGATATTGATACGTTAACTCAACAACCCATTCCAAGGAAGTATTTTTCTGGTGGAGCGGCTTTATTTAAAATAGACAGAGCGATGGAAGTGACGGAATCTGCCCCCCATGATTTTGGTGAAGAGAGTGGTCTGGCTGTGATTACCAGCGAAATAGACATGGAAGGGGGGCATTATGGGGATATATTACGAGCGTTAAATCCAGGTTATGAGGAACGAAATCCTCCCCAAGACTTGCCTTCAACGTATACTAAACCAATGAGGATGAAAGGCCTAAATAAATTATTATCCATCTATAATCTACTTACTTCTGAAAAACGAATAAGGGTTGTTATGTTAGGAGCAGGAGTATTGGAAGATGTTGATTCTTCGCCCCAAACAATAGAAATGATGGGGGCGCTAAGTTTTGAAAGAACAGGAAGCCTTGACCTGACTGTTGTTGACCGAGACTCGCAAGTAATTAATGCTGCTGCAAAAAACCAGCAACAGTACGTCAGTGATACAGATGTCACTGATCCAATACTAAAAAAAATACTTAGGTTTCATAAAATTATTAGAAATAAATATATTTATGATGTCATTATTCCTGATAATACGAATGTAAAAGGTTTTGTAGGTAGTTTTCAGGATTTGGAGTATGGTGAAAATCAGGTTGATTTGATTGTATCAACAAATTCTTTGTATTATTCCTATATTGCCCTTGATAGCAGTACTGAAAATGCTTACCTTGCGTTAATTCTTAAATTAATAAAAGCTTTAAAGCCAACTGGAAAATTATTGGTGGATCACATGACCCTTTCACCTTTTATGCCGGAAATGAAGAAAGATACGAATAAATCTATACTTCAGGAATCAGATACCTATAGATTCGAAGCAGAAGTCCGGGCTTTTGAAGAATATTTACGTGACCATTACCATGTAAACATTAGATTGAGATTTTATGGGCAAATTGTGGAAATTGAAAGGCTGCCAGAAGGAGACAGTGATGCTAGTTTGAATCCTCGGTATATCAATTTAGATGCTGCTCAATTCGCTGATCAAGCAAAGGATCATGCGATGATGGATGATGCAGCGGCGGCATTGGCAAGTAGAATTAAGGGTCTGATTAGTTTTAGGAATTTGATTGGCGATGTGAGAAATTTAGTTAAATTAAAAGATAGGGGGTATGTATTGTCCCCTCGGGACATTGCCGTTGATTTAAATCCTGCTGAGAGATTCGAGCTTTATAAACAAATTTATAGTATAGGTTTGGAAACGAATCCGGAACGCATTATAAGTCGTGATTTAGAAAATATATTTAGAGAGGGGCGTTATGAACATCACGATGGGTGGTATGTGTTTGTTACCACCTCGGGTCAAGTCGTTGGAAAAATAAGAACGACGGCAGCTGATTATAAAGGGACTAAATGCGGTCATTTAGGAATTTTGGGAGTTTCTCCAGGCCCCGAATCTAGAGAAATTGAAGAGTTTATGGTAAGGTTTTTTTTGAATTATTGGGCTCGTCGTCCGGGTGAAGTATCCTTTGTGACAATGAATGTAGATTCCCAAGAGAGAGATTTTTATCTTGATTTATTTAAGAAAATAGGAATCGAAGCTTATGTAGAAGAAATAGGAGATCCGGATGATTCCGTAACGTTTAAAATCCCTGTAGCGAGAATACCCTTAAATTTACTGGATGCCGCACAGCTTTCAAAGGAGTCAGATAGTGACCGTGCTTTAACATCAAGAGATCCCAATATCAAAGTACGTACACAAAATAGAATACTTATTGAAACAGCACAACAAAGGTTAATTGATTTTACAAATAGATTAATGAATGACTTGCCCAAAGACTCTATATGGAGAGAGTATTTGCATTGGTTGAATGCCGCTAAAATACCTGGATTAGAGACCGTTCGTGATCCTAGTGATGATGTCGAAGGGCAGATACTCAGGTGCAGGTGAATTATTATTTGAATCAATTGGCTGTGAGAGAACGTATCTTAGCCTTTATTCATAAAGCTATCACTGAGGGAATCAATGAGGAGGAATATCGGGATTTTTTAAATGCTGTGCATAGGGTGCAATTGATTGGTACGCCAGATCAAGAAACTGTATACATGGGATATAGTAAAAGTGGTGAAAAAAAGTATTATGGGGTTAAGGAAAAGAAAGAGTGGGTTTCTGAAGTAGTGGCAGGGATGCGCGACATGACCAAGGAGTTTAGAGAAGAAAGATTATCCACCAGTTTTGTTAAATTTTCTGATTGCATCAAATTATCCCCAGATGCTACAAGGGAAGAGATTGTCGAGAGTATAGTGAGCTATTATTACGAAACGATAAGGGATCTTCCTTTTGGTCCGAGTAATGTAAACAATGCGTTGATTATGAACATTGTTAACGCTATGTTGAGGTTGAGAGGATTTAATGGAATAAGTCATGGCTACATTGAATTTGAAAGAGGTAAGAATAATTTTTATAGATTATTTAAAGAAGCAGTTGATGCTGCAAATCCAATAAATGATGCAGGAGTGAGTCGTGATAAGATGATGCATGCTCAATTAGAAAACGGTGGTATCGACCTAACTCCGGCACAGATGCATTTACAGGTGAAAACAGGGGCCTCGACAGGAGAATTCGGAGAAGGTATTAAGTTCCATCTTGACTCTGCCATGCTTGCCCAATTAAAAAATGCCCCAGGATTTGTTCCGGTGATCATTAATATCCAGCCAGTCGTGAATCTGCGGAAGTTTTTAGGTTTATCTTAAATATTTTAAAAAGTTTATCCTTTCGTGTTAAAATACAAAAACGTTCAAAATAAACATCATATTGGAGGTTTACTCAAATGAAAATGCGTGTATTTTTACTTTTGATGGGCGTGTTTTGTGTGAGTGGATGTAATACGTTAAACTATAATCAGATGTCTGATCTAAGAGAATTTATTAAAGAAGAAGGCGTGCCATTATATAAGGGCATTCCACCTTCACAATACAGCTATCGTTATGTGGGGCCTGTTTCTGCGGAATATACAGCAACTTATTTTGATGATACTGCTGATGCTTCTTTAAGGCCGATCAAGATCATGTCAAGTAATGCAAAAGCGATGGGTGCTAATGCAGTGATCATGGTCAGGATGGTTTATGTAGGGTGGGGAAGATATGCTTGTTCGGGCCAGGCAGTTGTGTTTACTGTGTTACCGCCAACTCAATAAAGCTTAGGGGAGATAAATATGTTTAGAAAATTATTGATGATGATTGTATTATTAGTCGCTGTTGCTAATTTTAGTGGGTGCATATTTTTAGCGGCAGGAGCTGCAGGTGCTGGAACTGCCAAGTGGCTTTCTGACAAAGTTACCCAGGAGATTAATGTCCCGATTATCAAGGTAGCTAAATCAACTAAAGCTGCTCTAGGGGACATGAGTATAGTTGTTTATAAAGAAACCGATGCTCCTGATGTTATCCAAATTTTGGCCAAAGATCCAGCAGGCAAACAGGTCTGGGTTGATTTGCGGCCTATTGACGGAAATGGTACCAGGATCGACGTACGTGTAGGTTATTTGAGTGGTAAAAGTAATGCTGGAGAGATACTTGAAAGCATTATTAATAAATCAAAATCATGGCTTTAAACATAGATATAAAAACTCAGGATGGTGATTGCGATGTTTTTATCGCCCATCCGGAAGGCAACGGCCCGTATCCTGCTGTTTTGTTTTTGATGGATGCTTTTGGGTTGAGAGATTACCTTTATGCAATGGCAAAAGAAATTGCCTCTCATGGGTATTATGTTCTTTTGCCAAATTTGTTTTACCGTGTCCGACGTTCCCCGATGGTGGATTTAAAATTTCCAATACGCCCTGAGGATATGCCTGAGGCAGCTAAACAGCTCATGCCTTTGTTTCAGAGTTATAATCCTGAATTTGGAATACGGGATACAGCCGTGTTTCTTGATTTTCTAGCCCAACAAAAACAAGTGCTGCCAGGTAAAATTGGCGTTACAGGTTATTGCATGGGCGGTGGATTAGCGATACGGGCTGCTGCCGCTTATCCTGATCGAATCGCTGCGGCCGCCAGTTTTCATGCAGGTAATCTGGCAACAGATACGCCTAACAGTCCGCACTTACTTCTTAGTCAGATTAAAGCCCAAGTTTATATTGCTCACGCAGATAATGATAAAAATATGCCGCCTGAGCAGATAGAACGCCTGCGCAAGGCCTTGGACCAGGCTGGTCTTCGGTATGAGGCGGAACTTTATAGCGGTGCTGCCCACGGATTTACAATGGCTGACCTGCCTGCATATAATGGAGTTGCGCTTAAACGGCATTGGAATAAACTTTTTGACTTGTTCAACCGTACACTGGGAAATGTGAAAACACCGGCGTAAGAAAAAGAAAGTTGAGAATTTTATGAATAGGCTGCTCTTGCTATGTTTATCTG
Organism: Candidatus Omnitrophota bacterium; assembly: GCA_013285735.1. Taxonomy (GTDB): domain Bacteria; phylum Omnitrophota; class Gorgyraeia; order Zapsychrales; family Fredricksoniimonadaceae; genus JABDGZ01. Next base: position 23,807 of record JABDGZ010000015.1, on the reverse strand, counting down.
TAGGGATAATGGGTTGTGCGTCTACCACTAATAAGTATATTAACGCCTACAACGAATCCGTTGCTGCCAGGCATAGTGTGGTGATTGTTAAAGAAGGTGATTTGGAGACGCTAAAGGATATAGTCAATCAGCAGTTAAGTACTGTTGGTTATAATAAGATTTTATATTCTAATCCTGCCCAAGGGTATTTGGTCCTTGTCAAAGATATTGATTTTGGGAATGCCTTGTTAGTTGATAAGGCACATGCACATGCGTATAGGATCATTTTAAAATACACCAATGTCGGCGTGGGAAGAACCCGCATTGACTTGGTCAATGGAAGTACAGAGGCATTTACAAAAAATGAAATAGATAAGGATATACAAAAATTAGCTGAATTAATTAGAAGTAATTGATGATATCATTTAAAGAAAATTCAATTTTAAACAAGTCAGAGGTCATTATTCCGCTAACGTTTCTGTTGATCAGTGGAATAGTTTTCATTCCTGTTTTTGGGGTCAATCCGTCTTTTAAAGTTGGTTTATTGATTCATTATATTAGCTTCCTGACTCTAGGCCTATTTTTTGAAATCCCGGAACTTAGTCTCAATGGATGGTGTCTGTTTAAGACGCGGGATCAAGACAGGATAATAAAAGACGAATCTCTTTTTCAAAGAATATTTATGATTCGCTATATCCTGACCCATTATATAGCTCCGTCGGCAGGTATTATGACGATCACCAGCGGGCTTTATCTCATATTGATAGGTAAAACTTCCTTAACGCAGGGCTGGCTTTTTTGGTTGTTATGCACCTCCACCATAGGTTTGTATAAAGGGATTATTCAGCATCGATTTTATATTAAGAAAATCCTTTGTGTATTGCACGAAAAGAAAGAAATCAGCAAGCTTCAATTTTACCTGCGCAGCCCATTCGATAATATTTGTGTTTTTAGCGAATGTCCAACCTATCTGTTCAATTATTGGTTAGCATGCAGTAAGCCTGGATGGTTGCCAAATCCGTTTTTTAATTTCACTTTTTCTTTAGAACAATGGGTTCATTCCAGGGCATTGGTAGGCGTATTGATGGTGGGTTTGGGTGGTTTTTTAATTTTTCCATTAAGATTCTTGATAAAAAAATACAGCCGTGTTTACGCTCTGGGGTTTTAATAGGATAAGGAGTAATGGATGAAGAAAGGCTATTTAATTTTGGGTGTCTTCTTTAGTTTGCTGCTTTTAAATTTGACAACTGTTCGTGCAGAAACTTCAGAAGAATACGTGCATTTAGGCAATGTGAGCGGTAAGCAGGAAAAATATAAAGAGGCCATTGCTTACTACACAAAAGCTCTTAAGGCCAATCCTGATTATGCAGATGCCTATTACAATAGAGGTTATGTTTATATTGAAATAAGAAAATATAAATTAGCCATTGCTGATCTTGATAAGGCCATAGAAATTGATCCAAACTATGCAGCAGCCTATCATGTGCGCGGCATAGCCTATTTTTATAGGAAAAAATATACCCAAGCCATTTTTGACTATAGCAATGCCATTGAGCTAGATCCTAAAAATATAAAATTTTACTATAGCCGGATGAGCGCTTATTTTAAAGTAGGTAATGGTGACAGGGCCTGGAAGGACGTCATTAAAATACAGCAATTAGGGGGCACGGTAAATCCTACCATTATTAATATTCTTAAGGCTAAGAAATATAGGGATTAGGGAATAATAAAAGGAGAAAAATGAAAAATGAAATAGATGTCCTGAATTTAATTAATAAAATACAAACGCAGCTTATTGCGCTTGATAAAAAGGTGGATACGTTAATCCATCGATCTTTGCCAGAAATTAAACCCGTCCCCAAGCCGGTTATTAAGGAAAGGATGATGCATACAGCAATTTGCGCTGATTGTAAAAAAGAATGCACCATTCCCTTTAAACCGAGCGCAGACCGTCCAGTATATTGCAAAGACTGTTTTTCTCGTCGAAAAGTGATCAGCATGTCAGGGATAAAGCTTGAAGATAAACCTCGTGAGATTGTATTGCCTCAAGCGCCAATCATTAAAGAAAGTAATACCCCCAAGCCATCAGTTAAGGCAAAGAAGAAGGCTGTCACGGTAAAAAAGAAACCGGCAGTTAAGAAAAATAAAAAGAGGTAAAGGTTATGTCTGGAGGCCGTCAACATTTTCGGATTAAGGATGATTTACCTGTACGCTGGAGCGTTGAAGGCGGGGCTTCAGGTGAAGGCATTGTATTAGATATAAGCACGAATGGTGTTAAATTAATAACAGATACGTCTTTTGATCCTCCGGATGAATGTATTTTTAACATAGAACCATTGATGGGCAAGCAATTACCCTTTGGCCCTAAAAAAGCTATTATGAGATGGTATCAGAAAGTGATGAAGGGCAAGGTTGAGTGCATTGTTTGCGGTCTGCAATTTATTTAAATATTAGTGAGACTTAATACTAATTAATAATGAGATAGAAAATATGGCAAATTTTCTTTACAAGCGTGCGTTGGTTTTTTTGATGGCTTTTATCGTAGCCGCAGCAACAATACCCTTACAAGCTCTTGCTTCACCACCGGGTGCCAAAGAAATGTCCTTTGGGCCTCATAATTATCAGCGTTTGGATATTTATCCTCAAGCAGGTTTGCAGAAGGCCCCCATGCTGCTTTATGTGCATGGCGGTGCCTGGACCCTTTTTGATAAGAGCGATGTTAACGAATTGCCGGATTTGGCCCGGCGCCATGGTTTTATTCTTGCCTCGACGGATTATCGCCTGGGAGCAGGGGCTGGCAAGGCTGCTGAGGATGTGGCTGGTGCTGTGGACTGGATGGTGCGCAATGGTCCCAGTTATGGCGGCGACCCTAAACAGCTCTATCTGATGGGATGGTCGTCGGGTGGGAATACCGTGTCATTGGTAACTGTTGATCCGCACTACCTTAAACCGTATGGCAGAAGCAATGCAGATATAGCCGGGGTCATCGGCCTCGATGGTGCAGGGTATAATGCTGCTTCACAAATACACAGTTTTTTTATTGTCTTACAACCAGCGCTATTGGGAATGTGGGTCGTTGCCTTTGGCGCTCACGCTGCTGAGTTCTCGCCGACACTGTTGGTGCACAAAGACAGTCATTACCCGCCGTTCTTGCTGGTCTACACCTTTCATCCAGGCGGAAGATATTATACGGAGCAGTTTGCAAAGAAATTAAGAGAAACTGGTGATACTGTTGCCGTGCTGCCCGCACAGGGCAGGACGCATGAAGGAGTTATTTCCTATTTGGATCGTAAGGGAGATAAATCCGGCGAGCGGATCGTCAATTTTATCGCTACAGGAAATCCTAATTGAAAGTGAATTTAGTTTTGAAGTCATTACATATTAAGGTGCTTTCAATATTGGCTATCGTGGCTTTAGGGGGTATTGTTTATTCCAATACCTTTTTTTGTTCGTTTCACTTTGATGATGACGCCTATATAGTTAATAATTTTGCCATCAGAAATATCCATCATCTGCTTGATATCTGGAATGTCTGTCCCTGTCGTTTTATTACCTTTCTCTCAATAGCCTTTAATTATCATTTTTCCAAGCTCAATGTGTTTGATTATCATCTTTTTAATATGACAATTCATATTGGGACAGCCATCTTGGTCTGGTGGCTGGTTCGATTGACTTTTTTAACTCCAGTCATGAAGGAAGAAAAAATTGCCCGTTATTGCGATATTATTGCCTTATTGGCAGGGTTGATATTTGTAAGCCATCCGGTTCAAATTGAAGCAGTAACCTATATTTGGCAGAGGGCAGCTTCTTTGTCTGCTTTCTTTTATCTGGCGTCTTTATGCTTCTATATAAAATCAAGGCTGGCCCTTAAACCAGAAACGGAGAGAATTTATTATATTCTTTCATTAATAATAGCTGTCCTGGCAATGTTTACTAAAGAGAATGCCATAACCCTGCCATTAATGATTGTACTTTATGAGATTAGTTTCATAAAACTCAAGAAAGATATCGATTGGCTTCAATTTTATCCGCTTTGGCTGATTTTGTTTATTATTCCCCAAACAATGGTGTTGACCAAGTCAACCAGGTTTCAAGAGCTTCATTCTATAGTAGGGGGGCAAGGGGGTATAACGCCCCTAGATTATCTTCTGACTCAATTCAGGGTCATGATCACCTATATTAGATTGCTTATTTTGCCTTTTAATTTGAATTTAGATTATGATTATCCTGTTTTTAAGAATTTTTTTGAAATACCCGTCGCAGCTAGTTTTTTATTCTTGGCAGCGATGCTTTATTTTGCCAAACGTATGTTTTCAAAATACAGGCTGATTTCATTTTCTATATTTTGGTTTTTCCTGACCCTTTTACCTGAATCAAGTATTTTACCGCAATCAGATGTCATTTTTGAACACAGGCTTTATTTGCCAATGGTGGGGTATTGCATGTTTTTGGTTAGTGGCGCTTATTATTTATTTGGAAAAAATAATCTTAAAATGATGCTTATAGTCCTATCGTTGATTATCGCCTTTAATTCTTTTTTGACCTATCAAAGAAATAAAATTTGGAAAAATGAAATTGTTTTATGGGAGGATGTGCTGCAAAAATCTCCTCATAAAGCAAGGCCCTATATCAATCGTGGTTGGGCGTATTATAACCAGGGTAATTTGGTACAAGCCATGTCAGATTATAATAAAGCCATTGCAATAACTTCTGAATTTATATATCCATTCGATGACCGTGGCCTTATCTATGCTAAACAGGGCAATTTTGTTAAGGCTATTGCTGAATATGATAAAGCTATTGCTATTAATCCATATTATGAAAAGGTCTATTATCACCGCGGCCTAGCCTTTTTTTTGCAGCATAATTATCCGCAAGCCCTGTCAGATTATAATAAAGCCATTGAGCTTAATCCCTTGTATGTGGATGCGTATAATGATCGGGCTAAATTCTATTTAGCCCAAGGAAATCTACTTCAAGCGATGTCTGATTATAGAAAATCAATTAATATAGACCCTGGCCAGCCGGATCTGTCTGCGGAAGTCTCACAGGTTAAGCTATAAAGAGGGTGGATTTTTTAGAAAAAATTAGAGTATTTTTTACGATATTTATAACTATTTGTTATTAAACAAGTTATACAATATATTTTTAGCCTGCCTAACTTGCAATTCTCGCAATATATGTTATCCTTTCTAAGTTAGCGCTTTCTTTGAATGTTATTATTCCTTTCATAAATTAATTCGTCTAGAGATTCTCCAAAAAGATTTGAAACCTAAGGAGCCTTTGTCATGTTTAAGAAAATTTTAAGTTTGAGCGTTATTGTTAGCTTCTTTTTAACAAGCTTAGGCTCTCTGCCTCAAGCTCATGCTGATTCCGTTTTAGGTTTGCCGACACCTGGAACCATGATCAATTTGACCCCTGCGTATGTCCCTGTAATCGTCAAAGGCTTACGGGTCCATCCTGAAAATCCAATTCTTTTTGATTTTTTAGTCGATAGTGGAAATTCAGGCCTTTCTGCCAGTGACCCACAGTTAAAGGCTGAATCTGAGAAGTTAATTAAATATTTTTTAGCTTCTTTGACCATCCCTGAAGATAATTTGTGGGTTAACTTAAGTCCTTATGAGAAGGATCGGATTATCCCTGACCAATTAGGCCAAACTGAAATGGGCCGTGATATGCTGGCAGAGGACTATATCTTAAAGCAATTAACAGCTTCTTTAATATATCCCGAGAAGAATTTAGGTCGTGAATTTTGGAATAAGGTGTATGCCAAAACCCAAGAGCAATTTGGAACGAGCGAAATCCCTGTAAATACCTTTAATAAGGTATGGATAGTAGCCGATAAAGCCAAGGTCTATGTCCACGACAACACCGCTTTTGTAGTAGCCAGCCATTTGAAAGTAATGTTAGAAGAAGATTACTTGTCACTTCAAAAACATTCCGGTATCAACAATGTCATTCCCGCGAAAGCGGGAATCCAGAACACGACTCATTCAGTTGCTTCTCAAATTATTAAAGAGATAGTTCTTCCTCAACTTGAACAAGAAGTCAACACCGGCAAAAACTTTGCCAATCTCCGCCAAATTTTTCATTCGATGATTTTAGCTGCATGGTATAAGAAAAATCTCAAAGAAGCTCTTTTAAATCAAGTTTACAGTAATAAGTCTAAGATCTCCAACCTTGTCATTCCCGCGCAGGCGGGAATCCATAAAATGGATGCCAACTTCATTTATCAACAATATTTGAAAGCCTACAAAAAAGGGGTCTTTAACTATATTAAGGAAGATATTCAAAATGGTCAGACCATCCCAAGGAAATATTTCTCGGGTGGGCTAAAGATAAATGCTGAAGAAATTGAAACAGATACTAGAAATTTTGACGATGACGACGTGAAAAAATTTCCTGCAACCTTTTCGTTGTCTGAACCAACGTATTGGGTTACAGCAGGAACACCAATGGCTCAAACAGTAAAATCTCCCGTTGCAGTTACAACTTCATTTACACAAGTTTTGACCTTAGCCAATGGTTCAACAAGCAGTCAGGTAGTAGGTTCTTTGATAGCTCATGGTTTATCAGTTTCTATGACAACAAATCCTCAAGTCATTATCGTTGCTGGTCACTCCATGAATATTACAAAATCCCAGGAGTTCGAACAGGCAGCTACGCAAGAATTAGCATCTTGGGGAATACCTGAGAATATGGATCCTGAAGACGATGCGATGATCGCAGAATTGATGCAAATATTGACATCTCCTCGTGTCTTGTCAAGTGCGGCACATACTGCAGGGATTGCTGCCTTGGCCATTGGTATTGTCAACAGTATGAAAGATTATAGAAATGGTAAGAATGCAAGGACGCTTGAAGAGAAACTCAAATACTACAAGAAATTTCGTAACGATCTTTGGCATATTGGAGGTGTGGTAACGATTATAGCCTCAGGGATTGCTCTTGGCGAATTTCATGATCCTCGTTTGGACACTAGTAATATATTATTCAATTTAATTGAAATTATTACAGGGACTAAGATAGGTGGTGGTATTCGAGGGTATGAACGCATGGGGGATCAATTAATTGCGGCTACTGAGAATGCCATAAAAAATGGTACAGGGATTGAAGATGAGGAATTAATTAAGGTTGAGAATGATGTTGGTAATCCAAAGAGAAATTTTTTCTTCAATAAGACTGATTGGCCAGTCTTTTTTACAATTGCTGCATTAGCTACTTTAAAACCATTTAATCAAGATATTCCTGGTTACCATCAGTGGCTTGAGCAACAGCATTTGGCTTTACGATTGGCGTCAAATCTTATTCCAGTAGGTATTGGAGGAGGGATTGGGGCAGCCTTGGCCCATTTCTTTGATAAATATACACCTGAAACTGGAACATTACTGAGTGTTAGACAAAAAGAGCTTGTTGATTACATGATCAAAAATCGCACGTTAAAAGATGAAAAGGGAGTAAATAGTTTTGGTATTCTTTATGGATTAATTCGACGAGGTGCTATAAACAAGGAAAAATTAGAAATTTTGTATGATATCGTTGGGATAAGACAAGGCGATATTACCGATCCAGGTTTGCCGAAATTATTAGCGACCATTCTTGTTAAATTAGGCGATGAGGGTGACAATCTTTCAAGAATCTATTTTGGAGATCATGATGTCGAGGATTATTTAGCAAAAGCCAGAACAGAGCAGGTACGCGTAACCCAATCCGTCACCGAATCTACAATTAATGAATATCTTGATGATGAGCAGTATCCTTTTAATATAAGGGTTGTGGTGGGTGAGGGAGAAACCTTGACTGCTAAGTGGGTTGATGGAAGAAAAGTTATAGTACTAGGAAATCAATATAAACCTTCACCTAAGCAAATTGCTGAATTAGTTCAACAAACCTACCATCTTTTAGGAGGAGGGCCAGAATTACAAGAACTATCAGATCGTCTCAGGGAGGACTTTCAAGCTGATGGTATAGAATTTAATGACGTGGCGATGACGGTAGCAAATTTGATTGATAGCAGAACTGTAGATGGTTTGATTAAGTCTTTAATGGTAACGCAAACTGCTGAAGTAAGAAGGATTAAAATAAGGGGTAATGTAGTTCCTGAGGTAAATAGCACAGTGTTGGGAAGCTTATCAAAATATTCTTCAACTCAACCTCCATCTGAACAGATAAGTTTTTGGGTGGGGAACAGTACGTTGATTAAAACTGATGCTGTTAAATTGAAGGAAATGATTTTCGACTTAAAAAAGTTAAGAAATGGCGAAGGTCTCAGGTATGTGCTCGAGATAATGTGTCAACTCGCACAATGGCAAATTGTTTCAGACATAAGATCCAGTTTTAAAAAACGATTAGCAACAAAATTAGTACAAATGATACTAGACCCGAGTTTAACTGAAGAACAACGCAGGGAAGCACAGCGGACTCTTAGTTATTTGGAAAATTCAAGTCATGCTCTTTCCAATAAAGATGTACCGACGTTAGATGCAGTTGGTGTTTCTAAAATAGCATACAAGAATGCTGTAGAAAGGTTGGCAAGTTTTCAAAGTGCTGGGGAGAAATTTTTTGTAAGCCGCACATCTAATCACAGAGAACAGGCAAGGAGCAGTGAAGTCAGCGCCAGAGACCAAGTTCTTGAAAGGGCTCAAATACTTGCGGCAGCTTCAGGTGAGAAGGTGAGTTTACCTAGAGGATTAAGAGCACGGCCTGCTGCTACTAAAAGGCAAGAAGCTAGATATGAATTAGATGAACGTGGTCAAGTTAAACGTATTAGAGTAAAGGTTGGCTATAAATATCAGGATGTTCCTCTCTTAGATTGGGTAGACCCCAATATGCCTCCGACACAAGTTGTTATATTTACTCTTGCTTCTAGAAATATTTCAGTTAATCCAAATTCTATTCATCGTGACGAAGCGATGAATGGTACTATCCCAAGTGATGCGAAAATTAATATCACAGATAGCGCGGGTAAGTCTTTAGGTGAGTTTTCTGTTGTGGATTATAGCTCAGCTTTGGATCTTGTTGAACAAGCAGTAAATAGTTTTCAAATTGTTTCTGCCGGTAATCGTGAAGAAATGGCTACCGCACTTTACCCGAATATGCTTCGTTTGGGAGATGCAACTACTCCAGACGTTCTAAAAACCATCATTAGAATTTTATTTGGTAATAGCAACATTCAGTTTTTTACAACTGAACATAATTTTGGAATTCAATACAATAATTTGTCAAGTGGTCTTAGAACCATGGGAAAATTAGCGGCAGAATTACGTGAACAAGTTAAACAGTATAGACAAGATTTTGCTCAAACGGCAAAAACTGATGTCGCTATGAATGGAGTTGTTAAAGTGCTTGTTCTTGGTACCCTTGCTTTGGCGGCATTAGTACCAGCTGTGCGCCAGACAATACAGCCTGCAGACGGTGGTATCGACCTTAATTCCAAAAATATGAAAATGGATGTTGATGGTCAAACTATCAACATGCGTTTCGACCCGAGACTGATCGCCCAGTTTAGACGCGGTGATTTTTCAGGAGTCAGGCCGGTGATTTTTAAAATCACACCTGTTTTTAATATCATGTCTCTAATGGGTTTCAAAGTACCTGTATAAACAGTCTTGACAATTTCTCTAAAAATATGGTATAAATAAAATATCATGATCAAACAAAACCAAGTAAATATCCTCAAAGCAGTCGTAGCCATTCTACATGTAGTAGACAATGGCCTGGGAGGGTGTGCTTAGTTAAATAGATCAAAGAGAAGTAGAAGTAAAAAGAATATAAACGCCACCAGATCCTCAAGGTCCCGGTGGCGTTTCTGTTTGTACAACACAACAAAAGGAGAGAAAGATGCATACGCCCATGAACCAGAAATCAACCCTGACAGAAATCCAGGAACGTTTCGATCGCGATGTCGAACGTTTTTCAAATCTGATCACAGGTCAGCAGGCAACGATGGATGCGCCGCTGGTGATGGATTTGATCACCCAGGCTGCAAAAACAGCAACGCCTCATGCCAAAAGAATATTGGATGTCGGCTGTGGTGCTGGTAATAACACTTTAAAATTGTTGCAAATGATCAATCCTTTAGACTGTGATATGGTTGATTTAAGCCGGCCTATGCTGGAACGTGCCAGGCAGAGAATAGCAGCTGTTAATAGTGGAGAAGTGCGATTGTTTCAGGAGGATATAAGAATTGTCAATCTGCCAGAAGGTCACTATGACATTATCCTGGCGGCCATGGTCTTGCATCATTTGCGTGAGACCCAGGATTGGGAAGATACGTTTAGGAAGTTATACAGACTGACAGCGCCTGGTGGCAGCATCTGGATTGCCGATTTTGTTGCCCATGAAAATCAATCGATGCAGGAAATCATGTGGGAACGTTACGGCAAATATCTGGAATCAATGGGTGGAGTCGCTTATAGGGAAAAAGTTTTTGCTTATATCGACAAAGAAGATACTCCAAGACCCGTGACTTTTCAGCTGGATTTGCTGCGCCAGTCGGGTTTTTCCGAGGTGGAGATATTGCATAAGAATTCCTGTTTCGTCGCCTTTGGCGCGATTAAAAAAGGGTGATTTGTGGTATAATAAACCTATGCCTGATGACAGTCAAAAAGATATCCTTCATGGGGTAACTCTCGAAGTTATCCTGACCCGCCTGCTTGCAAAGCATGGCTGGGAAGGCTTGTACAGCCGGATAAAAATTAACTGTTTTGCTAAGAATCCCAGCATCAAATCGAGCCTGACTTTTTTGCGCCGTACACCATGGGCCAGGGAGAAGGTTGAGAATCTATATTGCTATTTAAAGCCCAAGGATCGAGGAGAGAATGATCAATAATAATGACATCATGAAAAAACTTCGGGTGGCGCTCAAACTGCGTGATACCGATATTGTCGATATTTTAAAATTAGCCGAATTTGAGACAACGCCCTCAGAGCTTTCTGCTATTTTTCGTACAGAAGAGCATAAAAACTATATGCCTTGCGGGGACCAGTTGTTACGGCGTTTTCTTGACGGCCTTATTATCCGCAATCGCGGTAAGATGGAAAAAAAGCCATCAACAGCGCCTCAAGCAGCATGGGTTAAATGTGAACCTTTGCGTAAACATAAAGAGGACCAAGCTAATGCTAGAAATGATTAATGTAGGCTCAGCGACTATTCAAGCTATTGGATATGAACCAGGAAGTAAGAGATTGCATGTCAACTTTGTATCTACGGAGAAATATATTTATCAAGGTGTCCCTAAAATTATCCATGCTCGCTTAATGCGAGCTCCTTCAAAAGATATTTATCTTGCAGATGAAATCACAGATAAATACAGGCATACTGAAGTATATTAATCCCCGTACTTCATTTGTAGTTGAAAAACTTTAGGGAATTCGGGGTAATATTCTCCCTGAGGGCCTATAAAACCACTCCCATCGCTAGCTCTCTTGATAACCACGGCATTAAAACCACCATGTGTATTAGGGATAGTAACAGTAAATTCATTAGCTTGTGTCAAAGGAATGTTGGCAATGGGCGTCATAACAGGAGCAGGTGTATTCGCATTCGTAAGAACAAGAGGCCCATCAATATAATCTGGCGCAATTTGCGCATAATCAGCAGGTCCAACATAATTTCTTCGGTCGACGTACGCTGAAAGAGGATGGTCTCGGCCGCTTCCATAATAATCCCAACCCCCATCCCCGTAGGATGTTCCTATTATCAGCATAGAAAATGCTGAAAACAAAAGTATCTTTTTAAATCTATTTTGCATAATGGCCTCTTAAAGTATAATCTATATATTATCAGACTTTTAATTCAATGTGTCCTAAATTCTTTCCAATGCTTTGGGTCTAACATGTCATTAAAATATTTCAGAACCTTGTGCATCATTACATTTTTCGTCATTGTATCTCATGGTTATGCCAAGGCAGCCAGTACGGATCTGACCATTGTCCAGGGCTCAAATAAATATGTTATCACTGAAAATGGTTTTCGAGCGCTTCACCTGGATTCGATTGTGGTGCTAGACCCTGTTTATAAGAAACATAAGCGTTACGCAGGTTACTGGCTTTCAGATATTCTTGCTTTGGCAGGAGTAGGACATCCTGATCCTAATACTGTCTGGACCTTCACTGCCTTGGATGGGTATAAAGCCAGCGTAGCAGTGGCAGATGTCGTACAATCCGGTGCTAAGGCTTTTGTAGCTATCGAAGATTTGGACAAGGAAGAAGGATGGGAGAAGATACCGCAAGGCAAGGAGTGGATTTCTCCAGGGCCGTATTATCTGGTTTGGCAAACTGCTTTGGAAGATGTAACGCCCAGTGTTAAATTACCTTGGCCTTATCAGATGGTTGAAATTTCAATCGGCAAGTCTGACGAAGCCCAGCAAAAGCTATTTCCTGACAGCAATGACAAAAGCGAATCAGTCACACGAGGGTATAAGGTCTTTACGCAAAACTGCATGGCCTGTCATTCCATCAATCTACAAGGAGGAGTGGTAGGTCCTGAATTGAATGTGCCCAAGAATATATTGGAATATGAAGATAGAAAATTTTTAAAAGAATTCATAGGAAGCCCAAGTTCCTTTAGGGCCAGAAGCAAAATGCCTGGCTTTAACGGCACATTATCCGATCAAGAACTGGATGATGTACTTGACTATCTGGCGTGGATGGGAAAACACAAAATTTAATTAAGGTAAATTCAATGATATTAAAAATGCTAATCTTGATCTGTGTGATATTTTTAAGTGTTTCTTCTGTTTATGCTAGTGGGTTTTCAAGCCATGGCAACAGTTCTTTCAGGCATTGGAATTATGATCGGGAAATATCTAATTTTAATAGATCCAGGGAAAGAGAATTTAGGAGAAACGAAGATAGGGAATTAAAAAGAATTTGGGGATTTGGGCATAGAGAAGAAATGGTATTTCTCCATTTTGGTATTTCTGGATCAATGAATTCAGCCAGGCATGAAGCCTACGTGTATTATCAGCTTGGAAATGTTGCTCTACAGCAGAAGAACTATGCTCAAGCCATCGTAGAATACACCACGGCCATTGAAATATATCCCGGATTGTCAGCGGTGTATCGCAACCGGGGGGCAGCTTACTATGAATTGAAAGAATTTAATGAAGCTATAGCTGATTTTCTTAAAGCAGACCAATTAGCATCAACGGATAGTTCTTCATTCATCAATATGATCCAGCAAGCTGCTTTGCTTGAAGGTGCAAGGCCTGTTTTTCAACAGGGTCTTAATGACATGCACCACAATAATGATGCCCAAGCCATTGTGGAATACAGCAAGGCTATTGAAATCTGCCCAGTGATGGCTGAGGCGTATTACAGTCGTGGGATTGCATATTATAAACTGAACGATCCTATTAAGGCTATGGCAGATGTTAATAAAGCAGGAGAATTAGGGTTTCCTGTTAAGTCTGATTTAATCATTTCGATCAAAGACTCAGGTAATATTCCCAAAAGCATCGAAGATTTAACTCAAGCTATTCAAATAAATCCTACTGATGCAAGATTATATTTCAGGCGCGGGCTTTGTTATAAAAAGCAGCATAACTATGCCCAAGCCATTGCAGATGAAACTACGGCTATTGGATTAAATCCTAATTACGGAAATGCTTTTCGCGCCCGTGGCAATTGTTACTTTCTTAGCAAAGAATATAATAAATCCTGGGCAGATATAACTAGGGCCCAAGAATTAGGAATTTTTATAAAACCAGATTTGATTAATCAGCTTAAGCAAGCATTGGGGAAATAAAAAATGACAATCATTCAACATCTGGATGAACGTATTCTTTTCTTTTTTCAAAGCATTCGCTGTGAGCCATTAACTTTATTCTTTAGCCTTTTTATAAAGCTGGAATTTTGGGACATCATTGCTGTCCTTCTGATCGTCTACTTTTACCTGAAAGATAAAAAATTAAAAATACCGGTTATTTCATACGTTTTAGCCTGGAATGGAGCTTTCTTTTTCTTTAATATCCTAAAGGATTATTTTCATCGCCCCAGGCCTTTTCTAACGGTGAAGGGATTAACAGCGGTGATTACGCCTCATGGGTTTTCCATGCCTTCAGGCCATGCCACCATGGCTATGGCCATGGTTATTGTTTTAGGCTATCACTTTCCTAAGGCAAGAATCATGATTCTGATGATGGGACTTTTGATGGGACTGTCGCGTCTGTATCTTGGAGTTCACTATCCTAGTGATGTGATGGTTGGTTTTCTGTTAGGTGCCTTGGTCGGTATTTTAAGCCTCATCCTTGAAAAATTAATATTAAAAGTTAATGTTTAATATGTTTAAAAAGATTCATTCCATATTTTTGATTTTCATATTTTCCGCATCATTCCCATTTCAAGCCAAAGCCCAAGACCAAGAATTTCCTTTTGACCAACAATGTTTAAAATACGATAAAGCAAATTTTAAGGATGGCGGCGCATTGCTTGATGTCATGATAACAGCTGACTTCCCACAATACTGCGTGCTGTATTCGCTCTCCAACTATCAAGTAAAACAAAAAAGGGATGATGGTTATTTTATTATCGGATCAAAATCAGGTTTACAAAATCCAGAGGCGACCACTGTTTTTTTTAAAAGCAAAAAAGATTATAGGATTTTGAAGCCTGTCAGCCAATGGGCTTATTTTGTAGGGGTAGAAAAATTTATGATGGATAATGGACAAGAGAAAGAATTTTATATGTTTCAAGAGCAAGAAAGTCCTCAGCCACAGTAACGCCGCATATTCTAATATGTCCAATCCTTTAGTTTTAGGGTTTATTTTTATACTTACATTTTTTCTGCCAAAGGCTTTCGCAGAAACTATCGATTTAAACGATGGTCGGGTGATTGAAGGCAAGATCATCGAAAGGAATGCTAAGAGCATTAAGGTCGATATCGATGGTGGTCTGGGTAGAATCACCTATTATTTTGATGAGATTAGGGATATTGACGGACTACCCTTTATTCCTAAAGAGGTAAGTAATCAAAAAGAAATTTCGACTCCAGCACAAATACAATCTCCAGATAACTCTCAAGAAGGTCAATACCATCGATTATTTAAAGAATTCACGGATGCTTTTGCTAAAAATGATTATATAACCAGCGAACAAAAGCTTTTGGCTGCTATTGCTATTAGTCCTAAAGCTGAGGCGTATTACAATCTTGCTCTTGTGCAATATAATGAAGATAAAAAAGACGAGGCTGTTATTAACTATGACAAAGCCCTTGATATGGGAATAAGTCCAGATCCAGATACCCAAAAAACTATAGAAGGATATAAAAATAGAAAAGAAGCTTTAGCGGCAGCGGCATCAGCGTCCTCGAATACTGATTTCAAGCCGATTTCCGCTCCTGTGTTTGGATATTTTCATGGACAATTTTTTAATTTTGACAAAGTGGTATTCGAACATGGACACAGAGGCGATTCTTTAAGTTTTATACAAGGCAAAGAATACTCACCTGATTTAGAGGTTAATTTTACATTATGGCATGCTTCATTGGTGTCTTTAAAGAATATACATCTATATATAACGCCTGATGCTCCAATAGATGAAATGAATGGAACTCCAGTCACCAGCATATCGGTTGATATGAACCGAAAGGCTATGGGAAATGATTTTCCTGAGTCAAAAAATTACATACCTGGTGAGTATAGCCTAGACCTTTCTTTGGGAGAAATTCATGATGGAAGAATTCAAGGGGTAATCGATTTTAAGGATAATCAAGGCAATCATGTTGATGGAATATTTAAAGCATTTGTGAGGTATGAAGAAGGTGTAAGATTTCAAGGTCCGATATGGATAATTCTAGGTCTTTTATATTTTTGTTTTTGGGTATGGATGTTGATTGACTGTTCAAGCGACAGTGCATCTGGTATGCTTTGGCTATTTGTAATTCTATTTGTTCCATTGGGGCCGGTCTTATATTTTTTTATTAGGCGTCAAAAGGCTCCCAAAATTTAATAAACCAAAAATTAATTACTATCGGATACTATATTATGGCTGAATACATTGTTGGCGACATGGTTATGCTTAAAGATGATGGCCAACTTTACACAGTGGTTGGCATACGGACCGAAGATCGTGTCGTGCTTTTTGATTTAGAAAAAGGTGATGAGCGGTGTAAGTCCAAGTTGACTGTCTTACGCAGTCATATAGAGGTACAAAAAGCCTACAGGCCTCAACAACCGCAAGTCGTTGTCTATAAATCTAAGAACGTTCCCAACTAAGCCATGCAAAAACTCGTCAAGCATATTGAAGAATTGCGGGCCTGCCGTTTATGCCCCAAAATGAACCCGCCGGTGGTAAGTGGCGGCCCTGTTGTCAGCCGTGTTATCCTTGTTGGTCAAGCCCCAGGAGATAAAGAGCCAAAACTTGGCCGTCCATTTGCATGGACAGCAGGTAAAACTCTTTTCCAGTGGTTTAAAGAGGGGACAGGTATGGATGAGGGGCATTTCCGTTCATCGATCTATATGGCTGCTGTATGCCGTTGTTTCCCAGGCAAGGAGCCCAAAGGCGGTGATAGGTCCCCCAACCCTCAAGAAGTCAAAAACTGTTCCCAGTGGTTCAAGCGAGAACTTGATATATTAAATCCTGCGCTTGTAATACCTGTCGGAAAATTAGCCATCCAGCAATTCCTCCAATTTGATAAATTAATAGATGTGATAGGCAGGCAATTTGAAGTGACTTATGAAGGTCACACTTTTGATATAATTCCTTTAGCACATCCGTCGGGTGCTAGTCCCTGGCATAGGATGGAACCTGGAAAAACTCTGATTAAGCAAGCCTTAAAGCTGATCAAGAAGCATCCAGCGTTTAAGGAATTGTCATCATGAAACATAGAATTGCTTTTACAGGAATGGCTTGTTTGATTGTGGCTATGGGTTTTGGCCGCTTTGCCTTAACGCCTCAGCTGCCTCATATGATTAATGAAGGGCAGATTACCTTGACCCAGGCATCATGGCTTGCGGCTGCAAATTTTTTGGGCTATCTGCTGGGTGCGATAGAAACAATTCAGGCTAAACGTCATTTGATTCTTCGTTTGAAATGCGGATTGTGGGGGAGTGCGGTTATTTTACTGTTAACTGCATTTATGCCTACTGGTGCTGCTGGTTTTTATGTGAATTTACTATTGCGATTTACAGCTGGCATAGCCAGTGCCTGGACCCTGGTTTTAATTTCAACATGGTTTCAGAAACATTTACGGGACGAGCATACCTTACGAACATATGCTTTCGCAGGGCCAGCGGTGGGGATATTTATCACAGGAATAATTGCCCTAGGATTAGACTATGGGCATGCGTCAGCTGCTTTGAATTGGTTTGTCTATGGTGTGGTGGCTTTATGTGCTTCATGGATCATTCATAAGAATCTTCCAAGTGCCTTGCCTGAAACACCTAAAGATGAGAGTTTTCATTTAAATGGCAGCATGTATCGTTTAGGATTCAGTTATCTGTTATATGGTCTTGCCTACATATTACCGGCGACTTTTTTATCTAAATTAGCTAAAGATCAATTCTCTAATGCACTAGTAGCTGATTTATTCTGGCCTTTGTTTGGTTTATCGGCAGTGATGGGTATGTTATTTTTATCGGCACAAAAGAATATAAAGCGTCCAGAACGTTGGTTGGCCGCGACTTTTTGTATTCAAGGCATTGGTATATTAGCTTGTTCGATGTGGTCCGGAGTTGGAGGTCTTTTGATAGGGGCTTTATTAGTGGGTGGTTCATTTATGGTAACCATGCAATTGACCTTTCGTTTGGGTGTCCAATTATCTCCGCACCATCTTCAGAGCATGACGGGCCTGTTAACAACAGGCTTTGCCGTCGGCCAATTGATAGGCCCATTGCTTTCAGGCGTAAGCACTTTTCTTTGGTCATCCATGTTGCCGGCATTATTAGCGGCAGTTTTTGGTTCATTCTTGGCTGCAGTACTGGTATACTCAATTTATTTTGGAGGATCAATCAATGAATCCCAAGGTTGATTTTTATTTTACTAAAGCTAAAAAGTGGCAGGAAGAATTAAAGCGATTGAGAACGATTGTTCTTGGCTGTGGACTGACCGAAGAATTGAAGTGGGGCTGTCCTTGTTATACTTTCGAGAATAGTAATATAGTTTTAATCCATACGTTCAAAGAATATTGTGCGCTCTTATTTTTTAAAGGGGTCTTGTTAAATGATCCCAAGAAAATTCTAATTCAACAAACAAAGAATGTGCAGGCAGCACGTCAAATTCGTTTTACCAATGTTCAAGAAATTATTCAGATGAAATCCGTCTTGAAGGCCTATATTGATCAAGCCATTAAAGTAGAAAAAGCCGGTTTAAAAGTGATTCTGAAAACAACTTCAGAATTCAGCATGCCTGAAGAATTTAAAAGTAAATTAGATAAAACCCCTAAGTTAAAAACTGCATTTGAAGCCCTGACGCCAGGACGGCAGAGGGCGTACATTCTCCATTTTTCCGCTCCCAAACAATCCAAAACCAGGGAAACAAGGATAGAAAAATGCATGCAGCAAATTCTTGATGGGAAGGGATTAAATGATGAATAATGAGTCTTATGTTGTGCACAACATAAATTTCTTTATGTGGCGTTCATAGTTATGTGGCATAATTCAGTTTTTACTGTGTAAAATAGTGATTTTCTTCAATTCTACACCACATAATTTTCAAAAGCCTCGGTTTTTATTGTTTCATTAAAGATACCAGCAAAACTACTTGTCTACAAGCTTTCCAGATTTCCAGATTGTAATTCTTAAAGTATTTTGTGTGATTTTATATGTGTCTTTTAATTTCCGACGATAAATCCTAAAGAAAACGCTACCCTAAAAGCCCTCGGGATACCTACCAAAACACTTATATAGATTGTATACTTTAGTGGAGAGGTATGACCATGACGAGAGCCCCATTGGCTTTCCTAACTTTGCTAAGTTTTTTGATAACGGGTATTATAGGCCCAATGCCTATCTATGCTCAAGATTACCATTTGCCAGCTCCTGGAGTAATGGTTCATCTAAGTCCTCCATTTGATCCTCCAATCCTTAAAGGTATTAAAGTTCATCCTGATAACCCCTTTCGCTTTGACTTTATTCTTGATAAAGGCGATGGTGAATTAAATAATGATCAACTCAAAAATGAATCAAGAAAGTTAATCAAATATTTCCTGGCATCTCTAACCATTCCTGAAAGAGATTTATGGGTCAATCTTTCACCTTATGAAAAAGACCGTATAATTCCTCAAAGTTTTGGTTTAACGGAAATGGGCAGAGATCTATTAGCCGAAGATTATATGCTCAAACAGATAACAGCATCTTTGATTTATCCTGAAGACGAAATTGGAAAGAAATTTTGGAAGCGTATTTACGAAGAAGCATTTCAAAGATATGGGACAACAAATATACCGGTTAACACATTTAACAAAGTATGGATAGTTCCTGAGAAGGCAGTTGTTTATGAGAATGCTAAAATAGGGGCAGCCTATGTGGTTGAAAGCAAACTCAAAGTCATGTTAGAGCAAGATTATCTTTCATTAGTCAAGCACGAAGGCATTCAATCAAACCAAACCCAAATCACGGGGACGAGTCAATTAGGCAGTCAAGTTGTTCGCGAAATTGTCATCCCCGAACTTACTAAGGAAATTAACGAAGACAAGAATTTCGTCTCACTACGACAAGTTTATAATTCTCTTATTTTAGCGACATGGTACAAAAAGAAAATCAAAGACAGTATTTTGGATGAAATATACGCAGACAAAAACAAGGTGGCAGGAGTCCAATACACTTCTACTATAATTCCTCTAAGAGCAGGTATACATTTCAGGAATGATGTTGAGGGGCTATATAAGGAGTATTTGAAAGCTTTTAAAAAGGGTGTTTATAACTACATTAAAGAAGAGCAAGATCCCATAACTCAAGAAATAATCCCAAGGAAATATTTTTCAGGCGGATTGCAACTAATAGTTCCTCTAAATGAGACCACCGATGAGGCCATGATTAGCCCGCTGGATATGATAAAAGGTAACTTGAGATTGATTGCAGCGCAAGTCAATCCTTTTAAAAAAGGTGAAAAGAAGCCAGAATCGAAATTCAAAAGACGTGCCAAAAAGGTAATTAAAGTAAGTGCTGTTGTACTCGTCGCGTCAGTGTTAGGTATCTATATTTGGATGCGTTGGGGATATGATGTATCTTTAAGACATTCTTTTTCGCGGCCTATCACCGAGCCGGAAATTGTTTTTCAAAACGGTCGTATTACTGAATTTGATGGGAATACATTCCAACCATCAACAGTATTTTCACAGCAACAAAGGATCCAAGAAGCGTTAAAAACGAAAACAGCAGACAGGTTTTTTTGGCAAAATTTATTTGCCGAGTATCCTCAAAACCAACCTGTATCAGCTGTAGTGACACCTAGCCTTCTTAGGATGCTTTCAGTTGACGATTCAAATAATTTATTCAATGGTTTACGTACTAGACCAGCATTAACCTATCGTTATTTATCTGAGATCCCTGTTGAACAAATGCAGGAATTTTCACAACATTTTTCCCAGTTAAAGCCTGGTATCCGCCAGCAAATTTTTGCCATTTTTTATGAAAAATTAATGGACAATTTTCAAGATATAGAAAGTGGGAAATGGTTAAAAACGATTATAGATAAAAGGGCTGTTGTACAGTCCGAACGGATGCGTCAATTATACGGAGAAATGACGCGAGCATTAAATGTCGTACAATACTCCTCAAATTCCAGGATTTCGCAAAGCGTGTTTTTAGGGCCTTTAATTACAGCACCTAGAGTCCCGGTAGCTCCATATGAAGCGGTAGCCTTTACCCGCCAGCAGGCCATAGACGGTTTTTATCATGCCATTTTTCAAACAGTCGATGAATATCATAAAAAAGGTTACGCGGTAACCTTGCCTGATAAAAAACAAGTTAACATAGGTGATGTGGAAGGTTTAATAAGTCATTATTTATCTGGAGATGCCGGAAAACAATCGTACTATGTCAATAATAACGCAGGGCTGCTTTTGCAATGGGTGCAGGAAATGACTTCATTCCAAAATCCCCATGCCCACAGGATCACCCAGGCAGAATTGATACATCAGGCATTTAAATATGCAGAGAGTTCGAACCTAAAAGAAGTTGACCTTTTCAATGTTATTGCCTCGATCAGTCATTTGTTTAAATCCGTTGCCAGAAACCCGGAAGGGATAGTAGGAAGCCCTTGGGCCATGGATGGACAAGTAGGGACATATTATGTGTGGAATCATTTTCAACCAAGCTTCTTAACGTATACCCTTAATTCGAGTGGAGCCAACAAGGTTGATGATCAAGGCAGGCCGGTGATATTTTGGCGTCCGGTGGACGCAGAAGGAAATGATAGTATTCCTAAGGGACAACGTACAGGGATTAAAATTGCCGATCTCAGCCATGATTTCTATCATCTGTGGGGTGTTTTTTTGCCATCAATCTATGTACGTTTAAAAACGTATACCGAACTTTCGCATGAATTGACCTATGATAGCCTTACGGATGCCTCAAAAACTTGGACGGTGATGGATATGTTTGGGAAACTTAGAGAAAATAAAGGGAATTTTCACAGCACTGATATGGATTATTTACCTAAAGCTCTTAAAATTGCAACTTTTTTTGGTATACAAGATTTTGCTTATAATCATGGTAAATTCTCTGCTCAAAATAATTCAGAACCAGAAGTAGTTTCTGACCATGTCGGAGCTATGGCTGTTGAAGAACTTAACCATTCTATAGTTATAGATCCAAGAGATCACCCTCAAATCATAACGTTATCCCATGTGGATGCTGATCATAATGCTCCCGCTTTAAAATTTATAAGAGGTGGGCTGAATATGGAACATTATGTTGGAATTTTAAATAGCAGATGGCTATCTTTAAGGGGGCAGCATTCTCATAATGATAATAGGGAAAGGGCAGAACTTATTGCAACTGCTGATCAAATTTTAAATTTAGAATCTGCCTTAGGTTTCCATGCGCACATCGAACCTAGTTTAAGGTCCTATATGGCCTCATCTGCTGAGGCTAATCATCTTACCACTCAAGAGATCAATGACCAGCTTTCCGTGTTTGAACAGTTATATGGGTACGAAAGCCGTTTCAATTTCAATATTTTAAAAGCACCATATATTCTAGATGTGTTTTCTTATCAAACTATCCCTGAAGGAGGTGAAATGAAAGATTCGATTTTATATCGTATGTTGTCGTATGGAGATTTTTTTCCCGAGACATATGAAAGATTAGCTAAAAATCCCGATTTTTCATCAATGTTATCACGAAATCCTGGAATTCAACCTTGGTTAAGATGGAAGCTGGAATTAGGAGAAGATGAGCATAGTGTTTATTTTGTTTTAAAATATTTTAGCAGATTAAGTAACAAATGGTTAGAAGACCACCCCGGACAAGAGATACCTAGGGAAGCCTATCAATTAATGGCTCAAAACGGCAGTCTTATTGAACAAGCTAAATATTTAGACGGTGGTATTTTTGTTGATTTGCATCAAGTTAGGCCGAGCGGGGATATTATGCTTGATGTAAGAGATTCAATTGAGGCTCTTAAAAGAGATATGGCCCATGGCAGAGACCATGCGATGCGCGGCGGTATTGATTTTACAGCCCAAAGAACACCTTTAACAATCCAAAACGGGGGTATAGGGATTAAATTTCACATAGATTCAGCCCAGCTTGCCCAATGGCAAAACGCCCCTGGCTTGACAATTGGGAGCATTACTATTCAGCCGCTAAAAAGTCTTACTCAATTTCTAGAATTGAATCAAAATACTGCATTACAAACTCATTGATAAAAAACGCTTTTTAATCTCTCTCCCCTGCTGATCTATATTCTTCATCAATTGGTTTTTCCTTATTTTAAATCAACAACCATCAACCTAGAGGAGAGTCACTATGTTCAATCAACTTTTCAAACGACATTGGGTCATAAATCGTCATTTTATTGCTCCACTTTTGGAAGAGCGTCTACGTTATCTTAAATACCGCGCAGCAAATGGGACGCCTAATCCGTTCCTTTGTGAAATTGCCCAACATTTACTGATTAGTATTAAGTACCTTGATCTTCAGCCAGATGATCGGATTATCACATATAAAGAACTCGATAATGTTGCAAAACGCTGGACGCGTCTAGAACTGCAACGTTTTACTGGTAAAAATGATCATCTTTCATCAAAAGACCGATTTTGTTCACATGCCAGGGATTGGCTTAAATTTTTAGGGCGAATGGAAGATTCAAAACAGCCACTTCCGTCACAGATAACAGATTATGTAGAACACATGCGAAATGAAAAGGGTTTATCAGAGCAAACAATTCTTCATAATTGTTATATATTAGAAAATTTTTTCAATCAACTTGAAGTAAACCTTAGGCAGTTTCTTAAAGAGGCCACTCCTGCTCTCATTGATGATTTACAAATTAAAGAACTCAAAAAAGGAATTCTTTCTCGGAAAACCATAAATAGGCGCTGCCTAGTTTTACGATGTTTTTTTCGCTTTTCAGAGAGTAAAGGCTGGTGCCGTCAAGGGATAGCAAATTCTATGCACGCTCCTCGAATATATAAGCATGAAAATCTTCCATCAGGCCCTTCTTTGGAAGAAATTAAGCTTCTTCTCAAGACGACGGAAGAAAATCATCCTATAAATATTCGTGATCGCGCCATCATTTTATTATTGGTTATTTATGGATTTCGAGAAAGCGAGGTTAAACAGTTACGTTTAGAAGATATTGATTGGGGCCAAGAAACATTTACTCTCAAGCACGCGAAGCGTGGTCCTATTCAACAATTTCCTCTTACTCAGACCGTCGGA
>JABDGZ010000014.1 GCA_013285735.1 Candidatus Omnitrophota bacterium | reverse complement strand
GACACAACCACATCACAGGACCATTCATCTGTCTTTATTTCCTGGACAGCTAATCCTGACACCGCATCAACAACCAAAACAGCTGAGTGGTTTTTAACAACATCTCCGATAGCTTTAACATCAGGAGTCACACCGGTTGATGTTTCAGCCAAGGTGATAAAGACCGCCTTAGTATCTGGATGGGCCTCTAACAATGATTTAATTTCCGACGCAGTAGGCGCTTTGCCCCATTGCACCTTATGTACGATCGTATTGGCTTTATATGTTTGGCAGAGTTCAACCCAGCGTTCGCCGAATTTTCCGGCATCAACAGCAATGGCTTTGTCACCAGGTGAAAGCCTTAATATGATCAAGAAAGATGGATTACAGAATATGTTCGCGCGTTATATTCATTTAGCCCGTGCGACACGTGCGGGATGTGCGGCGATTGGGCTGGATTTATTCCCGGATCCTTCTTGTTCGACGAATGTGTTAACAGCCGTCAAAGTACCCGCGAATATTGATGGTGAAAAGTTGACCAAAACCATGCGTGATACCTACGGTATTACTTTCGCCGGTGGACAAGATAGTCTTAAGGGTAAGGTCATTCGTATGGCGCATATGGGGGCTTTGGATGAATATGATATCCTCACGGGGCTCGCTTGCCTGGAGAAAGTTTTGCATCAAATGGGACATAAATTTGAATTGGGTGCAGCTTTAACAGCCGCTCAAAAATCATTAAATACAAAATAATTAAGGAACGTATATGTTTAAGATATTAATTAGCGACAAATTGGAAAAAGAAGGTCTTGATATTTTAACTGCGGACAATCGTTTCACTGTTGATTGTAAATTCGGTATAGCTGCGGATGAATTGCAGAAGATTATTAAAGATTATGATGGTTTGATCGTGCGCTCCGGTACGCAGGTGACTGCTCAGATCATCGAGGCTGCTGATCGTTTAAAAGTGATCGGCCGTGCGGGTGTTGGTTTGGATAATGTGGATTTGCAGGCAGCCACTAAAAAAGGGATTGTGGCTATGAACACGCCGGCAGGGAACACTACTTCTACGGCTGAGCAAACCATGAGTCTGATCATGGCGCTTTCACGTAATATCCCTCAGGCCGTTGCTTCTTTAAAGGCTGGCAAATGGGAGCGTTCTAAATTTACCGGCGTTGAACTTTACGGCAAGGTATTAGGTATTGTTGGTTTAGGCCGTATCGGATCGACGGTAGCTAAAATGGCCCAGGCTTTTGGCATGGTGATTTTAGGCTATGATCCGTATCTATCTGCAGAGATCGCCCAGAAAAATGGCATCAAGTTGGTTGATCTTAATGAAATTTATAAAACCGCGGATTATATCACGGTGCATATTCCCAAAACAGATGAGACAACCGGTATGATCAGTGACGCTCAAATTGCTTTGATGAAAAAAACAGTGCGCCTGATCAATTGTGCCCGCGGCGGTATTATTGATGAAGCAGCCTTGGTCAAGGCTTTGCAGGAAAAGCGCATTGCTGGTGCTGCGTTGGATGTTTATGATGTTGAGCCGCCTGATTTTCAATCACCGCTTTTTAAGTTGGATAATTGTATAACGACACCGCATCTTGGCGCATCCACGTCGGAAGCGCAATTGAATGTGGCTATTGAAATTGCCCACGCCGTTAAAGACGCTCTTTCCGGGGCAGGTATCCGTAATGCGGCTAATTTTCCGTCTTTGTCTTTGGAGGCCTATAAGGTCATTGAACCTTACTTAAGTCTGGCAGAACGTATGGGAAAATTTGCCGGTCAATTAGTCCAGGGGCGTATTAGTGAAGTGACCATTACCTACAGCGGGGCCATTGCCCAGCAAAAAGTCACAGCCGTGACCATGGCTTTGTCACATGGACTTTTAACACCGATTCTTGGAGAAGGCGTAAATACTATTAATGCCCTGAATGTGATGAAGGAACGCGGCATTAATATTAAAGAAATCATTTCAAATCAAGAAGGTGAGTATGTTAACGCCATTGCTTTAGATATCGTCACTGACAAAGAGCCGTTTTCTTTGTTAGGCACTTTATCCAGCAATAAGCAGCCGCGCATTGTCAAAATTAATAATGTTTATGTGGAAACTGTTCCTCAGGGGAACATGTTATTTATTAATAATAATGACAAGCCTGGTATTGTTGGCGCTATCGGTACAATACTGGCTGCTGAAAATATTAATATTGCCGGTATTACTTTAGGCCGTGAAAATCAGCAGGGAGTTGCGGTCAGCGTCGTCAATGTTGATAGTGAAATCCCGGAATCCATTATTGAAAAATTACGTAATACCAAGAATATTCTTTTTGTCAAAACCATCAAGGTATAGACAGTGGGATGAAAGATCTTTTTATAGTGGCTTGGGGAGCAGGTTTGCAGGATGGGCTTAACCCCTGTATTTTTATGGCCTGTGCCCTTATTATTTTTTATGGCCAAGGTTTTGTTTTAAATTTTCTACCAGTTAATATGTTTTGTTTTATTTTTTGTTTGCTTTATGTGGTAAGTTGCTTATTTCTTGATTTAGGACCAGGGCAGGCCCTTGTTTTACAGAAGAATTTTATATTTATCGCTAATGTTTTGTGTGTGGTTTTAAGTGTGGGGGTTTTTGTTTTAGGTATTTTATATTTTAGAGATTGGTTTTTATTAAGCCGGGGATGCCCTGCGAAAGACCTGGTAGTTAAAAAGAATGGTTTTTTTGTTTCATGCGGCAAGATTGTCTGCCTGATGGTAATAGTTCTGGCAGTTATTGCCGTGGCCACGCTTGGGCCAATTAATAAATACATTATATTTTTGAGCAATGCGGCATTAATAAAAGGTCAATGGCACACGGTGCTGTCGGTATTGGTTAGTTATATTCTCATCAGTATGTGGCCGTTGTGGTTGGTATGGTCATTTTTAAGTATTAAAAATGTGCGGCCATCCATGGTGCGGATTGTTTGTGCCGCTATTTTTTTTACAGCATCATCGTGCATGATTTTAATTGTTAAATAATCAGGGGATTTATCATGAGCTTAGTCGTAGTTGGCGCCCAATGGGGTGATGAAGGTAAGGGGAAATTAATCGATATCCTTTCTGAGGAAGTGGACATCACTGTCCGTTATCAGGGAGGGAATAATGCCGGCCATACTGTTATCGTCGGAGATAAGGAATATATTTTTCATCTGATCCCATCAGCCATTTTGCGTCCCAAAAAAATTTGTGTGATTGCCAATGGGGTGGTCATTGACCCACAAGCTTTGCTTGAAGAAATTGATGGTTTAAAAAAACGCGGTCTTCCGATGAGTGGCACACAGCTTAGAATTTCTGCCAACGCACATGTGGTCATGCCGTATCACCGGGTGATGGACCAGTTGCGTGAGGGCAAACGTGCCAATAAAATCGGCACCACCGGACGCGGGATAGGGCCTTGTTATTCTGATAAGGTCGGGCGTATGGGTATTCGTATCATTGATCTGTTGAATCCCAAGGTGCTCAAGGCCAAGCTGGAGGATAATTTAAATGAAAAGAATGATATTTTTGTGAAAGTCTATGGTTACAAGAATTATGATTTTAGCGAGATATACAAGGAATATATAAAGTTTGGTCAGCGCCTGAAACCTTATATTTGCGATACAGCTATTTTTTTAAACCAGGCGATTAAGGCCAAAAAGAAAATTCTTTTTGAGGGTGCCCAGGGAACATTTTTAGATATCGATTTTGGGACCTATCCGTATGTTACATCGTCCAACGCTACGACAGGCGGGGTTTGTTCTGGGACAGGAGTACCACCCACTAAGATTAAAGAAGTGGTGGCTGCTTTTAAAGCCTACTCAACCCGGGTAGGTGAAGGTCCGTTTCCGACAGAATATGGCAAAGAAATGAATGAATGTATCCGCAGCAAAGGCCATGAGTTTGGTTCAACTACCGGCCGTCCCCGGCGCTGTGGATGGTTTGATGCGGTGCTTGGACGGTATTCCGTGGCGATCAATGGAGCGACGAAACTTGCGATCATGAAACTTGATGTATTGGATGAACTGGAAGAAATAGAAATTGCCACCTCGTATAAATACAAAGGGAAGGTGTATAAAGATTATTCCCATGATCTGGATGTTTTGGCTCATGCCAAACCTGTTTATGAAAAATGGCCTGGCTGGAAGACTTCGACCCGTGAGATACGCCAGTATAAAAAGTTGCCCCTTGCGGCCCGTCGTTATATTGAGCGTTTAGAGGAGTTATTAGAAGTTCCGATCAAATATATTTCAGTCGGATCAAAACGGGATGAAATAATTATTCGTTAAGGGAATGTTTCTTGACTTTCATAAATGCCTGTGATAATTTGAGTTCTATCTAATATACAATAATGTAAACAGGAGGATGGTAATGCGTTTCCAAAAAGTAATTCTAATGAATATCTCTTTAGTCCTGGTGCTGGCACTGGGGCTTTCCGGGTGTACGATTATCCTTCAAAAAGGACGCCGTACAGATATTGAAAAAATTTCCAAATTAAAGAATGATATGAGTGAATTGGAGAACGCCAAAAGTGAATTGGAAAAGCGTCTCCAGGACGAGATTAATAATAAACAGGTCAAGGTGGAAATGGAAGATAAGGGCCTGGTTATTACCTTCGTATCAGAAGTATTATTTGATTCCGGAAAAGCGAAACTTCGACATGATTCTTATCCGAAATTAGATAAAGTTGCCGATGTCTTAAACACGACAGTTGCTGATTTAAATGTGGGGATTGAAGGTCATACGGATAATCAACCGATCAAACGCTCAGGTTGGAAATCCAATTGGGAATTATCCACGGCCCGCGCCTTGTCAGTTTTGCATTATTTGAGTGATAAGAGCGTGGCTGAACCTCGTCTGGCGGCTATTGGTTATGGGGAGTATAAACCGGTCGCGACCAATGACACCAAGGAAGGTCGTCAGGAAAATCGTCGTGTTGAAATTGTTATCTTGCCTAAAACAGAAACAAAAGCAGGTGATGCTACCCCTGACGCTGGCAGTTCAAGTTAAGGAAGCTTAGATGAAAGACATTGTTTTAGTCATATCTTTATTGCTGGCGGTAGGTTTATCCGTGGTGGTGGTTCGTTTTGCCCAAAAAGCTGACAAGGCGGGCCGTGGCCTGGAAGAGGAACGTTATAGCCGTATGGTGGCTGAAGAGACCTTGCAGAAAAATGATGCCAAAATGACGACTTTTCAGGAAGAATTGAAAGAAGATCAGAGCAAAATGGCAAAGATCGTCGATATTTTGGAACAGGAAAAAGGTGTGAATTCAAGCTTAAAGAAACAGTATGATGATTTAACAGCAGCTAAAGCTGATTTGGAAACAAAGTTAGAAACAGTGCTTCAACAAAAAGCTGCGGCCATGGCTGCATTACAAGCACAGGTTCAGCAGATTAAGTCATCGACACCTGCTGCGGCAGCACAGCCGGCAGCTGGGACAACAGCACAATCAGTTGTAACGGGGCACTGAATCTTAGGTATCTTTGCGCTTTAACCATGGGGGATAAATATCCCCCATTTTATTTGTACTTAAAAATATGGACAAAGATCAACTACCTAGACATGTCGCTATTATTATGGATGGCAATGGCCGATGGGCCAAGGCCCGCGGGATGAGCCGCACCCAGGGGCATTTGGAGGGGGTTAAGCGGGTAGAGGAAATTATTAAATCCGCTAGGGATATTGGGATAAAATTCCTGACTATTTATGCTTTTTCGACGGAAAATTGGAGCAGGCCTCAGGATGAAGTGTCCATGATCATGCGTACCTTTATCATGGTTTTGGGACAAAAGGCCAGGGAGCTTAGCGAGAAGGGTGTACGTATTAATTTTATTGGCCGCCGTCAGGGAGTTCCTACAGAAGTATTGAATGCCATGGATGAAGCGGCCCGTGTGACGATGAACAAGACAACCATGGTGCTTAATATTGCTTTTAATTATGGCGCGCGCGCTGAGATTGTTGATGCCATCAAAACCATCGCTTCCCAGGTTCGTGAAGGTAAAATAGAAGTTGATGGTATTGATGAAAAGATCATTAGTTCTCATTTATACACCAAGGGTCAGCCGGACCCGGATCTGTTGATCCGTACATCGGGTGAAGAACGTATCAGTAATTTTTTATTGTGGCAGCTATCCTACGCTGAATTATATTTTACGGATAAATGCTGGCCGGAATTTAATGAAGAAGAATTTTTCAAAGCGCTGGCGAGTTTCGCCCAAAGGGAACGGCGCTGGGGCAGTGTGAAGGTTTAGAGGTTTTTTATGTCCATATCAAGATTCATGTCGTCGGTATTTATGATCACCCTAACAGCCTTGGCTGTTATTAATGATTATCTATTTATTGTGGTGGTGGTTTTATTGACGGCAGGCGGTCTTTATGAATTCTTTTACATGGTGCGTAAAAAAGATGTTCCGATTTACAGTTATACAGGCATCCTTATAGGGGTCTTGATCCCTATTTCTATTTTTACGCATTTTTTGCCTACTAAAAATTGGGAACTGTTATTTATCGTTATCGGATTTTTACTGATTTTATTCATGCAATTTGCACGCAAGGATAATCGTAACGCTATTTTAGGTTTGTCGACGACACTCTTTGGTGTTTTATATGTTGCCTGGTTTTTTAGTTTTTTAGTCAAGATCCGTCTGATGCTGCCGGGTATGGCGGGGGTTAAATTAGTAGCATTCATTCTTCTGGTGACTAAATGTGCTGATATCGGAGCGCTTCTTATTGGCAGCAGTTTTGGCAAACATCCGCTTTTGCCCAAGGTCAGTCCTAATAAATCTATTGAAGGTACGCTGGGGGCTGTATTAATGTCAGCCTGTACGGCATTGGTTTTTCGTTCTTTCTTGCCGGCAACATTGAGTTTACCGCTTTGGCAAATATTTTTTATGGGGGCTTTTTTTGGCGGTTTGGGGCAATTGGGCGATTTGTCTGAATCTTTAATCAAACGTGACTGCGGTGTTAAAGATTCCGGGAAATTTTTGCCCGGCATGGGCGGGGTTTTAGATATCATTGACAGTTTATTGTTCTCAGCGCCGGCCTTTTATTTATACATGAGTTCACTGAATACATTGAAATAATGAAACCTTGCAGTATAGCCATTTTAGGTTCAACTGGCTCGATCGGCCTTAATGCATTGAAAGTGGTGGACCAACATCCCCAACGCTTTCGAGTGAAGGCTTTAAGTGCGTATAATAATTTTCAGTTGCTTGAAAGTCAGATAAAAAATTATAAACCTGCTCATGTGGCCGTAGGCCCGCAGGGCTTGGCGCATTTTAAAAGTACCGGTATGAAGGGTGTTAAGTTTTATCCGATTGAAAATTGTGCCCAGATTGCATCTTTGAAAGAAGTAGATACAGTAGTTTTGGCCATGAGGGGTACGAGTGCCTTGATGCCGTTTTTAGAGGCCCTGCGCGCAGGCAAGACAGTGGCACCTGCTAATAAAGAAGCCCTGGTCATTGCTGGTGATTTGATCATGAGCGAGGCCCGTCGGCATAAGGCACGTATTATTCCGATAGACAGTGAACAAAGTGCTATTTTTCAATGCCTGGATGGTCAAAAGTTAAAACCTGTATTAGTGCATTTGACTGCTTCCGGCGGCCCTTTAAGAGAAGTGAGATCCAAAGATTTTAAACGGATGCGTCCCAAAGATATTTTACGGCATCCACGTTGGAAAATGGGACCTAAAATTACGGTAGATTCAGCGACGCTGATGAACAAAGGTTTTGAAGTTATTGAAGCCAAACATTTGTTCAATTTGGAATATAATCAAATTAAGGTGTTGGTTCACCCGGAGGCCATCATTCATTCAATGGTGGAATTTACGGATGGATCGCTGCTCGCTCAGTTGGGGATAACGGATATGCGTCTGCCTATTCAATATGCCTTGACGTATCCGGAGCGTTTACCAACGGGTCTTAAACGTCTTGATCTAACACAGCTCGGGTCATTAAATTTTGAAGAGCCTGATCTTAAAAGATTTCCTTGTCTGGGGCTGGCCTTTGAAGCAGCTCGAAGGGCAGGAACGCTACCTGCAGTCCTCAACGCAGCTGATGAAGAAGTTGTAGAAAAGTTTTTACATGGAAAGATAGATTTTTTAAGTATTTATAAAGTTGTTGAAAAAGTGGTTTTACGTCATAAAATAATAAAAAATCCGTCGTTACAGGACATTTTACAAGCGGATCATTGGGCTCGGCAAGAGGCCCGGAATATTTTGGAGAAATTATGTCACTGATTATTTTTTTGTTAATATTGAGCATTTTGATTTTGGTGCATGAGTGGGGGCATTTTATCACCGCCAAAAAATGCGGGGTGAAGGTTGAGCAATTTGCCTTAGGTTTTGGACCAAAATTATTCGGTTGGGTGCATGAGGGTACTGAATTTTGTTTATGTGCCATTCCTCTGGGCGGCTTTGTCAAAATGGCAGGGGATGAACGTGATAAATGCTTAGGTAGCAGCGACGAGTATTTTACAAAATCAGCCGGGCAGAGGGCGTTGATTGTTTTAATGGGGCCGGTGGTGAATTTAATTTTGGCCTATGTGTGTTTTTGGTTTGTGTTTATGATGGGCTTCGTGGACATGGATCTATCATCCAAGAGGGTAGTTCCCATTATAGGCCAGGTATTGGTAAACTCACCGGCACAGCAGGCAGGATTAAAATTGGGAGATAGGATTTTGAAGGTCAATGGTGCGGTGATTGCGCATTGGACTCAATTACAGGATTCGATCACTAATTCTACCGGAAATCAATTATTATTGACCGTCGAGCGTGCCCATCATGATATCGTCCTTACTGTCACGCCGGAAGAAACAGATAATCAAGATATTTTTGGCCGTCAGCACAAAACACGGCGTATTGGTGTAGGGCCCATGCCTATTAATAATGCCAAAGACATTGTGATTACACGGTATGGTTTTTTTGAGTCATTCGTCAAGGCTGGTGAAGAGTTATGGGACATCACCGTCAAGACCTATGGGGCTCTTTATGAAATGGCCATTGGTGCGCGCTCACCCAAAGAAGCCATGGGTATTATAGGTATGTTTTTTGTGATCAAGTTTGCCTTGACCATAGGCTTTTCTTTTGTTTTGCATATCGTAGGAATTATCAGTGCTTCTTTGGCGATCTTTAATTTATTGCCGGTCATTCCTTTGGATGGCGGGCATTTGTTTTTAATCGGCTTGGAAAAATTGCGCGGAAAAGCTTTGTCTATGAAAACCGATCAATTTATCTCTAAGGCAGGGTTTACGTTGATCATCATGCTGGCCTTGTTTGTATTTTATTCTGATTTTGAACGTGTTGGGTGGATTGATCAAATGGTAAAATTATTCAAAGGAACGGGACTGTAAAAACCTTCGAGGTGAGCTATGCCTACTTACGAACATGATGAAATCAAAGCCCGCATCCATCATTATTTAATTTCCAAAACTAATTTTCTGGAAGTTAAAGATTCTATGCAAGGTGATCAGATGCGTGCCTTTGTGGATAATGCCATTAATAGGCTTTGTGAGGAAACTAAATTAACAGTTACTCTCGAGGAGCGGTTTTCCATTCTCCGGGAACTGGCAGCCTCCATTGTCAGTTTGGGTCCGTTGCGTTCCTTGGTTGAAGATCAAACGATCACTGAAATCATGGTTAATGGTGCTAAATCAGTCTATGTTCAACGTGCAGGACGGATTGAAAAAGCTGATGTTACGTTTCCTGATAATGCTAATTTGATGCACACCATTCAAAAAATCTTGGCAGCGTCCGGTTCCAGCCGGCGTGTCGATGAATCATCCCCGTATGTGGATTTTTCTATGGATGATGGGTCGCGTGTTAATGTTATTTTACCTCCTTGTTCTTTGATGGGGCCTGTCATGACGATCAGGAAATTCTCCCGTGAATTGACGACTCTTGATGACCTGATGGGGCAAAAGACTTTAAATAAACAAATGACAGCTTTTTTGGTCGCTGCTATTAAAGCTAAATTGAATATTGTTTTTTGCGGTTCTACCGGCAGCGGTAAGACGACCTTGCTTAATGTTCTCTCCAGCCATATCCCTGGGCATGAGCGTATCATCACTATAGAGGATACTTCTGAACTTCGTTTAATGCAGGATCATGTGGTTTCCCTGCAGGCTAAGCCGGCTAATATGGAAGGCAAGGGTGAAGTCACCATCCGCGATTTATTTGTTAATTCTTTGCGTATGCGTCCGGACCGTATTCTCATTGGTGAGGTGCGCGGCCATGAAATTCTGGATTTGGTGCAATCCATTGCTTCAGGCCATTCCGGTTCTTTGGCCATCGTGCATGCTGATTCGCCAGAGGAATGTTTTAACCGTATGATCACTATGATGTTAATGTCTGGTATCCGTTTAAGTGGGGAACAGATTCAACAGCAGTTGGCAACCTCTATTGATTTGATTGTTTATGTTGAGCTTTATATGGATGGTATACGCAGGATTGCGAATATTACGGATTTGCGGTGTAATAAAGAAGCTGGTACCAGTTCTTTGGCAGATATTTTTACATTTAAGCAGGAGCGGATTGATACAGATGGAAAAGTCGTTGGAGATTGGGTTGTCAATAAACAAAAGCCGTCTTTTTATGATAAGTTCGTTAAACGTAATATTCAGTTACCTGAAGGGTTTTTTGTGTAAGGAGTCTTATGTACTGGTCTAAATATTTTATTCCGACATTAAAAGAAGTCCCGACGGGAACTGAGGCGGTGAGCCATCAGCTTTCCCTGCGCGCGGGGCTTGTTTCTATGTTGACGTCGGGTGTGTATTCTTATTTACCTTTGGGTTATAAGGTCTTGGCCCGTGTTGAAAGTATTATTCGTGAAGAGATGAACGCGATCGGTTGTCATGAATTATTGATGCCGGCACTTCACCCTATCGATATTTGGAAAAAAACAGGCCGAGATGTGACGCTCAAAGAGGTCATGATCACCTTTGAAAATAAAAAAGGGCAGCGTATGTGCCTGGGGCCGACGCATGAAGAGATCATCACAGATTTAGCCCGGCAATTTATTAAAAGTTACCGTCAATTACCTGTCACGTTATATCAAATACAGACCAAATTCCGGGATGAGATTCGAACCCGTTTCGGCATTGTCCGTGCCTGTGAATTTATCATGAAGGATGCGTATAGTTTTGACCGTGATGTGGAAGGTCTTCAAAAGAATTATGATTTACAGCTACAAGCCTATACAAAAATTTTTAAACGTTGCGGCCTTGATGTGATTGTGGTTGCCGCAGACAGCGGGGCCATGGGCGGCAGTGTTTCTCATGAATTTTTGGTGGCAGCGCCTATTGGCGAAGATGCTGTTTGGGTTAATAAGAACGACGGGAAGACAATTAAAGATGAAGAAGGAAAAGCGCCAAAAGGTGATCAATGGGAACGTAAGGTCGCTATTGAACTTGGCCATGTTTTTCAATTAGGTACAAAATATTCTGAAAGTCTGGGGGCTCTTTTTTTAGATGAAAAAGGAGAGCAAAAACCTATGATCATGGGTTGTTATGGCATAGGTGTTAGTCGTTTAATTGCCGCTATCATCGAAGTCAATAATGATGCTGGAGGTATTATGTGGCCCAAGGAAGTGGCACCTTTTGATGTGGAAATTTTACCGGTGCAGGCTACTGATGAAGTTGCCATGAATTTGGCCAAACACTATGACCAGGAGCTTACGGCGTCAGGTTTGGATGTTCTTTTAGATGACCGTGATGAAAGTGCCGGACGGAAATTTAATGACGCGGATCTAATCGGCATTCCTTTGCGCATTATTATTGGTAAACGCGCCTTGGCTAATAATCAGGTGGAAATTAAAATCCGCCGTACTGGCCAGGTGATAATCGTCGACAAAGATAAAGCTAAAGAAGAGATTTTAAAGTTATGGCAAGCTTGACACTAGAGGAAATCCATTTGAAAATCGAATCGTTGGCCCAAAATGTTTTTGAGGCTAAGGGTGCTGAATTGATTGAATTAAAGGTCGGCGGGCATAAAAATGACGTTCACATTGAAATTACAGCGGATAAACCTTCTGGTGGTATTACTATAAGGGAGTGTGCTATACTGAACAAGTCTTTGGTAGCCGCGATTGAGCAGGAAAATCTTTTGCCTCCTGAAATTTTCTCCCTGGAATTATCTTCGCCGGGCTTGGATAGGTCGCTGGTCACGCGTCGTGATTTTATGCGTGTCAAAGCTCAAGAACTTTATTTTTGGCTTAATGAACCTATTCTTGGAAAAAAAGAAATACAAGGGGTATTGTCTGAGGTTGGAGAGTCAACTTTGACAATTGAGGCCTCGGGCAAGAAGCAGTTGAGTATACCTTTGTCATCGATTATTAAAGGTACGTTGGTTATATAACAGAAGTAGAAAAATTAGGAGATGGTTAGTATGGATAGTGAATTGATGGTGATTTTAGAACAATTAGAACGGGACAAAGGTATTGATAAAGAGACCTTGATTGCGGCCGTTGAAGCTGCGGTGGCTTCTGCAGCAAAGAAAATATGGTCTGTTGATAAAGAAGTAGATGTCAAGGTGAGCTTGGACCGTAAAACCGGAAAGATCAAGGCTTGGTCTGGGGATGAAGAAATCCATTCCAGTGAATTCGGCCGTATTGCTGCCCAAACCGCGAAACAAGTGGTTATTCAAAAAATCAGGGAAGCGGAAAAAGATGTTGTCTTTAGTGAATATAATGCCCGCATCGGACAGATCATCAGCGGCAGTGTTTATAGATTTGAGCGCGGTAATATTGTGGTGGATTTAGGAAAATCTGAAGCCTTGGTGCCTAAAAGCGAACAGAGCAATAAGGAAGAGTTCCGTCAGGGTGAGAGGATCAGGGCGTATGTACTGGAAGTCCGCCGGGAAAATCGCGGGCCCCAAATCATTCTTTCACGGGCACATCCGAATTTTGTTAAGCGTCTTTTTGAATTAGAAGTGCCTGAAATTTATGAAGGTATTATCGAAGTTAAAGCCATTGCCCGTGATGCTGGTGAGCGTACTAAAATTGCGGTTTACTCCAAAGATGAAAAGATTGATTGTGTCGGCGCTTGCGTGGGTATGCGCGGCAGCCGTGTTAAGAATATCGTCACTGAACTGCATGGTGAGAAAATTGATATCGTGCGTCATTCCGAAGACATTAAAGAATATATTCAAGCAGCTTTGTCCCCGGCTGAAATTTCACAGATGCAGTTGATTGCTGATGAAAAGCGGGTTAACATTATTGTGGATGAAGATCAATTGTCTTTAGCCATCGGTAAATACGGCCAGAATGTGCGTTTGGCCAGTAAATTAGTCGGCTGGGAACTGGATATTTATTCCGCCAAACAATGGGAAGAAAAACAAAAGACCTCTGATCCGAAGGAAACAGTCACCAGTGTTTCTACACCGGATGCTATACCGTCCGACGAGGATTCTAAAGAAGAAGAGGAACAGGAATAATATGCGCATTGCAGATTTAGCCAAAGAGCTGAAAATAACAGAAACATATATTAACGATAAAATCCATTCATTAAAATTACGTTCTAAAGACGGAGGTGAATTGACCGCTGTCGTTGAAATGATTTTACGTGATGCTCTGGCTGATGAGGGGATAGGCCAAAAAGTGGTTGATGAGCCTGAGGCTCCCAAGAAATCAGTTAAAAAAGCTAAATCGACGGCCAGCACAACTGCTGAAAAGCCTAAGGTTAAAAAATCAAAGCCAGCTCCTGCCAGAAAGAAAACAGCGCTTGAAGATGATGATGAACCGCAGCCTAAGAAAATAGATCTGAAAAAAGCAGATGTTGTAGAGTTGCCGCTTGTCACCAAACCGATACCAGTACATGTCAATATTGAGCCAGTAAAGTCTCAGGTTGCAATGCCGCATCCGTCTCCAGTTGTGGATATCCCTAAACCAGTCTTAACAAAAACGGAAACTCCTAAGCCTGAAGTTCCTAAGGTAGAAGTACCAGCTAAGCCTGCGGTTCCTGTTATTGATGTAACCAAGATAGACATTCCTAAAGAAATTCTACCCATAGATCCAATTAAGAAAAAAGCTCATTACAATGAGCCTTTTATCGCGGTCAAACCTTTAGCTAAAAAACGCAAACGCCACGAAGATGCGGCAGGTGCCTGGCGTGGTCGTGACCATAAACCTTCTGCTTCTATTGCGGGAGCGGTTGTTCCTGAAAATCAACCCGCAGGTCCGCTGGTAGACATTGAATTGCCTATTCCTATCAGCGTCAAAGATTTTGCTGTTCGTATCAATCAGAAGATGAATGTAGTCTTAAAGAAACTTTTGAATATGGGTGTCTTTGCTAATATTAATCAGAATTTAGGTGAAGAGTTAGTCGGTAAAATAGCGAATTCTTTTGGTTTTAATGTCATTAAAAGTAAAACCCAGGAAGAAGAACTTATCGATGTGCATCAGCAGCAAAAAGATGATCCTGCTTCTTTAAAGCCGCGCGCTCCGGTCGTTACCTTTATGGGCCATGTTGACCATGGAAAAACTTCCCTGCTTGACCGTATCCGTTCGGCCAAGGTGGCTGATAGTGAACATGGCGGGATCACCCAGCATATTGGGGCTTATTCCGTCAAATCATCCACCGGATACATTACATTTTTGGATACTCCGGGCCATGAAGCTTTTACAGCCATGCGTGCCCGTGGTGCGCACATTACAGATATAGTGGTATTGGTGGTGGCTGCTGACGACGGGGTTATGCCTCAGACGCAGGAAGCGATCGCCCATGCCCGTGCTGCTAATGTGCCGATCGTTGTGGCGTTGAACAAAATTGATAAGAAGTCTGCCAACCCTGACAGGGTTAAAAAGCAATTGGCTGAACTTGATTTGGCGTCTGAAGATTGGGGTGGAAAAGTAGGTGTCGTTGGTGTTTCAGCTCTCACAGGAGATGGGATTGACAGCCTATTGGAGCGTATTTTATTGGAAGCAGAAGTTTTAGAATTACGCGCCAATCCGAATAAAAAAGCATTGGGTATCGTCATTGAAGCACATATGAGCAAAGGCAAAGGTGCTATTGCATCCTTGATCGTACAAAGTGGAACCTTGCGTGAAGGGGATGCCATTGTTATTGGTCCTTTGCATGGTCGTGTTAAGGCCTTGTTTGATGATCATGGCCGTCCGATCAAAGAGGCTGGTCCGTCGATGCCGGTAGAAATTTTAGGCCTTTCAGAAGTGGCTTCAGCAGGCGAGATTTTTTATGCCGTGGAAAGTGACAAGCGGGCCAAGGAAATTGCTGAAAATCGCCAGGAAAAAATAAAGAATGAAAAGCTTTCAGGTACTGCCAAGGTTTCTTTGGAAGAGCTTTATTCTCAGATTCAGCAAGGTGAGATCAAGGAATTGCGGGTCGTGATCAAATCAGATGTGCAAGGTTCCCTGGAAGCGCTTAAAGAATCTCTTGGGAAGATACCTTCGGATGAAGTTAAGCTGCGGTTCATCCATGCGGCGGTTGGTGATGTTAATGCTTCTGACGTGGTCTTAGCTCATGCATCGAATGCTATTATCATCGCTTTTCAAGTGGCTATTGACACCAAGGCTCGTCAAGAATTAGAGAAGAATCCCGTAGATGTGCGTGAGTATCGTATCATCTATGATGCCGTTGAAGAATTAAGAAAGTCTCTGGAAGGTCTTTTGGCCCCCAAACTCAAGCGTCATTTTGTGGGACGTGTGGAAGTGCGCAATGTGTTTAAATTGACCAGCAAGGGGATTGTTGCCGGTTGTTATGTTCAAAAAGGCAAGATACGTAATAAAATTCAGGCTGAAGTTTTACGCAACGGCGAGGTTGTTCATACCGGGCATATCAGTACATTGAAACGTTTTAAAGATGACGTTAAAGAAGTTACCGAAGGTTTTGAATGCGGGATCACTGTTTCTCATTTTGATACCGTAGCCGTAGGTGACATCATTGAAGCATACGATATTGAGTCAATCGCTCGCAAGCTTTAAAGCCAAAGAGTATGACAAAAAAAGTCTTTTCAGCCATGCGCCCGACGGGCAAGCTGCACCTTGGTCATTTGCTCGGCGCCCTTAAAAATTGGGTTGCCCTGCAGGACAATTACCAGTGTATTTTTAGCATTGCTGACTGGCATGCCCTGATGGGGGAGTACGAAAACAGTAAAGAACTCCGCAGTTATGGGATCGATATGGTCATCGATTGGATCTCCTGCGGCATTGATCCTGATAAATCTATTCTTTACCGGCAATCTGATGTGCCTGAGCATCTGGAATTACAGATGTTTTTATCCTGCCTGACGCCTTTAGGCTGGCTTGAGCGAAATCCAACCTACAAAGAACAGTTAAGAGAAATAACAACTCGAGACCTGCAGACCTATGCGTTTCTAGGTTATCCTGTTTTGCAGGCCGCAGACATCCTTTTGTATAAAGCTGATGCGGTTCCCATCGGAGAAGATCAACTTCCCCATCTGGAATTATGCCGTGAAATTGGCCGGCGTTTTAATTCGATCTATAAAAAAGAAGTATTTAATGATTGCCGTGCTATTTTAACGGAAACACCAAGACTTTTAGGGCTTGATAACCGCAAGATGTCTAAAAGTTACGGCAACACCATCAATTTGTCGGACACTGAAAAAGAAGTAGATACTAAAGTAGTATCGATGATCACAGATCCCAAACGTTTACGCAAGACAGACCCAGGACATCCCGAGGAATGCAATGTGTATAGTTATTATCAGGTTTTTGCCCCTCAAGAAGCTCCAGCTGCCCATGAATGGTGTTCCCAAGCGCTTAAAGGTTGTGTTGATTGTAAAAAGAATTTGAGTGTGCATATCAATAAGCATCTTGCTCCTATCAGGGGAAAAAGAGTTCAATTGGAAAAAGACAAAGACCGGATTGAAGATATACTCAAAGAAGGTGCTAAAAAAGCGCGTGTGATAGCTCAACAAACCATGGCAGAAGTTCGCGAGGCAGTATATTAATATGAACTATAAAATCCACTTAGAGAAATTTGAAGGCCCGCTTGATCTTTTGCTGTATTTGATCAAGAAAAATGATATTGATATTTGTGATATCCCCATTGCTATTATTACAGACCAGTATATGGAATATATTGAAATGATGAAGCTGCTGGATTTGGATGTGGTGGGGGACTTTTTGGTCATGGCAGCATCTTTGATGCAAATCAAATCCAGGATGCTTTTGCCCCCAGATCCTTTGGCTGGCCCTGAAGCAATTGATCCTCGTCAGGAATTAGTGGACCGCCTTAAAGAATATGAGCAATTCAAAATTGTTGCTGAAGGGCTTAAAACAAAAGAATTTTTCCGTCAGAATTTATTCGGCCGCCTGGTTGATGAAGAAAAACTTAATGAAATAAAAGCAGATTCCGAAGAAGTATTATTTGAAGCCACTCTTTTTGATCTAATTAATGCTTTGTCCGAAGCATTAAAACATGTTCCTGATAAAAAAGATTATCAGGTGTCTCAAGAAGAATTTACTATTGAAGGCAAGATCCATAGCTTGTTGCATCTTTTAATGGAGTCTCCGCGCATATCGATCATGGATCTTTTCCGTCGTTCAACGAGCAAGCAAGAAGTTGTGTGCACCTTTGTCGCTGTTTTGGAACTGACCCGCCAAAAAGAAATTATCATTGTGCAGCACCGTCAATTTGAAGACATTGAAATTGTGCGCAATACCGCCAACGAAACACCTTCCGCTGCAGAGGATAGTAATGGATGAGGAGATCAAAAGGCTTGTTTTAAATCAGGAAAGCGAAGAAGATCAGGTCATTAGTTTATCTTTGCGTCCTGAGCGATTGACTGATTTTGTAGGTCAGCCGGATCTCGTCAAAGGTTTGCGGGTTGCGATCGCTGCTGCTCAAAAGCGGGGAGAACCTTTAGAACATACCCTTTTTTCAGGGCCGCCGGGTCTTGGGAAAACATCCTTGGCGCATATCATTGCCAATGAAATGAATACACGCATTACTGTCACTTCAGGCCCGGCCATTGACCGTGCCGGAGATTTTATTGGCATCCTGACCAATTTAGAAAAAGGCGATGTTTTATTTATTGATGAAATCCATCGGCTTTCTAAAACAGTGGAAGAGTTTTTATATCCTGCCATGGAAAATTTCAAGATTGATTTTATCGTCGATAAAGGCCCCTATGCCAAAACTATTAATTTTAATTTAAAACCATTTACGTTAATCGGAGCCACGACGCGAAGCGGCTTGTTGACCACTCCTTTACGGGACCGTTTTGGTATTTTTTACCATTTGGAGTTTTACGGGACGGATGATCTGGCGCGTATCGTATCCACTTCAGCAGGAAAACTTAATGTGGCGATTGATCATGACGCCTGTCAGGCGATGGCCCAGCGGGCCCGCGGTACCCCGCGTATCGCTAACCGCCTTTTGCGCCGCTGCCGTGACTATGCACAGGTTAATTCAAATAAGAATCATATTGATTTAGAAGTAGTGGATGAGGCGATGCGTGCCTTAAGGATTGATACCCAAGGCCTTGATGAGTTAGACCGGCGTTTATTAATGATCATGAAAACACAATACAATGGCGG
Source organism: Candidatus Omnitrophota bacterium (assembly GCA_013285735.1). GTDB lineage: Bacteria > Omnitrophota > Gorgyraeia > Zapsychrales > Fredricksoniimonadaceae > JABDGZ01. The sequence goes on along the minus strand of JABDGZ010000014.1, from coordinate 21,115 downwards.
GCCTGTGGGTATTGAAGCCTTGGCCGCGACTTTAAATGAAGAAACAGATACCATTGAAGATGTGATCGAACCGTATCTTCTAAAGTCTGGCTTTTTACGCCGTACCACGCGGGGCAGAGAATTAACTCAAATGGCGGTTGATCATCTAAGAACAGTATGAGTGATTTAGGGAAATCCATTATTGCCATTGGCGCTATTTTAATCATCGTAGGAGTGTTAATGACGATCGCAGGTAAAATCCCTGGTGTAGGAAAATTGCCTGGGGATATCATGATCAGACGGGAAAATTTTAGCTTTTATTTTCCTCTAACAACTTGTATTTTGTTAAGCATCATCGTAAGTGTAGTGATGTATCTTTTAGGAAAAAAATGAGAAGAAATGTCCTTTTAAGTTTAATTTTAACAACAACGTTAGGTATCGCTGTTGCCGTTGCTGCTATAGATCATAGATCGTCGGTCCCTGAGCTTGTACGTGTGGCTATTGTACGTGATTCCAGGGAAGTAGATTTGGCTATTCAGGGGCTTTATCGCATTCGTGATTTGTCTTCAGGCAAGGTGATCGGTACAGGAAATTATCTTGTTCAAAGCAAGGTAAGACTTTTAGAGCACGGTATTTTAGTGGGTTTAAATGTTTATCCATCCAAGCGCTTGATTATTGAACCTGCCCGTGATGCTTCCATAATTATTGATGAGCGCCCGTTCAGAGGGCAGGTCACCTTTATCCGCACACCTGACAATCGCATCACGGTCGTCAACGATATCAATGTTGAAGATTATATCAAAGGCATTCTTTATCATGAAGTTTCACATCATTGGCCCATGGAAGCATTAAAAGCCCAGGCTGTTGCTTCGCGCACGTATGCTTTGTATTCTATCAACCCTGTTGGCAAGCCTTATGATGTGACCAACGATATTTATTCTCAAGTTTATGGAGGCAGAAGCTCTGAGCGATATCGTACGGATTTAGCGGTTGATTACACTAGAAATCAGGTCTTGACCTATGATGGCAAGATCATACCCGCGTATTTTCACGCGACCTGTGGTGGTGCGACTGAGGATGCGCGTGAAGTATGGTCTGCTGCCCCGGATATACCGCCGCTGCGAGGTGTGCCATGCTCATTTTGCCAAGATTCTCCGCATATGCATTGGAAGAAAAATTTCCGTTTACATGATATTCAAGATACATTAAATTTGCATGGGTATAAAGTCAGTGCCATTAAAGATATATCTATCGTGGATCGTGACCGTAGTGACCGTATCGAACATTTAAAAATTACCCAAAAGAATGGCGAGGAATTAATTATTAAGGGAAAAGATTTTCGGGATGTGATGGGGCCTAATGTCCTGATGAGCAATAATTATGAAATTGTCATGCAGGGTTATTATGTGGATATTATCGGCAAAGGCTGGGGGCATGGGGTGGGCATGTGCCAATGGGGTGCTTATGGCATGGCCCGTCAGCAATTTAATTATAAGCAAATCCTCGCGTACTATTATCCGCAATCTGTTTTAGTAGATTATCATGACATCCCGTCCAAATGATTTTAATGTCATTCCCGCGAAAGCGGGAATCCAGTTTCAGCTACAATCTTATTTTTATCAATTGCCTGAAGAGTTAATTGCTCAAGAACCTGTATCTAAAAGAGACCAGGCAAGGCTTTTGATTGTCAATCGTGCCAAAGGCATGATCTGTCACGATACCTTTAATCATTTAAATAAATATTTACCCGCTAACTCCCACTTGGTTGTTAATAATAGCAAGGTGATCCCGGCTCGTTTATTAGGAAACAGGGCCACCGGCGGGGCTGTGGAAGTTTTTCTGTTAAACCATTTAGAGGATGGGTATTCATTTGAAGTTTTACTGCGGCCGTTAAAAAAGATTAAAGAAGGGGAAACGATAGATTTTGCTAAAGGTATAAGCGCTGTTCTCACTGATAAAACCAAGAGAGTTGTGCGTTTTAATAAAAAGAATATTATCCGGCATCTTAAAGAAGTTGGGCATATTCCTTTGCCGCCCTATATCAAAAGAGCAGACACGCCCAGTGATAAACAAGATTATCAAACCGTATACGCCAAAACACCGGGTTCAGTAGCATCTCCAACAGCAGGTCTGCATTTTACTAAGAATCAGATCAGCGATCTTAAGGCCCAGGGAAACAGATTTTTAGAGCTGACCTTACACATTAATTATGGGACATTTAAGCCTGTTGAATGCGAGGACATTCGCCTTCATCCGATGCATACCGAACATTACAGCATTAAGCCTTCAGTTTATCGCGTCATTGCGAGCGGAGCGCAGCAATCTCGTTCTTCCATCGTTGCCGTTGGTACAACAAGTTGCCGGGTGTTGGAATCGGTGGCACATAGCAAAGTTTTAACAGGCAGTACAAGTATGTTTATTTATCCAGGCTATAAGTTTCAAAGCGTTGATGCCCTGATAACTAATTTTCATCTGCCTCATAGCACCTTGTTAATGCTAGTCTGCGCTTTTGGCGGGTATGATTTAATCATGAAGGCCTATAAAGAAGCCATCAAAGAGCGTTACCGTTTTTATAGTTACGGTGATGCTATGTTGATTCTTTGATCTTAATTTTAGAGAATTTCAATATAATTTATAGTAAGTGTAACATTCCTCGACGATAAATTTCCAAGAAAACGTTTTCTCAAAAAGCCTCAAACTCACCCCAAAACCTCTATTTAAGTTTTATACTTTATAGTAGAGAGATTAAACTTATGAGAGCCCCAGTAGCAGTTTTAATCTTAGTGAGTTTTTTGATGACGGGTATTATAGGCCCGGTGCCATCCTATGCTCAAGATTACCATCTTCCAGCACCTGGAGTGATGGTTCGTTTAAGCCCTGAATTTAATCCACCTATTTTAAAAGGAATCAAAGTCCATCCTGATAATCCGTTCAAGTTTGAATTTATCATGGATTTAGGGGACGGTTCTAAACCGCCTTTTTCGGATATGAAAAGTGAATCAACCAAATTGATTAAATATTTTTTGGCTTCTTTGACTATTCCTGAAAAAGATTTATGGGTTAATCTCTCACCCTACGAAAAAGATCGTATTATTCCCCAGAGTTTTGGCCTCACTGAAATGGGTCGTGACCTGTTAGCAGAAGACTATATGCTAAAACAAATAACAGCATCTTTAATCTATCCAGAAGACGAGATTGGAAGAAAGTTTTGGAAACGTATTTATGAAGAAGCATTCAAAAAATACGGTACAACCAATATCCCGGTAAATACATTTAATAAGGTTTGGATAGTTCCTGAAAAAGCAGTTGTCTATGAAAATGTCAAAGCAGGCACAGCCTATGTGGTCGATAGTAAATTAAAGGTGATGCTGGAACAGGATTATTTATCGTTAGAAAAACATACAGATGGTGTCGTTGCGAGCGAAGCGAAGCAATCTTTTAAAGAGATTGCCGCGTCGCCTTCGGCTGCGTTGAGAAGCACTTCTCGCAATGACATAAGTAATATAAGCGCCCTTGGCTCCCAAATTGTTAGAGAAATCGTCATCCCCGAACTCACCAAAGAAGTCAATGAAGGTAAGAATTTCGCTCATTTGCGTCAAATATATAACAGTCTAATTCTTGCCACTTGGTACAAGAAAAAGATTAAAGACAGTATATTAGAGCGAGTTTATGCAGATAAAAATAAGGTGGCTGGTGTCAATATAGATGACCCTAAAGAGAAGGAAAGGATATACGAGAAGTATTTAAGAGCCTTTAAAAAGGGTGTTTTTAATTATATTAAAGAAGAATCTGATCCTGGAACTCAAGAGATCACACCAAGAAAATATTTTTCGGGTGGTTTGGATATGCATATGACCGTGTCAAATTATGGACTTAAAGCAGCTGCGTTTCAAACAAATCAAGACTCGACGCAAGTAGGCCAATTGAATAATGCTGTTATTGTTGCTGAAGAGACTCATCCAGATGATAAGACAATCGAGCAGCTTATTCATCCTGTCCCTAAACTAGATACTGCTATGACAGCGATAGAAATTGATGAAAGCTACCCGGAATTGATTCAAAATGTTTTTGGTTCTTCTTTAATGCAGTTACCTGTAGGAGCGCAAGATGAGGTGGTGGCTATGAGGGAAAATTCATCTCATTACTTTAAAGAGGTTTTAGAAACTTTGATCAGTTTAAAAGATGTTATTCCGCCTGATCATTCCATCCAGTAGATCTTTTTAAGAGTTTTGTTCATTTAAAAGATTCATTTAGCCGTGACGAAATTATAAGATACTGGCCTGACATTATAGAAATATCGAGAGCAAATATGCATTCAAATGAAGGAGTTGCAAGTTTTATTAATGCCTTAATAAAATTAAGGTCTTTGTGGAACGCAGATGAATTCCAGCGGTATTGGGGTGGTATTAAAAGAGTTTCAAAAGTTCAAGGTGGTTATTTTAGTCAAAATTTTGAGACGATAGAGCTTTTAAAAAGGTTATTCACGCCAGCTGAATTTGATAAGGTTTGGGAGGATATTGTAGAACTTATCGAAGAGACAGGCTATAACGCCCATTATATCTTACCTGTATTAGTCGAGTTAAAGGACATATTAACTCCTGACAATTTAAGAACGATTGGTATCAAGATAGCTAATTTTGAACCTGAACAGTCATATGGTAATTTTGTTTATTTTTTAAATGCCTTAGTTGGTTTAAAAGGAATCATCACTTCAGAAAATATAGAACAAATAGGAGAAGGATTGCTTGAAGTAAAGAAATTAGAAACAGGAATGTCTTATTATTTAAATAGGGATATTTTGAATGCTTTAGTTGGACTTAAAGAGATCGTGACAGCTGAAAATATTAAACAAATTGTCCAGGCATTAGGTCAGGTTCAAGAGCTTGGTCAAAGATCAGAGGATGAAAATAGAAAAGAATTCTTTGCATTTTTACCTCAATTTAAAGATATGTTTACGTCTGATAATTATAATCAGATGATCAGCACCTTGATCAAGATTATCAAAGATCCTGGTAGGAAATCCCAAGAAATATTTTCATCATTAGTACTAATAAAAAACATTATAACACCTGAAAATTTGCAACAAAGAGCTTTAGATTTAAAGGCAGTCTATGCTGTGCGTTCTATAAGTAATTATGAAGTGAGATATGCTCTTGAAGATTTAGTGGAGTCTTTTACTCAGGAAGAATTAGAACACTATTGGGATGTTTTTATTAAAATATTGATAAGGAATCGCGGTCTCGATGTAGTGTTTAGAGGGTTGGGAGCATTAAAAGAAATTTATCCGCTTGAACACATCAATGAAGTTGCAGTCATCTTGGAGGGTTTATCTGATAGCGGGCATGGAAGATCAATGATGGATTGTTTAATAAAACTTAAAGGGATCATCACTATGGATAATTTGAAGCAGATAGTCCAGGATCTTATACAAATAAAGGATAAGTATAATGATGATATGGTGTTTAAAGCTTTAGGAGAAATGAAGGATATTGTAACTACAGAAAATTTAAACCAAATGGGAATAGTTCTGGGTGATCTTATAAAGACTATAAATAATACTGACGATGCTCGCTTCGTTGTAAAGGCCTTGAACAGATTGCGGACAAGTCCTGAAAATATAAAAGAGCACGGTGTCGCTTTATCACATATGGTACAAGTTGCGCGTAGTTCTAGTGAAAAAGAAAGTATTGTTGGCCTATTTTTTGAATTTAAAGAAGCTGGATATATCACCGATGGCAATTTTGAGCGGTATGCAAAGGGAATAGGGGATATATATAAATTTGCCCATCCAATAGGAAAAGAATTTGCTCTCAAAAATTTACGTATTCTAAGAATTTATTTTACATCTGAAGAATTAGATCATTATTGGGATGACATTGTTGAAGTCTTTTCGGCAAGGAGGCCGTATGCCGATTCATTTTTAGAAAAAATAGGTGAATTTAAGAAATTGTGGGGAGCAGAAGAATTTCATAAGGATTGGGAAAATATTCATGCTGTTATTAAACCGATTGAAGATGAGCTATTGGAGATATTGTCTGAATTATTAGAATTAAGAAGCCAGTTGGGCCAAGAAGAATGGAGCCAATACAAGCCGGTTGTTTTTGAGATATTAAGATCTTCTGGTAGTGGTGCCCGAGGCGTTTCCCGAATTTTAATAGAATCTATAAAATTATGGGATAAGAACAAATTAAGTGATTATTTATCTAGTATTAAAGATATCGTTAAAGCTGATCCTGAGCATGCAGATAAGATTCTAAATACTTTGTTTGAGTTGAAAGAAATATTGGTGTTGGACAGCCCTGAGAAATTAAAACAAAAGGGGTTGGATTTGGTTGGTGTGGCAGATGTTGTCGGAGACAAAACGGAGAAAGTCATGGGAGCTATTGTTAAGATAATGCATTCCCATGAAGCTGATATTCTAAAAATCAAGTGGAACGATCTGATTGAAATCGCAAAGTCAGCAAAGGAGAGTACGCCTGAGGTCTTGGAAGCTGTTGATCAATTACAGGCAGTAATGACTGCTGAAGAGAAGGATAAATATTGGGCTAAAACTGTGGAGATCATCAAGAATTCTGGTGTAGACTTTGTAAAGGTATTAAGCGCGGCTACATATTTCAAAGAGCGCGCGCCCTCTGACATCTTTGAAAATGTTTTTAATGCCCTTCCTCTGGTCAAAAATAATGGCCATTATTTTCTAGCAGCTATTGCATTCTTGTTTCCTGATACGCAATCTCTGATGTCATACCCCATTACGCGATTTTCAATTGATTTGATGAATAATTTAATAAAATTATATCAACATCCCTGTTCTAATGATGCCACCATTCGGCACAATGTGCCTGAAGCTATAGAAGCTAGCTTAAAGGTCATTTCTTGGAAACAGCTTCTCGCCTTTGTTGATTCTTCTGATGAAACAAGAACGCTGGATAGCATGCTTTTAGATGATAATCATCAGCCTATTATATCGAAAGTATCGGCATTTGTTGACACTTTAGATAACGAGCATGAAAAAAAGAAGTTTTGGGATAATGTTTTTGGCCAGGTAGCGCGTGATAAAGGGGTTGATTCCAACGGTGCGATAAGCCATCAAGTGCTTGGGTATGTTATTGATCTCCTTAATTCGCTGGGAACACAAGGAGAAAATTGGAAACAGGTTTTATTGGAAAGTGATGTCAAAGATCCCTTATTTTTAGAATTACGTCAACAGCTAATTGAAGAGGGAAAATATCTTGATAGTTGGAAACAATTTCAACGGTTAAGAGTTTTGGTTAATATCATGAAGCATCAGGATATTCTGGAGACTATTTCGAGCTATTTGCATCAGGGAGAGGATGGGGTAAAGTTGTATAATTATTACCGTTATCTTATTTTGCATTCCGCCATGCGGGATTTCGATGCTCTTAAACAGATGATATTAGAACCTGAAGAATTTCTTGGGATCGGAGATGTGCATACACCAGAAGCCTTGCATAGTGCAAAAAAACCTAGTCGCCTTTTGGAATTTGATCATATTGATCTAACTGCCCGGGAACTTGTAGATGGATTGGTTTTAGGGCATTTAAACCGTTTTCAAGTCATCCAGCCATTTGAAATGGAACTAAATATTGCTGATTTAGACCCGCAATTGCAGAAATTGCAAGGGGGGAAATTATTGAGATATATCCTTGATAACCGGTATGCTTCAGAAAATGAAGTTAGAGAAGCGACCCATGTTTATTTAAAGAAGGCCTTAGGGCAACTTGAACAAAAACGACAGGCAGAAGGTTTGAATAGGACTGAAGAGAGGGTGACCCTCTCTGTGGGTCATATTCTTCAATTATTAGAGGGAGAAAGTGTTCCTTTTCTTGGAATTGTCGATCAGATGAATGCTTTTCGATTTACCGTCACATCTTTGAGGGACAATAATTTGCAGCTTTTGACCTATAAAGTACGCATTATACCTAAATCAGATCCTCAAGCAGTCATGACGGGCAGTGAAGCGCCTAGCTGCATGTATTTTGGTACGGGAAAGAATAACGTATATCTGTTTAATCCAAATACAGCTTTTTTGGCTTTATCAAAGAAGGTTACAGGAGAGGATGGTGTCGTCAGGGACAGGATATTAGCAACCAGCGTTCTTACTCTCGATCGGAAAATTCCGGTTCTTGTCTCTGAGTTTGTTAATGCTGTTCAACAGGCCTTGGTGACAGGGAGTATAGAAACGCTAAATATGCAAGAGCTTTTGGGGGTTGATTTCATTTCTCAAATTTCAAATGATGCCTATATCTCAGCCGACAATGTCGAAGGAGCTCCCAATGAGATTATTGGCAAAAGCGGGAGTATGGATTTCAATGATTTGGTCAAGGCGGCGTATGCTAAATTTTTTGCAGAATATTTAAAACATAACCCAGAAACTTTAAGAGGTCGTCGGATTAATACAGAACAAATTAATGTAGGTTTTGGTTATGCTGATTTTATGACAGATTTAGACCGGCAAGACAATTACTATGTGATGCAAGCACCAGTGGGGTATTCGGACAAAACTGGTGAAAAAGTTGGTATTCTACCGCTTCCTTTTAATAATGTAGAGCAAGTGACAGAAGAAAACATTAATGGTATTCATCCTTTAAGTTATGAGGACACCTTAGAGGTTGCTTATATTGAGAACCAGGCTTTTAAAGATAGTACTTTTAAGAATCACTTGGCTGGGCTTGAAATGGAGATGATTGCAGCTACCTATAATGAGGCCATCAAAGGGGAACGAAGAAAGAATTTGAGTTTAGGGTATTTTGAAGACGGTAAACTTTTAGGCTATGCAATTGCCTATGTTGGGGTTGACCATGATGGTCAGGAAATAATTTATATTTCAGATCTTGCTGCTTTAAAAAAGAATTCAATAGCAGGGGGAAGAGTTTTAAATAAATTGTTTGAGAATATCCGTAGTACAGAAGAGATGTTTCAGCAGAAATATGGTCATTATATACCAGTAGTTTTTCAAGCAACCAATAACGAAAATGGCAGTTTTCGTCTTTTTAGAGCAATGCCGGGAGATTCAAGAGAGATATCCAGGAAGAAACAAAAACGTTTAGAAGAAAAAGGTTTTATTGTTGAACAAGAAACAGATTTAGGCGATGGCCGTGTCGAAGTTCGAATCGGGATTGTTGCCCAGCCTGCGACAGCTTCAAGCGATAAGCAAGGCTCTGCGTTAACAGGGGTTTCCAAAGTAAGAATATTTGCTTTAATGAGTGCTCTTGGGAGTAGATTAAAGAATATGCTCACTTTTTCATCTAAGAAGAAAGATGAGTCTATGACATCTGATGAGATTTCTCAAAAGAATATTAAATATGCGGTTAGTCTATTATCATCTTTAATTATTCAAGGACAAAATCCCAGAAGCCAAGAGGACCTTACGGCTAAAAGGCATGCAGAAGATTTTTTAGAAATGTGGGGAGCAAAACATGGGTATGAAGGGCCGTATGCCTATTTAGACCCGGGTATAGATTTTGATTTTCAACCGAGAACAAATATGGATGATCTTTTTGCTGCAATTCCTTCTGGAAGTAAATTCTTGGGGGCAGGGCTTTCTGCTTTTGTTCTTGAGTCTCCTGATGGATTTGCATTACGGATCGAGCGTGGAAATCAACCTAGACTCAATATAAAGGGTCTGTTGCAGCCAGTTGAAACAAAATTTATTGGAGAATATATGATTGAGAAATTGCCATTGGTTTCAAAAGTTTCTTCTGAAGAATTAAGTAGAGCGAGAGAGGTATTAAATGCCGAACTTAAAACTCAGGGCTATAAACTTAAACCTGGTGAAGATACCAGTGATAATATTGGTGTTTATGAGGGACAATATGTTGTTATTGATCCTGGGGCTGTTATGAAAGATCAAGCCATGCTTAATGGTGGTATCGATTTAACTCCTGCCAATAATATTCTACAAACCCAAAGTGCTGGTGAAGGCATTAAATTTCATTTAGACAAAGCTCAACTTGCCCAATTGCAAAACGCCCCGGGTTTTGTGCCAATCATTATTAATATCCGACCGATGAGAAATTTAAGAGTATTTTTGGGCATCAGTGATTAATTCTTGACGCAGGTATTCATTGCAAGTAAAGTATCCCCCATGTTTAAATTAATCCATCAAGATAATTTGACTGCCGCCCGAAGGGGTGTGGTTACGACCATGCGTGGTTCTATTGAGTCGCCCTTTTTTATGCCGGTGGCAACGACGGGGACGGTTAAGACCATGTCAGGTGTTGATCTTCTGGATATGCAGTCGCAAGTAGTCCTTTCTAATACCTATCATTTGTATCTCCGGCCGGGTTTGGAAGTTATGGAACACGCCGGTGGCTTACATAAGTTCATGAATTGGGACAAGCCTATTTTGACCGATAGCGGAGGATATCAGGCTTTTTCTTTGACTAAATTTCGCAAGATCACTGATGAAGGTGTTAAATTTCAGTCGCATATCGATGGGAGTTCACACTTTTTTACTCCTGAGAAAGTCATGGATATTCAGCGTGTTTTGGGTTCTGATATGGTGATGCCTTTGGATGAATGTTCACCGCATCCTTGTGACCGTAAAAAAGCTTTGCGTGGTTTGAAGCGCACGACCCAGTGGGCGAAACGCTGCAAAGAGCATTTTCATAGCACAGGGATGCATGAGCGTGGCCAGCGTTTATTTGCCATTGTCCAGGGTGCCACCTATGAGGATTTGCGTCGTCAATCGGCAGAAGAATTGTTACAAATAGATTTTGATGCCTATGCTATAGGAGGGGTCAGCGTTGGCGAGTCTGTCAAAGAAATGTTTGAAGCGTTAAACTGGGTTATTCCTTTTTTACCTAAAGATAAGCCTCGTTATTTTATGGGCATTGGTCTTCCTGATCAAATTGTTAAAGCAGTTGGACTTGGCATAGACATGTTTGACTGCTCAATCCCAACGCGATATGGACGGCATGGGAGTGCTTTTAGTAATAAGGGTAAATTAAATATTTTAAATCATGAATTTATTAAAGACCTGCGGCCTATTGATGAAACTTGTGATTGCAGTGTTTGCAAGAATTATACCCGCTGCTATATTCGCCACTTGCTTAAAATGAATGAAATCACCGGTGTTCGCCTGATGAGCTATCATAATTTACATTTTTATATTAAACTGATGGGGCGTATTCGAGCGGCCATTGAAGCGGATAATTATGCGCAGTTTCAAAAAGAGTTTTTGACGAATTATAATTCGGAGCTGTTGGATACTTTATAACTGGATTCCCGCTTTCGCGGGAATGACAGTGTGGGGTTTGAATGCTACGTTTTGACATTATTACTATATTCCCAGACATGTTCGCGCCGATTTTGAATGAGTCTATTCTTAAACGGGCTCAGGAGAAAAAGAAGGTCGCGATTCATATACATGACTTGCGTGATTATGCCGATGATAAAAAGCATCGTAAGGTTGATGACCGTCCTTTTGGCGGCGGTCCTGGAATGCTTATGATGCCGCAGCCTTTATTTGATGCGATTAAAGCGATCAAGGGCAGGCGTAAGGTGCATGTCATTTACACTTCTCCAGCAGGTAAGCCATTTTCACAAAATCATGCGAAACGCTTGACTAGGCTCAAAAATTTGATTATTATCTGTGGCCATTACGAAGGGATCGACGAACGCGTGCGTGAGCATTTGGTTGATGAAGAGATCTCTGTTGGGGATTATGTCCTGACCGGGGGAGAATTACCAGCCATGCTTATCACGGATGCTGTAACACGTTTGATCCCGGGGGTTCTAGGCAAGAAAGAATCATTAGTTTCAGAGTCTTTTGAGGGTAATTTGTTAGAGGGGCCGCAATATACCCGGCCAGCAAATTTTCGTGGTAAAAAAGTACCGCCTGTGTTATTATCTGGCAATCATAAAACCATAGAAATATGGCGGAAATCGCAAGCTTTGACCAAGACCAAGAAGGTCCGGCCCGATTTGTTAGAGAAGAAAAATAAAGGAGCTTCAAATGATGGCAACGAGTCTTGAGAAAATAGCTTCAGTCAGTGCGCAAAATATACGTAAAGATATTCCCGTATTTGATGTTGGTGATACTGTAAAAATGAAAATTAAGGTTAAAGAAGCCGATAAAATCCGTATCCATCCTTTTGAAGGAACAGTTATCAAGAAAACTGGCGTTGGATTAGGAGCTGCTTTTACCGTCCGTAAAATATCTTTTGGTGAAGGTGTTGAGCGTACCTTCCCGGTTAATTCTCCGGTGATCGACAAAATTGAAATCGTTTCCAAAGGTGTTATCAAGCGTTCAAAATTATATTACCTGCGTGATCGTTTAGGCAAAAAAGCCCGCGTACAAGTTGATCAAACTGTTAAAGCATAATAATGTTGTCTAGAGCAGATATGCTCCATTATGAAACGCAAGCCCAAAATAAAGGCTTGCGTTTTGTTTTAGGGGTCGACGAGGTGGGCCGAGGGCCTCTGGCCGGGCCTGTGGTGGCAGCAGCCGTGTGTTTGAGGCAATCAGATTTTAAGAATTCCATTAATGATTCAAAGAAAATGTCGGCCAAGGCGCGTGAGACGGCTTTTCACGAAATTTTTGAAAAAGCCTATGTCGGTATTGGTATGATCGGCGAGAATGTTATCGATATGGTGAATATCCTGAATGCTTCGCATTTGGCTATGGAAATCGCTATAAAAGAATTAATCCACCGCATGCCGCATGAAATTACTTCGCAAGCAACTTTCCAGCGTCAGACAGTGCTTTTAATTGACGGCAATATGTTTAGGTCCCATTTGCCTTATCAGTATCAGACCATTATAGGCGGTGATGGTAAATCTTTATCCATTGCCTGCGCGTCCATCATAGCCAAGGTTTATCGTGACCGTATTTTAGGTGTTTATGATAAAGTTTTCCCCCAATATGGATTCGCCCAACATAAGGGCTATCCCACCGAGGCTCATCGTTTAGCCATCAAAGAGCACGGGACTTCTATCATTCATCGTAAAACTTTTCAGGGAGCCGTATGATTACAGACAGCCTTGATCATTTAAAACGTTATGCAGTACCAAAGGCCGACGCTATTTTGAAGTTCATCGCCGAACACGATTGTATCAATTTGCCGGATGGTGAAATGGAGATTGAAGGGCGGGAATTATTTGTACGGATCATGAGTTATGTTCCTAAGCCTGCTATAGAGAATCGTTTTGAAATACATCGCATCTACGCGGATGTGCAGTATGTCGTTAACGGAACAGAAATAATGCAAACTGCGCGCATGAAAGATTTGACTCCATTGACAGATTATGACTCCAAAGGTGATTATCATTTTTTTAAAACTTCTGCCGCAACGACAGATTTGATTGTTCAAGCAGGTGAGTTCGCGGTTTTTTATCCTAATCAACCGCACCGGCCGTCGTGTTTGTTTGAGGGGTATAAGGGGCAGGTTAAAAAATTAGTTTTTAAGGTCAAAATTAATGGAGGTTAACTGATGATTAGAATAGCTGCTGCATATCCCCGCCAGGAAGGGAAAAGATTTGATATAGATTATTATATTCATACTCATTTAGCCTTGGTTGAGAAAAAATTTACTCCTTTTGGGTTAAAAAAAATAGAAGTTGATCGTGGCGTTGAAAAACCTGGTGGCGGGGCATCTCCATTTTTTGCCATAGGTTATCTTTATTTTGACAAGCTGGCAGATTTTCAAGAATGTTTTGCTGCGGTCGGATCAGAGGTGGTTGATAATATACCTATTTATACAGATGTGGAGCCGATGATCCAAGTAGGTGAAGTCGAGCAGGTAGGATGTTAGATTGCTTTTAATCCTTAATGATTGTATAATCGGTCTTCTTTAAATTTTGGGAATAATAAGGTTAAGACGAATGAAAATATTTATTACCGTTTTATTTTTATTTAGTTTCTGCTTTACCAGTCTTCTTAGCGCTGAGCAGAGTCCCTGGCTATTAAGAAAGAATCAGGACGGGATTCCTGTTTATACCCGTAAGTTTGCAGGTTCACCAATTCTTGAGTATAAGGCCAATGTTATCGTGGATGCTCCCATATCTAAGGTAATAGCTTTTTTTGAAGATGAGAAACAGATACGCCGTTGGTATTTTCAATGTGTTCGTTCAGAGCTTGTTGAAAATGAAAGTCCTAAGCAGAAAATTATTTATTTAATATTACATTTGCCTTGGCCGGTTGCTCCCAGGGATTTTGTCTTTAGACGTACCCGATCTGAAGATCCTGTTAACGGAACAATCAGTTATTCTTTAACAGCTCTTCCTGACAGGCTTCCGCTTGTTAAAGGTATGGTACGTGTAAATTCCATTAAGTCAATATGGTGTTTTAAAGCTCTATCCCAAACTCAAACAGAAATTGATTTTCAGCAGCATACTGATCCTGCTGGTTCAGTCCCGGTTTCCCTCATTAATCAATTGGCTGTACAAACGCCATTCTACAGCCTTAAAAATTTCCGGAGATTGATTTCCGGCAAAGACGCTTAATTATAAAGGAAAAATCTAAGATGAATATATTCGTGGGTAATTTATCATTTTCAGTAACGGAGAATGACGTTAAAGGTATTTTTGAGGCTTTTGGCCTTGTTTCTGCTGTAAGTATCAAGAAAAAATCCGGTAAGAATTCGCGGGGTTTTGGTTTTATCACTATGCCTGATGAAGTCCAGGCGCAGGCAGCCATCGCCGCTTTACAAGATAAAGAGTTCATGGGCAGGCCATTGAATGTGAGCGCTCAACGCCCCAAACCCGTTAAACCTAAGAAAGATTATAAGGAAATTAAACGGCTGCGTTTAGAGGCCAAAACTAAAACATCTGTTGATTATGATGCGCCAACGATTCCTGAAAAGGAAGTTAAGCCTAAAACTTTTAAGAAATTTGAAGAAGATGCTAAGCCTCGCCGGAAGGTTCGCGAGGATGCTAAGAAATTATCGCAACCTGCAGGAGCAAAAGCTTGGGAAAAAAGAAAAGGCAGAGGAACTGCTAAACCCTGGAAAAAGAAACCAGGTGGTGTTAGTAAAAAGTTTAAATACGCACGATAAGATCGAGAGGAGAAAAAATATGATTGGATACGTGACACTGGGAACAAATAATAAGAAAAATGCAGAGAAATTCTATGATGAGCTATTAAAAGAGATCGGTGGGGGTCGTTTTATGGAAACCGAGCAATTTACAGCCTATGCATCTTCTCCGGGGAAGCCAGGCATTGGGATCACTATTCCTTTTGATGGCAAACCAGCAACGGTCGGCAACGGCACCATGGTTGCTCTACAAGTCGATAATCCTGAAACAGTTAATTCGTTTTATAATAAAGCAATATCCTTAGGCGCCAAAGACGAAGGCAAGCCCGGCCCTAGAGGCGACAGTGGTTTTTATGCCGGCTACTTTCGTGATTTAGACGGGAACAAGTTGAATGTGTTTTGTTTTGTGAGTAAGAAATAAATATGATCAAATAATCTAAATAAAATAAAAATTTTTAGAAACCTACGGCTGGCCGATGGTTGCAGTATTACATGACGTTATTTGAATTTTTGAAGAAGATTTACACATAAAAAGGCTTTTATGGAAGAACGTTCAGTTTTTCATCTTATTTCTGATTTTACGCATGAACAAGGCGCTTCATGTGTGTTAATTGGTGGTTTTGCCATTAATCATTATCGGGTCACCCGCCAAACAGCAGACGTAGATTTTTTAATTACTAGAGGGGACTTTGATAAAATAGTTGGACTCTTGGAAAAGGCAGGATATAAGAAAGCTCTGCTTCAAGAGAATTTTGTCCAGCTTCAAAGTAATCGTTTGTCACTATTAGATGTGGATTTTATGTTTGTTGACCAGGATACGCTTGAGAAAATTATGAGTGAAGGTGAGAAGCTTAAAATTGTTGGACAAATTTTTATTGTTCCATCATTATATCATTTAATTGCCTTAAAATTACATTCAATAAAACATAATCCAAAGATTCGTTTGACTAAAGATTTTCCTGACATCATCAATTTAATACGAATTAATAAGGTCGATATTCAAGTTAAGAAGTTTAAAGAGATGTGCTTTAAATATGGGACAGAAGAGTTATATAAGAAAATTCTGGAGGCTCTAAAATGAAAGACCTTAAATTGCCTATTATCAAAGAAAAAGCTCTTAAATCAAAAATACTTTCAATGGATGATTATTTGGAGTTCGTCCAATTTAATTTGAAACAAGCCTTCGACAAAAAAGCGTATGTGAAGTGGAAAAAGATGTTAAATGTTAACGTATCTTTTTCTGTTAAATAGGTTTACCAATGGAATAATACAGAAAAAGGTATTTTTAGCAGTATATGGTAAATCATCTAAATAATTCCAATTTATCTACCATGGACAAGTTATGTCGTTGCTATGGTTATATTCCAGCTGGAGGTTTGCAAATATTTTTTGCTATAGGAGGATTATTTGGAAAGGATATTTTTATAAAATTTCATTCTTTACAAGCTTTAATATATTGGTTTTTATCAGTCTTTCTTCTTTTTCCATTTTTATGGTGCATTAATGCGACTATAAAATTTAATAATCCCATTAGTTTACCATTGATATTACTCTGCGCTTTTTTATTTTACTTTTTACTTCCTTTCTTTTTTGCATACAAAGCGTTTAAAGGACAGATATTTTATCTATGGATATTTGGAAAGTTCATTGCTCAATTCGTCAAATTAGAAGAGACAAATAAATTATGAAAAAAATATTTCTCGAGACATATGGATGTCAGATGAATGAGTACGACAGTGAACTGGTGCGCTCGATTCTTAAGAAAGAGAATTATGAGTTTGTGACGGACGAGTTTAAGGCGGATATTGTGATGCTTAATACTTGCGCTATCCGTGAGCATGCGCATCGCAAGGTTTATGGCAGGGTACATAATATTCGGCACGCACGGGGCAAGGATTCTCCGGTGATGATTGGTATTTTAGGTTGTATGGCCACTAATTTACGGCAGGAATTATTTGAAGATAAAAGTCTGAAAATTGATTTTATCGCCGGACCCGACAGTTATAAGCGTCTGCCTCATTTGATCCATGAAGCCTCTGATGAGGGACAGAAGTCTTATGATGTCACCTTGTCTGAGTTTGAAACTTATTCAGATGTCTACCCCAGCCGCACCGAGGGTGGTGTCAATGCCTGGATTGCAGTGATGCGTGGGTGTAATAATTTTTGCACCTTTTGTGTGGTGCCATATACGCGCGGCCGTGAGCGCAGCCGTTCCCCCGAGAATGTGGTGGATGAAGTTCGTCGCCTTGCCGCCGAAGGCTTTAAGCAAGTGACACTCTTGGGTCAAAATGTTAATTCTTACCATTATGATAATTATGATTTTGCCTATCTGATGGATGAGGTGAGCAAGGTGGAGGGTATTGAGCGTATTCGTTTTACCTCGCCGCATCCTAAAGATTACCCTGATCATTTCCTGGATTTGATGGCTGCTAATCCTAAAATATGCAAACATATTCATTTGCCATTGCAAGCAGGTAATAACCGTATTTTGGATATGATGAATAGAGGTTATACGCATGAAGAATTTTTGAGTTTAGTGGATAAGATCCGTACTAAAATTCCTGATGTTGCTTTATCGACGGATATCATCGTAGGCTTTCCCACTGAAACCAATGACGAGTTCGAAGACACGATTAGAGTTGTTACAAAGGCTCAATTTGATATAGCCTTTACCTTCAAATATTCTGAGCGTCAAGGGACCGTTGCTTCGAAGAAGTACCCGGATGAAATTTCGGAAGCTATTAAAACCGAACGTATTATGCACTTGCATGCGACTCAAAAAGAAATCACCTATCAGAAGAACCTGGCGCATATTGGAAAAACTTTAACGGTTTTGCTTGAACCATATCCTGAAGCCAAGAACAAAGACCAAATGCCTGGCCGCACAGACGGCAATGCATTAGTTATCCTGCCTCTAGGGCCGTATAAGGGTGGAGATATGGTTAAGGTACGTATAATTGCTGCAACCCCCCACGCGCTTAAAGGCCTGCCAGTTTAGAAATGCTTTCCTTGATAAATTAAGCGATTAGGTATATATTTATTAATCATGCTAAAAACTCAAATTACAGCCGCACAACTCTACGAAAAGCTTAAGAATATCAAGCTGGGGGCGTCTGTATGCCAATATTCTTTAAAGAAGTGTGAGGAATTAGTTCCAATTATTAATGAAATTAATGAGCTTAAGGAAGAGAAAAACGCTGTTATCCTGGCGCATTCGTACATTAGCCCGGAAATTATTTATGGTGTTTCAGATTTTGTGGGGGATTCCTATAAATTAAGCCGCGATGCGCTGACGACTACTGCTTCGACCATTGTTTTTGTGGCGGTGCGGTTTATGGGAGAGACGGCTAAAATTCTTAATCCTGAAAAAGAAGTTTTGATTCCAGCTGCCTTAGATGGCTGTTCTCTAGCAGATTCCATTAATGCAGAAACTGTACAGGATTTACGTCGTCAGTATCCGGAGCATACGTTTATTTGCTATATTAATACATCTGCCCAGGTCAAGGCTGAATGCGATGTGACAGTCACTTCTGCGAATGTATACAAAGTAGCCCGGGATATCCCCAATGACAAAATTTATTTTTTACCGGATAAATTCATGGGACAGAATTTGAAGAATTATATGGAGCGTCAAGGGATCAAAAAGGATATTAAATTTTATACCGGCACCTGTTATGTTCATGAAGATTATGGCATAGACGATATTCTTAAAGTAAAGCTCGAGTATCCTGATGCTAAAATTGTCAGCCATCCTGAATGTAACGCTGCCATTATCGATAACTCTGATTTTGTCGGCAGTACTGAACAAATGCTTGGGTTTATGAAAGAAACCAGCTCCAAGCAATTTTTGATGCTGACGGAATGTGGGCTTTCTGCCCGTCTGCAGTCAGAGTTTCCAGAGAAGCAATTAGTCGGTTCTTGCACCATGTGCAAATTTATGAAGTCCAACACACTCGAAGATATTTTACGAGCTCTTAAAAACCCGTACCCTAAGGACCGTGTCATTTTAGATGAGCCCACACGCCTGCGAGCGCTAAAGACCATCGAAGCCATGTTTCACTACGCTTAAAACATGAGTAACTCCCAATTTGTTGAAACCCAATATTTTACATTTGCCCAAGCGCCTAATGAGCTGGTTTTAAAAAGCGGCGTCAAATTAGGTCCTGTGACCTTGGCTTACGAAACTTATGGCAAGTTAAACGCTGATAAGAGCAATGCTATTTTGATTTTTCATGCCTTGACCGGTGACGCTCATGCCGCGGGTTTGCATAAAGACGCCAAGAATCCAGGTTGGTGGGACCCTATGATAGGGGCAGGTCGTGCTTTTGATACGGATAAATATTTAATCATCTGTGCCAATGTTTTGGGCGGATGTAAAGGATCGACCGGACCGTCTTCAATCAATGCAGCGACTGGCAAACCTTATGGTTTAAATTTTCCGGTCATCACCATTGAAGATATGGTGGTTTCCCAGAAACATTTAATAGATCATTTAGGGATTAAAAAATTATTAGCTGCGGCAGGCGGCTCTATGGGAGGATTGATGGCGCTGGAGTGGTCAGTGCGTTTTCCCGACACGCTTCAATCAGCAATTTTAATCGCGACTAATTACAAGCATACAGCTCAACAAATCGCCTTGCATGAAGTAGCACGTCAAGCGATCATGTCCGATCCTAATTGGAACAAGGGCGATTATTACGGCCGTGAATTACCAGCACAAGGCATGTCTGTCTCTCGCATGATTGGACATATTACTTATATGTCCGAACGTTCGATGGAAGAAAAATTCGGCCGTAAATTGCAGGGCAAGGAAAAGGTTGGCTATGATTTTTCTCATGATTTTGAAGTCGAATCATATTTAAAATATCGGGGTGCTAGCTTTGTACAGCGTTTTGATGCGAATAGTTATTTGTATTTATCTAAGGCGCTGGATTATTTTGACCTTTCAGAAGATACTGACTTGGTAGGGGCATTTAAGAAGGTGAACACCAAGTTTTTAATAATCACTTTTACATCTGATTGGCTGTATCCTTCTTATCAATCCAAAGATATCGTTAAAGCTATGAAGGCCAATGATGTTGATGTTTCGTTTATTGAGATTGAGACCAGTTACGGTCATGATTCATTTTTGGTGGAGATCGATGGGCAGTCAAAATTAGTATCCCATTTTTTAAATAATATAGCGAAGAAAGCTTAGTATGCGCATTGATCACAAA
Source organism: Candidatus Omnitrophota bacterium (assembly GCA_013285735.1). Classification (GTDB taxonomy): domain Bacteria; phylum Omnitrophota; class Gorgyraeia; order Zapsychrales; family Fredricksoniimonadaceae; genus JABDGZ01. The sequence goes on along the minus strand of JABDGZ010000014.1, from coordinate 924 downwards.
TATATTCTGGAAATGATTGAACCTAATAGCCATGTTTTGGATTTAGGCTGCGGGGACGGAGAGCTTTTGTCTTTGTTGATGAAAGAACGGAATTGCCGCGCTGCAGGTATTGAAATCAACGAGAAAGAAATTTATAAATGCGTCGAGCGGGGGGTGAGTGTTTCTCATGGGGACATTGATTCTGGTTTGGCGGATTATTCTGATAAACGTTTTGATTATGTGATCCTTAACGAAAGCCTGCAGGAAGTTTTAAATCCGGAAAAGGTGATTGCCGAAGCTTTAAGGGTGGGCAAGAAAGCGATTGTGGGAATTCCTAATTTTTGTAATTTAAATGCACGCCTGCAGATTTTTTTTCTAGGCCGCGTGCCTGTTACCGAAGGTTTGCCTTACAAATGGTACAATACTCCGAATTTGCGTTTTTTAAGTATCAAAGATTTTCGTGATTTTTGTACTGAACGTTCCATTACCATTGAATGTGAATGTGCTTTTGATGCAAAAGGAAAAATCGCCTTTGCTCACAATATTTTTTCCGAGATAGCTATTTTTCTCATTCATAAATAAATGTAAGGATAAATAATGAATAAGTATCTAATTACAGGTGGGGCTGGATTTATCGGCTCAAGCAAAAGGCCCTATTCCTTCGACGTCGTTCGGTTGTGTCATTGCGAGAAGCCCAAAGGGCGACGAAGCAATCTTTTAAGAATGGAATCACAATGAGTAAGTACTTAATCACAGGCGGAGCTGGTTTCATTGGATCAAGTATTGCAGAGTATCTCATCAAAGAAGGACATTTTGTAAGGGTTTTAGATAATTTTTACTCCGGCCGAGAGGAAAATTTAGATTTTGCCAAGGGGTTTGGTCGTGACAGGTTTGAACTTATTCGAGGAGATATCACTAATCCTGCCGATTGTGACACAGCCTGTC
>JABDGZ010000013.1:135-41899 GCA_013285735.1 Candidatus Omnitrophota bacterium | reverse complement strand
TCCAATTGACTCCTGCTTTAGTTAAAACACCAAAATCATTCCAATTAATGCCCGTGCGGCTTAAGACATTGAAATCATTCCAATTAATTCCTGTACGGCTAAGTACAGTAAAATCATTCCAATTAATTCCCGCTTTCGATAAAATTCCAAAATCATTCCAATTAATCCCCGCATCACTTAACACATTTAAACCGCTCCAATTTATCGAAGCATCGCTGAGCACACTCAAATCATTCCAGTTGATTCCCGCTTTTGTTAAAACTCCAAGATCATTCCAATTAATTCCAGTCTTACTCAATACTCCAAAGTCACTCCAGTTAATCCCTGTCTTAGTTAAAACTCCCATATCATTCCAATTAATGCCTGCCTTACTCAATACTCCAAAATCGCTCCAATTGATTCCAGACTTGCTTAATACCCCAAAATCGCTCCAGTTAATTCCGGTACGGGTCAAGACATTCATGTCATTCCAATTAATGCCTGTCTTGCTTAACACTCCCAAATCACTCCAGTTGATTCCGGTTTTGCTCAAGACCCCAAAATCGCTCCAGTTAATCCCTGTCTTACCTAAAACACCTAAATCACTCCAATTAATGCCAGCATTACTTAAAACATTAAAATCATACCAATTAATTCCCACATCACTCAAAACATGAAAATCAGACCAGTTAATATTATTAGAGGCCATAATGTCTAAATTATACCAATTAACACCTGCACGGGTCATGGTAACCAAATCATACCAATTGATCCCAGTAGTTCCTGAACCCCAGTTGATCCCTACACCAGACATAACCGCCATATCGTACCAATTAATGCCTGTTTTAGACGAAATCGCCAAATCATCCCAGTTGATACCAGCACGACCCAACACCACCAAATCATTCCAATTTACACCTGCGCTATAAAGTTTTTGCACATCTTGCCAGTTGATCCCCTGCTTAGTTAAAACACTAAAATCATTCCAGTTAATACCAACATTCGAAAGGACGTTAAGATCATTCCAGTTGATGCCCTTAGTAGTCAAAGAAGCAATATCTTGCCAATTAACACCAATTTTTGATTCCACGGCGAAATCCTGCCAATTGATGCCGAAGCTGTTTTGTTGCGTCGTAAAAGCTAAAATTGTACTGACATTAGACTTTAAAACGCCAATATCTTGCCAATTTTCACCTGCTGTATTTGCTTTAATGACTCCGATATCCTGCCAGTTGATAGTATCGGTTTTTTGTTTGATGACTCCGATGTCTTCCCAGTTAATGGTGGTTCCGAAAGAATCTTGGGTGACAGTGCCTCCGCCAGTTAAACCAAGAGTGACTGTAGCATTACATGACGTTGGGCCGCCGCAAGGATCTCCGCCTGGATCAGTGATTGTTACAGTAGCTGTAAAACTTCCTTGAGTTAAACTAGATGGTGTCCATGTAGTAGTTGACTTACACCAGTTATTGGTCGTATCAACTGAAAAAGAAAGGGAACTACCGCTCGTATTGGTTGTCCCATCCGGATTAAAAACCGTTATACTACAAGAATCAAGAGAGGCATCAAACGGTTCTTTTTGATTATCATTGGCAGACCATATATAGATGTAATAACCAGGAGTAGAGCCAGAGGCATCCCAGACAGCTGAAGCTACTGGACCTGTACCAGGATTAATATTAAAAGTAGCCGATGTTCCAGGAGTAAGGCTTCCGGAGGTAGCTTGAAGAGAATATAGTTGACCGGCCGCATTAACAGCCAAATTGGTAAATTGAGCTAAACCATTGACAACTGTAACAGTGGTTGTCCCCATCAGAGTACCATTACCAGGATTACTAAGAATAGCAATAGTCACTTGATCCGTATTATCATTGGCAACCACATTGCCATACGCATCTTCAACGGCTACGACAGGTTGGCGAGTAAATGGAAATGAGTGATTGGTGTCTGAAGGGCTGACTGTAAAAACAAGTTTAGTTGCTGTTCCATAAGACAAGGTTCCGGTGGAACCAGAGGTAGAATAAGGAGAATTATTTTGCGCACCACCGCCATAGATATCACTACCAATGGAAGACTGGGCGTCACCAGAACTTTCATCGCCGCCGCTAAATTGCGCATAGGCTGAAGTACAGGCCGCAGAGACAAAGACGCCCGTCAAGAAAAATGCCAAAATGGCAAAATTCTTCCTTAGGCCAGGTCTCGAATCAATTTTTAAACGCTTTTTTTTATTAGACATGCAATCTTATTTAACAATTCCAAATCTTAATCATTATGAAGCATTACGACCTAAACGTCCGCCTTGAAAAACTCCACAACTTGGATCATAACGCTGTGCGCAAGTTTGTGAATCTGGATCTTTCACCGCATAAAAACGCGAAGATGTTGAGTATATGCTTGAATTAGGCGACTGAAAGTCCCCGCCGCGATAACCAATACCAATAGTGCCATCTACCCCGTTAGCGTTGTTAGCATCCATACCCGGCCAATCAATATTGGTCGCAGTTCCAAAAGATGTTAATTGCCCTGTACCATCCGTACCTTGAAAAGTTAAACCTTCTGCCCTGCCCACGGTGACGACTGGTTCTGCCAAATTTCCGGAAAGTTCCATATTGCCGTAAAACCCAGCACCACTGCTAACGCGGGTGGGATTACTACTACTGGCCGCAAAAATACCAATACGTAAGGGGCCTGTTTGTCCTGCGGCAACTCCGCCGCTGCGGCCATCACCAGAACTCCAGGCTAATGAATTGCTATTAAGATTCGCTCCATCGCTCAAAATTTCAGATCCATTTTCATCCGCATTAGGGTTAATATCCCCGGGACCGGGTGGCGTGATTGACGTTGATCCCCAAACAAATTCACCAGGTATCGCTGAATTATTAGCACCGCGCGCTGCTTTTTCATATTCCAATTCCGTGATCGGCCGAAGAGCTGCCCACTCGGCATACGCTGCCACATCCGGCCATGACACATAGCTGACAGGACGCATCGGTCTTAATGTCGTGGCTAATGATGTGGGTATCGCCGAATTCCAGGAAATCGTATTGCGATTAACAACTGATTGGGAACCTTTACCGCCCACATTAATACTACCCATTCTGCCGCTATAGGTAATATCCCGATAAGGTTTGGCAGCTGCAGGCAGCGTGTTAAAAAAACTCACCCATTGGCCTTCAGTTAATTGATATTTCATTAGATAAAAAGCTCCAAAGCCTTTAGGAAAAGACGCCGGGATTAAATAAGTAGCCCCGCTTGGAAATTCATCACCCTTGGCACTTGTATTTTGATAATAATATCCTGTACCTGATGTATTGTTAGTCGTTGAAATGGCATTTTCATTTTGTATATACCAGCCCGGAGAATTACTGGCTGAACTTTGGGCGAAAGCATATTCTGTTGAACTGTTTGAAGAACCGTCACCTGCATAAAACGCCCCTTGGGGAATATAGACCATTTCAACACCATAAATGGTATGCAGGGTATTAGCCGCTTGGGCAACCGTCGATGAAACCCCATCCAAACCATAGTTCCAAACAAATTGGACACCCGTCAAGGCAATGCTTCCGGTGGCTTGGCCTGAGCGTTGCACAAAAAATCCTTTTTGATCAGAAGGGACCATGATTTCAAATTGATCCTGAAATTGTGTAGGAATAGAAAACCCGGATGGATTAATTCCATTTCCGGCCATAGAAGCATGCTTCCACGTTGCCCCACCGTCTGTTGAGTATTTCATAAAAACCCAGACAGCATCATAGTTGGTTTGATTACGCCAGCTATTATCCTGTGTCAGATTAAAAGAAAATGTGATCGTGCCTGAAGCAGTATTGGCACTAACCTCATCTAAATTACTTAATTGCAAATTACTAGCCCACACAGTAGAAAATGTAGCCAGGACAAAAACAACTGTAAGCAAAATATTTTTAATTACCATCATAAGTCCTGACACCACGGCCCCCAAAAGTATTAAGAGCAGCTGTTGACATTAATGCTGCTTCGGTACGATCTGATGTTCTTAAATAATTAGCACTATCTGCCCATGAGCCGCCGCGAAATCCTGAACCTGTTGCGCCATCAACACCATTTTGGGGTTGCGCGTCTATCCCCGGCCAGTCGGTATTATCAGCATTACCTGCATACCCCGTCGTAGAATTAAGAACTCCGTTGCCTTCACTTCCCACAAAAAGCAAACCCGAAGGATTGCCGATAGTTACGACATGTTCTTTCAAATTACCGCTCAAATCCATGACCCCATAATAAGAAGCACCTGAGGTCATTCTTGTGGAATTAGAAACCGCAAATATTCCCCCGCGTAAAGGCCCCTGATTATATCCAGCACCCAGGGATGTATCCCCTCCTGTAAAAGTGGTGTTACTGAAATTAGCATTGGCATTGGTGGGTGCTGTGATTGTTTCTGTACCATCTTCCGTTGTTCCGCTAATCGTTGTGGCGGCTGCAATAGTTTGATTTCCCCATACATATTCGCCAGCATTGGGAACAAGCGGACCACGGGACATTTTTTCAAATTCTAACTCTGTCATCGGGCGTAAAGCATCCCAAGCTAAAAATGCTGCTAAATCCATCCAGCTTAAATAACTAACTGCCCGTGATGGTTTTTGAGTGGAGCATAATAAAGGCGTACCAGAACAGCTGATGGTATTTCTATAAATCACATTTTGAGAATTTTTATGATTAGTGTCTGCTAAATCACGATTTAACCGGGCAGCTGCCGGTAAAGAATTTATAAATTGCACCCATTGACCTTCGTTAATCCCGTATTTCATCGCATAAAACGCATTGTATCCTTTAGGGAAGGCAGCTGGAATCGTAAAGGTAGCCGCTGTGGCGAATTCTCCGGGATTGCCATTAGAAACATATTGAAACCCGGCAGAGGTCGCATTAGTCACAGGAATGGGATTTTCACTGGTAATATTCCAAGGTGTGGTATCCGCGGAGCCGCTATTTAAGGAAGCGGTACTGGTATTATAATCTCCCGCGTAAAAAGAACCTTGGGGAATAAAGACCATTTCCACCCCAAAAACATTCGCGTAAATTTGATCAGTATCACTGAAGCCGCAGCTTTGATAATTAACCGTCAATTGCACATTTTGACTGTTGACATTACCAATAAAACCCGTGCTGGCAGGTTGTAAAAAAGCACCTGTTGCATCTTGAGGCACATAAATTTGCAAATTAGAACCATTTCCGGACGAAGTTCCAGCTGGATTCAAACCTGTCGCTGTGACTTGACATAATATTGCGTCCGTTGGTGTGACCTGGGCATTATTCAAACGCACCGTCAGCCATGCAGCGTCGTAATTGATTTTATTCCGCCAGGAATTTTGCCAGCTGACATTAAATGTCACAACGACGGTCTTGGCACCAGGATCCCTTGTACCTATCGTTACATTCGTCACTGACAAATTGTTCGCATAACTTGGCGTACTAAAAAGGATTCCCAACGCTACTGCCATTAAAATTTTTCCGAAATGTTCGGTCATAAAAAACAATTCTAACGTGTTAAGTTAAAGTTACCGTCGCTTTTATCCAAGGGGGAATCAATTTTGCTGCGCAAAGCAAGTTTAGCCTGAAGGATTTTTTCCTTGACCGCAGGTTTATCAGACGCATCAGGTTTTAAATACAAATACCATTGATAATGCTTCAAAGCAGTTTCCTGATCGCCCAAATACTCACCGCTGACAAATGCTAAATTATAATGGGTGTCAGGATCATTAGGCATCAGATCCACGGCCTGGTAATATTCCACCACTGATCGTTGATATTCACCGCGTTCAAAATAAATATTGCCCATGTTGTAATGGGCTTTTGCCAGTTCAGCCCTAAAATTTTGGTCCGTAGGGTCCATGTCACCACCTTTAGAAAGCATTTCATTAGTCTTGGCTTCTAATTCCTGGGTAGTTTGCTGGCTTTGCTCTTGGGCAACTTCTTTTTTAGTATTATCACTTTGCTGAGCTGCCAGCCTGTCTTCTAAATCCTGCATGCGTTTTTGGTAGTCAGCATCTTTATCTGCCAACAGGGCGCGGATATCCTGGATTTCCTGGGTGTATTTTTTATTAAGATTTTCCACCCGACGGATCTCTTTCACAAATTCTTCGCGTTCAGCCTGTGACTCGTCAGCGCTGCTGCCCACAGTCTGCTGGGGTGGTGTCACACCAGTATCATCTTGGGCATGCGCACGAGAAACGCCTCCTAATGGGGCAACGATAAAAATCATTGCTGTAAAAATACCCCATCGCTTCAACGTTGCAGGTTTAAGTCTACTTAAAAATTCTTTACGTAATTTACCCATAAGTTTGATCTCCGTCCTTGGAATTATTTGGATTCGGTACCCGCCGGCGCAGCAGGATCGTTCATTTTAATACTATCGTCATACGTTTTGGCCCCTTTGATCGTGCCAATTGTTTTATCAAAATCATCAGTACCTTTAACAATATGAGGTGTGATTAAAATAACTATTTCAGTATTGGTAAGCGTATCCGTAGTACGGCTGAAAGCTCCGCCTATTAAAGGAAGGTCCATAAGCCCTGGGATACCTTTTTTCGTATGCACCTTATCTTGATTACGCAAGCCCGCCATGACAATGGTTTGACCATCCTTCACCATGACTGAAGTTTCTACTTCGGTTTTATTCACTTGAGGAATAGTACTGCCTTCGGCTGATTTAATGGTCGCAACCACTTCGGAAATTTCTGGTGTCAGTTTCATGGTTACCATCCCGTCATCATTAATCGTCGGAATAACATCCAATTTCAAACCAACATCAACGAAGCGAACGTCATCAGAGGTAATCGCATTCTCTCCTGTACCATTGGTGGTGGCTACTATATAGGGAACAGTGTCTCCAATATGGATTTTGGCTTCTTCATTATTAGTCACCAAAATTTGAGGACTGGAAAGGATCTTAGTATCACTGACCTGCTGCAAAGCGCGAATGGCTGCCGTGAATTGATTGGCGCTAAAATTCCCGACAGAAATTCTGCCGAAAGTATTGGCCAGATTATCCGCTGAAGAACCGGATGCAGCAGCAGCATTCAAAGCAGGTTCATCGAGAGCGCTGCTAGATAAATTAAATTGTTGTTTTCCAGCACTTGTAATGGGTGCTGTTATATCCATCCCGATATCATAGGTCGGGTTTATAACAACCTGCAAAACCCTGGCTTCAATCAAGACTTCCTTGGTAGGCACATCCAGGCTATGAATGGTTTTTTCCACTTCATCCCGACGACCAGGAAACACCCTCACTAAAATCTCATTAGAGCGTTCATCGGCTGTAATCGTACCTACGGCCTTGGCATCAATACGGGTGCGCAACTTTTCAGCAACCACATCTGCCTTGGCGTATTTCAAATCAAAAACCATGGTGTCCAATGGCTGTTCCATTTCTACAATGGCTTTCTTCATCAATTCAATGGATTGGGGCGTGTCCACCAAAACCACGGAACCCGTATCTTCATCAATAATAATTTTACCGCGATTGCTGCGCATATTATCAAGCGCTGCCAGGACATAACTGGGTTTAGCGTATTGTAAATGCACAATGCTCACTTCTGTCTTATCGCTAAACTGTTTGCCGTACATCGCCTCGTATTCGCTGGCGGACATGATCTGGACAATATCATCATCAATGTGATAGGCCAACTTGTTGGAAATGACGACAATATCAAGAGCATCCTTGATATCCACATCATGCAAGAGCACTGTACTCTTGCCTTCCACCGACGGAGAAATAATAACGTTAAACTCCCCCTTTTCGGCCAGGAATTTAATCACGTCCACGACGTTCATGTCGCGCACATCGAGTGTGATTTTGCGAGCCATCCGGTCATCCAAAGATTCTTTGGGCTCGGTCATCATAATAGGCTGTATCGCTTGGGCCTCCCCATCATCTGTTTGCGCTTTTGCAAAGGTCAAAAAAGCGATTGAGCCAGCAAGGCCAATCAAAAAGAGTATCAGAAACTTAAGTTTAGGAATGTGTGGGCTCATAGCTTGATTGTCATCTCCTCATTTTCGTGACTGAAGACCGCTCTATCCGTATAGATAGTCTTGACAGTGACGCCTTCTAATTGTTCACCTTGCTTAAGAAAGTAAGTTTTATTTTTATCTTTATCTTCGATCATGATAGAAGCTGTTTCAGGCAAATCCAACCAAGCAATACCGACGAGTTTATACTTGGACATCTGTTGCGCCAAACCCTGTATTGCTGCTGCTTTGGCTTCTTTGGGAACATACGGTTTAAAAATATCACGCTCATTGATTTTCTGTAAATAATAGTCAGCTGTGGGAGTGGATGGCAAGGCGATATCCGACAATGAAAGATCAGCCTTTGATTCACGGGGGAATTCCACTGCCTGGTTGAGCAAGGAATACCCGGCATGCATTTCAAAACCCAACGCGAGGGCACAGGCCATGATCCCTAAAAATAAAAGCGCGTTTAAGGCACCAATGCTAAAAGTAAATTTGAATTTCTTTTTGGGAAGAGCTGGAGAAGATGACTTAGCAGCGACGGAAGGTGCCGTCTTTTGCATCATCTTCATTAACTTTTCTTCTGCGGATTCTTTGGCCATAAAAACCTGTGTTAATTTCTCCGTCGAGGAAATTAGATTTTAAATATAATAACGACAAGTGCTTAGAACTTTTTTCATTTATCCTTATCATATTAACATAGGGGAAAGGTGTTTCAAGGGATTATTGAAAAATTTTCGCTATTTTTAAAATCAAAAACAGCAAAATTCCCGTCGAGAAACCAAAGGTGCGGCTGAGGGCCCGAAATAAAAATATAAAACCGTAGAAAATCCCTTCAAATAAACAACGTGTCATGATTAAAGCGTATAAAACTTCAAATATCAAAAAAGGAAATAATATAAACAATAAAACATGACTAAACGTCACACCATGCCAAGCACTTAAAAGCAGACCTCCCAGCAAAAGTCCAACCCAAGGGACTTCAATGATATCTTTCCAAAAAGTATACCCATCCCCACGCATCATGCGCGGATGATCTTGATACATCTTCACCCGCCAGAAGCCATGCCGAAATTGTTCTTTTAAATATTTAACCACCCGGGTTGGATGGTAGTGATCCACCAGGGCTTTAGGCTGAAAATAAATCCGCCAGCCTGCCCCTATGGCCTTATAGCTAAGATCATTATCCTCTCCACTGGCGTTACGGTAAGCTGTATTAAACCCCCCGACCGCATTAAAAACTTCTTTTTTGACGCAAAAATTGTAGCTGCCAAAGGCATTAGGATACTCCGGCATTAAATTCATATGCCGCCAAAGGATTTCTTTGTAAATACAACGCGCTAGAAGACTCTCCGGATTAGCAATCCCATAGCTTCCTGCAACAACCCCAACTTCTTTCTTTCCAAATCCTTGCATCAATTCTGCAATCCAATTTTCATGCGGGATACAATCAGAATCTGTAAAAGCCAGGTACTCACCTTGAGCTAATTGAGCCCCATGATTGCGGGCAGAAGCTGGGCCAGCATTATCCTGACGCACATATCGTACTAAGGCAAATGAAGATACAATATCTGCCGTATTATCGCTGGAACCATCATCCACCACGATCACTTCAAAAGGCTGGAAACAATTTTGCTTAGATAAAGCCTCAAGGGTTTTGCCGATAGTGGCTGCGGCATTGTAAGCAGGAACAATAACACTGACGGTGATGGGGTTTACAGACATTTCACTTTCTTTAATAAAAAAATATGTCATTCCCGCGAAAGGTCCTCATGCCGGACATTCGCAGTTGCTCCGGGAATCCAGGCACGAGGCATTGTAAGTGATAAATTTATTCTTTTTGCTCCTGGCTTCGTTTTTTTAACGCCAAAAGCTTCTCTGTTGTTTCGGTGGCTGAACAACTCGCCTGCTCTGCCTCTGGCAGATCAGTCTCGAACATGTTCAGCCAGCCTTCGCCCTTCGGCTCAGGCTTCCCTCAACAACAAAAACTTTTGGCTAAAAACGAACAGTCGCTGCAAAGAACAAATTTATCACTTACAATGATGCAATAATTCATGCGTTTGAGATGAGTTGATATTGTTTTTTCAGCACAATAAGGGATTTTCCGCCAAATGTCTGCGAGGATTTACAACAAAAATGTTCCAAATAAAGAGAATCTTTAGAACATTTTTGTTGTAAACCGAAGCAGACGGCGGAAATATCCCGTGCTGAAAAAATAATATCAACTCATCTCATATGCGCGCTTATTATTCAATTTTTCTTTTTCAATTCCTTCAATTCAAATTCTAACAAGGCGATTTTTTGGGCCATCGCGTCGTTGCGGTTATTCTGCTGGCACAAAAATACTGTCAGCAAAAGGCTTAAGAAAACAAAGACGCAAAATAACGCGAAGAAAATAAAATTGCTGGGCAATTCAAAGCCTAGCAGGGCTGCAAAGAAAAAAAGTAAATGGTAAAATACCGCAAAAAAAATGGCCCCGGCAGAAACCAGGAGCCAGCCCATCGCATACTTAAAAGTTAATTTTCTCCGACGCACTAAATCAATGACGAATAAAAAAATCACTACCGAAACAACGATCGCCACCACATGAATGTTCATACCCTACCTCTTCGTTGACGGATCATGTGCAAAAGAATAGCCAAGGTCACCTTGACCATGTAGTACAAGGTTTTAAAATAACGGATGGAGCTATTGCCAGCCTCCCGGGCGCGCATCACGACAGATATTTCAACAATGCGTGCCCCGATCTGCTGAGCTACGACGATAGCTTCAGGTTCAGGAAAATCATGAGGATAGTATTCAGAAAACAAAGCGATCATTTTTTTATTGTACGCCCGGAATCCTGACGTTGGATCATTGACCTTCACCCCGGTCAGCACATTGATCAGGTGCACGAAAAAATTAATCCCCACCCGACGGCTAAATGACGATTGAAAACCGCCGGACTTTTCAAGAAAACGACTTCCCACCACCATATCCACTTCATCACGGCGTATAGGTTCAATAATTTTTTCTAAAAATGACGCATCATGCTGGCCATCGCCGTCAACCTGAACAGCAATATCATACTGATGCCTTTGGGCGTATTGAAATCCGGTCTGTACCGCGGCCCCGATACCTAAATTAAACGGCAATGAGACCACCATGCCGCCAGCTTGTTGGGCTTCCTGCACGGTATCATCCCTTGAACCGTCATCAATCACTAAAATATCAACATCCGGCGCCCAACGGCGGATTTCTGCAACCGTACGGCCGATATTACCGCACTCATTAAAAGCAGGGACGATGACAAGAATTTTTTTATTAGAAGGAATCAATATTCGCTATTCTTTCGAAGTCGTTAGGTTTGTGTCATGCGATGCTTTTTCTTTATCCCACAAATTTTTTAAAAAAAGGATCGCAACCAAAATAGAAATGAATTGGACAAAAAATAAAATAAAAAGGATCATATCTACTATCTGTTTTGCATCGCAATCAAGGCTGCCGCTAAATTGATCAAACCATCCTTAGGAGCATCGCTGATTATTTTATTGGGAGTAATACCGTCAAAACCAAAAACCGTTCCATCCGGATAATGTGTGCGGGCTGTTACCAAGGCAATCGAAGAACCATCGCCCATAGGGAACATGGACTTCAATAAAATCTGGCCTGCTGTATTAACCCCCAAGACAACCGCACGGCCTCTAAATTGCATGATCCCGCTGAATAATTCCGCCGCAGAACCCGTATCCGCATCGACGAGAATAACAATGGGGCCGGCAAATTGATACTGGGGATCAATAGCCGGGACATCCAGATCAATTTTAGGCTGATTGCGTTTTTGAAAATAAACCAATTCATCGCCACCTTTGAGAAAAAAAGCGGAAATTTCCCTCGCGGCTAACGGCGGACCGCCGGGATTGCCCCGCAGGTCCAAGACCAACCCTTTAGGTTGCTGTGCTTTGATGAATTGCAAATAACGGTACATATCTTCCCCTGTCATGCGGTCAAATTTAGGAACTTCCAGGCAAAAAATACCAGGCACCGGTACTGGATGCAAAAATACCGTCTGTTTAAAATATTCTTTGCTGACAGCGGCAATTACTTTTTGCGTCTTGGTCTCGCTGCTTAAATAAGTTAATTTAACTTGCGTGTTGACCAGCGGCGTTAACTGACTATTAATCGCATCTTCAGTCATTGACCTTACACTCACCCCGTCAATCTGCAAAATAATATCATCCTCACGCAAACCCTGCGTATACGCATCCGAACGCGGCTCCATGCGGGTCACCAAAAAACCGATATCATTCTTTTTACCTTCAATACCCAGATCAATTTTCTCACCAAGGGCTTCATGTTGGAATTTCACAGCAGGTTTAGGCGGATAAAATTGGGTAAATCGATCATCCTTGGACCGTAAAGCGTCCACCAAATACCAGGCAGAACGCCAGCGGACATAATCATTACTTTTACCTTCGCTTTTAAGCTGGGCGTAAATGTTGGTATTAAATTTCTGCAGAAAATGATTGTAAATGTCGCGGTCAGGGGCCAGATAATAATTGTCCTGGAAAACCTTATAAACCTTTTCAAAATAATCCGTATATTGCTTGTACTCTGGATCAGGATCAGCTGCAACAGGCCGTGATATAGCGCAAAAACTCATAAGTAAGATAAAAAGACATGCAATTTTGGCAGGCATGCCGTTATATTATCAAATTTATATAAAATATCATTAAATATCTAAAAATTTTTCAGGAATGAAAGTTCTTCCGCGCTCGGGGCTTGCAAAGCTGATGCCTGAAAGCTTTGGGCCAGGGCATCTTTAAAAATTTGAGGGTCAATGGGGATATTGGTGACAAAATCCGTGTGCGGGCGGGCTTTACGGTATTCGGGAATGTCCTGGGGCATTTTCAAATATCGGCTGATAAGCGCCAGATCAAACTTGTAGAGTATCGTGCCATGATGCAAAATATAGTTTTTCCCACGGCGTTGGGCGTTGCCGGAAAACTTTTTCTCAGTCTGACCTGTAGCCAAATCTGAGGTGGGCCTAAAATAAGCTTCCACTCCTGCCACACGCAGGGCTTCAATGACCCGGGCAGAGATCCATGCATATGATTTACGCAAATCATTAAGCTGCGGATACTTTTGCTTCGAAAGAACCAGGGTGTAGTTCAGGCATCCAGGCCCCTGAACAACTGTCCCTCCGCCCGAAGAACGCCTTAATACGGGAATATTGTCTTCTTGGGTATGGATATCATTAACATCCATTTCCGCGCGGCCGATACGTCCCAGAACAACAAATATTTTAGAAGATTCCCAAAAACGCAAATACTCCCCGGCATCGTGCTTTTCGGCTAAGGACAATAAAACGTCATCAAAAGCGATATTTTCCTGCGGGGTGGGAAATGAAATATCTCTAAGCTGCATGACATACACCCTGTCATTCCCGCGAAAGCGGGAATCCAGAACTATTCTTTTTCAGAGGTTAAAAAGAAACTAGTTTTAACATCCCTTGCTGCTTTAACTTCATCCGGCCGGGCCACCGGCATGGTCTTGGGAAATTCTTTAAATGCGGCGGGGTCAGTTTGAGAAAGTTTATCAGCCTCGATCATTTTCTCAATAAAATGATCCATGGTCTGCTTGGACTCAGTTTCAGTCGGTTCAATCATGATCGCCTCAGGGACACTGATGGGGAAATACACCGTCGGCGGATGGATCTGCTGATCGATCAGGAATTTGGCAATATCAATGGCATGCACCCCGCGTTCCGCCTGCCGTGAGGCTGAAAAAACACTTTCATGCATGCAGATACGGTCAAAGCAAATTTTATAATAGGGCTCCAATTTTTTCATGATGTAGTTGGCGTTCAGCACCGCATGGTCGGTCGTGGCCCTCAAACCTTCCTTGCCCAACATCAACATATAAGCATAGGCACGTACCAAAAGACCAAAGTTACCATAAAATGAAGAAATATACCCGATGGATTCAGGATAATTATAATCCAGCATATAAATGCCGTCGCTGCGCTTGACCACCCGTGAGATCGGCAAGAATTTAAAAAGTTTATGATTAACACCCACAGGCCCGGCACCAGGTCCGCCGCCGCCATGAGGTGTTGTAAAGGTTTTATGCGTGTTGATATGCATCACATCAAAGCCGATATCACCCGGACGGGAGCGCCCCAAGACCGCGTTTAAATTGGCCCCATCATAATACATAATACCGTCGACCGCATGAATGATCTTGGCGATCTCGCTGATATTGGGTTCAAATACACCATAGGTACTGGGCACGGTCATCATCAAGCCGGCTGTCTCATCATTAACAGCCGCTTTAAGCGCTTCTAAATCCATCCCGCCGTCTTTATTAGACGGAATAGAAATTGTTTCATAACCAGCCACCGCGGCAGAAGCAGGGTTGGTACCGTGCGCAGAGTCAGGAATGATGACATATTTTTTCTTACTGTTGCCTTTAGACTTGTGATACGCCGCCATGAGCATGATGCCGGTCAATTCTCCGTGAGCGCCAGCCAGAGGCTGCATGGTAAAATAACTAAAGCCGGTCATTTCACACATCCACTCTTCTAACTCATACAAAATCTGCAACGCCCCCTGGGTCCATTGCTCGCCGCCCGACAACTGGGCCAACAAAGGATGCAGGTCGGTGAATCCCGACAAGCGTGCAAGTGCTTCGGTAAACTTGGGATTATATTTCATGGTGCATGAGCCCAAGGGATAAAAATGCGTATCGATGGAAAAGTTTTTTTGGGACAAACGGGTATAATGGCGGACAACGTCAAGTTCTGACACTTCCGGTAAAGGAGCATCCTGGGTGCGTGCATATTTGGAAGCGATGTGCACATGGACAGGAACATCCGAAGCCCCAAAATCAAACCCCTTACGCCCTGCTATAGATTTTTCAAAAATTAATTCCATATATTCCATTCTTTTCCCTGCGGGTCCTGTCTCGGCCTTGCTGTTAAGGTGCTCCTAATTGAAACGCGAACGTCACAGCCTTATAGAACGGTGGTTTCCCTTCACTAGCCCAGAGAACCGTCACCGTCCGCCCCTTAACATCAACGCCGATCCACCCGCCGCAATTATATACATGCATCATTGTAAGTGATAAGTTTGTTCTTTTTGCGACTGTGCGTTTTTAGCCAAAGCAGCTCATTTTTTGAGGGCATCCCGAGGCTTTTGGCCGAGGGATGGCTGAACTGTTCGAGCCTTGAAGTTCCAGAGAACTTCAAGGCGAGTTGTTCAGCCACCGAAAAAAATGAGACCTTTGGCGTCCTGCCTGCAGAAGCAGGCAGGAAAAAACGCGGCGGAGCCCAGTCGCAAAAAGAACAAACTTATCACTTACAATGCACGCGTATTATTCTAACACTTCCTGCAACGCCTTCGCGTAACGGTCAATCTCTTCCTTGGTCCGCTTCTCGGTCACAGCGACTAATAAATAGCGCTCCATGCCTGGATAATAACGGCCCAGCGCAAATCCTGCGGCGAAGCCTTTTTTCATCATGACCGCAACTACCTGAGAAGCATCCTTGGGCAGATGCACGGTGAATTCATTAAATGTCGGCGCGGAACGTTTGACTTCAACACCCTTGATCTTGGCCAACACTTGCTTCGCGTATTCAGCTTTATCCAAATTCAACTGCGCCATTTCCTTCAGTCCATTTTTACCGATCACTGCCATAAAAATCGCCGCCTGTAAGGCGCATAAAGAGACATTGGTACAAATATTAGACGTGGCTTTTTCCCGACGGATATGCTGTTCACGCGCTTGTAAGGTATTAACGAAACATCGCTGCCCCTTGGAGTCCACGGTTTCACCGACGATACGTCCGGGCATTTTACGGATATATTTTTTGCGGGCACAGATAAACCCTAAATAAGGGCCGCCGAAATTAAGGGGTAACCCCAAGGATTGACCCTCTCCGGTCACAATATCAGCACCCATCTCCGCCGGTGTTTTTAATAATCCTAAAGATATGGGATAGACACTGACAATAACTAACGCACCGGCACTATGGGCCTTTTGGATAATGTCTGTAAAATCATCAATGGCCCCGAAAAAATTAGGGTTCTGCAAAATCACAACCGCGGTGTCCTTATCAAGAAGCCGGCATATTTCTTCGCGGCTGCTTTGGCCATGAACCACCGGTGTTTCTTCAAATTGATAAGACAGATGATGCGTGTATGTTTTTAGAATTTTACGGTAAATAGGACTGACCCCGCCGTCCATGATCACTTTATTGCGTCCAGTGATCCGAATGGCCATCATCATGGCCTCGTACAGAGCTGTTCCCCCGTCGTATAAAGAGGCATTGGAAACCTCCATACCGGTCAAGGCGCACATGGAACTTTGATACTCAAAAAGGGCCTGCAAGGTCCCCTGGGCACATTCAGGTTGATAGGGAGTATAAGCGGTATAAAATTCTCCCCTGGAAGTCAATGATGATACGGCGGTGGGAATATAATGATCGTAATAGCCTCCGCCGATAAATGGCGTGACATGTACATTGTTTTTTAAAGACAGGGCTGTCACACGGCGGACAACTTCATATTCTGAAAGGCCTGAGGGCAGGTCAAATGATTTAGGCCTGTGTTCGGGTTTAATGTCAGCAAAAAGGGCGTCAATAGTATTGACGCCGATACTCTTGAGCATTTGCTCAACTTCTGGGGGGGTATTGGTGATATACGGGTTCAATGCAAGGATTCCAAATAGTTCCGATATTCTTCCGCGCTCATCAGATTAGTACTTTCATCCATATCACGCACGTCGATCTTGGCGATCCAGCCTTTACCGTAACAATCCTTATTGATCAAGCCTGGAGTGTCCTCGAGCTTTCGATTGACCTCGATGACCTTACCAGCCATCGGGGCGAATATATCGCTGGCAGCCTTGACTGACTCGACGGAAACAAACTGTTCAAACTGTTCTACGTCAGATTCTTCTTCGGGCAGCTCGACATAGGTCACATCCCCCAGCGCTTCCTGGGCATAATCAGAAATGCCCATCGTCGCTATATTATCTTCAATAGAAACCCATTCATGCTCTTTGGTGTAAAGAAAATTTTCTTCGATTTCCATAACCATCTCCTGTGTTCAAAACTAAAAATTATGATTTTAAAGATCCGTTTTTATAAAAAGGCCTTTTGGCAACGGTGGCCGCAGATTTACTTTTTTCATCACCGAAAAAAATACCAGTACCAGCGTCCTTGCTGGTACGACTCATGAATCCTATGCCAATACCAACCTGTAACGCTGGTGAAAAAGTGCCGCTTGTAACGACTCCCATTTCTTTTTCCCCTGAATCAAAAATCTTGTTTCCAGCCCTGGGGCTTTTACGCGAGGCACTGATAAAATAACCGATGCTGCGTTCTGGAGGCCGCGCCAAAGCTGCCTGGCGCCCGATAAAATCTTTTTTTCCGTCGATAAATTTATCCAGTCCTGCCTCCAGCGGAGAAATGCTTTCATCGAGTTCGTGGCCATAAAGGCTGTAGCACATCTCCACCCGCAAGACATCACGCACCCCTAAGCCTGTGGGTTTTACTGTAGCATGGGCCAAAAAAGATTTCCAGATTTCTTTACACTTTTCCCAAGGGCAATAAATTTCGAAGCCTAACTCGCCGGTGTAGCCGGTACGGCTGATCAAACAAGGGATATCATTTATCTGAAATTGATCAAAAGTATAATAAGATAATTTTTCTATGCCCGGTGCTAAAACTTTTAATACATCACGTGATTGGGGACCTTGCAGATCCAGCTTGGCTATTTTAAAAGAAGCATCTTCAAACTGGGCATTGGCATTGAGAGAGTCACGAAAATGCTGCGCATTCTTCTCTATATTAGCCGCATTGACTACAATCATCCAATCTTCAGGCGCTTTACGGTAAACAATCAGATCATCAATAATGCCGCCTTGACCATTGAGCATCGCCCCATAACGGCAAGTATTCACAGGCATGTCCACGATCGTCTGCGTCACAATGGAGTCCAAACCGCAAGCCTTGGCATCACCTTTAATTAAAAATTCACCCATATGGGAACAGTCAAAAATGGAAACAGTTTTGCGGTTATGATCCCACTCAGCGAGGATACTTTCATATTGCAAAGGCATGTTCCAGCCGCCAAAGCCCACCATTTTGGCACCCAAAGCCACATGCTCATCTGCTAAAGGAGTGTTATGTAGAGGAACCTGTACTGACATCTAAGCTAATGACACTTGTAATGGTTTTTGGGCAAGTTTGCTGACATGTAAGACAGAAAAGCCAAGAATATTTCCTTTTTTGTCAACTTTTTCCATGACCGCATCATTTTTGGTCTGACGGAAAAATCCTACCTTCTTCTCAAAAGCAACTTCAAGGTAATCGCCTTCTTTATCATACCAAAGTTTGATTATTTTCTTAGCCATATAATTTCCCCTTTTTTAATCGCATCCGTTAAATAAGCCGTAAGAATAAACGCATCTTTCTTAATCATCTTTACCACAACACACAAATATTTATCCCCCACTTTTGTACCGACATAAAATTTATAATATAGATTGGCTTCCTTATCGCTCAACGATTGAATGACCCGCTGTGGTTCAGACAAAGTTTCTTGAATACGAGGCATCAGTCCTTTCATTTCAGGATGCTCAAGTATATGTTTCCGCCGCTCCTCTGTTAAACGTATGCTTTGCCCCCGGTAATCACGATAAATTTTCATCATTTTAAGTTTATCATATTTTACAGTTAAAATAATATTTCTCTTTAAAAAAACTCCTCATTTGGCCTTCCTAAAACCCCAACACCTAGTCCCGAAGACTTTTTACACGCAGCTCTTGGGGTGTCAGCCTATACCAGTAAACCAATTTTTTCTTCCTGATTCTTGTATGATTCCTTTTATAATTGGCCAATTGCCTGATGTAATACCAGAATTCCTTGATGGAAAGGTCTGATTTCATCTCATTAAATAAGGCGGAAGTCAGCACAACCTTGGAGGGATCACCGGGCGTCAAATAATCAAAAACGCCATACCATGGGCTTCGGTCATTGGCCATATCCAAAGGCATGCCGGTATAAAAACACGTAAAGCCATGGGTGCGCACATGGTCTAAAATATCCTCAACGACTCTTTTATCAAACCCTTGCATCTCCAGGCGATGAACGAAGTGTGAACACCGCAGGCAGTACTTGGATCGGACATTAAAGACCGGACGCCCGCAAAGGCAACATTTTTTGCCCCTTCCCCTCATGACATCGAACGCGGCAGGTACGTGTCCCCTTTTCTCACTCAACACGCTTTGCCGCCAATAGGCCAGCTTTATCTTTTTTATCTTCTTGCCGTTATCTATATAATCAGCCAACTGTTGGACATAATACCAAAATTCCTTGACGGAAAGGGCTGATTTCATCTCGTTGATCAAGGCACAGGTCAACACGATCTTGCGGGGATCAAGGGGTATCAAATGGTCAAAAACACAAAACCAAGGGGATCTGATGTCCTCCATCTCAAGTGGCAATTTGGTGTAAAAACACCTATCACCATTGGCACGCAAATAATTCCAAACCCCCTCAACAGCCTCGGGTGGAAACCGTCTTTCTTTCATGCGATAGGCCAAGCGTGCGTGTGTGTGGCAATACATGGAATGGATGGAAAAAACCGGCTTACCGCAGATACAGCATCTCTTGCCACGCTTTTTAAAAACTTTAGACATAGTTATAAAAATTAACTAGGTTTTTAGAATTTTTGCTCTGTTCCATAAGAGTAAAGACTACTTCTTATAAGTCTTACTCCTTTCATTTTTTGTTGTTATTATTATTTTTATGCTGATATTAAAACAACGAAGCGGCTTCTGCTGTCAATATTAACTTCCGCTTATTTTCTAAAAATTCGATTCTTTTAAACAAATTAAAGAATCCTTGTCGGCCAAGCAATCCCACTCCCTTGTGATTCATCTTTCTTGAAAAGCCAGCGAAACAAGGGAACTCCCATGCCTCTTTTCCAATAATCAAAGCAACCTTGATATGATGAAAATATTTGGCAATCTCTTACCCAGCTCAACATTAAGCCCAATCAATTCTCCCAACTGTGATGGAAATACACAATAATCAGCCCCCGAATCAATAATGGAATCAAAAGAAAAATCAAGCCGGTTTGTCTTGCTCTCTAAAACGGTGGCAACGATGGGAGAATATTTAATTTGTGCTGGAAAATCTCCCCGTGAGGGAATGTGAATCTTTTTATAGGGGATAGTAAACGTAGGGTTCAATAGATGACTGAGGCTGTCAATTCATTGGAAGCTTTAACCATGTGGGGAAATTGTTCACCCTTTTGATGAGCTTGTTTTAAAGCCGTTTTCAAATTTCTGGAATGGGCGAGAATCGCTGTCTGGTTTGATGTGAGGGCCACCCACTCACCAGCATATGGCTCGATAAGGTCAGCTTTGGATTGTTTTTTATTGTGATTCATAATATTTATTCTCCATCTATTTTCTAAAAATACAAGAAGAATTTACACACTACTTAACTCCAATCCTATGGTTTCCTTGAATACCCAACGCGCCTGGGTGGACTCGAACCCCCAACCCTCAGTTCCGAAGACTGATGCTCTGTCCAGTTGAGCTACAGGCGCAGAATTTACTTTACGACCTTCTTCCTTGCCTTTAGCCTGAGTTTTCTAAACATGCTTTGCATTTCTTTTTCTTTATCTTTGTTACCGATTTCCAAATCTTCTTCAGGAGCAACATAACGTTTATCTAGACCTAAAACTTTTATCCGGTATTGAAAATCAACCGCTCTTTCACCGGTGTATAACATTTTCAACTTTGTCACCCCATCAATAAGGCCTTCATAGCCTAATATTTTATGTTTAACTAACGTATCATTTTCTATCATCTTTACCCCCCATTAAAATAAACCTTCTTGTATAGCTCTAATTTATAACAGATTTCCCCAAGGATGTCCAATGACATGGGCCAGCATGAGTCGAGATCACATGCACGCACTACAGATTTGACGTATTTGATGAGCGGATAAATCAGGATAAATAGGAATAGAGACACCTTGGTCCATCAGCTGGTCAGCAACCGGGCATTGAAATCCCTTAACATAGTGATGCAAGGGTTTAAAGACAGGTTGGGATGCTCCAACCCCCTTTTTCTTTAATTGTTCTATAAAAACTTTTGCTCTTTTTTTGATTTTGATCACATAGCGGTAATAAATAGGCGCTCTGCTGTTATCTTTAGACGGGATGATGAAATCGCCATCAGCAAAAGCACGGTCATATATTTGTGCTATTTGCCTGCGCCGCTTAATGAATTGCGGAAGCTCTTGCCATTGAGATATTCCTAACGCTGCTTGAAAATCCGTCATTTTATAATTATATCTGTTTTGAAAATTTGACGCATGATCGTATTGACGAAAATCACGGATGCGGTCCAACAATTTTGTTTGATTAGAAAGCACCATCCCGCCTTCTCCGGTCGTCATCACCTTTGTCGCATAAAACGAACAAATGGATAATACGCCAAATGATCCTGCCTGACGCCCCCCATAATCAGCGCCAATGCTTTGCGCGCAATCTTCAATAATGGGTACACCAAAAATTGATAACTCTTTTAAGTCTGCAGGACAGCCAAACATATGCGGGACAATGATGGCTTTGACCTTCTTATTTAAATTCTTCTTTACCTGCGTCGATGAAATATTAAAATCATCCTCATTCACATCAACAATCCGCACACTGGCGCCCGTGTAAGAAACCGCGTTTAAAAGTGCTGTACAAACAAAGGATGGTACAATCACCTGGTCTCCAGGACCAATATTCAACGCCAATAACGCTAAATGCAAGGCGCTTGTACCGGAATTGACCGCCACCCCTGCCTTCACACCTAAATAAGAGCTTACCTTGTCTTCAAATTCCAAGACTTTTTTACCTTGAACCAATGCTCCGCTTTTAAGGACAGCGCTGACAGCTGCAATGTCTTTCGTATGAAGCGTTGGTTTTGAATGAGGGATAAAATTCATCAGAAATCCAGTTTTAAATAACGCACAGCTTTAAATCCTTCCGCATATTTGACCTTTGCCTGAAAACCCCGGAATTGGGCCATGGATTTAACACCATCAAGCATCGTTTGTCCGGAAGGAAAATTGCGTCCCACCTGGGATTCAAAGGCACTGATAATATGTATTTTTTGATCGAGAACATCTTCGATATCCACAAAAATATCAGGCTGAAAATTATAAGACGTATAGTCTTCATAAAATAATACACGTTTATTATAACGGGTGGCAGAAATGACGCATTGGGCCAATGACCGGTGATCCTGATGGGAATCGTTGGTATAATTGACATATATTTCATAAGGTTTGACTTTGGCGACGACAGCTTCTACAAAATCAATAGATTGCTTGCTGACTTCAAATTTCGTATCAGACCATCCGCCCCAAATTAATTCACGGGCCCCCAGACGGCGGCATGCTTCTTGCTGTTCTTTTTTTCGTAAAATCGGATCACCCGCTTCCTGACCTTCACTGAGCACGCATAAATACACATTTTGACCAGCCTTAACATGTTTGCTTAACGCACCGGCACAGCCTAACTCAATATCATCGGGATGGGCACCAAAGGCTAAAATATTTTTTGTCATTTTTCTCTCCAAGCAAGGTCATTTTTTAAACAAATGTTCATTTTGTGAAACCCATTCATAGATTCTTCCCAAACCTTCATGAGGGGAAACCTGAGGTTTCCATTTCAATAATTTCTCTGCCTTGCTTATATCTGAAACATACACTTTTTGATCAAATTTACGCCAGGGGCCGTACTTAACCGCGACCCGACGACCCATCAATTTTTCTAAAAAATCAATCAATTCCAATAAAGAAATAGTATTCTCCTGTCCTCCACCCACATTAAAAACTTCACCTTTATAACGAAAATCACGGGATAAAAACGCCTCAAAGGCTTTGATCAAATCTCCGACCCACAAAATATCACGCACCTGTTTCCCATCACCATAAATGGTGACCGGTTTTCCCAAAAAGAAACGTATGACAAACCAGGCCAGCCACCCCTGGTCCTCAAAACCAAATTGCCGGGTCCCGTAAATACAACTCATACGGAAAATAGCACTTTTAATGCCAAAAATTTGGGCATAATCCTGGGTATATAAATCCCCGGTCAATTTAGAAACACCGTAGGGAGTGTGCCCCGTTAGATCGATGCTAAAATGTTCATTAATACCTTTGATGGATTTAAACGCATAGCGTTTAGCTTGAGATTTAAGAGGAACCGCATTAACATTATTCCCATAAACCTTGTTGGTTGAGGTATAAATAAACATGCCTTTTTTATTAGCTTTACGTAAAGCTTCCAGGACATTAATGGTACCTGAAGCATTGATCTCATAATCTATAAAAGGATTTTCCAAAGAATATTTAACACCCGGCTGCCCAGCTGTATGAATGACCACGTCCGGCTTTTCCCGGGCGAAAACACGCATCATTTCACTGCGGTCACGGACATCTTTTTTAAGAAGCTTTATATTAGGAAGCGTACTTAAATACTGCCAATTATATTCCACACTTTTATCTTTTGATCCAAAGATGGTCGAACGCAATAAATTATCGATGACAACGACTTTATTCTTTTTCTTGGCAAAATGTTCGGCGCAATGGGAGCCGATCATACCAGCCCCGCCGGTAATGATGATTTTCAATTATTTTTCCCTTCCAAATTAGACAAAACAGCCAAACTTTCAGGCCCGCAATTAAAAATAAGGTCTACAACTGATAAATGAGAAATAAACCCTTCCGCACCTTTATGCATCCACCTTTGAGGATACACCGGATGCTGGTATTGTTGAATAAGTATCTTGATATCATGGGCCTTAAAATGTTCTTCATCCAGATACGCCATCCCTCCTTCTCCGGAAAGATACGTTGTTGCATCAAAATATTTACACAGATCAACCAGGCGTATTGTTTTATGTTCCGCTGCTTCATACTCTGAAGATAAAACGACCTTGGTCTTGATACCTAAAAGCTCAATGATCATACGGACAAAATAAATATTTATATCCGACAGATTTTCCCATTCCTGGTCCCAGGCTTTTTGAAAATAAGGAAAATATTGCTCGAAATACGGCGCCTTGCAATAATTTAATTCTATCGCTTTTTGATGATGGCGGCACCAAGGTATTTTATTATCAATTTTAATGTCATTGATCTTGGTACCAAATTCATGATACACCGGAACGGTCAACCACTGCCAGCCCTGTGCGGTGCGTATGCGATTACGGTTTTGCCATTCATTTTTCTTAAATTGAACATCATCAAGCAAAATAAAAACATCCGCTTGCTGGGCCTTGTCAAAATACCCAAGCCAGGGAAGATACTGGGGTTGATGGATGGTGATTAACATATTCCATATATAATTTATCAAATTTGCGGCATTATAATATATAATTCATAAAGATTTTAGCCAATGCGGAGACTCCCTTGAATACCACCTTTTACCGATGGCTTGACCAAATTTTCTTCAGCCATCAAACAGCCATTATCATGTACCATGGTCTGACTGACCAAGATGATCAATTAGAAAATTATCACGGCAAACACCTTCATATCCAAACTTTTAAAAAACATTTAGAATACCTCAAAAAATACTACTCCATCATACCGCTCGATACCTTTGTTGAGCACGTCCTTACAAAAACAACTCTGCCTAAAAATGCGGTTGTTCTTACCTTTGACGACGGCTATGAAAGCAATTTCACCTTAGGGTTTCCTCTCCTGAAAGAATTTAATGCACCAGCGACTATCTTTTTGACCACGGACTTTATCGAACAAAAACAATTTATCTGGCCCAACCGTATTGAATATGCCATTCTTACAACACGGCACAGCTCCTTACGGATGCCCATAAAAAATGAAGAACTCGTATTTGATCTAAATTCTGATGAAGCCAAGAAAAAAGCTATCAATGATATCAAGATCCTGCTTAAATCCCTGGATCATACCCAACGGCTTGAGTTTGTTGATGAGATGGAAAAATCTCTTGAACAAAAACTAATGTTCAATGAAACCACACCCTTGACCCATCGCGCTTTAAGCTGGCCGCAAATTCAGGAGATGTCTCAAAGCAACTTAATTACCTTTGGGGCGCACACCTGTTCTCACCCCATCCTGGCACTGTGCACATCTGAATTGATGGATAAAGAAATCACTACACCTAAAAAAATCATTGAAGAAAAATTAAATAAAAACTGCCCTCTGTTTTGTTATCCCTATGGAGGCGAAGATTCTTTTAATGAGCAAACTAAAAAATGTGTGCAAGAAGCAGGCTTCTGCTGTGCCTTGACAACGATCACAGGAACGAATGACGCTCTTACAGATCTATTTACTTTAAAACGTTTAGGCACATCTAATTTGGTTGGAATGGATAATTTTGAAAACAAACTGCTTAACTCCCGCAGGACCCTAGATCGGCTTCGCAAAAAACTTTTCTAATGGGGACAGGCATTTCCCCCATCGCCATTGAAGCGCTAGCGGAACATAATGTAACAGATACCCAGAACGGGAAGAAAATACCTTAAAAGAATTATTGCGGCGAATTTTATTTGAAAAACGGTATTTAAACGCTTCCTTACCTACCCCAAAATCAAATTCATCAAAGTCCTTGGCACAGGCGTATTCGAGCAATTCTTGTAATAGCACCTGCCCCGGAGAACTCTTCAAAAAAGCCACATTATAAGAAGGCTTATACCAAATAAAGGTCTTGCCATACGTAAAACCAAAATGATACGCCAAGGCCTGATTATCCCACTGAAGAATAGTAAAAGTAATCCAGCCTTTAGGGAGAGTTTGAACAAGGCGACGATAAAACTGCTTATTCTTCTCGTCATGGAAAAGACTGGGATACGCCGTGCCTTGCCAACGCTTTATATGCTGGCTAAAAAAATCTTCCAAATAAGGCTGAATATCTTGAGGGTCAGTTAAATGAAGCACCTTGTAAGAACCATTCTTTTGAAGAGAATGCCTGTACGTATTGACCCTTTTTTTATTCAAAATACTTTTCGTATAAGCTTCATCCTCTTTTAGACGTACATAGGCTGCTTCATCTTGAGAACTGCGCAAGGACAGGCGTTTAAGAATTTCATTTTTGCTGATATAGGTGGCAAACGATGCCTCCAAAGGAAGATTGCTTAAATGAATCTCATCCCATTCTTTACGTCTGGAAAAAAGATACTGCCAAATTAATTCGAGCACCTCTTCCCGTCGTTGGGAGCATAATATATCGCCATAATCTGACCTCTCTCCTGCTATAAACTGCAAAACACGTTTGCCTCTCAACTCAGAGAGCATTAATGGAAAAATCGCTATTAACTCACCCCCATCCTTGACACAAACAATAAACGATCCATCCTTGCGGCCATAAACTTCCTGGGCAGCACGGTTAAATGCGTAGGTTTGAAAAATGGTATTAACCGCGTTCTTTTGGACCAAGGCATTCCATTGGTCTTGATCCATGCGATCAATATTTTCTTCTACATAGATGTCCATTTATTTAATCGCCACCCGTCCGGTATTATCGATCCGGCTCAAAAATATATTGATATTATTTTCTGAGAAATATTCATTCACTGCTTTTTGCGCCCCAAACCAGGAGCCATAATCATCCAAAATCAATACCCCTCCTGGAGCTAATCTCGGGAATAAATGGACCAACTCATGTTTGGTGGATTCGTACCAATCCGTATCCAAACGAAGCAAGGCGATCTTCTCAGGTATAATCTGAGGGATTGTTTCCTCAACCTTGCCTTTAACAAAATGTATTTTTGATCGATCATAACCGGTACTGTACAGCGCTTCTTTGACTTCCTCAATATCCGACCGGCACCACGTTGAACTATCTTTGTTGATTTTATATTTCTCAAAAGCTTCTTGGGCATTCGTACCATCAATTTTTGTGTCGTGGTCACCAGGAGCAACCATCCCTTCAAATGTATCATAAAGATACATGCTTCTTCTTTCATCCTTTAAACCTTGAAGCACCTTGATGGCGGCCATTATTGAACCGCCCCTCCAAACCCCGCACTCAACAATATCTCCGGGGATATCCTTCTTAACCAAGTACCGTACCGCGTGGATCAAGGTATATAAACGTTCGTTACTAGTCAGAGTGTACCCCTTTACTTGACGGATAATATCAATTTCATCTTTTTTAAAATCCCTGGGGAAATCAGGAAATTTTCGAACGATATCGTATCCAAAAGTCCTTAAGAATCTCTTTATATTTTCTTTTATCATCTAATCTCCTTACCCTTTTCGTAGAGACATTCAATGTCCTTGACCATTTTATCTAAATCAAATTGAGCCCCTACTATTGCTTTTGCCTGTTTGGCCATCTCTTCACGAAGCCCGCGATGCTCGATCATGGCCATCATGGCTGTACTTAATGCATGAGCGTCTTGGGGAGGGACTAAAAACCCGTTCTTGCCATTGCCCACAAGTTCCGGAATACCTCCAACCTTGGTGGCAATCACCGGCTTGCCATACACCATAGCCTCTAATATAACGCGTCCCATCCCTTCATTAAGCGACGCTAAAACAAAAACATCCATCATTTCTATAAAAGGAGCTGGGTCTTTTTGAAATCCTGTAAACTTCACATGCGCTTGTAATCCTAGACCTAAGCATTGCTTCTGTAGTTTCTCTCGCTGACTCCCATCACCGACTAAAAGCAATTGGGTTTTAGGATGACTCTGGACGACTTGACTCATAGCATCAATCAGATAGGACGTCCCTTTGATCGGATCCAGCCGTCCAACGGACCCGAAAATAAAATCCCCTTCATGAAGCGTCCATTGTTTCTTCAGATGTTCCTTTAAATCTGAATGAATTGATTTAGGATTCACATCAATCCCGCTATAAATGGTTACAAATTTTTCTGCTGGCCCTATTTTAAAAGCAATATGTTCTTCCTTGCCCCGATTAGTCAGGGTAATGATCCGATCCGTGATCCGGGCTGTAAGGCGTTCGATCCAAATAAAAATGGATGTCAGGAATTTCGAAAAATAACCATAAAAAACATGGCCGTGCGGGGTATGAATGATCATCGGGACCCCGGCACATTTGGCTGCCCAGCGCCCTAGAATCCCTGCTTTAGAAGTATGGGTGTGGACAATATCAAAATGCTTCTGTTTCATCAAGCGATACAGTTGAATAAAGGCCTTGAGGTCTTTCCAGGGACGGATTTCTCTTTGAAGATCATTAAAAAAAACATATTGGATATTCCGTGACCTTAATGACGCCTCAATACTGCCATCCACATCCTTGGTGAGGCCGCTAATTAAAAAAACCTCAAACCGTTGGGGATCAAGACGCGCCACTGTTTCAATGGTATTGGTCGACGACCCTCCCGGATCCAGGCGAGTGATAATATGTAACACACGTTTTTTTAACGGCGTATCCATCAAATCCCATCCATCAGATCTTTGATATCTTTAACATAAAATCGCGAATCAAATTGCTCTTGAACGCGCTTTTTACCTTGTGCCCCTAAACGAAGGGCATACTCTTTATCCTTTAATAAACTAATCACGGCCTTAGCAATTTCATCCACCTTGAGAGGATCAACCAATAGACCCGAGTATCCTTCTGCCACTGCTTCAGGAATGCCGCCGGAACGGCCGCCAATCACCGGCTTGCCGCAGGCATTAGCCTCCAGAAAAACAACTCCAAAACCTTCCGTATCTTCCTGCCTGAGTGTACGGCTTGGCATCACAAATACATCGCAGGATTTATAAAATTTGATCACCTCGTCATTGCTTAAGTTTTTCACAAAAATAACTTCTGTCTCAACATGAAACTCTTTGACCATTTCCTGAAGTTTATCTTCATAGCGGCCTTGGCCTCCGATGATATAAACGGCATTAGGAATTTCTTTAAGGATGGCAGGCAATGACCGGATCATCATGTCATTGCCTTTGCGCTCGATCAAACGGTTAATACTTAAAATAATTTTCTTGCCGGCAAGATTGTAGCGATCAATGATTGATTCAGTTTCTATCGAACGATCGAATTTCAAGAAATCCGTTTTGGGATAAATCAATTTAATCTTTTTGCTGTCAACGCCCAGGTCGAGCAATTTGTCATAAGTAAATTGGCTGTTACAAGAAACTTGAGCCGCATTGTTCAAGATGCTTTGAAGTAATTTCTTAATCGGCCAATATTTTTGAAATTCTAAAATATCTGCTGAATGCGTGTAGATAACATACGGCATCTTAAAGCACTTCTTTAAAATAAGGCCGATAATCCCTGTTGAAAGAACATGGCCGCAATGAATACAGCCTATTTTTTCTTTTCTTATAAGGGGTAAACTATAAATAAGAGGCAAAAAGATCTTACATAACTTTTCAAACCCCGGGATATTGACCAAATAAGACCGACGGATGATAGGAAGCTTGTGTGTCGCATCAAAAGCCTCAAAATCCTTACATCGGGGAGCCAAAATAATCAATTCTCCCTCAGGAAAAGCATTGCACAGATTGAAATAATAATTAGACTGCCCCCCTAAAATCGGGGGAAAATCGTTGATGATAAAAAGTGATCTCATTCGCCTTGAGGCCCCATTAAACGTTTATAATTCTGCCTAATCAAATACATCACAGGCTTTTCAATACCAAAGGTAATGGCCGAGGCAATCAGGATTGAACAGCACGTTGGTATGATGAAAATAAGCCAAGCATTTAGATGCAAAGAATACAGATAACGCATGATGATAAACCCTATATTTTGATGAATTAAATAAAGACTATACGAAATCGTGCCGAGAAATACCGTTGGTTTATTGACAATCCAGGATAATTTGCCATAAATAAAAAGATAAAATGAAACAAAAAAACCAAGCACTACAAAAGGATTAATTTCTTCCCTGAAAATATATTGCACACCCAAACACATCAATAAAGCAAAATGCCTATACCATGTGCTTCCCTTGGTCTTCAAATTATAAAATAGAATTCCCGCAAAGAATAAATTCCCATACCTTAATAAACCTGTTGTTTTGATCCAAACAGGAACATGAAAATGCATGATCAATAAAAAAACACGGATATTCCAAACCATAAAAACAAGCCAAAGCAAGCCTAAGATCTCTATATGTTTCAACATCTTCGTTTTAAAAAGAATTCCCATAACGATATAAAAAGAAAGCTCTACTGTCAGGGTCCAATACACATTATCTACCCGGGAAGCCCCAAACCAGTCCTGCAACATGCTTGTATTGATAAGTGCATCATGAAATGAAATCTCTCTTCCTGGCAGATGAAAAAAACTTACAGCAGAAAATGTCAGGATCACTGCTGCCCAATAGCATGGATATAATCTGGAAAACCTGGAAACGACAAAATCGAGCAGGGTCTTTGTTTTCTCTAAGGTCATAAAAATAACAAAGCCGCTGATCATAAAAAAGAGCTGAACGCCCCAACATCCCCAAGGGAATTGAAATAGGGTCGGTGTCGCGGGTAGATAATTGACGGTGTAATCAGTGGTATAGTGAAAACACAAAACACTAAAAGCAGCAAGGCCGCGTAAAACATCTAATTCTAAAATCCTCTCCTGGGCCTTTTTGATTAATGTCATATTTTCCTCAAAGCTATACTGCCATAACCTTTGTCTGGTATCTCCTCAACTTCTGCTATTTTCTTAAAACCACCTGAATCTAACAATTCCCTGGTCGCACGAACAACATCAGGGTGCTGGGAATCGTAATCATCTATAATAAGAATTCCATCCTTATTTAACAAAGGGCTATAATTTTCAATATCTGCTTTAACAGCAACATATTCGTGGTCGCCGTCAATGTGCAGGATAGAAATCCCTTCTGGCAAATGAAACGACTTTATGACTTCCTTGGAATCCCCCACGATCGCCTTCACAAAGAAGTCTAAATGATTGCTTTGCATCCGTTTTATAAAGACATCATAGGTATTTTTGTTCTCAAGTCCCCATGAAGGCGTCCCTGTAAAAAGATCAATGGCAATCACTTGTTTAAACCCCAGCCGCTGGCCTGCCACTGCAAGCCAAGAAGTAGAACATCCTCGCCAGGAACCAATTTCCAAAATTATTCCCTTAGGACCTTTATACGTGTTCACCATCTGCCACAAGAACTGGCACTTTTTAGCATTCATCATCCCATCATAATCCGGCACTTTAAATCCGTATTGTAAGCTTAGGATGAACCGTTCAAGTTTAGTTAACCATTCTGTCATGAATTCTTCCCTGCCCCTTCTTCTTTCGTAGGCTGACACCAATATGTTGTAGATGGCTAAGGTTATGGTATTGTTTCCGAAACGGGATATTTTGGCCGTCTGCTTCGGTTTACAACAATTTTTTTCTAAAGATTCTCTTCATTTGGAAAAAAATTGTTGTAAATCCTCGCAGACATTTGGCCAAAAATCCCTGAATGTTTCGGAAACAATACCATAACCTTAGCCATAACTAATACATCGGTATCAGCCTTCTCAAACTTGTCATGCAATGCAACTCTTGCGCAGGATGATACTGGTATGTTGTTCTGGCGTATAAAAATCTGGACCGTTGCATTCGGCTGGACTTAACGCGTGACCTCAAATTTGGGAAACAACGTTACCAGCGTGAACAAAGATTTTAGCCAGAACAATATACCAGTGTCATCCGTCCATGTATTTCATAAAGCTTATAATACTAGTCTATTTTCAAAAATAGGATGAATATCACTCAAACCTAAAAATTTAACACCGCGCTTATGCATATATTCAAAAGTCTTTTCCATGTTATTTAAAAAAAGGCCGATCCTTTTTTGATCAAAATTATAAGGATTCTCTTCGGGCAATATTTCAACACTATGGAACATCATGTTCAAAACAATATCTTGCTCATCGCTGTGAGAAGAAATATACGTATCAATCACGTGTTTCATCTGATTAAAATCACTGTAGGTCGGCCGAAGCCACATTGGTCTCCACAACGGGATTTTGATTAAAATCTCTTTGGCAAAGCCTGGCAAATAAGGACTACTCTTATTAAACATGTGCCCGTAATGCGAAACGATGGTGACCGGAACCTGAAGTAATCGCATCTTCCCTTGGACCAGCAAATTCTCTGCTGATGTAAAATACGGGACATCAAGGGCTGTTTTATAATCAAGGATATGATTGGGAAATTTCCAGGTAAAATATGGCGTCACACTGGAATCAACCAGATAACCTAAATCTTCTAATATCTTAAAACTATGCGGACTAATCCCCCAACGCCCTGCCCGAAAAGAGGTTGGCTTAAACCCCATTTTTTCTTCAAAAAGACGGGTTAAATTAGCCATTTTAGCTGCTTCAATTTCAGGAGGGTACATGGCTTGAAAATCACTGATGGATGCACCTACGGGCTTTCTTAAAGGCTCTACAAACTCACCATGCAAATGACTCCCCAGCTCAACATGCGGTAATGATTTTAAAACATCCACGCATGCTGGATTTTCTAAAACCTCCGGGCTTAATAAATACGTTGACATAACTCCATGTTTTAAGAAAATCTTTTGAAGGACATTAGGGATCACGTCTGTGACAGAAGTGAATTTCATTGGCGATAAAGTCCGCCATTGCACACCCTGATCACACTCTGTGTCTATACTTACAGCACAATAGATATTCATTTAAATCCTTGTTTTAGAAAATCATACATTTCTTGGGCTTTCTTCTCTGTTTCAAAAACACGGGCGCGCTTGAAGCCTTTATCAATAAGTTCCTTTTTTAATGCTGGATCCTGAAAGATTTTCTTGATCGCATGAGCCAATTCAGTTGCATTGTGCGGATCAAATAAAATTCCCGCATCCCCCACGATCTCTGGAATAGACGTCGCTCTTGAGGCTATCACAGGCACCCCACAGGCCATCGCCTCAAGGGGTGGTATGCCAAAGCCTTCATACAGTGTAGGCATCACAAACACTTCAGCTCCTTGGTACAGGTATTGCGGCCCATCGGATTCCATGACCTTCCCGGTAAAAATAACCCTACCTTCAAGATGATTATTTTTAATAATTCCTAATAATTCTGAGTAACTATGCTCAAGAGGGCCGGCTAAGACTAAACTCACATCAGGGAATTCCTGGACAATGACTGCAAAAGCATGGATCAATTGAGCAATATTCTTATGGGCTTTAAAATTACCCATATAAAGAATATACCGGCCATTGATATTGTATTTTCTTTTGATGGCTGTTACTTGTGATGGGTCATGCGGGGAAAAATAAATAGAAGCAACGCTCAAAGGAATAATTACAATCTTGGCTTCGTCAACCCCATAAATGCGCTTAATATCCTGTTTCGAATATTGGGAACATGTCAGGATTTTATCCGACCGATGGGCGAAAAGCCTTCCAAAGGTGGCATAATAAATTTTTGCTAACGGCGACATTTTTTTATATGTAGGTTCATGAGCAATATACATTAAATCCAAAATAGCACTTACCGTTGTACAAGGTTTAAGCAAAGGAATTTTGTAGTAAGGTGAATAAAAAATATCTATCTCGGCCTTTTTGATAGCTTGTGGCAAAGACCATTGGTCCCAGATAAAGGTGATACCTTCAGGCATCACCACACGGCTGACCTTAGTTCCAAAATCAATAGGAATTTCTTTAGAAGAAAATAAAATACAGGTATCCTTATTGTCTTGGGCCGCAAAATAACGCAAAAAATTGACCAAAGGCCGGCCAATGCCTGTATAAACACCGTCTTGAATTTCACGTGCATCAATGCCTAAACGCATTTATCTCCCCACCGCAAGCCGTGATGCCAAGGTACGCGGCAAACCTGCTTCAATAATTTTTCTTTGGGCCTCGTGGATATTGTACGGCACCCGTCTTAACTCGATGGTCTGTAATTGAGTGTCATAAATACAAAAGCTGGCCATGGGATTGCCATCCCTGGGCTGACCAACACTACCTACATTAACGATATATTTATACTTCAACTGAATTTCTATGGTCGAATTATCCATGTTATAAATTTTTCCATCCGCTTCAACAAATACTCCTGGCACATGGGTATGCCCTATAAAACAAACAGGAACATCCATTAATGGAAAACTTATACTCGCCTTAGACAAATTAGTCATGTATCTAAACTGCTGCGGCTCATACAATGACGCGTGGACCAGGATACAATCTTTATTCTTAATGGATAATTCCAGCGCGTTAAGGTAGGCAATATCTTCCATCGCAATATGCCCCCGCGTCCATTCCACCGCTCTTCTGCCGTCATCCGTGAAATGTGAAAAATCCAATCTGCCGCTAACAGCCCAATCATGATTACCCGCAACGGAAATAATCTTAAATTGACGGATAATCTCTAAACATTCTTTAGGATTCGCGCCATACCCCACGATATCCCCTGAACATAATACGGCCTGCACCTGGGCTAAACTGCACTCCCGAAGAACGGCCTGCAGGCCTTCTAGATTTCCATGAATGTCCGATATAATCGCGTAACGCATTTATTTACCCTTTAAGTAATTGTAAATATAATTCCTGGGTTTCCTGGGCATTCTGTTTGACATCAAAATGTTCTTGGACCCTTACCCTGGCCGCGTTTCCAAGCCTCTCTCTTTTCTCTTTGTCCCCAAGCAAGGAGAGCACTGCGTTAACAAAAGCCTTTTGATCAAAAGGCTCAACTAAAATCCCGCTTTGATTATTTTCAATTAATTCCGGATTGCCGCCGTCATTCATGGCCACAATGGCGCGCTTCATGGCCATTGCCTCTAATATCGAGCGGCTGCAAGCATCAAGAGACGTCACATGGACAGACAGGTCAAAAATCGAGATCCATGGACGGACATCATCCTGCCTGCCAATAAAAAAAAGACAATCTTCAAGCCCTAAAGTCTGTGAAAGAAGCTCTAATTGCTTTAACCGTCCTTGGGAGACTTCTTCAAACTCTCCGCCGACAATAAGAAAAATAATATTAGGATCTTGAGCATGAATGATTTTTGCCGCCTCAATAAAATACTCCACCCTGCGCCGTACCGTCAAATTAGTGACAATGCCAACTATCTGCTTATGCTCCCCGCCATACTTTTTCTTTAAATCTGAAACAGCAGCCATGGGTACAAATTTATTTAAATCAACCCCATTTAAAATAACTTTAACTTTTGAAGGTAATGTACCCAAACGATCCGCCACGGCCTTGGAATTACAGATAACCGCGTCTGGTAAAAATAAAAGTTTTCTTGTTGTATCAACTTCACCTTTCATGAGAACATTGCGCTCATGCCAAATGACAGGAATACGCATGAATCGACCCACCAGGGACGCCAAGACATTATTACGCGCTGTATACGAGTGAATCAGACGAATTTGATTTTCTAAAAGGACTTTTCTTAAAGTAATCATGGTTTGAACAATACCAATAATATTCCAGGGACGTAGTTTTGGAAAAGAATGACAAATAACCTTGAGACCCAATTCCCTGGCCTGATAGGAAAAATCTCCTTCACAAGGCAGTATCAGAAAAGGAGTAAAAATCCATTTATCCAAATTCTCCCATAAGCTCAAAAGGCTGCGTTCCCCGCCGCTGATTTCACTCTTATTATGGATATATAAAATATTGTACTTAGGCATAATTTTTTAAACATTCTCTATATAATTTTTCAATCCGTACGATCATATTCTTAAATTCAAACTTTTCTTTGAACTTCTTCACGCCTGCCTGGGCATATTCAAGCCTCTTCTCCTGACTACTGATGAGTTCTTCGATGGCAGCAGCTAAAGCAACCGGATCATTGGGCGCAATCAAAAGGCCACTAACCCCGTCCTCAATAGCTTCCGGTATCCCACCCACCTTGGTCGCAATCACAGGCACTTGATACGCCATGGCTTCTAAAACCGAAACAGACAATCCTTCCCGGTGAATGGAAGCCAACACAAAAATGTCACTGGCAGTTAATAATTGAGGGACATCCTGGCGTTCTCCCCAGAAAACAATCCGTGAATCCAAATTCAACTGCCGGGCATATTCTTTTAACTCTTCTGCCATGGCCCCTTGACCCACGATCCAGCATTTGACCTTCCTTTCTTGGATTCCAAGCAAACTTAAAGCCTTTAATAGCACCTTATGCCCTTTATTCTCAAGCAAATTAGCCACTGATATAATAATAATTTCTTGAGGGCCAACGCTAAACGATTGGCGAGCTTCTTGCCTGGAACAAGTATCAATACACGAAATCCCGTTATAAATGACCTTGACCCTGGATGGTTTTATTTTTTCATGGTTAATGACAAAATCTTTCGTATGATCAGAAACACAAATGATCTTATCAGTTATCTTGCTTAATAGGCGTTCAATGGATAAATTTCTTGGGGAATAATGCCAATACGAACTATGCACATGATTGATCAAAACCTTAACACCAGCAATCCTGCCTGCAATGCGGCCAATGGTTGAAGCAAAATACAAATGGGTATGCACTATATCAGCCTTGGATCGCTTCAAGTACCAGGCTAATTTCAAGATATTCAAAAGATTATAATAATTGGAGATATTTAGAATCTTTACACTAAGACCTTGTTTGCGTAATTCTTCAGCAAATTTTCCCCCCTGATGCACACACCATATTTCCGCTTCGAACTCTTCCTTGTTTAAATGAGCGACTATCTCGGCAACAATCCGCTCCATTCCCCCTATTTCATTAAGAGACTCGACTAAATGTATAATTTTATATTTACGATTCATGGCTTTTAAAGACAAACTATTGTCATTCCCGCGAAAGCGGGAATCCAGTATTAAGAATTAATTTGAAAATGCACTAGTATCTTCTTTAGACGATCTTGGTACCTGTGTTTGGCGCTGACTTCTGCATATCCAGCGTCGGCAATACGCTTACGCTCATCCTCATGATCAAGATAATATTTAATTTTGGAACGTAAATCCTCTGGGCCATCAAAAAATACCAGATGCTCCTTATCTTTAAACAAGGCTTGTACGTCTTTTTGCCGGTCGGTCAAGACAAAACTCCCGCAAGCCATGGCCTCAAATAATTTAGGGCTGGCCTGATGACAAGGTGTTTTTCCGTCCTGATAATGGATGACGATATTAATTTTAGAACCATTAAAAATCCGCACCCATTGATCATAATTCATCTTAATGCTGACCGCCTTATCCTTTAAAGGAGAATCAGCGGCTAACTTTTGCCAATACGGTCCCCAGACGCCCAAATCAAGATCTGCAATACTCTCAAGCAAGCTTGCACGGTTAGGATAATAAGATCCCACAAAAACAATGTCTTTGGAGTACTGCTTTCTTTCGCTTTCACTCAATGAAAGACGTTGATGAAAATGAGGGTCACATCCAAAAGGGACCCAGGATACATTTTTAAAACCTCGTGCCTGAAAAATATCTAATGCTTCTGTTCCCGCGCAAAATAAATGATCATAAACGCTCGCTGAATCAAGGATATTCTTAAAATCAACAGGAACATCCGTGGTCCACAAAGCAATAGGTATCCCCATCTCTTTTATGTTGGAAACTGTTTGAGGCCATATGTTCTGCCCGCCCACGACCAGGCAACAGTCTGGTTTCTGTTCTTGGGCCATCTTCACTAACGAATGATTCAACTGTGCCAAATCCCATTGCTGCAACACTGGAAACTTCGATCTTATTCTTCCAGGAATAATATACCTGGCATCATCAAAAAAGATTGCCTCATGTCCTAAATAACCCACGGCCTTCTCTCGAAGGACTATGGTATTTACAAAATGCGGATTGTGATAACCAACAAGTAAGACTTTCATAATTTTTTAAAATTCTTAAGATTAGAGAATAAAACCACCCGAGGCCATTCCAACAAAATCCATGCCGTAATTTTAATTATTTCCAACGGTTTAATGGCAATCGCCTGTTGAAACCATCTGATGCCCTTAGCCCATGTGCCATTAAGGCAATAGAGTTTACCTATTCTTTTTAAATGAGTGACATAAATATCCGGATATTTCTTAAACTCTTGGGCATGCTTTTGTACCATGAGGGTCCGTCCTGGGATCAATTTGGCATAATCCGTTGAAATCTGTTCCCCGTGCATATTGACTCGCGCTAAAACCTCATTAACGTAATCAAATTCAAAAAACCGCGCAATGCGCAGCCACATGTCCCAATCCTGACAGGAACTTAAATTTTCATCAAACACTCCTACCTTATCAAAACACTCGCGCTTGATTAAAACAGTAGCACTCCCAAAAATAGTGCCTAATAAAACCCTCGTGTATACTTGACCACGAAAACCAGTGGGATTAATGTTAAGTATTTTCTGACGGGATTCATCATAAATCTCAGCTGAAGTATAAATGAGACCCGTATTAGCTGAAACTTGATTAAACTTTTCCACCTGTTGAGCTAATTTTTCCGGAAACCACTCATCATCATCGTCTAATAAAGCAATTAAAGAAGCCTTGGCACTTTTTA
Organism: Candidatus Omnitrophota bacterium; assembly: GCA_013285735.1. GTDB lineage: Bacteria > Omnitrophota > Gorgyraeia > Zapsychrales > Fredricksoniimonadaceae > JABDGZ01. Next base: position 3,484 of record JABDGZ010000013.1, on the reverse strand, counting down.
TACCCGTATTGCGTGCTGCTGGGCCGCCCTTATTTGTTTCATGCCTGATATAACAAATACGCGGATCTTGAATGCTGTGAACAAATGCTTCTGTACCATCCACCGACGCATTGTCCACGATAATCACCTCTATGTCCTGAAATGTTTGATTAAGGACACTACCCAGCGCTCTTTTGAGCATTGCTTTGCGGTTATAGGTTGGAATAATAACACTGACAATAGGTATCATGCCGCCTGCCCCGAGAGTTCCTGGCACAAATTCACCAAACGCTGATTTAATTTTTTAATATCATAACGCTCCTCTATATGCCGGCGTCCCGCCTCACCCATCGCAGCCCATAATTGAGGATTACGGATAAGATATTCTAATCTGTCGCACATCGCACTGCTATCCCTTGCAGGAACGATATACCCAGATTTATTATCTACCATCACTTGCGTGACACTACCAACATCAGTAGCAACAACCGGCAGACCTGTGGCTTGCGCTTCCATCAGCACAACAGGAAGGGCTTCAGCAATACTTGGTAAAAAGAATAAATGCGATTCACTTAATACCCTGATCACTGCCTCTTGGGTTTGGGAACCCATAAAATAAACTCTATCTTTAATGTGCAGCTTCTGGGCCTGGGCCTGCAGGTCCTCACGCTCAGGACCATCCCCCAAAATATAATATTCAATATTCACCAAGGAACGTTCATTAATGAGTTTGTGAATAGCTTCCAAACCATAAAATAAACCTTTTTCTTTTACCAAACGGCTGACAGTCAATATCTTAATAGCTCCTTTAAGCGGGTTGCTTCGTGTTGAGTAGGTATAACGTTCCATATCAATACCCACCGGATGATGATGGATCTTCTCAACGGGTGCCCCAAATGCCACTAAATTTTTATAGTTATACTCACTAATACTTAAATACGCATCTCCCCTTTTAAAAAGAGGAGCGTATATGGCGCCTCCCTGCTCAATCCCTCGACGGATATCATAGCCATGAAACATGGTCACTAATTTTCCCTGTAGACCTAATTCTTTCATTAACGCAGCAAAGTTTCCATTGGGACCATAATGGCAAAGGATAATATCAATCTTTCCAATAGCTAAAAATAACATCACCTTATACAGATAATTCAACGATAAGGCTTCACGACCGTATTTAAAAAAGTTCAACGAATTCCAAACTGCTTTCGGGTTGCGATAACCGTACCGGATAATTAACAATAAACCCCAAAACATACGGCTGAATTTATTGCTATCACGGTCGTTATGATAATACGTCTTTCTTAAAAGATCGTATTTACGGATATCATCATGAAAATCACGATCTTCCGGACGGGCCGCAGAAAAAATAACGACTTCATGGCCCAAATCAAGTAGTCCTGTAATTTGATTAAGGATAAATGTCTCTGAAACTGATGGAAAAGCATCGACGACAAAAACAAAGGTCATGACTTTAATCCTTTTTGCCATATCCCGATCGAAATCAAACGCCATAATAAAATAGGATCATGATCAAGAAAATCTTGATACGCCCCTGGAAAACCTAGTTGCGGCGCAAAGACTTGTTCATTATTTTTTAAATATTCATAAAAAGGAAACTGAAACCCCATTTTCTCCCTTCGCCAGATTATCTTGGCTGGCAGATACGGTTCCATGGCTTTGCGTAAAATATATTTTGTCCAACCATTGCGGAATAAATAACTGATCGGTAAGCTTAATCCAAATTCAACTAATCGATAATCTAATAAAGGAAACCGGTGTTCTATGGGGATGCCCATCGTAAAATGATCACTGCTGCGCATATAAAAAGGAAGCAGGGCCACTGAAAAATGAAAACGACGCTGCTCATCAAAAGATAACTTGCCATATCGGTCACGGTAATTTAACGCGGTAGTCGCCATGGCTGGTATCTGTCTTTCAGGCGATTGCCCTTTTCTGAAAAATCTCCTGAAAGCAGCAGAAAAATAATTACTAAAAGTGCTTTTAGCCTTATCAAATGTTTTATACCGCCGGCAAACTTCGTACCAATCAGCTTTTAAAGAGGACGGGAATTCTTCTTTCTTCCACTCTTGATACGCCTTGGGCCAAAAACTTGACTCATACCCGGCTAAGACCTCGTCACCACCGGCACCGGTCATGACCACCTTCACACCTTGAGATTTCATGGTTTTAAGCATTTGATAATGGGTGTAGGCATTAGGATTATCAAAAGGTTCTTCCATGAGCTTTGTAAATGGCGCATAATCACGGGCAAAATTATCTTCCATATGTTCCAAAACCCGATAATCCACATCGTATTGTTGTAAAATAGAACGCGCAAAAGGCTCTTCATCAGCCCCTTGTATTTTAGCAGTATAGGTGGTGATCTTAAGTTTACTCAATAACGCAGCCGCAGCTACGACGGAAGAGCTGTCTAATCCTCCGCTTAATTCAAATCCTATTTTTACATCTGCCCGCAGACGAATATCCACGGCATCAAAAAACAAGGTCCTAAATTCCTTAATAGCTTGGGGAAAAGAAATATCTTTTTCTTGCAGCCGTTGGGTGGGAAGATTCCAATACCGCTTCATGATGGCTTGAGATAAAACACTCTGCGTTTGGGATAAGCGCAAGGTACACCCTGCAGGTAGCGATTTAATTTCTTTATAAAACGTTGCTTCCTCTATGTCTTTAAATCCTGTTTGGGCGAAACCTAAAACCGCATCTTCATTGGATTGAGCCTTTGCTCCTTCAATCTCGATTAGCGGCTCTATATAACTGGAAAAATATACCCCGTTTGCTGTTTGACGATAGTAAAGTGGTGCGACACCCATACGGTCGCGGGAAAAAATAAGCGAGTGGTTTGCGTTGTCGTATAACACAATAGCCCAAAAGCCATTCATCTTTGCCCATAAATCATCCTTCCACCGGGCATAACCTTCGATCAAGACTTCAGTATCGCAATTAGTACGAAAATTTACACCTAGTGACAGCAATTCTTTGCGCAGTTCAATGTAATTATAAATTTCACCATTAAAAATCCCGACGATTGATTTATCAGCGCTTACAAAAGGCTGATGGCCTTTTTCACTAAGGTCAAGAATAGCATACCGCGAATGGGCCAATGCCACATCGTGCCTGTGTTTAGCCTCGTGGAGATGCGGTATTTGATCGCTCAAGGCAGGATAGGTATTATCAGTCCTATAGCTTTGAATCTTTCCACTGGGACGGGAAATTAAACTGACACCCTCATCATCTGGGCCTCGTTGACGGATGGACGCCAGAAAGCCATTGATAAGTTCAATGGATGGTGAGGTCTCTGTTTTTAAACAATATCCTGCAATGCCGCACATTTCTTTAACTCCTACTGCGG
>JABDGZ010000013.1:0-125 GCA_013285735.1 Candidatus Omnitrophota bacterium | reverse complement strand
GTCTTGATGGACGGGAACACAAGGATATATTTTTTCACGGCCGGGGCGCATGACCCCCAACCCCACAAGCTCGGCGCTTCGGGGCTATTTTCATAAGCAGCCCCTGTGCGCCTGTGGGGTAGCGC
>JABDGZ010000012.1 GCA_013285735.1 Candidatus Omnitrophota bacterium | reverse complement strand
GCCCTATATGAGGGGCATCATTCACATAATAAATTGGAGTTGAAACAAAGAATTTGCTCATGATTAAACTGAGACTGGATTCCCTAGAGGATAATCGACCTTGACCATTTTACCGTCACCCAAATCTACGGTCACGTAATGCTTCAAGATATCCATGGCAATGACCTTACCCTTTTCACCTTCAGGGGTGGTGACCTTGGCCCCTATCTTGGGCAGGCTTTTAGCGAATTCACGGTAAACTTGATATTCATACGCCATGCAGCACTTGACCCTGCCGCAAACACCGGAGATTTTCTGAGGGTTTAATGGCAAACCCTGGTCCTTGGCCATTTTGATCGAAAGAGGATGGAAATCTTTCATATAAGATGAGCAGCATAATTCCCTGCCGCAAACACCATAGCCACCGACGATTTTAGCTTTGTCACGCACCCCGATTTGTTTGAGTTCAATACGCACGCGCAGCATTTTAGCCAAATCTTTCACCAAGTTACGAAAATCCACCCGACCTTCTGCTGTAAAAAAGATCAGTATCTTGGTGGCATCAAAAGAATATTCTGCCTGGACTAACTGCATATCCATTTTACTTTCAACGACTTTATTTTTACAAGTTTTCAAGGCTTCAGCGGATTTCATTTCATTATTGACTACCTGACGTAAATCTCCGTCACTCGCCAAACGTACGATCTTGCCCACTGCTGCCTCGGTCTTGCCTGTACAAACCTTGTCCGGATCTGAAATAATCTTGCCGAATTCCAAATTCCGTTCAACTTCCAAAATCACCATATCGTGACGACGCACCGCTATTGCGTTCGCATCGACTAATATCACTGGACGGTATTCACCTAATTTTATCTGCACTAATTGGCCCATATATGTTCCCTCAAGAGGCTCAAGGACATTTTGACATTCAATTTTTCGTCCACGAGCTCTTTTGTTTGCACGATTTGCCGGATGATCTTGCTTAAGTCCTCAAAGCTTCGTCCGGAAAATCGATCCATTTCCTTTAAAAAATCCTGATGAAGTAATTCTGTTTTAGCCATCCCGCTTTTTAACAAAAGTACATCCCTGAAAAAACTCAACAACAAACGCAAGGCCTGTGTAGTCTCTTGCGGATCTCCTGAAAGATCTTTAAGAAAATTATCATTATTCCGATTAAGAAGCATTTCATCCAAAACCTTGCGCCTTTGTGCAACAATCTCCTGCTCGATTAACTTGCGTGTTTTCCCTAAACACCCTTCTGAATAAACAGCCAAAAAATGAGCATCTTGGGACTTCACGCCCTCATCCATTAGAATTTTGGCAATACGATTAACCGACGATGGAAAAAACTTGACGATATGACAGCGAGATTTGATTGTATCCAAGTTAGCTTCTGGCACACTCGTCGTTAATACCATCAAGGTGTTCGCCGCAGGTTCTTCCAAGGTCTTCAATAGCGCGTTCGCTGCCTCCATGGTCATTAGTTCAATATTACGGATAATAAAAACTTTTGTTTTTGCTTCATACGCCATCAGATGGGCCCGGCTTAAAAGAAAACGGATCTCATCAATCTTAATGCTATCCATCTCATTATTGCCTATCACATGCACATCCGGATGATTGCCTGAAGCAATTTTACGGCAAGGCCCACACTCGCCGCAAGGCTTCACAGTTTCGCTCTCACAATTGACTAATTGGGCCAGGCTCAAAGCTGTCTGCGTCTTTCCTGAATCCTGCGGTCCTACCAGCAAATACGCATGCGCCAGTCGATTTTTTGCTGCAAGCCGGCTAAAACGCTGCATAGCAGCAGTGTTGATTTGTGTGCTATTTATCATAAGCCCAGTAAAGCATCAATATAGAGTTTAACCTTTTTAAAAATTTCTTCCTTGTCCGCGTCTACTTTAATGACCTTGATACGTGCAGGATATTGTTTGGCTAAATCCAAATACCCGTTGCGTACCCGATTATGATACTCCAAAGAACGTGATTCAATGCGGTCTTTTTTATCCCCCGCACGGCTTAGGCCTTTTTCAGGCTTGATATCAAAAAGAATCGTCAAATCTGGAACAAGTCCCTTGGTTGCGAATAAACCTAATTGTTCGATGGTTTTAATGTCAATCCCGTTGCCGTAACCTTGGTAGGCAATGGTGGAATCCAAAAAGCGATCGCAGAGAATAATTTTGCCTGACCTTAACTGCGGATCCAGAATTTCCTTGACCATTTGGGCGCGTGCGGCCATGTAAAGCAAGGTCTCACATTCGTCTCCCATACCTGCACTATTCAAATCGAGTAAAAGTTTTCGGATACTTTCTGAAATCTTAACGCCACCCGGCTCACGTAAAAGTACCACCGGCAATTTCTTTGATTTCAAATAATCAATCACCAAAGCAGCCTGCGTACTTTTGCCAGACCCTTCTGAACCTTCAAATGTAATAAATTTGCCGCTCACTAAATCCACCGCCAGGTTTGGCCGTTTTTGCCGTCTTCGACAGTGACGCCTTTTTCTTTCAATATCACACGCAGTTCATCGGAACGTTTAAAATTCTTTAATTCACGGGCCTGGACACGCTCATCAAGCAGGGCTTTTAAATCTGCCGATAATTCCTTATCCTTCTCCTGCAAAAATAAGGTGAATATATTACGCGCCAAATTTTCCAGTATGTCTACCGCGTGATAAATAACACCCAAATAGTTTGGGTCATCGCTATTTTGATCGATGTAAATATTCGTATCATTGATCAAATTAAACAATGCTGCCAGGGCCTTAGGCGTATTGAAATCATCATTCATGGCATTGATGAATTCATGCTTGTATTTACTGATGAATCCAGCTTGCACCGGTTCGATATTCTTATCTTTCAGCAGTCCTGAAGCCCTGTAAAAAAGAACGTCAAATTTGGCCAACGCTTTGCGCGCCTCAAGGATTTTCTCCTCAGAGAAATCGATATTGCTGGCATAATGCGAAAATAAAAAGAACATTTTGATCTCATCAACGCTATATTTAGCCAAGGCCTGCTGGATTGTAATAAAATTACCTGATGATTTGGACATTTTCTGACCGTTGATGGTGAGCAAGCCATGATGGATCCAGTAATTAGCAAAGGGCATGCCAGTTAATGCTTCAGACTGGGCGATCTCATTTTCATGATGTGGAAAAATCAAATCGCGGCCACCGGCGTGAATATCCAGGGTTTTCGTATGCAAATGTTTCATGCTCATGCATGAGCACTCGATATGCCAGCCAGGACGTCCGCCGCCCCAAGGACTGTCCCAGGTCGGTTCACCAGGCTTGGAAGATTTCCATAAAACAAAATCCAGCGGATCTTTCTTTTTAGAGTCCTTCTCGATGCGTACAGCCTCATGCATCTTGTCGATACTCTGGCCTGAAAGTTTCCCATAATCCTTAAACGCACGCACATCAAAATACACATCACCGCTGGGGATGGCATAAGCAAAACCTTTATCAATAAGCCCTTGAATATGCGCAATCATCTCTGGAATATTATCTGTAGCCTTAGGCTCAACATCCCCTGGAAGGACATTCAGCGCTTTTAAGTCCTCATAATAAAACCGAATCTGTTCTTCACTGACATCCTTGGCTTCACGCTTGGTCTCAAGCGCCCGGTCAATGATCTTATCGTCGATATCAGTAATATTACGGACAAAAATAACGTTATACCCGCTGAATTTCAAATAACGACGGATCACATCAAAGACATATAAAGAGCGCGCATGCCCGATATGCGAACGGTCATACACCGTAATGCCGCAGGTGTACATCCTGACATCATTACCAGACAACGGAACAAAATCTTCTTTTTTACCAGTCAATGAATTATAAATTTGTAATGGCATAAATATTAAATAGTAAAATCTACGTCGCTTTCACCTTTAGGAGCTTCGCAACCTGTTTTCTTTTCCAGTGTCTTGATACGCCCCAGTAATCTTGATATATTTTCCATCACGGGATCAGAAACATGCATATGATCTAAGTCTCGATCAATCTTCTGGCCATCCTGTTTAGTGATGCGTCCCGGAATACCGACGACGGTCGAATTAGCCGGTACATTTTTGATAACAACAGCATTAGCTCCGATATAAGAATTATCTCCGATAGCTATATTACCTAAAATCTTGGCTCCTGCCCCAACCACCACATGGCTGCCTAGGGTCGGATGACGCTTACCTGTTTCCTTGCCAGTTCCTCCTAAGGTCACGCCTTGATATAAAAGGACATTATCACCGACAATGGCTGTCTCACCGATAACAACCCCCATGCCGTGGTCTATGAAAAAACTTTTACCGATCTGTGCCCCGGGATGGATCTCTATCCCTGTCATAAACCTTGCTATTTGCGACAGCCAACGTGGAACAATGGGAATTTTCAATTCCCATAATTTATGACTGACCCGATAAGCCACCAAGGCATGAAGCCCTGGATAAAGCAAAAGCACTTCCAGAGAACTTTTTGCCGCTGGATCACGGTCCTTGATAGCCTTGATATCCTCGGAAAAAATAATTCTAATGGCCATGTATTTAATGATAATCAGTAAAATTAAAATAATAAGTATAGCTATCATACATTACTCCAATTTCATTTTTTTAAAAGCACCACCGCATGAGCTGCGATACCCTGTTTGGTACCAATATGACCTAATCCTTCACTGGTCCCGGCTTTGATATTGACATGGGACTGGTCAATGCCTAACTCAAGGGCAATATGATACTTCATTTTTGGCTTAAATTCCTGTAATTTCGGCGCCTCAGCTAAAATCATCACGTCCACATTCTCAACAGCCCAGCCTGCGTCACGGACCTTTGTATTGACCTGCCTTAAGAATTCCGTGCTTGCTACTCCCTTGTATTTTGCATCGGTATTCGGAAAATGCTCGCCAATATCGCCCATGCCCGCAGCTCCCAAAATAGCATCACAAATCGCATGCAAAACCACATCTGCATCCGAGTGTCCGTCAAGGCCATGGGTATACGGAATTTCAATGCCGCCAAGCATCAATTTACGGCCTAAAACAAGCCTATGCACATCATGCCCTATGCCTACCCTAAAACTCATATTATCCTTTAGGTGTTACCATCTGCCCCGCCAAAATTAAATCTTCGAGGGTTGTGACCTTAATATTCCTATAATTACCCATGACCATCCGGACCTGCCCGCCCATGCGCTCCACCATCATTGCATCGTCGGTGGCTTCTTCTTTAAATTTCCGGGCGTGTGCTTTGACTAAAATATCTTTATGAAATCCCTGCGGCGTTTGTGCTTCCCATAATAGGTCCCGTGCGGGGGTTTCCTGAATATTTAAAGTTTTACGGTCGATCTTTTTAACAGTAAACTTAACAGGCACACCGACAATCGCTGATTTATTTTTCTTAAGTACTGCCATCAAGCGGTCGATCATATCCCTGTCCACAAAAGGCCTGGCCGCATCATGTACCAGCACTATATTTGTATCTGATGACAAGGCATTGAGACCATTCATGACCGAATCAGAACGCATTGTACCACCTGCCACCACCGCCCGCACCTTTTTAAATTGACGGGTCAAACGAACAAATTGAGACAAATAACCCTCAGCTCCAACCACCACCACACCATCAATGCCAGGATGATTTTCAAAAACCTTCAAAGAATAAGATAACAAAGGCTTGGCCCTAAGCAAAACCAAGGCCTTGGGAAGCTTTGCATTTAATCGAGTACCTAAACCCGCAGCAACAATGATCACTTCCGTCATCACTGTCTCTCTAATTTTGCAAAAATCATACGACCTGCTTGTGTTTGCAAGGCTGAAGTCACATAGACCTTAGTGGTTGTCCCCAAGGCCCTGCGGCCGTCGCTGACAACAACCATGGTCCCGTCTTCCAAATAACCGATCGCCTGATTGGCTTCCTTGCCTTCTTTCAACAGCTTGATTTCCAACTCCTCACCGGAAAAAACCACCGGTTTAACCGCATTGACCAAATCATTGATATTAAGCATTTCAATGCCCTGGATCGAGGCAATCCGGCTTAGATTAAAATCTGTCGTACAAATACGGGCATCCATGATCTTGGCAAGCTTGACTAATTTCAAATCTACGGCTTCAGTCCCGGTCAAATCATCTTCATGAATGCGCACATCTGCCGCGGCATCCTTTTGCATCGATTTCAAAATTTCCATACCACGACGGCCGCGTTGACGTTTGGTATCATCCTCAGAATCTGCCAGACGCTGTAATTCGTGCAGTACAAATCGAGGGACGACCAGACGCCCTCCCAAAAAACCTGTTTTAAAAATATCACTGACACGGCCATCGATAATGGCGGATGTGTCGACAAGAACAACTCCATCTTTTAAATCCTGCCGCTTAAAACGCACATACGGGATAATAAGATTAAACTCATCCTTGCCGCGCAAGGCCATGACCGCGCCCAGATAAGAAAAGGACAAGGTCAAGACAACCCGCAAGATGGGTTTGGTCACTTCACTCAAAGGCAGCAGCGAAATAATATCGGAAACTAAATTCGCCATAAAAATCCCAAGCAATAAACCGAAAACCATGCTTGAAAGACCTCGTACCGATACCTGCTTCAAATTAGCTTCAACAAAAATAAGAAAAGATGCTCCCAACACACAAATAGCAACACCCACCATAGGATTTTGATTAATGATGCCGATTTGAAAACCGATAATAGCACTAATGAATAAGAAAAAAATACGGATGAATAATAACGTCATGAATTCGCCCTCCTATAATTTATCTAACGCTTCCCTGACCGTTGCGACTGGAATTAACTTGATATTAGTCGGTTTAAAATCATTTTTATTCTTCATATTGTTCTTGGGAACGATGCAACGGGTGAATCCAAGTTTCTGTGCTTCATTGACCCGGGAAGCGATTTGGGCCACACTGCGCACCTCAGACGACAAACCAACTTCTCCCAAGATGGCCATGTCATGGGGGACAACCTTGTCCAATAATGCCGACGCTACTGCCAGGATGACGCCCAAATCCGCGGCAGGGTCCATCACCTTAACCCCACCAACGACATTTAAAAAAATATCTTTATCGCCTAAATTAAGACCCAGCCGTTTTTCCAAAACCGCGACCAATAAGGCCAGGCGATTGGCATCAAAGCCTTGAGTTTTTTGACGAACCATGCCAAAGGCGCTACGAGAAACCAGCCCCTGAATTTCCACTAAAAAAGGCCTTGTCCCCTCGAGGATGGGCACCACCACCGAACCGGAAGAATCCTGGGGACGTTCGCAAAGAAAGATTTCCGAAGGATTTAATACTTCCTGCAAACCCGTTGATGTCATCTCAAAGACACCAATTTCATTGGTGGAGCCGAAACGATTTTTATTGGCCCTAAGAACCCGATAAGACGAATAACGTTCGCCTTCAAAATAAAGCACTGTGTCAACCATGTGCTCCAAGACCCGCGGACCTGCCAGCATACCTTCCTTGGTCACATGCCCGATGAGAAAAAGAGCCACGCCCCGAGCTTTAGCCACCTGTGTCAAAACCGCGGCAGATTCCCTGACCTGGGCCACCGATCCGGGTGACGAAGAAATTTCTGCCATATGCACCACTTGTATCGAATCAATGATCACGACCTGTGGCGTCAATTCATGGATGTAGCCGATAATCGTCTGCACGTCGATTTCATTGACGATGAAAAAATTCTCATTAGCCGATTGGGCAACCCTGTCTGCCCGCATCTTAGCTTGTTTGACAGATTCCTCACCGCTGATATACAAAACTTTTAAGCCCGTGCGCGCGAGCGCGCAGCCGGCCTGTAAAACAATCGTTGATTTACCAATACCAGGATCTCCGCCGATCAAGGTCACGGACCCCGGAACAATCCCTCCGCCCATGACACGGTCAAATTCTCCGATAGCTGTCAGGTATCGTTTTTCCTGATGGATGTTTACTTCTTTTAAAAGAACAGGTGCGGTTGCAACCCCGGCTGCAACTTGAGCACGCATGCTTGTCCCCTCGCTGCGGGTGATGGATGTCTCTTCCACATAGGAATTCCACTCCTCGCAATTAGGGCATTTACCCACCCAACGCGCGGATTGGGAACCGCAGTTCTGGCAGACGAATACTGTTTTGGTTTTCATGATGCAGGCTTGGGCCGGTAGAGCAGTTTCCAGGGATTGCCTTTTAAGTCCGAAGTCAGGTCATCAAGATTATTATAGATAGACTCATCGGTCAAGAGCTTGCCCAATGTACCGCGCCCCTCTTTCAAGTCCGTACCCACTGCCCCAAAACCTTCCAGGGCATCTTGCAGGGATTGTTTATTTTTATCCGTTAAAATACCCGTATTAACACTATCCACTGTTGTTTGTAATTTAATCATCAAGCTGCTGACCTGTTCTGCTATTTTTTCAATCGGCACAGGATCTTGACCTACGATTTCACTGTCATCCTTGATTGAATCCGCCGACGTTCCTGGGATGATTTCCAAATATTTTTCTCCCAAGATACCTAATTGATTGATCGTAATCTTAGAATCCGCAGGAATGGCAATATCATCCTTGATCCAAACATTGACACGTACCTTGGTTTTTCTACCATCATTATCATCATTAAAAACCTGCAATTTCTTAACCAAGCCAACTTCCACCCCGGCTAAGCGCACGGGTGCCGCTTCCCGCAAGCCGCTGGCAAAACCAAAAATAACCTGGATATGACGCCCTTTTTCAAAAATGGAAAGATCACTGATGGAAATGATAAAAAAAGTTAACGCCAAAGCTGCCATCAACACGAATGAGCCAACCTTCAATTCCAATCCGTTATCTCGAGACATAATCAGTTCTCCTGGAATTATTTAACATGACCAAAAATTAAACTCTCGTCCTCAGTGATAGGACCATGTGCATCACCGTGTATAAACTGCTGGATCACCGGATGTTTGGAATTTTTAATCTCTTCCGGTTTCCCGTCGGCAATAACCTGCCCCTTATAAAACATGGCAATCGAATCTGCCACCTGATAAGCGGAATTCATATCATGCGTCACCATGATGGAGGTGACTTTAAGCTTATCACGCAGTTCAATGATCAAATGATTGATCGCTGCCGCGGTGATAGGGTCAACTTCACTGGTTGGCTCGTCGTACAAAATAATATGCGGCTCCATGCACAACACACGCGCCAGGCTCACGCGTTTTTTCATACCACCGGAAAGCTGGGACGGCATCAGATCTTCCACATCTTTTAAACCAACTAACCCAAGCGCGTCATGCACCTTGTCTTTGACTGTCTTTTTATCAAGGTTCATAAACTCGTTGAGAACAAAGCCAACATTCTCTCCGACGTTCATCGAATCAAACAACGCCCCGCCCTGAAACACCATCCCGATCTCCATGCGCAGGCGATTATACTCTTTGTCATTCAAATTAGTGACTTCGACACCATTAATCTTTATCGAACCGCTGTCCGGACGGATAAGACCCACAATATTCTTTAATAGAACACTTTTCCCCACCCCCGAGCGCCCAATAATCGCCTTAGTCTCCCCCCGACGCACCGTCAGACTCATATTATTGAGTATCATCTGCGAGCCGAAGACTTTATATAGATTACGTATTTCGATCATTTAACGATCTTTACTCCTATTGCGGGTCCTGTCTCCGGCTTGTTGTTAAGGTGCTGCGCTACGCTTCTATTTGAAACGCGTAAGTTACAGCCTTATAGAACGGCGGTTTCCCTTAACTAGCCCAGAGAACCGTTACCGTCCGCCCCTTAACATCAATCCCGATCCACCCGCCGCCGTTATTAGTATTCCATTAGCAGGCTGACGTCGATATGTTTTCCTGCGTATAAAAATCTGCACCGCTGCCTTCGGCTGAACCTGACGCGTGACCAAGTTATTGGTACCAACGTTTCCAGCGTGAACGGCAGATTTTAGCAGGAAAATATATCGATGTCAGCCGTCCATGAATGACATTAGTCTTGTTCTGGATTCCCGCTTTCGCGGGAATGACAAAATTTTTTAAGATTGCTTCGCTGCGCTCGCAATGACACGCGTTATTTAAAAATTCAGTAAAAAGTAAAAGATGAACGTAATAAAGCAGTCCATCATGATGATTAAAATGAATGAACGCACAACAGCTGTCGTTGTCGCCTTACCGACTCCATCTGCCCCGCCCCTGACGCTAAGTCCTTGATGGCATCCTACAATGGCGATGATCATGCCAAAGAAAATCGTCTTGACCAAGCCCGTCGTAATATCCTTCATGCTCAAGGCTCTAAAAGTCATTTTCCAAAACATCTCGTGGCTGATATGCAATTTAAACACACAGATCACATAACCGCCCCAGATGCCAACAATGTCCGACATAATGGTCAAAACCGGCAGCATGATGACCAGCCCCAAAAATCTTGGGACTACCAGATACTTAACCGGGTTAACGGCAAATGCTTTAAGCGCGTCCACCTGCTCGGTGACTACCATGGACCCAATTTCCGCAGCAATACCAGCACCGATACGGCCAGCAACAATCAACGCCGTCAGCACCGGGGTCAATTCACGGGTCAAGGCCACGGCAATGACGTTAGGGATATATAACTCAGCAGAAAGCTGTACCATCTGATACGCCATCTGCAAGGCAATGATCATCCCGACGAAAAAACCGACCAGGGTTGAAATGACAAAACTACCCGGCCCAATCCGCTGGGCTTGTATCAAAGAACGGTATCCTTTAAACGGAGGCGTACAAGCGCACACCACCGTTTGCGTCCATAAAAGGGTCAGCTGCCCAACATAACAGACCCATTCACGAGCCGAATTAGCAATCTTGGAAGTCAAAAATTTCATCGTTTAGGTCAGCACCAAACTATCATCTCGACGGACAACAGTGACCTTACTGCCTTCTTTAAACCGTCCGGAAATAATTTCTTCGGAAAGCATGTCTTCCACGTAACGCTGGATAGTCCTCTTTAAAGGCCTGGCACCGTACAATGGATCAAAACCTTTTTCCATCAAGAAATCCATGGCTTCAGCAGAGAGGCTGATGTCGATTCCCCTACCTTTTAGACGCTCAATAACCTCATTGATTTCCAGTTTGATGATCTGTGTCAAATCTTCCTTGGTCAAATTCCTGAATACAATGATATCATCGATACGATTTAAAAATTCCGGCTTGAATGCTTTTTTAACTTCATTCAGCAATCGGTCTTTGACGGCATTGTATGATGTATCTTCTTTTTGGGCTACAAAACCTAAGGAGCCGGCATGGCGGATCATCTCGGCACCCACGTTCGAGGTCATAATAATAAGGGTGTTACGAAAATCAACCTTGCGCCCCAAACTATCGGTCAATTGTCCCTCTTCAAAAACCTGCAAAAGCAAATTAAAAACATCCGGATGGGCCTTTTCGATTTCATCTAAAAGAATGACCGAATAAGGACGACGACGGACCTTTTCAGTCAATTGGCCGCCTTCTTCATAACCGACATAACCTGGAGGCGCTCCGATTAATCGAGAAACATTAAACTTGTCCATATATTCAGACATGTCAATCTGGATCAAGGCATCACGATCGCCGAACATGAATTCTGACAAGATACGGGCCAGCAAACTTTTACCGACACCCGTAGGCCCCAGGAAAATAAATGAACCAATAGGACGGCGGGGATTTTTAATACCTGCCCTTGAACGGCGCACCGCGCGTGAAATAGCTGAAACAGCCTCATCCTGGCCGATCACTGCTTTTTTCATCTGGTCTTCCATCTTAAGCAGGCGATCAGATTCTTTCTGCTCCAGACGGATGAGCGGAATCCTGGTCCACTGGGAAACAACTCGGGCAATATCATCGTCGGTGATGGTCAAAGAAACATCATCACGCTTTTGCATCCACTCCGCACGTTTGCGCTCTAATTGCTCACGCACCTCGCGCTCCTGGTCACGCATCTTGGCCGCGCGTTCAAAATCCTGGATCTTGATATAAGATTCTTTTTCTTTCTTTAACTGTTCAATACTTTCTTCCAGCGCCTTAATGTCATCCGGAACGACCATGGCCTGCAAACGGGCCTTAGCACCAGCCTCATCTAAAATATCAACGGCCTTATCCGGCAAGAAACGGTTGGAAATATAACGATCTGAAAGACGTGCCGCAGCTTCCAGTGACTCATCAGAATATTTGACCCTGTGATGAGCCTCGTATTTGTCCCTCAAACCCTTAAGGATCAGTATTGTCTCTTCCACCGATGGTGGCTCTACAATGATCGTCTGGAAACGACGCTCCAGCGCCGCATCTTTTTCGATATTCTTACGGTATTCATCCAGGGTAGTTGCCCCGATGCATTGAATTTCTCCACGGGCCAAGGCAGGCTTTAAGATATTAGCCGCGTCAATAGCCCCTTCTGCGGCACCAGCTCCGACGAGGGTATGGATCTCATCAATGAAAAGCACGATTTTCCCGGAACGCTTAAGCTCATCCATCACTGCTTTAATACGTTCTTCAAATTGACCACGGTATTTGGTACCGGCGATCATCATGGCCAAGTCTAAAACTACAATGGTTTTATCACGCAACAATTCAGGCACATCACCTTGGACAATCAATTGGGCTAATCCTTCGACGATGGCGGTCTTCCCGATACCTGCCTCACCTAAAAGCACCGGATTATTTTTGGTGCGGCGAGAGAGGATTTGAATGACACGCTCAATTTCATTCTTGCGGCCAATCACCGGATCCAATTTACTTTCCCTGGCTAATTTATTCAAATTACGGCCATAGGCATCAATGGCGGGGGTCTTACCCGTCTTGACAGTTTCCTGTTGCTGACCGTATCCTGGAATACCCGAACCTAATAATTCCATGACCTCATTGCGCAGTTTGCCTAAATCCAAACCTAAATTTAAAAGCACGCGGTAAGCCATGCCTTCGCCTTCTTTAACCAAACCCAAAAGCAAATGCTCGGTGCCGATATAATTATGCCCCAAGGCACGAGCTTCCTCGGCGGAGAGCTCCAGCGCTTTTTTAGAACGCGGGGTAAAAGGAATATCCCCGACGACCTGGGTGGCAGGACCGGCTTGCACTAATTTCTCGACCTCTAGCCTGATGGTCTCTAAATCCAGCCCCAGTTTTTGCAATACAGCTGCAGCGACCCCTTCACCCTCACGGATCAACCCCAATAATAAATGCTCGGTGCCGATATAATCATGGTTAAAACGACGAGCTTCTTCCTTGGCGTAAACAATAACCTTGCGTGCACGTTCAGTAAATCGATTAAACATCTTTCCCTCCAAGCTTCTGGCGGATAACTGCCGCCCTTTTAGTGTCGCGTTCAAACGCGTTTAATTTTTTACCTTCTATTTTTTGTAAATGTGCCGGTTGAATCATGATAAATAACTCATTAAGTGCCTTATGATCGACGTGCTTCAAGATACCCATGTCCAATCCTAAACGCACCATCGAAAAAAGCTCGATAGCTTCCTGGCTTGAAATAATCCGCGCCGTCTTAAGCAATCCCCAGGAACGGCAGACCTTGTCCTCGAGCATTGGTTTATTCTGCAAAAGCAAAGCCTGGCGCGCCTGCTCTTCCTGTTCAATGACCTGACGGATCAGGCCATTAATATTCTGGATGATGTCGGTTTCACTGTGCCCTAACGCCACCTGATTAGAAATCTGATAAAAGTTCCCCGACGCCTGCGTGCCCTCACCGTAAAATCCCCGGCTGGCAAAACTTAATTTGGAAATAGCGGCCAGCACTTTATTAATCTGCTTGGTCATGACCAAGGCAGGCAAATGCATCATCACACTGCCCCGCATCGCTGTCCCTGTGTTCGTCGGGCAAGCGGTCAAAAATCCCCAGTTTGGTAAAAAAGCAAAGTTAAGTTCTCGCGATAAAGAATCGTCAATGGCATTAATAATGTCCCAGGCTTCGCTTAAGTTCAACCCCGAACGCATTACTTGAATACGCAAATGATCTTCTTCATTAACCATGATGGAAACTACCTCTTCGGCCGTTACCAAAAGGCCTTTGCCTTCAGGATTAGAGGCATGCTCATGGCTCATCAAATGCCGTTCAACCAACATTTGACGATCGACCTGGTCCAGCTCGGTCATATGAAACAGCGTCGATCCTTTTAAGGCACCCATCCGGTTCACCGCTTCTTCAAAAGTCCCCAAAACTGCTTCTAAATCCTTTTTGCCTGACTTGCCGGGAAAAGTCCAAGCTTCTAAATTACGCGCCAGACGCACGCGTGAACTCATGACAATATGAGCTGACGGGCCTGTCCCTCTAAGCCATTCGCCGGTATGATTTAATAATTCTTCAATACGCATATATTTTACTAATCTTTCTGTTCAAGATTCCTGATTTTATCGCGAACCTGTGCCGCTTTTTCAAAGTCTTCTGCCGCAATGGCTGCTTTCAACTGCTGCTTTAAATCTGCCAGGTCATCCGACGCCAGTAATGCCACAGCACCACCCTCTGGTAAAGCTGCCTTGGGATCTGCCTGATAGGTCCCGGGCGTTTTGCCTAAATATTTATTCGAACCGTGAATCTTACGCAACAATCCGGTTAAATGTTCTTTAAAAGAGGTATAGCATTCACCACAGCCCAAGCGTCCAAACTTGCGAAAATCTTCATACGGCAAGTCGCAGCGGGAACATTTAAGGACAAATACCTTGTCGCTTTCTTTGGCCGCGGTGGTCTTGCTCGGATCTGAAAGGCCAGCTAATAAATCAGCAAGTCCAAATTGCTGTTCCATCTGAGAGCTTTTCTGCCGGGCACACTCTTCACAAAGATGCATCTCCGACATCTGCTCATCAACAATTTCAGTTAAATGCACGGTTGCTTTTTTTTTGCCGCAAATATCACAGGTCATATTTAACGCCGTCTTTTTTAACTTGTTTGTAAAATGCATTTAGCAGCTTCTTTGTCACGACTCCAGGTTTACCCTCGCCAATCGCACGGCCATCAACCTTCACAATGGGGATCAATTCTGCCCCGGTCCCCGTCAAGAAACACTCCTGTGCATTATACACCTCGTGACGGGTGATGTAACCTTCAAACACCTTGATTTTCATCTTCAGCGCTAACTCTAAAATCGCACCAGCCGTAATTCCTTTTAAACGTCCCAGATGCGGTGTCGATAACACACCGTCTTTATAAATGAAAACATTATCCCCGGTACACTCGCCGATATAACCATTACTCTCAAGCATAATCGCCTCATTATAACCGCAATGTGATGCTTCTATCTTAGCTAAAATATTGTTCAGGTAATTAAGCGATTTTAACTGAGGATTAAGCGCATTAGGATGATTTTTCACCGTTGGAACAGTGATGATCTCCATGCCTTTTTGATACAGCTCGGCCGGATACAAACTAATTTTGTCTGCGATGATAATCACATTAGGCTTGCCATAGCATTTGCGGGGATCCAATCCCAAATCTCCGTCGCCACGGCTGACGATTAAACGGATATAACCATCTTTGATTTTATTAGCTTTCAATGTCAACACCACGGCGTCAGACATTTGCTTTTTAGTCAGTCCGGAATTGATCATCAGCGTATGCGTTGTTTCATATAAACGATCAATATGTTCTTTGAGGCGGAACACACGGGAACCATAGGAACGAATTCCCTCAAACGCCCCGTCGCCATAAAGAAACCCATGGTCAAACACCGACACCTTGGCGTCGGCCTTGTCGACTAATTTTCCATTTAAATAAATCTTCATACTATCCCTTTCGCTCTTTCTCAACGGGCAAATAATTTATTGCGTAATGAATGTTCCAGTAATCCGTCTTTCATTGAAATCACACGCTGCGTCCTACCAGCAATTTTATCGTCGTGGGTAACTATAATTACTGTTGCCCTATGGGTATGGTTCAAACGTAAAAGTGTGTCCATCACCATAGCCCCGCTGACTGAATCCAAATTGCCCGTAGGCTCATCGCAAAACACAACCTTCGGCCCATTCATCAAAGCGCGCGCGATCGCCACCCGCTGCTGCTCACCGCCTGAAAGCTGATTAGGGCGGTGTGAGGCGCGGGGAAATAATCCCAACTGTTCTAATAATTTTAACCCGGCAAATTCAATTGCGCTTGTTTTTCTTGAATTTTCTTTGATCATGGCCGGTAAAATCACATTTTCCAAAGCTGTTAACTCGGGCAATAAATGATACGATTGAAACACAAATCCCATATCGCTGTTACGCGTTTGAGCACGCTTAATATCACTTAAAGCATACAAATCTTGGCCATTAAAAATCACCTGACCTTCTTTAGGGGCATCCAGGCCGCCCAAAATATGCAGCAAGGTTGATTTTCCGGCACCCGAAGGACCAACGATAGCTACCACTTCACCAGCGTCAATGGACAAGTCAACACCCCTAAGCACATGCAAAGGGCCTGGGTAAACTTTATGGATATTGATGGCTTCAATTAAACTATTCATATCTTAACGCTTCCACGGGTTCCAGGTTTGCTGCCTTCATTGCCGGGTACACCGTTGCTGCGTAGGTGATCAACATGGCGGAACCTACGATCAAACCTATATCTGACGCCTGGATGACGACCGGTAAATGGTCGATATAATAAATATCCTGGGGCAGCTTGATAAATTGATATTTCTTAAGCAAAAAAATCACACCAACACCGCCGACGAAACCCCAAAACGTCCCCATCGCACCCACTGCCAGTCCCTGCCAGGTGAAAATGCGATGAATGCAGCCCCTTGAGGCACCGATAGACTTTAAAATGCCGATATCCTTGACCTTACTGGTCACTGTCACGATCAAGGTGCTGATAATATTAAAAGATGCTACCAGTACGATCAGGGTCAAAATAACAAACATGGCAAATTTCTCCAAAGCCAGTGCTGCAAAAAAATTGGCGTTCGTTTCCATCCATGTGCGCACCAAATAGCTAAAACCTATTGTTTCATAAATCTCTTTCTTAACACTGGGTGCTTGATCAGGGTCTTTTAATTTAAGGCCGATGCCAGTGACCGTTGGGCCTATATCAAAAATTTCCTGGGCCTTGGACAACGTGATTAAGATTAAATTCATATCATAATCATACATCCCTGAATTAAAAATTCCCGCCACCTTAAACTTATACCTCCAACCAGAACCAGCAATACCCGACGCTGGAGAGATGATTGTTAACGTATCTCCCACACGATAACCATAATAAGAAGCCAGCTGAGAGCCGATCAAAACACCATCTTCTTGTAAATCCGCAACCTTGCCCTTAGACAAGTAACTATTGATACGTGTCACTGACCCTTCGGTCGCTGGGTCCACTCCCCGTAAAAGCAAACTCGCGGCCCTGGTGCCTGATTCAAGAAAGACATTGCCATGAATATACGGGGTCGTGGCAATAACCCCGGGCAAATTCTTTAAGCGTTCATTTAATGACATATAATTCTTAACACCTGTTTCACGCTCAACAAAAACATGGGCGTTAGCACCGACGATTTTCTCACGTAAGTCATGGTCAAAGCCGGTCATCACACCGATAACAATGATCAAAGCCATCACACCAATGGCGATACCCGCGACGGCCACAAAATTAATCACCGAAAGGAACTTATCCTTTTTAGCGCACAAATATCTAAACGTCAGCCACCACTCAAAATTCATATTACCCTTAACATGTCATTCCCGCGAAAGCGGGAATCCAGTTTATTGTTCTGGTTTCATTAATGGAAATAAGATAACATCCCTGATCGACGCTGAATCCGTCAGGAGCATGACCAGGCGGTCAATACCAATGCCCAACCCACCGGCTGGCGGCATGCCGTACTCGAGAGCCCTCACGAAATCTTCATCAATGCTGCGATTGCCTGTTTCCACATCGTCGTCCAGATCTTCCAACAAACGCTTGTGTTGTTCCTGTGGATCATTAAGCTCGGAATAGGCATTGCCCACTTCCATCCCAGCAATAAAGAATTCGAAACGCTGGGCCACGGCTGGATTATCTAATTTGGCCTTGGCCAAGGGTGATAAAAACGTAAAGTAATCCAGCATAAAGACCGGATTAGCAGATTGTTTCTCATCCAAAACATCTTCGACGATCTTCATGATGGCAGAACGTGTAAGCTTATCGAGTTTAAAGCTGCCTGCTTTCTTGGCCTTGACCTTGGCGAGCATCTCTTCAGCCGTATCCTCGGGATTAATATCAAAATGTTCCTTAACCACGCCTGCAAAAGAACGGCGTTCCCAGGGTGTCGTAAAATCAATCTCCTGACCTTGATAATTAATCTTATAAGTCCCGTACATCTTAAACACCAGGGAAGAGATAAGCTCCTCGGTGATTTGCATCATGTCCTCGAAATTTCCGTAAGACTGATAAACTTCAAGCATGGTGAATTCCGGATTATGCCGAGTTGAAATCCCTTCATTGCGAAAATTACGGTTGATCTCATAGACTTTTTCAAGACCACCGACTAATAAACGTTTCAAATAAAGCTCAGGTGCAATACGCAGATAAACATCCATATCCAAGGCATTATGTTTGGACTTAAACGGCTTACCGCGAGCACCACCGGCCATAGGCTGAAGCATGGGAGTCTCTACCTCTAAAAATCCTTTTCCGTCGAGAAAGGAGCGTATATAGGAAACAATATGGCTGCGCTTGATAAACACTTCGCGCACTTCGGGATTCGCAATCAAATCCACATAACGCTGACGGTAGCGGATATCCACATCTTTAAGGCCATGCCATTTTTCCGGCATCGTCTGCAAAGATTTAGCCAGCACCTGATACTTGGTGACACGGATACTATTCTGCCCCGTCTTGGTTGTAAATGTTTCGCCTTCAACACCAATGATATCGCCAAGATCTAAACACTTGAGCATCTCATAAGCATCTGCTCCGATATTATCACCCTTAATAAAAAGCTGCATGCGTCCGGTTTGGTCCATAAGGTCCATAAAATGAACCTTACCCTGGTCGCGGTTAGCCATAATACGCCCAGCCGTCACGACATGAACACCTTCTTTAAAATCCTTTAAAATATCTGCAACTGAGTGTGAACGTATAAAGCGCTGGGCATACGCATCAATACCCTTGGCCTTTAGCGCATCCAACTTTTTTATCCTAACAGCTTTATTTTCATCAACTTCCATCATAATCCACCTAATTTAAATAAAATTAATAGTAATTATCTTAACGGGTCATTATATAGAAATAAGATAAGGGTGTCAACCGGGGATTAGGTGGGTGGACATAATATGTCCCTCTATTTAGATACCTTTATACACATCCCCTCTGGATGCAATTTTTACTATAAGAACAACTATCTCTTTTTTAAAAACTTCATAAATGACTCTGAATTCTCCAATACGATAACGATATAACATGTCTTGTGGACGCGTTTTCAACCGCTTAATATTGGGGCCGTAATAGGGGTCTTTTTCCAACTCTTCAAAGCAAAGATCAAGACGCTTGGCAAAATCTTCTGAGCAAGCCGCGTAGAATTTCTTTGCCTTGGAAGACAATTCGACCTTAAATTTAGCCACGTTTTATAGTTCTCCAAGAAACACTCTTGCCCGCCTTAAATTCTTTTCGAGCGTCATGAATATCATCCCAATCTTCAGAAGACAGGGCTTCGTCTACTCTCTCTTTAAGAAGTTCACGGACAAAAGCTGACATAGACTTATACTCATCTGCGCAAACTTTTTTAAGACGACGATAAAGCGGTTCTGGAATCCTTATCAACAGCTCTTTTGACATTATGACAGCCATAGTTTAACCCTCCTATTGAAAGTATATCACTTTGCCATATGTTTTCAAGGGAGAACATTATTTAGAAAAAGATTGATTCGTCGCTTTGCTCCTCACAATGATACTAGTCCCATCAGCAGGCTGATGCCGATATGTTTTTTCTGCGTATGAAAATCTAACAACGTTGCATTTGGCAGGGGTTATTTATGTGTTGAGGGATGCTTTTTTTGTTTTTCTACAGTATAAATAGCATAAATACCAAAGGCTATAATTATAAGACAAGTTATTATGACCATCATAACTACGCTCCTTTTTGAGAAGGCTGGATTAAATACCCAATGAATAATAGCCCAATTGCAATTATACATAGCCCGAAACGCAAAGGCAAAGGGAATTTCTCGAAGAAATAGCTTACGCAAGCTGCTGTAAGAATATTTTTCCCTAAATCCCCAAATTGTCTTGCCAGATATTCCTGCCTAGCCTTATTCATATAAAACATGAAAACCCCTTTCGTTTGGTCCGTTGGCGAAAGGCAGTTAAGGGAAGCTGCGGTGTATGGAACGGAAATTTGTATTTTTAAGATTAAAACGCGTTGGGAAACGCAGTTATTAATATATGAGAATAATGATGCTATGTCAACAGGGAATAGAAAAGCCCCGTCTTGGTAGACGGGGCTTACTTTATTACTGGATTCCCGACAGAAGCATTCGGGAATGACATTTTTTAAACTATTATTCCCCGCCGGCTTTGCGTTGGAATAATTTGGGTGTTACTTTTGGTTTGGCAGCGGCTTTGGGCTTGGCTTTGACGTCAGCCTTGGAATGCGTGGGCCTAGGCTCTTCTGCGACTGCTGTAGCTGCGACCGGCTTGGTCTCGGCTTCAGAAACCTTTGTAACATCCGCTGCTTCTTTGGCTTCTTTAGAACGCTTCTGATTCGTGATGATCTCACGGCTTTTTTCAGTTAATTCTAAGAACGCTAATTTAGCATTATCACCTGCGCGCTGTGTATACGGGATAATACGGGTATACCCACCGGTGCGTGTTTTAAAACGCGGGGCGATGTCTGTAAATAACTTGGAAACCTCTGCGTGATCGCATAGGATCGCAAATGCACGACGACGTGCAGCTAAAGTATCTTTCTTGCCTAAAGTGATCAATTTCTCGATCATCTTGCGGGCTTCCTTAGCCTTGGCACTGGTGGTGCAAATACGCTCTTGCAGGAATATGGACTTGGCCATATCGCGCAGGGTTGCTTTTCTTAAACTACGGTTACGGCTTAAACGATTGCCGGATAGTCCATGTCTCATTTTACTTGGTCCTTAATTTTTTGGTATCAACCTTCATACCCAAATTCAAACCCATTGCTTTAAGGATATCTTGAATTTCAGTTAATGACTTTTTACCGAAATTACGAAACTCCAATAATTCAGGTTCTTGACGACGAACCAACTCGCCGATGGTTTTGATATTTGCATCTTTCAGGCAATTAGCAGAACGCACTGACAATTCCAACTCAGAAATCGGCAGGCGTAACTTGGTATACAATGCTTCTTCTTCAGCGGAAACTTCTTCTTCAGCTTCCTCTTCTTCAGGCAATTGACCATAAGCCACGAAGACATCCAAATGGCGTTGTAAAATATTAGCCCCATAAAGCAAAGCTTCTTTAGGGTTAATGGCGCCATTGGTAAAAATTTCAACTAAAAGACGATCATAATCCGTGCGCTGACCGACACGGGTATTCTCGACGGTAAAATTCACCTTGATGATCGGGGTGAAAATAGAATCTACCACGATCGTACCTACAGGAGAACCTTCTTTTTTATTCTGATCTGCAGGCACATAACCACGGTCGCGGGAAATTTCCAACTCCATGTTAAATGGAATATCCTGGGTCAAGGTCAAAAGGTGATGCTCAGGATTCAAAATTTCGATGATCTCATCTGAAATAATGTCCTTAGCCTTGATCTCGCCTTTTTTATTGGCTTTGATATAAACTGTCTTTGGCGTCTTGGAATGAGAACGTACCACCAAGGCCTTGACGTTAAGAACAATTTCCGTCACTGATTCTAAAACACCGGAAAGAGTGGAGAATTCATGAGAGACACCTTCAATCTTAATTGAAGTAACTGCAGAACCTTCAATGGATGACAAGAGAATACGGCGCAAGGAGTTACCCAGGGTGACACCATATCCGCGTTCAAAAGGCTCAGCGACAAATTTACCATAAGTATTCGTATAGCTTGTTTCTTCGCAATCTAATCTTTTCGGCATTTGAAAATCGCGCCATTTGACTCCCATGATACTCTCCTTGGATTTTATGTCCCCTTCCGGCGGTCAAGCCGGAGGTCATACGCAGTTGATAAAATCGCTTCCGACTACTAAGAAAGCGTTACTAAAGCCTTTTAAAAAATACTATCTTGAATACAACTCAACGACGAGTTGTTCGTTGACTGTAAAGGTTACATCTTCGCGTGTTGGGATGCGCACAATCTTGATGGTCAAGTTGGCGGTATCAACTTCCATCCAACCTGGGACTTTACGTTCTTTAGTCATTTCCAGATTAGTCTTGATCGTCGCTAAAGATCTATCATCGGTTTTGATCTCAATGATATCATTAGGCTTGACCAAGAAAGAAGCAATATTAACACGGCGGCCATTGACGGACACATGGTTATGGCTTGTAATCTGACGGCCATCGGTACGTGACTTGGCAAATCCACTACTAAAAAGAACACTGTCTAAACGGCGTTCCAAGAATTGTAAGAGGATATGACCTGTCACACCTTTGGTCGCTGTTGCTTTCAAGAAGTAGTTACGGAACTGTGTTTCCAAAACACCGTAAATACGTTTAATTTTTTGTTTTTCGCGTAATTGAACCCCGAAGTTTGACAACTTGGTTTTCTTATTTAAACCATGCTGGCCCGGAGCGTATTCACGACGGGAAACCGCGCACTTATGAGAATAGCAGCGGGTACCCTTTAAAAAAAGCTTTTCGCCTTCACGGCGGCAAAGACGACAATCTGGTCCTAAGTCACGTCCCATATTACTTTACTTCCTTTCATTTCCCATTTTTGCCACACCAGCTTGGGGTAGCCGTATCCATTTAATGGATTCCCGACAAAAACATTCGGGAATGACATGTTTTTGTCTAAGAGTGACGTTGTATTATTAAACTCTGCGTTTCTTGCGTGAACGGCATCCGTTATGAGGGATGGGTGTCACGTCTTTGATCGAAGTCACATGCAAGCCAGCTGCCACTAAGGCACGGATGGCTGATTCACGGCCTGAACCTGGGCCCTTAACAAATACATCAACACTCATTAAACCTAATTCCTTGGCCCGGCGAGCAGCATCTGTCGCCGCTATCTGGGCCGCAAAGGGAGTTGATTTCTTGGAACCATGGAAGCCAACCAAACCAGGTGATGCCCAGCTGATGGTGTTACCTTGCTTATCAGCAATGGTCACAATAGTATTATTAAAGGTCGCTTGTATCGTTGCTATCCCTGACGTAACGCCTTTAAGATTTTTCTTTTTTGCTTTTACCGTCTTCTTAGCGGCTTGGGATTGATCTGGTTTTTGTTCTGGTTTAGCCATAATTACCTATTATCCTTTTTTAGCAGCAGGGGCTGCTTCTTTTTTAATGATATGTCCTACAACAGGCTTTTTACCTTTGCGGGTACGGGCATTGGTTTTGGTCCTCTGTCCACGGCAAGGCAATCCTTTACGGTGGCGAATACCACGATAGGACCCGACTTCCATTTGACGACGGACGTTTTCATTAACCTCGCGGCGCAAATCACCTTCGGTCACATAATTCTTCTGAAGTATGCCCGTAATGCGTGAGATCTCTTCTTCTGTCAAATCTTTAGCACGCTTATCAGGACTGATTTGTGCCAGCGCTAAAATCTTTTTTGTTTGTGCGGGTCCAATACCGTAAATATACGGGAGGGCGGCTTCAATCCGCTTTTCTTTTGGTAGATCAATACCTAAAATTCTGGGCATCTGACTTTATCCTTGTCTTTGTTTGTGTTTCGGATTGGTACAGATAACCCGTACCACCCTGTTACGACGGACGATTTTGCAACTAGCGCAAATTCTTTTTACTGATGATTTAACTTTCATTTCAACTCCCCTTATTTCAATCTAAAAGTAATCCGCCCACGGGTTAAATCGTAGGGCGATAACTCCAGCTTTACTTTATCCCCGGGCAAAATGCGGATAAAATTCATCCTTATTTTTCCCGACACATGGGCCAATACTTTATGATTATTCTCCAACGCCACCTTGAACATGGCATTGGGCAATGCTTCCTCAATCGTTCCTTCAACTTCTATTAATTCTTCTTTGGCCATAATTTATTTTGTTAAAATCTCCGGTCCTTGTGCTGTGATGACAATCGTATGTTCAAAATGGGCTGACGGTTTTCCGTCTTCAGTCACCACTGTCCAGCCATCACTAAGGATCTTGGTGCGATGCGTGCCCATGTTAACCATAGGCTCTATGGCAAAGACCATACCTTCTTGAAGTACAGGGCCTTGGCCTGCACGGCCATAATTGGGAATTTCAGGGTCTTCATGAAGTTTCTGTCCGATCCCATGCCCCACAAAATCCCGGACCACTGTAAAACCGTGCATTTCTACAAAACTTTGCACCGCGAAAGAAATATCAGAGAGCCTGTTTCCAACCCTGGCCTGCTCGATGCCTCGAGACAAAGAACCTTGGGTCACCTCTAAAAGACGCTGGACTTCCGGCGAAATTTTTCCAATCGGGACTGTCACCGCTGTATCAGAATAGTAACCTTCGTAAATAATCCCGATATCCAAACTGACAATGTCACCCTCTTTGATCACGCGTTTATCAGGGATACCGTGCACCACCCCTTCATTAACCGAAATGCACGCGACCCCGGGAAAACCACGATAACCTTTAAAAGCTGCAGTCACCCGATTCTTGCGAATCAATTCTTCAGCCTTTAAATCAATTTCCTTCGTCGACATACCGCTTGTTAAAGAGCCTTGCAACTGTACAACAATGGAATTAAGAATTTTACCAGCTTTTCTTAAAATGTCAACTTCATTAGCACTCTTGATCCGAATACCTTGAGAGGTTTTCATTTCATCATGGTAGCCAATGATTGGCAAAGATCAACGGTTTCTAAATTACCATCTATTATTTTTAATTTATGCTGTTTAGCATAATAATCAATAATGGGTTGTGTGCTTGTTTGATACACTTGCATCCGCGCCTTGATCGTCTCTTCGTTATCATCAGTACGCTGATAAAGCTCACCACCGCAGGCATCACAAACACCTGGCTTCAATGGCGGCTTATTGGTCATATGAAATAAGGCGCCACATTTGCGACACACCCGACGACCAGTCAAACGTCGCAAGAGAAGATCGCCATCTGCTTCCATGTTCACCGCAAAATCCAAAGGCACATTTGATTTGGCCAATATGGCATCCAAATCCTGGGCTTGCTTGACCGTACGTGGATATCCGTCGAGCATATAGCCTTTTTTCACATCCGGATCATTCGCAATACGTTGCTCGACTAACTTGGTGACTAACTCATCAGAAACCAGGGCGCCTTGGGTGATTAATTTTTTAATCTCAAGACCAAGGGGAGTACCCTTTTTGATTTCTTCACGCAGCATATCGCCGGTAGAAATATGCACCAAAGAATATTTTTCTTTTAATAACCCCGCCAAAGAACCTTTGCCAGCGCCCGGAGGCCCTAACAAAACGATTTTCATTAAAATCTCCCGGTGGTACGACCGCGTAAATGACCTGATTTCATGAAGCCTTCATAATGATGCATCTGCAAATGGGATTCAATCTGCTTCATGGTATCAAGCATAACACCAACGGTAATCAAGACACCTGTACCACCAAAGAATGAGGCTACTAAATACGGCACTTTGAAAGACGCCATGATGGAATCCGGCATAACAGCGATGATACAAATAAATAAAGAACCCACCAGGGTAATGCGGGTCAAAACATAATCCAGATAATCCGCGGTTTCTTTCCCCGGACGTATACCCGGCACAAAACCACCGTGTTTCTTTAAATTTTCCGCCACATCTGCGGGATTAAAAACAATGGCTGTATAAAAATAACAGAAGAATACAATCAAGGTCGCATAAATCGCGTAGTACGCAAAATGCCCGCGTTGGATCCATGAGGCAAATTGCTGTAATCCGCTATGCGGCAAAAATGACGAAATGGTTGCTGGAAATAAAATAATAGACTGGGCAAAGATGATGGCAATAATACCGGCTGTATCCACTTTTAAAGGAATAAAGGTCCCCTGGCCCGCTGGTGCTGCTGCCGAAGAAGCCCCGGCCCGGCGAGCGTATTGCACCGGAATGCGGCGCTGCCCTTGAGAGATCAAGGTGACACCGATAATAACGGCAATTAAAAAGAACACCATCAAGACAATGGCAATGGGCTGTAATTGACCTGCCCCGCTTTTGGGGTCCAACAAGAGAGTCAAATAATGATACGCCGTCGGCGCTCTGGATAAAATACCACAGGTAATGACCAATGAGGTGCCATTACCCACCCCGCGCTCCTGGATACGTTCACCAAGCCACATAAGGAAGATAGTACCCGCTGTCAAGGTCACCACCGTCGTAAAACGGAAACCCCAACCCGGATTGGCCACTATTTGCATACCGCCAAAGGTGGTAGGACTTTCAAGCCAAAGAGCAATAAAAAAAGACTGTATCATCGCCAGCCCCACCGTACCGTAGCGGGTATACTGGTTGATTTTCTTATAACCGGCCTGGCCTTCTTTAGAAATCTTCTCTAAAGCAGGAATGACAGCCGTTAAAAGCTGCATGATAATGGAACTGGAAATATACGGCATGACCCCTAAGGAGAGCACGGTCATTTTTCCAAGCGCCCCGCCGGAGAACATGTCCATGATGCCAACCACATTACCGCCGCCGTTGGCAGAAGCCATTTTTTGAAAAAACTCGTTTAAAGCCACCCCATTAATACCAGGGGTTGGGATAAAGCAGCCTAAACGATAAACCGCGAGGATACCAAGCGTAAAAAGGATTTTATAACGTAATTCGGGGACTTTAAAACAGTTTGATAAACCTTGTAAGAATTGGGAAAACATAAGATGTTATACTGAAGTCCCTTTGGCAGCTGATGCATTCTTCTTGGCCCTTGCGAGTGAACGGGTTGAAGAAAGGGTTTCAGGCTGAACGGCAATTGATCCCAATACTTCTGTAGCTCCACCAGCCTTGGTGATCTTATCAGCAGCTATCTTTGAAAAACGATGCGCTTGCACCGTTAATTTCTTGGTGACTTCTCCCACGCTCAAAACTTTAATGGGTTGCAACAAGGAGCGGATCAAATGATGCGTCTTTAAAAGTTCAGGAGTAATGGTCGTCCCATTATCAAAACGATTTAAACTCTCACAATTAACAATTTGATACCTGGCTGGCCACTTGCTGTTAAAACCAACCTTGGGCAGACGGCGCAACAAGGACATCTGTCCGCCTTCATAAGCTAACATGGTGCCGTGTCCAGAACGTGAATTCTGACCAGTCTGACCACGTCCAGAACGCTTACCATGACCTGTACCGCGTCCGCGACCGACAATTTTTTTACGTTTGCGAGAACCTTCAGGGCTTCGTAATTGGTGAACTTGCATTAGGAACCTCAACTGTATTTTCTGCTGGCTTACGAATAGCTTTTAAGCGTGACAGACCGTCAAAAGTGGCTTTGACAACATTGATAGGATTATTAGAACGGTGACACTTGGTTAAAATATTGGAAATTCCAGCGCCATCACAAACAGCCCGCACAGCACCTGAAGCAATAACTCCGGTACCTTCAGAAGCGGGTTTAAGCATAACAATCGCAGAACCGCATTGGCCTACAATTTCATGCGTGATCGTGGTACCACGACGTGGAATAAAAATCATTTGTTTTTTAGCAGCGGCTAAAGCTTTCTTGATGCCTGTTGCCACCTCACCTGCTTTACCCAAACCATAGCCTACATTACCCTTGCCATCGCCAACAACGACTAACGCTGAGAAGGCCAGGCGCGTACCACCCTTGGTTGTTTTAGAAACGCGATTGATGGAAACAACTTTTTCAATCAAACCGCTGTCTGTCAAACCTGTAGGTTTCTTGGCAAATGGTTTACGTTCGCCAGGACGCTTGCCACGGCCGCCGCGACCACCAAAACCACCTTGACCACCAGCACTAGGACCACCAACACCAGGAGACCCAGCGCCTTGGCTCACAACGGCTGCCTCAACGGGAACAGTTTCCTCTGGCGACATATTAGCTTCTTTTTCCTGCTCGAGGATTTGCTCGGCTTGAGCCGGTGTTTTAATGTCTAATTCTTTTTCGTCGTTCTTTTTATTGTCTTTCATAAATGATTAAAACTCCAATCCTGCTTTGCGTGCCGCTTCGGCAAACGCTTTAATGCGTCCATGGTATAAATATCCGCCGCGATCAAACGCGACTTTTTTAATTCCCTTTTTGATGGCTTCTGCTGCTAAAACTTCACCTAAAATGCTGGCCGCCCCAACATTGCCGCCAGATTTAGCTTTTGCTTTGACATCCTTGGCCAAGGTCGACTTGCCGATTAAAACCTTACCTGCGGAATCGTCGACAATTTGAGCCTGAAGATTGTTCAAAGACCGATGCAAGCATAGGCGGGGACGTTGTGATGTTCCGATAAGCCCGTCGCGAATACGTTGATGACGATAAATCCGTTGTTGTTCTTTAATGTTTAACATTATTTTGTCACCTGTATAGGCCCAATTGCTTCGACTAGTCGAAAGCTTTTGGGTTATTTGGTTACTTGTTTACCCTGTTTACGTTTTACAATCTCTCCGGCGTAGCGGATACCCTTGCCCTTATATGGCTCTGGGGGCTTAAACCCGCGGATCTTTGCAGCCACTAAACCAACTAAAGCTTTGTCTATACCCTCGACGGAAATTTCCGTAGGTTTGGCTGCGGTTACCTTGACATCTTTAGGAAATTCATATTCTATCGGATGAGAAAACCCGATGTTCATCACTAATTTATTGCCCTGCACCGCGACACGGAAACCAACGCCTTGAACTTCCAGGTCTCTTTTATGGCCATTGGTAACTCCGACACACATGCCTTCAATCAATCGCTTGATGGTGCCATGATTGGATCGGGCTTGCTTGGTATCGCTTAAACGGTTGACAAAAATCTTGCTGTCTTTATTTTCTAAGACAACATCCGACGGAATGCTCAAAGTTAATTTACCTTTAGGACCTTCGACATTAACGGCCGTCTTATCAAAAGATATTTTGACGTTCTTAGGCATTTCTACTGCTGTTTTTGCTAATCTTGACATATCTTCCTTACCAAATATGGCAGAGAACTTCACCGCCAATTTTTAATTTACGAGCCATATTCCCTATTACTTGCTAGGCAACCCTACCGTTACCATATGTAACACAATACTTCGCCACCAATCTTTAACTTACGGGCCTCGCGATCAGTAACTAAGCCCTTGGAACTGGAAATAACCGCCGTACCGAGACCATTGAGAACTCTTGGGATCTGACCATTATCTGTATAGACACGTAACCCTGGACGAGAAATGCGTTTGATACCAATGATCGCAGGCTTAGTGTTTTCATATTTCAAATAAACTTTCAGGACACCTTGCTTATTGTCTTTCAATAAACGGGAATCTTCGATGTAACCATCATTCTTAAAAATAACCATCATGCGTTCCAATAATTTGGAAGCAGGAAACTCAACGGTCTCGTGACGCGCACGGGTTGCGTTGCGTATAATGGTTAATGTATCAGCGATCGGATCAGAAACAGACATGTTATTTATCCTCTTTAAATTACCAACTGGCTTTTTTTACCCCTGGAATTTCACCTTTCCAAGAGAGTTCTCTAAAACAAATACGGCATATACCAAAACGACGCATATACCCGCGTGGACGACCGCACAACCCACAACGATTATGCTGACGCACGGCAAATTTTGGAATTTCTAATGATTTGTTAACTAACCCTTTTTTGGCCATAAGTTATTTGATATCCTTTATTGTTTTCCAAAAGGCATGCCTAAAAGACGCAATACCTCAAAATTTTGTTCTTTATTCCCGTTCTCAAATACAAAAGAAATATCCATACCCTGAATACGAAAATCACGAACACCCGGATCAATCTCAGGAAATATCCCTTGATCAGTAATGCCTAAGGTGTAGTTACCGCCCTTGTCAAAAGCTTTGCGGGATGTCCCGTTAAAGTCACGGATACGAGGCAAGGACACATTCACCAAACGATCCAGGAATTCATACATACGCGCACGGCGCAAGGTAACCTTGGCACCGATAGGTAAATTCTCACGCAACTTGAAATTTGAAATCGCCTTCTTGGAACGGCGGATCGTTGGTTTCTGTCCGGTGATCGTCGCTAAATTTTCAGCGGCACGGTCCAAAAGCTTGACATCTCCAATAGCTTCGCCAACACCCATATTAATGACTATCTTGGACAAATGCGGGACAGCCATGGGATTCTTAATACTAAACTTTTCCTGCATTTGAGGAATCACTTCTTTACGGTATTTTTCTAATAAACGAGCAGCCATTTTTAATTACCTTTTCCTTATATTGTTTCTTTACTTGCCAGCGCGATGCGCTCTTTTGAACCGTCTTTTAAAACCTTCACTGAAAAACGGGTTGGCTTGCTTGACTTTTTGTCGACCAGCATCAAATTTGCCAACGCCACCGGCTTTTCTAATTCCACATACCCGCCTTGAGGATAGGTATCAGATTTTTTCACAGATTTCTTGACCACATTGATATTTTCGATGACTGCTTTATTGGCTTTGGGCATGACGCGGACAACCTTACCGGTTTTTCCTTTGTCTTTACCTGCCATCACCATCACTGTATCATCTCTTCTTATTCTTAACATAATATACCCTTCGCTAGTGTCAGACTACTTCTGGTGCTAAAGAAATTATTTTCATGTAATCCATATTGCGCAACTCGCGCGCCACAGGACCGAAGACACGTGTGCCTTTGGGATTACCTGCGTCATCTATAATAACCACCGCATTTGAATCAAAACGTACGTAGGTCCCATCTTGACGGCGGATGGATTTTTTGGTACGCACGATAATACCCTTGGCCATGCTGCCTTTTTTAACAGCCGCATCAGGAGCACTTTCCTTGACATTAACACGGACAATGTCACCAACCTGGGCCCACATCTTGCCCTTGGCTTTTAAAACACCGATCAACGACGCTTTGCGCGCTCCGGTATTATCTGCCACATCTAAAATTGTCTTTAATTGTATCATAAGCCCATCCAATCTTTTTTAGCTCTTCGACCCGACAATTTCACTAATTATCCAACGCTTATCTTTCGATAGAGGACGCGTTTCCATAATACGCACCACATCACCGGTCTTGGCAGCATTCTTTTCATCATGCGCCTTGTATTTAACAATATTACGCACCTGCTTTTCATACTTGCTATGCTTGTGGACTTTTTGGACCTGTACAACACGGGTCTTGTCCATTTTATCGCTGACGACCACAGCTGTTAAGAACCTGCGACGATTAATTCTATTTTCCATTAACTTTTCTTTCCTTGAGTACTGCGTTCGGTTAAGATCGTCAAAATACGGGCAATATCACGTCTTAAATTACGGAAACTTGCCGGCTTTTCCACACGGCCCATCTGACGATGAGATTCCATATCAAAAAGATCTTTTTTTAACTGTTTTTCTTTAGCGACTAAATCTTCATTTGTTAAATTACTTAACTCTTTAATTTTCATATTAATGACTTCCTCGTACAACGAATTTTGTTTTCACTGATAATTTAAATGCTACTAAACGTAAAACCTGCTTTGCAAAATCTTCAGGAACACCGCCTAATTCAAATACTATCTTACCGCGCCTGACGACGGCAACCCAATGATCCAAGTCACCCTTGCCCTTACCCATACGGGTTTCCGCCGGCTTCTTGGTAATAGACTTATGCGGGAATGCATTGATCCACAATTTACCAGTACCGCGTAATTTACGGGCCACGACGACACGGGAAGCTTCCAGTTGACGCGCTGGAACAAATCCGTTTTCAAGGGCCTTCAAACCATATTCACCAAAGTGCATCTGGGCACCGGTGGTTGCGACACCACGGGATTTCCCTTTTTGTGATTTACGAAACTTAACTCTTTTTGGCATTAACAACATAAACTAAAATCCTCTCGAATAAAAAACTTTTATGCTGCTGGTGCAGCCGGCGCTGCTGGCGGTTGAACGACTGCTGCCGCTGCGGCCTTAGCTTCAATCTCTTCGTGATCCTTAATGACATCACCCTTATAAATCCAAACCTTGATACCGAGTAGACCATAAGTTGTCTTGGCTTCGCAAAAACCATAATCAATGTCTGCACGTAAGGTCTGCAAAGGAACCTTGCCTTCATGATATTTTTCAGTACGGGCCATTTCAGCGCCGCCTAAACGACCAGCGCAGCGGATCTTGATCCCCTTGGCACCTGACTGACGGGATTGTTCTATCGCACGCTTCATCGCACGACGGAAAGCAACACGCTTTTGCAATTGGAACGCGACTGCTTGAGCGACCAATTGGGCATCCAAATTAGGATTTTTAATCTCTTGAATATCAACAACGATCTTATCCATGTCCTTCTTGGTGATCGTTTTAAGCTCGGCTTTCAGGCGATCGATATCTGCACCACGACGACCGATGATAACACCGGGACGCGCGGAATGAATACGCACCTTGACAGTTTCAGCTAAACGTTCAATGACAATCATGGAAACAGCGGCTTGTTCAAATTTTTCACGGATATAGGCACGGATCTTAAAGTCCTGTTTAATATTATCAGAAAACTCACGGCGCTGGGCAAACCACAAGCTGCGCCAATTTTTGGTGTATCCAAGTCTTAAGGCTAACGGATGAACTTTTTGACCCACACGAATCTCCTATTTTGTCTTAATATCTAGTTCTACGGTTAAATGCGTTGTCCGACGTAAAATCGGTGTGGCACGGCCGAATGAAGCCGCACGAAAACGTTTCCAGGCACCGCCGTGATTGGCAGTAATGCTTTTGATAAATAATTGATTCTCACTTAAACCTTTTTGCTTGGCATTGCTCACCGCTGAATCAAGGACCTTCTTAACATCAGCGCAAGACCCTTTATTAATTTGGGCTAAAATAGCCAAACTTGTCGGTACATCTTTGCCACGGATGGCATCGATGACCTGGCGCATCTTCATTGACGAAACTCTTATATATTTCCCACGTGCGATAGATATCATAATTTTCCTTATTTCTTCTGCATAGCTTTCTTGGCTTTAACACCGCCATGCGCTTTAAAGGTACGGGTCGCAACAAAGTCACCCAATTTCATACCCACCATGTTTTCCGTCACAAACACCGGCATATGTTTACGGCCATCATGCACCGAAAATGTGTACCCGACGAAGTTAGGGATAATCGTGGAGCGACGAGACCATGTTTTGATCGGTAGACGCGAACCACTTTGAACGACCTTGTCAAACCTGCGCGTTAAGGATTCTTCGACGTACGCGCCTTTTCTAACGGAACGGCCCATATTACTTAGTCCTTCTTCTGACAATCATATGATTGGAATATTTACGGCGACTACGGGTCTTAGCACCCTTTGTCGGTTTACCCCATGGTGTCACCGGATGAGGATTACCTTGAGGCGCCTTACCTTCACCACCACCGTGCGGGTGATCGACCGGATTCATAACCACACCGCGAGACTGCGGACGACGGCCCAACCAACGGCTGCGTCCGGCTTTACCGATGGAAACTGTTTCATTTTCCACATTGCTTAATTGCCCGATGGTAGCACGGCAATCACTAGAAACTTTGCGCACTTCACTGGAAGGCAGACGCAGATGAGCAATACCACCTTCTTTAGCGATCAATTGTGCCGATGTTCCGGCACTGCGAGCCAATTGGCCACCTTGGCCAGGCTTTAATTCAATATTGTGTATTCCAGTACCGAGCGGGATTTTGCGCAGCGGAAGACAATTTCCGGCTAACATATCCACGTCGGCAGTATTGGTGCTGATAATTTCATGGCCAACCCGAAGGTCCACAGGAGCCAAAATATAAGATTTTGTTTTATCACTTTTGTATTCAATTAAGGCAATACGGCAGGTGCGGTTAGGATCATACTCAATACCTAAAACTACGGCTGGATCATCCATACGCGTACGTTTGAAATCAATGACACGGTACATGCGCTTGTGTCCTGCCCCGCGATGACGTGACGTGATACGGCCATAGGAGTTGCGACCGCCGGTACCTTTGACAGGTTCCAGTAAAGATTTTTCCGGTTTACCCTTGGTCAGCTCGCTAAAATCCGGCAGAGCCGCATGACGAACACCGTTTGTATATGGTCTAAAACGTTTAATTCCCATTATGCACCACCTTCAATCTTCTGTCCTTCTTTAAGAGAAACGATGGCTTTTTTCCAAGATGATGTGTATCCGGCACGGGCACGTACGCGTTTCAACTTGCCTGGCATATGGACGGTATTAACAGCATCAACCTTAACCTTATAAATCTCCTCAACCGCGCGCTTGACATCGACCTTGGTGGCCACCGTCGCTACACGAAAGAGATATTTACGTTCTTTTTCCATAGCACTACCCTTTTCAGAGCGTACTAAAGTTTTGACTATGTCGTAACATGTAATCATATTATTCAATTCTCTTGAGTAATGTTTTTAACGCTTCTTTAGTGACCAGCACATTTTTATTG
Source organism: Candidatus Omnitrophota bacterium (assembly GCA_013285735.1). Taxonomy (GTDB): domain Bacteria; phylum Omnitrophota; class Gorgyraeia; order Zapsychrales; family Fredricksoniimonadaceae; genus JABDGZ01. The sequence goes on along the minus strand of JABDGZ010000012.1, from coordinate 8,458 downwards.
CTCATGATATCTGAAGCGTTCGCATCCGTCGCGCGCACTAAACTTAAACGGGCGATATTGCGTGACGCGAGCAAAGTTTTTTCATTTGTACCATCTAAGATTGCCAAGGTGCGGCCTTCAATCTTTAAATTCTTCAAAATAGCTTCGAATTCTTTAGTCTTTCCTGAAAGCACTTCCAGATTATCAACGCACAAGAGATGATTACCTAAAAATTTAGCATTCAAGCTTTCGCGCAAAGCAGCCACGCGTGTTTTCTTGGAAACCGTATATCCAAAATCACGAGGCTTTGGACCAAAGGTGATACCACCTTTTTTCCATAGCGGAGAACGTGATGATCCCTGACGGGCACGGCCAGTACCTTTTTGAGCCCATGGCTTCTTACCACCACCGGAGACTTCAGCACGCCCTTTGGTTGAAACCGTACCTTGACGCTGATTGGCATTGTACATGACCACGGCTTGATGGATCACCGCATCATGAACGTGAACCCCAAACTGTTCCTTAGGAAGTTCAACACTCGCTGATTTTTGTCCCTTAATATCTACTACATTTAATTCTGGCATAATGCTTTCCTTAAAATGAGTTATTTCTTAGCTGTTGACTTACCGGCAGCAGCCTTGCTTTGCTTCATTGGGTTTTTCTTAATTGTTGATTGTGAAACTTTCACTTCATCCAATGAACGGAAAGCCCGCTTCTTGGACATATTAATAACAATCACACCATTCTTGTGGCCTGGAACAGCACCCTTAACAAGAATCAAATTTTGATCAGCATCCACACGCATGACACGCAAACTCTGCACGGTCACGGTATCCATACCCATATGCCCTGGCATATGGGTTCCCCTGTAAACACGGGAAGGATCAGAACTCGCTCCGATAGAACCTACACGACGGTGATGCATAGAACCGTGAGCTGCTGGACCACCATTCCAATTCCAGCGTACCATACCGCCCTGGAAACCTTTACCGATAGAAGTTCCGGTCACATCGACGAAATCACCGGCTTTAAAAAGATCTGCCTTGAGCTGATCACCTATCTTGTAATCCTTATTGTCGGTAGATTCAAATTCTTTAACATTCTTTAAAGGGGTCTGGCCTATTTTCTTAAAAAACCCTAAAACAGGTTTTTTCAAACGGGTTTCTTTGACCGTTTCATAGCCCAAGACAACCTTCATTGGTTTTTCTTTCAAGCTCAAAACCGTGCAAGGGCCCGCTTCGACAACTGTCACAGGCGTAATATTGCCTTCTGTGTCGAAAATCTGGGTCATGCCTATTTTTTTACCCATAATGCCACGAATCATTAAGAACTCCTATCTATACTCATCGTAAAGATGCAAAATTTTGCGTCCCTACTTTAAATCTTATTGTTTAATCTCAACATCAACCCCAGCCGGCAAATTCAATTTGCGCAAGGCTTCGACCGTCTTGGATGTAGGGTTGACCAAATCAATCAGGCGCTTATGCGTGGCTAATTGAAATTGTTCACGAGACTTCTTATCGATAACCGGTGAACGCAAAACCGTATACAACTCTTTCTTCGTGGGTAGCGGTACTGGGCCTAAAATGGTCGCCCCGGTACGGATCGCTGTATCCACGATTTCCTGAGTACTTTGGTCAATTAACCGGTGATCAAATGCTTTTAATTTTATACGTATTTTTTGCATGTTTTACCTTATTTGATGATCTCTGAGATAACACCAGCGCCGACGGTACGACCGCCTTCGCGGATAGCGAAACGTAATGCCTTCTCCATAGCAACTGATGTGATAAGCTCTACTTCCAACATAACGTTATCCCCAGGCATACACATTTCTACACCCGCTGGTAACTCGGCAGTACCTGTCACGTCGGTGGTACGGAAATAGAATTGAGGACGATACCCTTTGAAGAAAGGTGTGTGACGACCACCCTCTTCCTTGGTCAAAATATAAACTTCAGCTTTGAATTTGGTATGAGGCTTGATAGAACCTGGAACAGCTAAAACCATCCCGCGTTCCATATTGTCTTTATCGGCACCGCGAAGGAGAAGACCAACGTTGTCACCTGCTTGACCTTCATCCAACTCTTTACGGAACATTTCAACACCGGTAACAACTGTCTTGGAAACGGCTGGTCTTAAACCAACTACTTCAACTTCTTCGCCAACCTTGACACGACCGCGTTCAATACGACCTGTCGCAACCGTACCACGACCAGAGATGGAGAACACATCTTCAACAGCCATGGAGAAAGGCTTATCTAATTCACGTACAGGTACGGGAATAAAAGCGTCCACTGCTGCCATCAAATCTAAGATCGGCTTGGCTTTACCTTCGAAATCCTTAGAATTATTCAACGCATCCAAGGCACTACCCTTGATGATCGGGGTATTCTCGCCGTCGAATTTATATTTGGTCAAAAGATCCCTTACTTCCATTTCAACTAATTCCAATAATTCTTTATCTTGAACTTGATCGCATTTGTTCATGAAAACGACGATTTTAGGAACGTTGACCTGACGGGCCAAAAGGATGTGCTCACGTGTTTGTGGCATCGGACCATCAGTCGCAGATACGACGAGGATTGCACCATCCATCTGTGCCGCACCAGTAATCATGTTCTTGATATAATCCGCGTGACCAGGACAATCAATATGCGCATAGTGGCGATTTTCAGTTTCATATTCCAAATGTGAGATGTTGATCGTAACACCACGCTCTTTTTCTTCCGGAGCATTATCGATAGAATCATACGCGCGGGCTTGAGCCAAACCTTTATTACTTAAAACAGTAGCAATAGCCGCAGACAAGGTCGTCTTACCATGATCTACGTGACCGATAGTACCGATATTCAAGTGTGGTTTATTACGTGTGAATTTTTCTTTTGCCATGAATCTACCCTCCGTTAGAAGATTAAAAAATTCCTCATCCCTGCCCAAATGCTACAGGGATTTATATTCAATTGACTACAAAATATTTTATTCTCTATTTTCCGCCTTAGCGGATCCGCCGGAGGCGGAAAACATTCAGGTAATTTCTTAGCTAACCTTAGCTACGAATTCCTGACGAGAGCCGATGATCTTCTCGGCAATGTTGTTTGGAACCTGCGCGTAAAACGAAGGTTCCATAGAGAATGATGCGCGTCCCTGCGTGAGAGACCGCAGCGCATTCGCGTAGCCAAACATTTCTGCCAGAGGAACATCAATCAGGGCTGTTTTTAATTTACCCCGATTTCCTGTTTCCTTGATCTGTGCACGACGTTTCATCAAATCACCAGTAACATTTCCCCAATGATCATCTGAAACTTCGATTTCCAACTTCATAATCGGTTCCATGAATACAGAACCAGCCTTATTCAGAGCATCCTTTATAGCATACTTTGCTGCTAATTGAAAGGAAATTTCATCAGAGTCCACATCATGATAAGAACCGTCAACCAGCGTCACAATTAAATCTGAAACCGGGTAGCCAGCCTTGACACCATTTTGTAAACCTATTTCAATACCTTCCTTGCAAGGTTTTATAAATTCACGAGGAATAGCACCACCCTTGATTTTGTCGACGAAGACATAACCACTTCCGGGTTCACCAGGCTCAACATCGATGACCACGTGACCGTATTTACCACGACCACCGGACTGTTGAACATATTTTCCAACAATGTTTTTGACTGCTTTAGTAATCGCTTCTTTATACGCAACTTCAGGGCGACCTACGTTCGCTTCCAAATTATTTTCACGTTTCATACGATCAACAATAATTTCCAAATGCAACTCACCCATCCCGGAAATAATTGTTTGAGACGTTTCATGATCAAATTTAACACGCAGGGAAGGATCTTCATCCAAAAATTTACGCAAGACCATACCCATCTTATCCTGATCTGCTTTTGTCTTTGGTTCAATAGCTAAAGACACAACTGCTTCTGGTGCCTTCAAACCTTCCATAACCACCGGCTTATCTTCAGCGCAAAGGGTATCACCGGATTTGCTTTCTTTTAAACCGACAAATGCAACAATCTCACCTGTTGATGCAGATGAAATAATTTCCTGCTTATTGGCATGCATAACCACCATCTTGGCAACCTTTTCGTTCTTGCCATTGGACGAATTCAAATATTGCTGACCAGGTATGAACCTACCTGAATAAATACGTGTAAAGAAAATCTTCCCTACATAAGGATCGGACGCGATCTTGAAAACCAACCCCATCGGAGATTCATTATCATCAGCCTTGCGGACAATCACTTCTTCTTTATTATCAGGGTTAAACCCGCGCTTAGGGGGAATATCGAGCGGTGAAGGCAAATAATCAACAACAGCATCCAAGAGCATTTGCACACCACGGTTGCGCTTGGAAGCACCTGTCAAAACAGGTACGAATTTACAGGCAATAACAGTACGGCGGATCGCCTTCATTAACTGCTCTTTGGAAGGGTCCTTAGCATTTAAATACATATCAGCCATCTCATCATCAACCTCAGCGAGACGTTCAATCAAAATGTGACGGTAATTAGCGGTCTTTTCTTTTAATTCTTCAGGAATGGGCAGGCGCTCAAAATCACTACCCTCCGCATCTACATACCTAATATATTGGTTGTTAATAACATCGACCAAACCCTTTAAGTTGTCCTCTGCCCCGTCGTTATAAACGATACCCGCGGCATTGGCACCAAAGCGGTCATGCATCTCGCCGATAACACGGTCAAAATCAGCACCTAAACGGTCGATCTTATTAATGAAGGCAATACGGGGAACATTATATTTATCAGCCTGGCGGTAAACAGTTTCGGTTTGAGGCTGCACACCTGAGCAAGCGCATAAAACGATGACAGCACCATCCAAGACCTTCAAGGAACGCTCTACTTCGATGGTAAAGTCAACGTGGCCCGGAGTATCGATGATATTGATGCGATGGTCACGCCAAAAACAAGTAATGGCCGCGGCCGTAATGGTGATACCACGTTCCTGTTCTTGCGCCATGTGGTCCATGGTGGTATTACCATCATCGATATCGCCCATTTTATGGATAGCACCCGCATAAAAAAGGATGCGCTCCGTCGTCGTGGTTTTACCCGCGTCGATGTGGGCGATAATACCGATATTACGAAACATATTTAATGGTACTGTATTAGAGGTTGCCATATATATTTTTTGGACCGCTTCTCAATTAATCATTTATTAAAGAGAAACGGTCCAATTATCCTTTTTTACCAACGTAAATGACTGAAAGCACGATTGGCTTCGGCCATTTTATGAACTTCATCACGTTTCTTGATAGCTGGGCCTTCAGATTTGTAAGCAGAGACAAGCTCTTCAGCTAGCTTAATTTCCATGGGCTTGCCTTTTTTGTTGCGGGCATAATCCCTGATCCAACGCATGGCTAAAGATGTGCCGCGCGCAGGTGTAACATCAGTGGGTACCTGATAGGTCGCACCACCAACACGGCGGCTTTTGACTTCCAGACGTGGACGTACATTATCAACAGCTTTGATCAAGGCTTTGACAGAAGATTCTTCTTGTGTCTTTTCCTTTAATATATCAAGCGCATTATAAATGATATTTTCAGCGATCGTTTTCTTACCATCAACCATCAAGGTTGAAATAAAACGCGTCACTAAATCACTATTATATTTAGGATCACCAACTACTTTTCTTCTCTCTGCTCTTCTTCTTCTCATTATTTAGCCTTTTTCATTTTGGCCCCATATTTAGAACGGGACTTTTTACGGTCTGCGACACCACTGGTATCAAGTGTACCACGTACAATGTGATAACGCACACCAGGGAGATCCTTAACACGACCGCCGCGAACTAAGACGATCGAGTGTTCCTGCAAATTGTGGCCTTCCCCCGGTATATAGGAAGTAACTTCAACCTTGTTCGAAAGACGCACACGCGCAATTTTGCGTAACGCCGAATTAGGTTTCTTGGGCGTCATGGTCTTGACCTGTAAACACACGCCGCGCCGCTGCGGGCATGATGTCAATGCAGGCGACTTACTACGCTTTATTTTCAGCTGTCTGCGGTGTCTGATTAACTGTGATATCGTTGGCATATTTTACCATTTCTACTTGATTATATTCTTTCATTCCCGTCCCTGCCGGTATCAAATGCCCGACAATGACGTTTTCTTTAAGCCCGCGCAAGAGGTCAACTTTACCAGAAGCGGCTGCCTCTGTCAAGACTCTTGTTGTTTCTTGGAAAGATGCTGCGGAAATAAAACTCTCCGTCGTCAAAGAAACCTTGGTGATCCCCAAGAGCAATGGTGTTGCCTGTGCCGGCTTACCTTTTTTCTTCAATGCAGCCTCATTGGCCTTTTTGAAGGTCATGCGATCAACCTGATCGCCCACTAAAAATTCAGTGTCGCCTGAATCATCGATGCGCACTTTTTTCAACATCTGCGCAATGATGATTTCGATATGCTTATCATTAATACGCACACCTTGCAGACGATAAACTTCCTGAACTTCGTTTAATAAATATTCCTGCAAAGCCTTGTCCCCGCAGACGCGTAAAATATCCTGAGGAACAACAGGCCCGTCAGTTAATTGTTGTCCGGCAAAAACATGATCGCCTTTATAAACGTTAGGATGCTTGCCGTGAGGAATGGTATATTCCTTGGCAGTACCTGTCGCGGACTTCACGATAATGGTACGCAGTCCCTTTTTGTCTTCGCCGAATTCGCAAATACCGTCGATCTCAGCGATAACGGCCGGATCTTTAGGACGACGTGCTTCAAATAATTCAGCTACACGCGGCAAACCACCAGTAATATCACGGGTCTTGGAAGCACCCCGCGGGATCTTGGCGATCAATTCACCGGCAGCAATATTATCTTTATCATTAACAAGGATGTGAGCGCCGGTCGGAATCGAATAGATACCGACGATTTCACCCTTACCGTCAGAGATGATGATCTGCGGATGGAATTCTTGTTTGTGCTCGACAACAACACGCTCAACAACCCCGGTAACAGGATTTTCTTCACGCTGATAGGTTGTCCCTTCGATCAAATCTTCAAAGGAAACCTTACCTTGGGCTTCAGTGATGATCGGGATAGTATACGGATCCCAGCTTGCCACGACCGTTCCCTTGGTCACATTCACACCATCAGCAAAAACTAACGCTGTACCTTGGGGAAGAAGATGACGCTCAAACTCACGGCCGTATTCGTTGTTGATACTAATCGAACCATTACGATTAAGGACAATGAATTCTTTACCACGAGCGACAACGCGTAAGGTATGGTATTTCAAAACACCATCCTGTTTAATTTTAATGAATGACTGTTCAATGGTACGTGAGGCTGTACCACCGATGTGGAAGGTACGCATGGTCAGCTGGGTACCAGGCTCGCCGATACTTTGAGCCGCGATTGTACCAACAGCTTCGCCAATTTCAACGATGCGGTGTGTCGCCAAATTACGGCCATAACATTTAACGCAAACGCCGATGCCCGTCTCGCAGGTTAATACGGAACGGATACGCACTTTTTCAACACCTAACTGCTCAATCAAATCAGCCTTCTCTTCGGTAATTTCTTCACCAGCGGCCACGACCTGTTGATCAGTGACAACGTCTAAGATATTATCCAAAGCGACCCGGCCGACAATACGTTCTTTAAGGGTAACCACCATCTCATCACCTTCTGTAATAGCAGCGACGGTGATACCGTTGACAGTACCGCAATCTTCAATATTAATAACCATCTCTTGGGCCACGTCAACCAGACGACGGGTTAAATAACCTGCGTCAGCTGTTTTGAGAGCCGTATCCGCTAAACCTTTACGGGCACCGTGGGTTGAGATGAAGTATTCCAAAACCGTCAAACCTTCACGGAATGAAGCTGTAATCGGATTTTCAATGATCTCGCCGGAAGGTTTCGCCATAAGCCCGCGCATACCAGAAAGCTGGCGGATCTGTAATTTGGAACCACGAGCACCTGAATCAGCCATGATGTAAACCGGATTAAACTGGTCCATTTTCTTGAAAACCAAATCAGACAAGGTTTCTGTCGTATGGGTCCAAATATCAATGACTTTATTGTAACGCTCACGGCCGGTAATAATACCTTTACGGTATTGATCATCAACCTTGGAAACTTCCTGCTTGGCATTGGCAATGATTTTAGGTTTATCTTCAGGGATAGTTAAATCCGACATCGCAATGGAAATACCTGCTTCGGTCGCCCTATTGAAACCTAATGTCTTCACCGCATCCAGTAGCTTAATGGTACTATGATGGCCGAAACGCTTATAATTATCCGCAATCACCATACCAATACGCTTTTTGTCGAGCAATTCATTAACGAAACCATAATTTTGAGGCAATACTTCATTAAAGAAAACACGCCCAACAGTGGTTTCAATGATCTTTGACGTATTCCCTGAAGTTGGCATTGCTTTGACAGGAGTATCCTTGCCTGAAGCTTGAATAACCATTGAAGGTTTTTCCTGGCCCCAGACATCGGTTGTTA
>JABDGZ010000011.1:62-49083 GCA_013285735.1 Candidatus Omnitrophota bacterium | reverse complement strand
AGGATTAACCATTGGCTTCAGCCACCTTTTACTGACTTATTTCTACTTAGATATTGCCTTACGGAGAGTGTTTTTTCAGGTTCTTTTTTTGATGTTTACGGCGGTATTGCATGGGGCTGGATTTCATAATCTTCTCAAACATGCGAATAAATGACTCTAAGTTCTTATACCCAAAATGACTTGCGATTTCTGTGACCGTATAATCTGAATTCTTCAAAAGCTCACATGCCTGGGCGATTTTAATAGAAAGCCGATATTCATTAAAACCTGTGCCCGTAATCTCTTTAAAAATCCGACTAAAATATTTCGGGCTTAAACAAGCTTGCCCTGCCATATCTTCCAACGTTATTTTTTTGTCGAAATTGCGTTCGATAAACTGCTTGGCTTGCTCAATTTTGGCATGAATACCACGAGTATACGCGAAACCTTTCAAGGCTTTTGCGGCAAGAGTAGATTGGATTATTTCCAAAAATCTACCGATATTGACAGGTTTTTCAATGTAATCATCGGCACGGCCTTTAAGGGCATCAATCGCAATGTCCTTGTTGCTCTGGCCGGTCAACATGATGATGGCAAGAGAAGGCCTGATTTTCTTAATTTCCCGCAACACCTCTGTTCCTGATAAATGGGGCATGACAGCATCAAGAATCACTAAGTCAATGGCATTGGGCTTTTTTAAAATGGACAGCGCGTCAATCCCATTGGATGCTTCTATGACGGTATACTCTTCCAGAGAATCTCGCAGTTCTTCACGAAAGTCAGCATCGTCATCCACCACTAAGATTTGATAGGCCATGAATTAAGTATACCCAGGTGGACTTTAAACACAATTTAAATAATTTTTCAATTTTTTCTGATCACTCGGTGAATCTAATTTAACAAACCTGACACCAGCTTCAATCCGTCCTTTGGTTTTCGAGGTGAATTCTTCCAATTTTTTAACCCATACCACTTCGCAATCAATCAATAAAGGCAAAAAATTAACAGGCAATTCCAAAGCTATGGTCAGATGCTGACCCACTTTGACATTTTCACCAATAATAAATCTTCCCCCCCACATAGAAAGATCTTTGGTGTAAGAAAGAAAGTGCGCGCCCGCAGGAGACGCGTAAACATTATTACGTTCACAACTGGCGAGAACATTGACCGGCATTCTTCTAAAACTTCTTTTATCATGCTCTCTTGAATTCCATTTCACGGCACCATTGTTCAAGGCATTATCAATCTTTTCCATCAATACTGACAAATTCTCAGACTTATCATAATAATCATCCGCATCGTAAATAAGAAATCGCTGTTCATGTTTTTGAAGTACACTGGTGACAATGATTCTTTGATCTGGGAATTTCTTACGGATAATTTCAAAAATATTCAAACCATGAACAACAGCCAAACGAACGTCAAGAAGCACTAAATCAATATGTTTTTTCTCCCATAAGGCGACCAATGCCTCCTCTCCACTCTGAGCCAAAACAGTTTGATAGCCGGCTGTCCTTAGTTCCTTATTGATAAGAGCCCTGTATCCTGGCTCATCATCAACGACAAGAATTTTCTTATGTGCATTCATGACCCACCTCTTAACGGGACTCTGCTCCTACAGAAGCATTTAATTCTTTGTATTGTTTTAAAATCTGCTCTCCTTTATCTCCAGATACAAATAAATCCCCGCCAAGCACTTTCTTTAAGCACGGTATGACATCCGTGCAAATATATCTTTTATTAATGTACCCTCGGGCCCCTGCCTTCAAAGCTTTAAGGGCATATTGAAGTTCGTCATGCGCAGATAGCATAATCACAGGCAGATTAATGGCTTTATCTTTCACCATTTGTAATAATTCAATCCCTCCTTCACGTCCTCCCAATGAAATATCAATTAAAGCGGCATCAAAATAATGGTGGCTCACTAAATTGAAAAACTCATTCTTTCCAGTGGCAATCTGCGCCATTTCCAACTCCTGGTCTTCTTCAATAATCTCTTTCATCAAAACCGGGATTAAAGGTTCATCATCGACAACAATGATCTTTTTTTTCGTCATAGGACAATCCTCGTTGCTTAATGTGAACAATACCTGACCATTTTAAACCAAAATACATCAATCACATGAGCGAGGTCTATAAACCCCTGAAAATCAACAGGCTTGGTAAGATACGCATTTGCGCCCAAGGTATAACACTTGCAAATATCCCTAGAGAACTCTGAATTAGAAAAAACTAAAATGGGTATATGTTCCAATATGGGATTATTTTTAATATCCGCTAAAACTTCCAAACCATTTTTTCTAGGCATGTTCAAATCAAGAATGATAAGGTCCGGCTTGGGAGCATCATGAAAAGCCCCTTGACCGCTAAGAAATTCAAAAACTTCCACCCCATCCCTGACCATATATAAATCATGATTAACCCTTGCTTCTTTAAAAGCCTCTTTCATGATTACCTGTTCAGGTTTATTGTCTTCTACCACTAAAATGTTCATAGGCTTGCCTTAAAAACCAAACATGTGATCAAAGCTAAAAGCTTGATTTCCTCTGATTAGACCGTGATAACCAAACAATCTGCAGGTCGCGTCACGTATCACCATATAGGCATCACGACCAGCACTAAGGCGTTGATTTTTATCAAAGATGTCATGATAACTCCATAACAAAGAACCGCTGCAAGCAATGTGCACCGTTTTTTTAAATATTTCTGCTCCATTGGCATTACATAAAATCAAGTCAGTTGTCGATTGCGCATGCCAGGTGGCCGAAGATGGGTAAATTAAATGGCACATGGCATCGACATTTTCATCGTCACTCAGACGTAAAAAAAGCCGTGTGCTTAACCCCGGAGGACGGCCCGCGTAAGATTGTGGTTCATTCTTATAAACCAAAACCGTATTAAAAATATGCGCTCCAAAACTTGTTTCAGCAGCATGCCCGCTGATAGTATCCTCATAACGGAACAATGAATGCAGCCAGCCATCAGCACCGCCGCCTTGTGAGAAATCATAAACTAACTCCAGGTGGCCAAATGTTGTAAACGAATTCTTCCCTAATAAATCATTAATATCAATGGCTTTAATATTGCCCCTGTCAAATTTACCAAGAAAATGACGCATGATCTGTTGACCTTGACTGTTGTAAATAATGAGCGCCAAGGGAAGATTGTCCTGGCATGTCGACATGGGGGTTGGCAAGACAATGTTCTTCCAACGCGCAGGCGGTAAGATGGGTGCTGGCAGAATATAACCCTTTCCCATCAAAGCACCAATTGTAGGAATACCAGGATCTTGCTTAAGATCAATACGCTCGACATTGGTGTGCGCGATCAGGCTACGTTTATTTTCAGACAAAACTTCATAACGGGGACGAACAAAATATTTTCCCGCATGGACTTCCAATTGTTGCGGCCATTGGGCCTCTGGTAAAAGATCCGCAACGTCTATCGCACAAGTGGCAAAAGGAGCTATTGGCTTATCAAACGTACTAATCTCCCCTGAACCCATTACATTTAATCCGATACTATTGGCAGGGATGGAACATGGATGGCTGTTTTGTACCCATAAAAGAACTTTTTCTCCACTCCGGGGAGCAGGCAGACCTGCATAAAGATCAGCAGGCCAGGAGTTCGCATCATGAGTGCAGGAAAGAACTGAATTATCATCACCATAAGTATCCAAGGCATACTTAACAACGTCATGCCCCATAGCTCCTGTGAAATGCAAAAAAAGACTGCCCGTAAAATCTCCAAGTCCAAAACGCTGCTTTATCTGACGGCTATCAAGAGTTATGGTATGAACGCTGTTTTCAAGCAGCTCTTTCCATTGAGCCAGCATATTACCGTTCTTATCAAACAAACAACACCATAGGCCGACATTCTTTGCATGATACCCAGCCCAATAATTAGCTGTGACCAAGCGCGTATGCTGGCCTTTTTCTTCCCGAAAAAAAACAAAATTTGTCGCAAAATTCAAACTGTCGAGATAATTACGCGTATTGGTCAGATACTCATCCGGTAGTCGCACATCATCAAGTGAGAATATCTTTACATGGGCAGGCAAGAAATGACGGACCTGGGCGATCATACGCGCGGCATCAAAGGTAGTGACAAAAATAGCATCAATATTCATCTGTTGAATGGCAGTGATTGGCTTTGCCTCCAGACCGAATAATTGTTCACCGACATTGACGACATTCTGCACAAAAATGTCGACAATGTTCACCTGTGAAAAATCATACAATACTTCAACCTCTCCTGCCTGACCTAATGGATCGTAAATGGCTACGGATTGAAATGAAGATAGCCTATGGATCAGTGTATGCATTTTAGGGACGGTTAATGGATGCCCCAGAGCCTTAAAAAGTGCCGATGCACCGGTTGTACTAAATGTCTTGATTTTAAGAGGCTTTTCCTGACTTATTTGCGTTTGCATTTTTTGCCTCCTAGGGAGTACAACACAATTTTTGATCCATTGACTTTCTTTCTAAAAAACGCTCCCGCACGAAATCAGCCGCACGCCTGGTCTCATCCCGCGGCGGATACTTCCATGCCTCAATCTTGCCTAAAAAAGGACGCACGATGCCCTTTTTCATCAGATCATCCAGAAATTTTTTATGCCTTCTGCCGCCGCCTGGTAATTCATAAACATAAATCGGTTTTCCCGTAAAGCAAGCCTCAGAAATCATTGAAATAGAATCGCTCGTAACCACGATCACATCCGCTAAAGCAAGCAGACCTAAATAAGGATTTTCTGTCTGGCCGTCCCAAATGTAGGCAGGTACTCCTTTAAGACCTTGCCTTAATATTTCCTTATTTTTCGAATTCGTCCGGCGCGACGGGGTGATGGCAAGCCCGCCATGGGTACTCCACGCAGCCGCTGATAATTTATCAGCAAAATCCTGTGCAGCAACAGCAGTAAATTCCTGATATTTATTGTTTCCACCCATTAATACACCAATCAAAGGACGGGGCAATGAAGACAGCAACGGACGAAAATGACTGGCTGCACTAACGAGTTTTTCATTCGTGACATGATGAATTGCCCCCTGAGTAACCAAAACATTACTGCCGCTCAAGCGGTCATGCAGTGGTGCAATAACAATGTCAAATTTTCCAGGATCAACTTGAGGATGCTGGATATGAACAGTAAATGTTTTTCCAGCACTTGCCTTCTTTATGGCCAAAGAAGTGGCGGTACTACACCGACCGCATGAAATTAATAAATCTGGCCACGGCGGGGTAAATTTCTGATCATCTACCAGCAATAATAACGGGTCAGGCCAATAAGAAGCTGGCAGTACCCGCCAAATACTTTTGGGTTTCATAATCTCCTTATAAACATAAGGAAATCCCAGAGCTTGGGCCAAACCTATAGCTTGGTTTTGCAGTCCCTTCAAACCTTCCGTGACAACCCAAACAGACGCATTATTCCCCATCATTTTTAATTTTTATCCCCAAGGTTAAATCTTTTAAAGAATGCCGACAACCGGTGACGTTTTTGCTCATGATCAACAAATTTCTGATGGGTCACCCAATTCATTTGAATGACTTGACGTGCACCTTCAAAAGGCAGATGCCCATGATAGGAATGGTCACAACGTCTAAAAATTAATAATTCCCCTATTTTGGGAAAAATTTCAGACGCAAAATCATCAATATTAGGGCTGTTCAAAACTCTAAGCCGCCCTCCATCTTGATCGCCCCAAGATGGATTCATATATAAAAGCACAGTAATGATCTTGCTTTCTGAATCGGTATGGACTTGGCCATCTTTAAGCCGGCATTTACCACGAACAGTGAACATGGTGGGTTTCCCTTCGAGATCAAGAGAAAATTTTTCTTCAATAGCATGCCGGAAAGCAGCACTGTTCATTTCATTGATCAATTGCATAAACTCGCTGTCGCAAGATACACTCGATAATGGAAAACTTCCAGCCGATTTAATTTTAGGATAAGAACGCAGCAGCCTGTCTTTCCACTCCTGTCTAATAAAATCTGAAACGATGATATAATCATACGGCAACGTTTTCAGAGTCGCTTCATAAACCTTATCTAAATCAATGACAGATAAATCTAAATGTTTTTCTACATTTATTTTGGTTGATTGGCTCATACTCCCACCTTTCTTCATGCCCCATGTTTGAATGTAAAATAAAACACCGACCCTTCACCTAACACGGACTCGAACCATATTCTTCCACCATGACTCTCAACAATCTTCTTGCATATAGCTAGTCCTATGCCGGTGCCGGAATATTCATTTTTTCCGTGAAGTCTTTGAAACATATCAAAAATACGATCCTTATATTGGGAATCAATACCTATACCATTATCTTTGATTGAAAAAATCCACTTATCATTTTCAAATCTGGCATTGATTTGTATTTCCAATGGTTTTCGACTCTTGTATTTAACGGCATTAATAATTAAATTCTGAAAAAGCTGAACAATCTCAAAATAATTGGCTATTATTCTTGGCATTGAGCCACACGTGATGGTGGCTTTTTCATTTTCAATAATAGTTTTCAAATTGGCCAATACTTCCGTTACCACCGACGCGGTATCTACCACTTCATACAACTTCTCTCTGCCAATACAGCTATATTCCAATAAATCTTTGATCAATCTTTGCGCTTGGCCCACACCCTCTTTAATAAATTTTAAATATTGCCGGTCATGCTCATCTAATTTAGGCTGGAAACGTTTCTCCAGAAGGTAAACAAAAGAAGATACCACATGCAAAGGTTCTTTTAGGTCATGTGACGCCACATACGCATACTCTTCCAATTCTTTATTTGATCGATTGAGTTCTTGAGACAACACTTTAAACGACTCTTCCGTTCTTTTAATATTATCTATATCGGTGCAACTGGCGATCCAGCAAATATTCTCACCATTCTTTATTTCCGGGACAGCCCTCACCAAATGCCATCGGTAGATACCATCCTGGGCAGAACGCAGGCGCATTTCTATCTCGTGGGTCTGTTTATTTTTCTGGCACATCCGTAACCAAAAAGCCAGGAACTTTCTTCTGTCCTGGGGGTGAACTATTGCTTTCCAATCTATTTCTGATTTAAACCCCGTATATTCCAACCACTGCTGGTTAAAATACTCCACTTGTCCCGAAGGCTTCACCTTCACAATGGCATGAGGAACAGCATCGGATAAATATTTATAACTACGGTAACTTTCCTGCTTTAACTCAAGGATTTTCCGTTCTTGTTCTTCTGCTTCTATATGCCTTAATAAAGCGGCCTGCCGTTTGATCTGCATATTTTTTTCAAAGAGTTCGACAAATACTTTTACTTTTGATTTAAGGATAAATGGATCAAAAGGTTTAAAAACATAATCCACTGCCCCGCTTTCATATCCCTGGTTGATGTGACGGATCTCTTTATTGATGGCCGTCACAAAAATAATAGGAGTGTATTGTGAACGGTTGGTTTCCCGCAATAATTTGGCGGTTTCAAAACCATCCATTTCCGGCATTTGCACATCGAGGAGGATGACTGCAAAATCATTAAATAAAGCGGCCCGCAAAGCTTCCTGGCCGCTGCTGGCTTTAAAAAGATCGTATTGATCACAGGAAAGCACAGCCTCCAAGGCAAGCAATCCATCCGGCCTGTCATCCACCACTAAAACATTGGCCCGCGTTAATGGCTGGGTTTCAACCCATGTTTTAGTTTCTGTTATTTGTTCAGCCATGAGTGCATTACCGCGAGAAGACGGTCAGTGTCCACGGGTTTAGTAATATAATCAGACGCCCCTGCATCCAAACATTGCTCGCGATCTCCTTTCATTGCTTTAGCTGTTAAAGCAATAATAGGTAACGATTCAAAGTTTGGTATTTTACGGATCATTTTAATGGCATCAAATCCGTTCATCTCCGGCATCATGATATCCATCAATATTAAATCCGTATCCGGCTTCTCTTGTAAACGCCGGATACCTGATTTGCCGTTGTCCGCATGGGTGACAATCATGCCCCAAGGCTCAAGCACACTCGTCAATGCGTAGATGTTCCGCATATCATCATCGACAATAAGGATCTTCTTGCCTTTAAAATCAGCATTCTTGGGCAATATCGGATATGCTGTTTCTTTTCTGTTACTGCCGCTCTTACTTACTGTTTCTGCGCCAATATATTTTCCTGGCAAATAAAGAGTGAAAATACTACCCATGCCAGGGGCGCTTTCAACCTTAATAATACCTCCGAGCAACCGGGCTATTTCGCGGCTGATGGTGAGCCCCAAGCCGGTACCCCCATATTTACGGCTGGTTGTCCCATCAGCTTGTTGGAATGCCTCAAAAATAATGTTTTGTTTCTCGACGGGAATACCAATACCCGTATCCCTCACGGCAAAAGCCAGGACAGAAGGACTTTTATCCAGGGTCTCTATCCCAAACTTCTTATCCTTTTCAACCAACCTGATTTCCATGTTGACTTCACCTTTTTCGGTAAATTTAATGGCATTGGATAACAAGTTCTTAAGGATTTGCTGCAAGCGGTTGTTATCTGTAAACACTGTTTTGGGAAGATCACTGCTGGCGTCGATAGTAAACGTCAGGTTCTTATGCTCTGCCAGCGGCCGGAAATTATGTTCCAGGTATTCGGAAATCTGAGGTAAGAGGATTTCCTGCGGCTCGATGGACATTTTACCGGCTTCGACCTTGGACAAATCAAGGATCTCGTTAATCAAGGTCAAAAGATCCTGGCCTGTCGAATGTACGGTTGAAGCATATTTAATTTGGTCCGGGGTCAAATTGCTGTCTTTATTTTCAGATAAAGCTTTGGAAAGAATAAGCAAACTGTTTAACGGAGTACGAAGCTCATGGGACATGTTGGCCAAAAATTCTGATTTATATTTCGAAATCAATGACAACTGTTCGGCTTTTTCCTCCAATGACAAACTCGCCATCTCAACTTCTTTGTTCTTAAGCTCGAGCAGCTTGGCCTTGTCTTCGAGTTCCTTGGCTTGATTTTCCAATTCCGAGTTGGAACGTTTAACTTCTTGCAAAAGCTCCTCGGTACGCATGGTGGATGAGATCATATTTAAGATAACACCGACGCTGTCCATGAGCTGATCCAGGAAGTTTAAGTAGTTAACGCTAAATGGCTGGAAGCTTGCAAGCTCAATAACAGCTTTCAATCCACCTTCGAAAACAACCGGCAGAAGAAGAATATTTTGCGGTGTTGCTTCTCCGAGGCCCGATGTAATAGAGATATAATCTTGTGGCGGCTTGGTAATTAAAATACGTTTCTTTTCAAACGCGCATTGACCGACTAAGGATTCTTTCAGGCGGTAGGTGCTGGAAAGATTTTTGCGTTCATTAAATGCGTAACTTGCAATAAGGGTCAATTCAGTATCATTATCTACCGGATGTGCGACGAAAAAAGCCCCATGTTGAGCGTCAACAATAGGTGTCAGTTCCGACATGATCAGCTGCGCCACCGCGGTCAAATTACGCTGTCCTTGCATCATGCTGGAGAACCTAGCCAAATTCGTTTTTAACCAGTCCTGGTCTTTGTTTTGGGCGGTCGTGTCTTTTAAGTTTGTAATCATCTGGTTAATATTGTCTTTTAGCGCCGCGACTTCCCCTTGGGCCTCGACGGTAATAGACCGGGTCAAGTCACCCTTGGTAACAGCGGTTGAAACCTCTGCAATTGCACGAACCTGAGAAGTTAAATTACCTGCCAACTGATTGACGTTACCTGTCAAGTCTTTCCAGATACCGGATGCACCCGGAACCTTGGCTTGACCACCAAGCTTTCCTTCGATACCTACCTCACGAGCCACGGTTGTTACCTGGTCGGCAAAAGTTCTCAAGGTGTCGGTCATACTATTAATTGTTTCCGCCAAACCTGCAACCTCACCTTTGGCTTCCAGAACGAACTTTTCCCGCAAGTCCCCGTTAGCAACCGCGGTCACGACCTTGATAATACCGCGCACTTGTTTGGTCAAGTTACCGGCCATGAAGTTAACGTTATCCGTCAAGTCCTTCCATACACCAGATGCTCCAGGTACCTTTGCCTGACCACCAAGCTGCCCTTCGATACCTACTTCACGGGCGACCGTGGTTACTTGGTCAGCAAAGGTACTGAGCGTATCAATCATATTATTGATAGTTTCTGCAAGTGCCGCCACTTCACCTTTAGCTTCCAAAACAAATTTTTGGTTCAAGTCCCCATTAGCAACGGCAGTAACGACCTTGACAATACCGCGTACTTGTTTGGTCAAGTTACCGGCCATGAAGTTAACGTTATCCGTCAAGTCCTTCCAGGTACCCGAAACACCCTTAACGTCGGCCTGACCACCAAGCTTTCCTTCTGTACCTACTTCCTTGGCTACACGGGTAACTTCAGCTGCAAAGGAGTTGAGTTGGTCCACCATGGTGTTGATCATGTTTTTCAACTCCAGAATTTCTCCCTTGGCGTCGACGGTGATCTTTTGTGACAAGTCACCTTTCGCGACCGCTGTTGTAACCTTGGCAATATTACGCACCTGGTTCGTTAAGTTACCAGCCATGAAGTTGACGTTTTCGGTTAAGTCTCTCCAGGTACCAGAAACTCCCTTAACCTCTGCCTGACCACCCAGTTTCCCTTCTGTACCTACTTCCTTGGCCACACGGGTAACTTCCGCCGCGAAGGAGTTAAGCTGATCCAACATGATGTTGATCGTATTTTTCAACTCCAGGATTTCACCCTTAGCATCGACGGTGATCTTTTGTGACAAGTCGCCTTTAGCTACAGCGGTCGTAACCTTCGCAATGTTACGCACTTGGTTCGTTAAGTTTCCGGCCAAAACGTTGACGTTATCCGTTAAGTCCTTCCATGTACCAGAAACACCCTTAACGTCAGCCTGACCTCCAAGTTTTCCTTCCGTACCTACTTCCTTAGCCACACGGGTAACTTCAGCCGCAAACGAGTTGAGTTGGTCCACCATGATATTAATCGTATTTTTCAACTCCAGGATTTCACCCTTAGCATCGACGGTGATCTTTTGTGACAAGTCGCCTTTAGCTACAGCGGTCGTAACCTTCGCAATGTTACGCACTTGATCTGTTAAGTTACCGGCCAAAACGTTGACGTTATCTGTTAAATCTTTCCAAACCCCTGAAACACCTTTAACGAAGGCCTGCCCTCCAAGTTTACCGCCGGTACCTACTTCCTTAGCCACACGGGTAACTTCCGCTGCAAACGAGTTGAGCTGGTCCACCATGGTGTTGATCATGTTTTTCAACTCCAGGATTTCACCCTTAGCATCGACGGTGATCTTTTGTGACAAGTCGCCTTTAGCGACAGCGGTCGTAACCTTCGCAATATTGCGCACCTGGTTCGTTAAGTTTCCGGCCATGAAGTTAACGTTATCCGTCAAATCCTTCCATGTACCCGAAACACCCTTAACCTCTGCCTGACCACCAAGTTTTCCTTCCGTACCTACTTCCTTGGCCACACGCGTAACTTCTGCCGCAAAAGAGTTCAGCTGGTCCACCATGATGTTGATCGTGTTTTTCAACTCCAGGATTTCTCCCTTGGCATCGACGGTAATTTTTTGCGACAAGTCGCCTTTAGCTACAGCCGTCGTAACCTTGGCAATATTACGCACCTGATTCGTTAAGTTACCAGCGAGCTGATTTACGTTATCCGTCAAATCTTTCCATGTACCAGAGACACCCTTGACGTCTGCCTGACCACCGAGTTTACCTTCTGTACCTACTTCCTTGGCCACACGCGTAACTTCCGCCGCGAAAGAGTTGAGTTGGTCCACCATGATGTTGATCGTGTTTTTAAGCTCTGAAATTTCTCCTTTAGCGTCGACCATGATTTTTTGTGACAAGTCGCCTTTAGCTACAGCGGTCGTAACCTTCGCAATATTACGCACCTGGTTCGTTAAGTTTCCGGCCAGAACGTTAACGTTATCCGTTAAATCCTTCCATGTACCCGAAACACCCTTAACGTCAGCCTGACCTCCAAGTTTTCCTTCCGTACCTACTTCCTTAGCCACACGGGTAACTTCCGCCGCAAACGAGTTGAGTTGATCCACCATGATGTTGATCGTGTTTTTCAACTCCAGGATTTCACCCTTAGCATCGACGGTGATCTTTTGTGACAAGTCGCCTTTAGCGACAGCGGTCGTAACCTTGGCGATGTTACGCACCTGATTCGTTAAGTTTCCGGCCAGAACGTTAACGTTATCCGTTAAATCCTTCCAGGTACCAGAAACACCCTTGACGTCGGCCTGACCTCCAAGTTTTCCTTCCGTACCTACTTCCTTGGCCACACGGGTAACTTCCGCCGCGAACGAGTTGAGTTGGTCCACCATGATGTTGATCGTATTTTTAAGCTCAGAAATTTCACCTTTAGCATCGACGGTGATCTTTTGTGACAAGTCGCCTTTAGCTACAGCGGTGGTAACCTTGGCAATGTTACGCACCTGATTCGTTAAGTTTCCGGCCAAAACGTTAACGTTATCCGTTAAATCTTTCCAAACACCCAATACCCCTTTAACGTCTGCCTGACCGCCTAATTTTCCTTCCAAACCTACTTCCTTAGCCACACGCGAAACTTCCGATGAAAAAAAGCTCAACTGATCCAGCATCGCGTTAACAACCGTTCCGATACGTAAATATTCCCCTTTTAAAACCCGGCCCTCAATTTCCAACGGCATTTTTTGTGACAAATCACCTTTAGCGACCGATGTAATAACGCGAGCGAATTCATTGGTAGGTTGGACCAGATTAGATATTAGGGAATTGATGGAATCCATGCCTGTGGCCCAGGCTCCCTTGACAGGTCCGATGGAGGCGCGTTCAGTTAATTTACCCTCTTCACCAACAATAGCACTGACACGGGCAAATTCATTGATCATGTTTTCATTCAAATCTAAAATATCATTAAGAACCTCACCTATTTCGCTGGGTATACCGTCTTCTTCTACAGGAAAACGTACGGACAGATTGCCCTGCCGCACTGCTTTGGCTATATGAAGCATTTTCCTTAATTGGTCTTTTTTAAGTCCTTCACTACTATTATCAGCAGCAGCAGGAACAGGTGTTGACTCATTAACTTTTTGCTTATTTTCATTCTCTAAAAACGTAATTGGTGTCATGCGTCTTCTCCTATTCGCTGGTTATAGACAGGCCTTTGGTAGTGATAAATGTGATGAAAAAACCTTTAACATAAGATAATTTAGTTTACTTATACACCGTGAGTTGTACATGGCCTGGCTCCACTTTTTACTGACTTTTTTCTACTTTCTTAAACAATAAAAAACCCGGCTCCGTTGCGGAGCCGGGCGTTCTTCGACGAGAACTGTTTTTATCTGTTCGCTATTTATGTCCCGTCGGTTTCATACTCTTCCAGGCGATTGCCCAGAGCAAACTCAATCTTGGTAATGAGATTAATCGGTCTAAAAGGCTTCAAGATGGATGTCTTTATACCGCATAATTTCATCATCAAAAAATGCTGATTCT
Source organism: Candidatus Omnitrophota bacterium (assembly GCA_013285735.1). Taxonomy (GTDB): domain Bacteria; phylum Omnitrophota; class Gorgyraeia; order Zapsychrales; family Fredricksoniimonadaceae; genus JABDGZ01. The sequence continues at coordinate 35,631 of JABDGZ010000011.1, read as the reverse complement.
CCGTAAAAAACCCTGTCATGGCAATAACCGGGATCTTTTTAAGAAAGAATGAATTTCTTATCTCATCAGCGATCTGAAATCCGCTTTTAGGACTCATTTTCAAATCCAATAAAATAAGATCAGGTTTATGATTCAAAGCTACATCAACAGCCTTGGTGCAATCGTTAATAGCGATAACGTCATAACCTCCTAATTTCAATAAATTTTCCAATTCTTCCAAAAGCTCAGCATTATCATCGACGATCATGATACGAGGCTTAGCTTTTGCCGACGCCACTTCCTGCTCCTGTTGAGGTTCAAATACTGTACTTGTCATAACGTACTCCTTTCCCTGCCCTACAATAACTTTCTAAATGGGGGTTTACCTCTGATTTAAGGATATCCTACCTGCACTAAAATGACAATGGCATGATTCCTCTTTTTATTGACCTTTTTCTACTAAAAGGCCTGCCTCCATTAAGTTATTTGACTTGATAACTCCTTAACCTTCTGAAGAAAATTTTCTACCTTAAATGGCTTATTGATCACAAAATCTGCCATACTCAAAACTTTTTCTTCTTCATCCTGTGAAACCCCGTCCTCTTTAAGCAGCGGCTCCCCTAAAGGCCGCCCTGAAAGCACCAAAACTTTAAAAGGTTTAGCTATTTTTCTAATACCTTTAAGAATACCGTATCCATTCATGCCTGGTAATCTCAAATCTAAGATTACTATTTTATACTGTTTCTCTTGCAAATATTGCAAACCTTGCAGGCCGTCAAAGACCACGTCCACCTCAAAGCCTTCCGCAGCAAGAACTTGAGCTAATTCCGTGCATAACTCTTCGTCGTCATCAATGATGAGCAATTTCAGCATGATCGCTCCTGTGCACTGGCAGTGATATCGTAACCGTTGTTCCCTGCCCTTGCCGACTATTAATTTCAATCTTACCTTGATGCAAATTGACTAATTCATTACAAATGGTCAACCCCAAACCCGTCCCCTTAGATTTACGGGTAAAAAAAGGCTCAAAGACTTTATCTAAATCTTCTGGAGCAATGCCCACACCGGTATCCTGCACGCTGACCTTGACCATATCCCCGTCACGCACAATCTTTAGCTCAATCTTACCTCCGGGCGTTATAAAAGACTGACAAGCATTATTCAATATATTCAAGAAAACATCCCGGATCTGATTGGGATCAGCTTCAATAAAATCCAGACCCTCACCGTATTTTTTCTCAATGATCACACCTTTCTCTTCAAAACGCCCTTGAGCTGATGCCACACACTCATCAAGAATATTGAGAATACGGACATTTTCATAATTAGGTATTTTGATGCGCGCGTAACTAAGGAGATTGTCAATGATCTGATTGCCTTCCCAAACCTTTTTTTCAATATTCACCAAATGCTTATTCGCATTCAAATCGCTTTTTTCTTTCCTTAAGTTATATGCTGCCAAATGAATAACCCCCAACGGATTACGCAATTCGTGGGCCACGGTCGCGGCCAAGGTCCCTATGTCTGCCAAGCGACTAAACTGTTTGAGTTCTTTCTGTGTTTTTATTAATTCTTTGGAACGCTCATCAATCATTTGCACCAAACTATCTTTGTCACGTTTTAAAACTTCTTCAGCTGATTTCCTGTCTGTAATATCAATACAGGAACCGATAAAGCCTCCAAAATAACCATCAGAACTAACACGCGGCACCCCGGTATCCAAGACCCAGCGGTACACCCCGTCCTCGCGTTTAAGCCTATAGTCCAAGGTAAATTTTTCACGATCCGCAAAAGCTTTTGAATAAATTTGCGTACAACGTGAAAAATCTTCCGGATGGATCCTTTGTCTCCAGCCGTTTTTAAATTCATCATCAGCAACATTTCCTATAAATGTTATCCAAGCTTTATTAAAAAAGCTGTAATGCCCATCAGGCCCTGACATCCAGATCATGACGGGTGCAGTATCCGCCATGGTCCTGAAACGCAACTCGCTTTCTTCGATGGCCAATTGCGCTTTTTTGCGTTCCGTAATATCACGGTAATTAACCACCACCGCTGCAACAGCCGGTTGGTGTAGAAGATTGCATCCTGAACCCTCCATCCAGCGCCATGTGCCATCCTTACGCCGCATACGGCATGTCGCATTGATGGTCACTCCTGGATTTTTTAACAATCCTTGAAATATTTCAAGAACACCGGGAACATCCTCCGGATGCATCCACTCGAACATAGAATGCCCTATAAGTTCTGAATGATCATAGCCCAACACATTTTTCGTCGGAGGGCTTGTATAAAGCACCTTGGATTCAATATCCACCATGGCAACGACTTCAAAGCTGTTCTCCACCAAACTTCTAAAACGCGCTTCCTTATACTTGATGTCTTCCTCTGCCTTCTGACGCTCATACAAAGCTGCGGCCAAGGTCAGGACAGTAATCACGATAACGCCTATGAAACACTCCACGATCACTAATTCTTCCGGAGCGCGATGGCCGACAAAAGGCCCCAAATGATAGATAGATCCAACTATCGAAATAATGGACGTTGTTAAAATGGATACCGTCGCCCCTGGAAAACCAAAACGATAGGCGGCCCATATGGCAAAAGGCAATGCCAAATAAGTCACATGAGAATAAAATCCATATTCCGGAAATTTCCCCATGAATATTCCGGCATTAACTAAAATTAAAACCAGGCATACTAAAATAGCCTCCAAAGCATTCTGCACTGAACTTATACGCCACGATTGCCTATGAAAGGTCAAAAATATGGAAGCAATGACCAGGATACCAATGACATCCCCCAACCACCATGTAAACCAAACCATGTCAAAAGAAACCCCTGCGGCAGGATGAATAAAATAAACAGCAGATGTTCCGATAGTGGCACTGGTTAAACAAGCGATCAGGACAGCAAAAACAAATTTAAAAATATCCCTGATCTTAGATAGAAAAATAGTATCTTCGGCAAAACAACGTAAAAGATAGACCCCAAACAAAGCCTCTAGCGTATTCCCTGTAGCGATCAACGCCGAAACAGGGGCTGCCGGGATATCTGTCCACCCGTTATGGATAAAAACCACCACATTAGCTATAAAAGCTCCCAGCCATATGCCAGGCCAAACGCGGTATCCCAAAAACCAAACAGCAGTAAAAGCAATTCCGGAGGGAGGCCAAACAGGCGAAGCATTGGTGCCTGTAAAAGATAATTGAAGAGAACCATAGGCAATAATGGCGTAGAAAATGGCGATGACGAAAGACAGGCGGCTGGTAGGTAGCAGTTGAAATTTTCTAAGTAGTGTCATAAAACCACCTTTTTAAATCTACTTCCCAATACTAGTATACTATTTCCACAGGCAATTAATCAATTTAAGAATTTCGCCCCTTCAATTAATCCGTCATACAAGTCCTCTGCGTTTCAGTTCTTTCTGCTCTATTTCTTGAAAAAATTTATTAACAACCGTCAACAGATCCTGCGGATTATCATATTCTTTGATGACATGGACGCCGAGTTTACTGCCAAAGTTTTCTATCACAGTCTTATCATGCTTATAATTATTACGAACATATAAAACACAAGGAATATGTTTCGTTTTAGATAGTTGCCCAAGCCGTAAAATAACCAAATCCCCTGCGATATCACTTAATCCAAGCTGAATTAATGCTAAGTCCGGCAAATCATTTGAAATCTTCTCAATAGCTGTTGCCCCATCCCCCACCGCCATGACTTTATAATTATTAGCCGTAAATAATGAAGAAATTTTAGACAATTCATCGGTATCATTCTCAACAATAGTGATCTCTCGCGGCGTCCTAAAGATCCGTTTCCTGTCTTCTTCACGAAGGATTGTCCGCACTTCATCTAAAAGTTGTTCTCCTTTAAAAGGCTTATGAAGGAATCCATTGACATTAAATTCCCTAAATAATTGTTCCATATTCGCCCTTGCCGTAAGGACCAAGACGGGGTATTTTAATTTTGAATTTGAATCACAAATACGTTGATAAAATTCAATCCCTCCCATTTTAGGCATATTTAAATCAAGGATGATTAAATCGGGATTTATTTTCTTTAATTTCTCAAGCCCTTCTACCCCATTATGAGCACTAAAAACTTCATACTGTTGGGCTTCAAGTCTTACCTTGATGACTTCAACAATAGCGGGTTCATCGTCAACGACTAAAATTGTACCTTTCATCATCAAGCATCCCCTATGATTTTTTTGATCTCAAGCAGCAATTTTTCCGGTTTAAAAGGTTTAGGTATAGCTGGAAAATAATGACCATCGACATTGATGATGCTTTTATGGTCTTCCTCATAAGGTAAATCAGCTGTAAGCGCCGTTAAAAATATAATGGGAGTATCCTTGGTTTTACTATCTTTCATCAAAAACCTGACCGCATCCCCTCCCGACATATGGGGCATCATGATATCCATGATGACCAAATCCGGCTGCTCTTTTTGAATTTTCAGTATGGCATCATCCCCATCCGAACTCGTGATAACCTTATAATTATTTGCTTTTAACCGGATTTCGATTAAATCAACAATTTGCGGATCATCATCAACCACGAGAATTTTTTTCACTTTTAATAGCCTCCTTATTGATTTCCCATCTATTAATTCATTCTTCTTTAGGGACTGATATCTTCCGGAAAACTTACTATTTTAAAATCAAAACCTTTAAAATTATTAAACAGCTCCTGCCCACTCTTTTCGTTAATAGTTTTACGGATTCGATTCATTAAAATTAAAGCATCTTCTTTTTTAGTATGAATTAAAACAACATACAAAGACGCTTCATCACGAACTATTTTGTCTGCTTTTCGATAAAGCTGCTCTTTAATTAACAGCTCTAATTCATTCAATAATTCATCTTTTCTCCCATCAGGATCTTTAATAGCGATGGCTATGACAGAGTAATCATTACATTCCTGCGTCACTTCTGACAAACAGTCCATTAAATTTCTATACTGTTTAGGAATGCGCGATGGGGATAATATAATTGTAAACAAGGTTCCTTCTCCCAGCTTACTTTCAACCTTTATTTGCCCATGATGCGCTTCAATAATACCCTTTGCAATAGACAGCCCCAAACCAGTCCCTTTTGCTCCGGCACCTGATTGCCTGCCTATTTGATCAAATTTAGAAAAAAGTCTCGGTATATCTGAGGAAGACATCCCGATGCCTGTGTCCTTCACACGGCATTCAACGGTATTCTCATTTTCCACGACCGACACCTCAATGCTGCCTTTGTCTGTAAATTTATACGCATTATTGACCAAATTGACCAAAACCTGAATGATCCGTTCTTTATCGATAAAAACATTGACTTGCGCCTCGGGAACAAGGCACTTGATTTCTAAACCTTTTTTCTGAACGAGAGTGGTAAAATTGGAGACCACATTTTGGACTAGATCAACAATATTGACTTCCTCTTTATAAAGTTTTAATTTTCCATTTTCAATGGTCGAAATATCGAGCAGGTCATTGATGATCTTGCCTAATCTGTCCACATTTTCTAAAGAGACCTTAAGCTGTTTATTTTGTTTTTCATTAATTTCACCGAGCAGCCCATCCGTAATAATGCTGATACTTTCCTGGATAATTGTTAGGGGCGTCCTCAACTCATGAGAAACATTGTTGACAAATTCATCTTTCAGATGGTCAAGCTGTTCTAATTGTTTATTTTTATTTTCAAGCTCCTTATATAAAATCTTAATACCTTCATTGGTCTTTTGGGAGGCCCACAGGTGATCATCCATTATCTTTTTTAACCTGATTTGAAGGGCAACCCTGGCTTTAAATTCTTCTGCCACCACAGGTTTATGGATAAAATCCGTTGCCCCCAGCGCAAAGCCCTTTAATTTATCATCTTCATTTAAAAAAGCAGTAATCAAGATCACCGGGATGTCTTCATGCCCGTTTTGATGGACCTCCTTTAGAAAATAAAAACCATCACGATCCGGCAGATATATGTCCAACAAAACCAGGTCCGGAACAACTTTTTGAAAATCTTCTTCGGCCTCCTGGCAAGAACCAGCCGTCCGCACTTCAAAATCTTCACCCATATTGTTCAATATTCCCACTAATGACTTCATGTCAACGGGATTATCTTCAACAATTAAAATCTTGAATTTATTCTTAAACATTTATTCTATGACAAAGTAAGTTTTTTAATCGCATTGATTAAGGTCAGATAATCGGCGGTCTTGACACAATAATCATCGGCCCCCACAGCCCTTGCCTTGGCGGCATCCACGGCATCCACGACTCCCGTACAAATAATGATCCTGAAATTCTTATCTATCTCTTTTATTTTCTTACAGGCTTCAAAACCATTCATCCCTGGCAAAATGGTGTCCAGGACTATAATAACGTCAGGCTTTAAATCATTTACTTTTTTGATCCCTTCTTCCCCGCTGAAGGCAACCATGATCTCAACTTCAAATCCTGAACTTTTAATAGACTCCCGGATTAATCTTTGGTCGATGGCATCGTCATCGATAATCAACAGTTTTGTTGGTTGATTCATGCTGCCTCCCCCTTTTTCCCATCTGGTAATTTCACCACCGTAAACCAAAATTGGGCTATTTCATTGACGATCTCATTAAACTGATAAAAATCGATGGGTTTGGTCACAAAATGATTGGCCCCCATCCCATAGGTTTTGCTAATATCTGCCACTTCATGTGACGTCGTCAAAACAACAACAGGGATATCTTTTAAAAATTTATCTGCTTTCATCTCTGCCAGGACCTGCCGGCCGTCCTTCCTGGGCATATTAAGATCGAGTAACACAAGATCCGGGGTTTTGACTGTTTCATATTTACCCGTTCTTCTTAAATACTCCATGCATTCTTGCCCATCACGAACATGAACAATGTTGATATACAATTTTGACATTTTAAGTGATTCTTTCATCAATTCAACATCACCTAAATCATCTTCGACTAAGAGAACCTCAATGTCTGTTGCCATGATCTACGCCCCCTTTTTTACTTGCCAGCCGGTAATTTCACCACTGTAAACCAAAATTCTGCTATTTCATTGACGATCTTTTTAATCTGAGGAAAATCAACAGGTTTGGTCACAAAACAATTTGCGCCAAGCGCATAGGTCTTGTTAATGTCTGCTTCGTTATCTGATGTCGTCAAGATGACAACAGGGATTCTTTTAAACAATGGGTCTGTTTTCATTTCCGCTAAAACCTGACGGCCGTCCTTCTTGGGCAAATTAAGATCAAGCAACACAAGATCCGGTTTTTTCGCTGCTTTATATTGACCCTGCATCCGCAAGTACTCCATGCACTCCTGTCCATCAGGAACATGGTTGAGCACCATTTTAAGTTTTGACATTTTAAGCGATTCTCTGATCAATTCGACATCGCCCAAATCATCCTCAACAATTAAAATTTCAATACCTTCCAATAACATTCAACACCTCATCCCTTTATCCCAAATCAGGTAAAGTGAATTTGAACACTGCCCCACTCCTATGCGGTTCAATCCAGATTTTGCCGTTGTGCCGCTCCACCATCCGTTTGCAAACAGCGAGCCCAATGCCTGTCCCCGGATACTTGCCCTTTGCATGCAGCCGTTGAAAAATCACAAACAATTTATCGGCAAACTGAAAATCAATACCAATGCCATTGTCAGCAATGGTAAATTCCCATAAGTTATTTTTTTGTTGAGCAGAAATTTCAACGCGCGGATTTTTTTCGGACCGGTATTTCAAAGAATTGCTGATAAGATTTTGAAAAATCTGGACTATAAATGATTTATGCGCAAGAAGACTAGGCAGCTGACTATAAATAACTTCAGCCTTTGTTTCTTTAATCACTAATTCCAAATTGCCGATAGCTTCTTTAACCACCCCATTAAAATCTAAAACCTCCAATGTTAATTCGTTGCGGCCTATCCGGGAATATAGAAGAAGGTCCTGGATCAGCGCCTGCATCCTCTTCGCGCCATCAACGACATAATCCAAATGTTCTTTTGACTTTTCATCGATCTGTCCTTCAAATCTGGCAGCAAAAATCTGGGAAAAACCAACAATTTTACGGATTGGTTCCTGTAAATCATGAGAGGCAACGTAAGCAAATTGTTCCAATTCTTCGTTAGAACGTTTTAATTCCTCCGCCTTTTTCTGGATTTCATCCTGGGCTATTTTGCGTTCGGTGATGTCATTGAAAAATATGGCAACTTGCCGGGCTGCCGGCTCTCCGAAACGTAAAGCGTACACCTCATACCACCGGTGCAATTGTCCAGCGCGATTTTCAAAGCGAGCAGGTTGACCTGTCAAAGCAATTTTGCCATAAATTTCAAACCAATAATTTTCGTGTTGCGGCGCAAGCTCACGCATCCGTTTACCCTGCGCGTCCTTGAGTCCCGTTTGCTTCTCGAACGATGGGCTAACCTGCAAAAAACGATAGTCAATTGGCTTTTCGTCTTCGTCAAAAATCATTTCAACGATGCAAAAGCCTTCGCCCATTGAATCGAGCAAATAATGATAGTTTTCTTCAGATTCGCGTAACGCTTTATTGGCTTCCCTAAGCTCTTGAGTACGCTCCTTGACACGGGCTTCTAATTCATCGTGTGCCTTGAGCAATGCTTCTTCAACTTTTCTTCTGCGAATCGCTTCTTCTTTTAACAAATATTTCAACTCATGCCGTTTTAAAGAATACGTAATGCCCCGGTCTAACAGGTCCGGCTGTATGTTACCTTTAATAAAAAAATCTTCTGCGCCCAAGGCGATCAATTCAAAAGCCACATTTTTATCTTCGTTACCGCTCATGATAATCACCGGAATGTTAGGAAATGACTCAACAAGCTTGCCGTACGCTTCTTTGCCCGAGCATCCTGGAAGCCCTAAATCCAAAAAAATAAGATCCGTCTTCTCTTTGAATAGATAATCAAGGGCTTTTTGAATGGAATTAACATTCTCAAGCACGTAAGAACTATTAGGTATCTTACCCATGATACTGCGGAGGATTAAATAATCATCCTCATTGTCTTCGATGTATAAGATTTTCACCATTATTCTAACTCGGTATCTTTGAAATTAAGGCCCAATAGAGCGCAAACTGTTCTATAACCTTAGAAAAATTATTAAAATTAACGGGTTTTGTTATATAAGAACAAGCACCTTCTTTATATGATTTAACAATGTCTTCTTCCCTCTCGCTTGTCGTTAACATAATCACCGGGATATAATCAAACCGTGTATCTTGTTTTAACGCCTCCAGGACTTCAAATCCATTTTTCTTAGGCATATTAATATCAAGCAAGATAAGGCCTGGTCTATCCCTATCTGCATACTGTCCTTCTTTACGCAAAAATTTAAGCGCTTCTTCTCCATTTTTGACAACATCAAAAGAATTAATAATTCTTGAGCGTGCGAACGCGTCTTGAATCATGACAATGTCATCATCATTATCTTCCGCGAGCAGTATTTTGATCAATTTTTTGTTTGAATCCATAAGCTCTCCTTGCCTAAGCTTTGGCGAATGTGATGATAAATTCTGAACCGCCCCCTTCTCGAGGCTGGACCCAAGCATCCCCATTATGCCGGTGCGCAACCTCAAGGACAATGGCTAAACCAGCGCCTGTTCCTTCAACCTTCCTTTCTACAGCACGTTGAAATAACTCAAAAATTTTCCTGGTGTGCTCAGGAGGAACACCCGGCCCCCGGTCAGAAACCATAATACCTGTCTGTCCTTTTTCGTTATAAGGGCATATTTCAATATTAGGAACTTCTCCTTCATTAGTAAATTTAAGAGCGTTAGCAATAAGGTTTAATACGGCCTGTGTTGCCCACATCCGTTCAACCTTATATTTGGGAAATTCTTTGGCGATGGTTATCCTGGCATTAACTTGTTTAATTTTTCCTTCTAAACGGGCCAGGGCATCATTGATGATATTTTCGCCATTCACCATTTCATCAGGGGGCTTCATCCGCCTTGCGCGGGACATCATCAGGATATCATCGAGCAATAGACGCATACGGCTGGCGGCCAGGATGACCCGATCGAAATAATCTTTTCCCTTGTCATCAAGTTTATTGAAATATTCCTCTTTAACTGACGTAGAAAAATACTCAATGCTTCGTAACGGCTCTTTTAAGTCATGCGAAACAATATAAAGTAAGGTTTCGAGTTCCCCGTTAGACTGCTCCAATCTGGTGGTCAGTTCCGATAACTGCCCGACAGCTTTTGATACTTGATTGCGCAAAGGGGCTGAAAGAATAAATGTAATAGGGATAGAAAAAATAAAAATGATTAGAATAATAATAAAATAATTCCTAAACCTGTCTACAAACCCTACATACCGTGCATCAATTTCAAGCCTTCCTATTTTTTCATTTTGATAAATGATATCTTTCTTAAAATGAATGTCCCCGTCTTGATCCAAGGCAATAAAACTCGTAAATTCCTGGCCCTTGGTATTATAAATCCGCACCCTATTAATTGATCGATCACTGCGAAGAGATTCCAAGGTCTTATCGGCGGAATCTCTGTCATCAAACATCAATGCTGGTCCAACACCAAAAATAAGCATATCTGTTTGCGACTCAAGCTTGTTAACCGTCTCTTCTTTTAATTTATAAAATTCATAAAACCCTAAAGTCAAAAAAGCCAACAAAAGGGCAATGACCGCGCTGGCAATCCCTAATAAAATTATTCTTTTTCTTGTCTTGGCCTGTTGATCTTCTGTCATCTGTCTATTATTCCTTGGGTACAGCTAACCTCAGCAGTTGGCTGCTTATTTTTAATTTAGATTTCCTGATATTATCAATATTAATCGCGAATTTAAGCTTATTGTCGATCACTAAAAATTCAAACATGGCCCCCTGGTCAAGGGAACCTATAGTCAATGTACTGTCTGGGTTTGGAGAAGTGCTGGAAACAAGGACGTGACAGTTATCGGTGCGGTTGACAACATCAATCTGCCGGTCATTAAGCGCTTTGCCTTCCAATAATGCCGTGGCAACTTTTCTTAAATTTTCGTCATCAGGAATACAAATATCATAGGTAGGACGGGTATCATTCCATTGGACAAATTTGAGGAAATTAAAAATAAAAGCGGCTTCGAGGGATTCTTGGGTAACGATCTCGTTCCCAAGGGCAGAAGTGCAGCCTAACAAGATAAAAATGATGAAAATCTTTTTCATGATCGGTGGTTAAAACTTTTTCGTTATTTTAATGTACCCGCCGCGCTGGACTTCTTCTGCTATTGTTGATAAAGCATTTTCGCGGTGTCGCGGTTGAAGCAGATTCTGCCCCACCAGTTCCACTTTCCAACTTTTATGCGTCCAGCCTAAGCGCAAATCCAACTCTAAATAGGGTGGCGCAATCACTTGATTTTCCACCGTCCTGTCCGAATAACGAAGAGTCTGATCAAATTCAAATCCTTTGGGTAAATCAAAAGATGATTGAAGATACGCAGCATTTAACGGCGTTTCTCCCTGTATATCTGTTCCTAAAGACGGCGCATTAGAGATAGAAGGAATGGTGTTTAAATTAAGCTTTGTCAATGTATAGTCTCCTTTGACCTTCCACCACTCTTTAATTTTATCTTCCGCGGATACTTCAAGGCCATAGGTACGTGCTGTCATCCCGTTAACATACTGAAAAGGTAAGTAAACAAGCCCCTGATTAATATAAAAATTCCCAGCTGTCAACGTGGTTAAATCACTATATTGATCGTAAAATGTTGATATATCCACCAAGGAATTGTCGGTTGGTTTATTGCGGTACCCAAGTTCGTAACCCAGCATCTTTTCTGACTTTAAATCGTCGCTGCCTGATATCTCCAAACCTGCCAGATTCGGAAAAGGGGTAGCATCATGTAAATTGTATATACCGTCTTCTTCAAAACGTGAGGGTGTGCGCACAGCACGGGAAGCGGCGGCCCATAAAAAGTTTGTATCATTTAATTCATAGGACAGGCGCGCGTTAGGTTCCATTTCAAAATGCGTGAAGATATTGTATTCGAACTTGCTACCCAAAATAAATTTAAGCTTGTCCGTGAGCGTCATTTCATCTTGCAAAAATGAACTGAACACTTGATTAGTTTCTAGTGGTTTCGTGATCTGGGTTATATCGGTATTTATATCGTCTTCTACATCTAAATTATAGCCTGATCCCCAAACGAGCTCGTGCATGTCTGTAAGTTGAAGGTGCTGGGTATAATCTAAATTAATGGTGTCAAGTCTATAACCAAATGCTATAGAATACCGTTCTGTCCTGTCCCAATATGCCTGCAAAGAGAGATCATCGTCTTGATAGCGGCTCAATAAATTCCAACCACGAACCTCCTCCTGTTCATTGACCTGAGGCAAAGAAGATAGGGTAGACGTATCTACGAATGTTTGTTGGCCAATATAGCCTTGATAAAAATCTCCTTGAATATTCCATTTGTCCTTTTCGGCGCGAAACCCTCCCTGTCCCTCTTCCCAATCATCAACTTGGGACCCCTCAATTCCCTGATCCTGACGAAATCCCGTTCCATATGCCCTATAATCCCAACCTCCTGACTTTGCTCCGACTTGAACAGTTGAAGAAAGCCTGTCCTGCGATCCTGTTGTTGCTGTAACAAAACCCCCTTGGGTCTCTTTTGGCCTTTTTGTTATAATATTAATAACGCCATCAACAGCATTGGCCCCGTAAAGTGTCCCGCCGGAGCCGCGAATGACTTCGATGCGTTCAATATCTTCCAGAGGAACACCCTGCACATCCCAATAAACCCCTCCATAAATCGGTGAATACACCGCCCTGCCATCAATTAAAACAAGCACCTTGTTAACAAATAAAGAACCATTAAGACCAAGACCGTTTAAACCATTAAAACCTCTAATGGTAATAGTCCAGGTATTAGAAGTAATCCGTTGTACATTAACTCCGGGGACCATGCGTAATAATTCAGGGATGCTAGTGGCGGTGCTGCGGGCGATATCTTCGGCAGTAATTACATAGATAGCGGCAGGTGTTGTAAAATATTTTTCCGGCTTCTTTTCAGCTGAAGTCACCTCAACATTCATCAGCTGATCTAGATTTAAATTTGTTAGGTCTGTTGTTTGGGAAAATGCATTGGTATAGTTGAAGAAAAAGAATGTCAGGATTAGCGGGCCCGCTATTTTCTTCATAATAGTTGCCTACATTTTTTCAACATAGTAATGAACAGCTCGCTATCTACCTTTATATAGAACGATTTAAATAATATCGCTAAACCGCGATTATGTTAATTTTGTCTTAACTAAAACGTACCATTTGAGAAAAAATAGGATCAGGTAATTTTAAACAGAGTCCATCTGCCCCACAGCTCTTGGCCTTTGCTTCGGCTGCGGCATCTAAAGACCCTGTCATCAAGATAACATGCATAAATTTCATCCCTAGATTTTTTAATTGTTGGCAAATAGCATGCCCATCAAATGTTGGCATCCTTATATCCAAAAGAACAATTTCAGGTTTTTCTTTCTGGGCTATTGCCAGACCATCCATACCATTATCTGCCCATAAAATTTGATAATTAGAACCGCTCATCTTAAAAAGTTCCTGCAGCAATTGTATATCAGCTTTGTCATCATCAATAATCAGAATTTTCTGTCCCATATTCATTCTCCCATTGATATTTATTTTTGACTTCCTTGGGGTAAATATAAGGAACTATTGGATATACGGAGAAATATTTTTGTGAGATAATTATAAATAAGAAAAATAGTTTGTGTATTGCCTACTTCCACTTAAAACTGACTTTTTTCTACTATTTTTCTATGCGGGGGGTTAACATCTGCCTATGCTCATGATCAGCAAGCCAATTTTTGACACCGGAAATGTCGCTCCAGTTATAATCAGTCTCTAAAAGCAAAACTGTCTGGATAAAAGCTAGGTGAGAATATCCTTGAGGGAAATTACCTGTCAGACGATGGGTGGTGACCTCTATGTGTTCCGAAAAAAGTCCTGAAGGATTAGCACAGGTGAGGATATTTTCAAACATTTGACGGGCTTTTTGTTCTTCACCAATCAGGTATAAAGCGTTAATCATCCAGAAAGTACAAACAATAAATGCATTTTCAGGGATACCGAAATCGTCAGCCTCCACATAACGAAAAACAAAATTATTTTTAACTAGTTGTTTATAGATTTGTTTGACAGTACTGACCATCCGCGGATCTTTGCGGTCAAGAAATCCGTAATGGAGCATTAAAAGCGCTGAGGCATCCAGCTCTGTGCCTCCGTAATACATCACAAATGATTGTATGTCCTGATTCCATCCATGACTCAAAATATCCTCTTTGATCTGTACCGCAAATTTTTGACAGCGTTGGGCTACTTCTTTTTTCCCTACAAACTGGGCAATTTTGGCTGCCCTGTCCAGGGCCACCCAGCTCATCATCTTGGAATGCACGTAATGTTTAGGCTCACCGCGGCGTTCCCATATCCCGCAATCAGGCCCGTTCCATACATCCTCTACATATTTGACTAAAGAACATACTACCGTCCACATCTCTTCTTCCAAATAAATCTGGGTGCGATGATTAATAAAAAAATACGCGTAAATAGTTTCCATCAATTCCCCGTAAACATCATTTTGTTTCTGACGCCAGGCATCATTACCGATACGTACCGGACGGGAAGATTCATAGCCGCTCAAATGTGTCAATTCTATTTCTGTCAGTTCTTTTTCTCCATTGATACCATAAAGAACAGCGATATTGTCATGCTTAAGCAGCATCCGGTTAAGAATAAAATTAATATAGCGGGTGGCTAACTGTAAATGCCCCATGCGCACATAAAGATCAATGATCATGGATGCATCGCGCACCCAACAAAACCGGTAATCCCAATTGCGGTCACGGCCGATGATCTCAGGCAATGATGTCGTTGGCGCCGCAATCACCGCCCCTGTCCTTTCATAGGTCAACAACTTCAGGGTCAACATGGAACGAATCACCATTTCCAAATGTTTTTCCGGAAGTTCTGTACGTAAAACCCAATCTAACCAATAACTTTTTGTTTTTTCATACTCCACATAAATTTTGTGTAAATTAAGGTCCTGTAATTTTTCATGATAAGAAAGAAGAAAGAAGGAAGATTCCTTAAGTTCAATAGGATCGCCCGCAATGACACGATGGGTATCTAAATTGGTATATAAAAAGAAGTTATCATAATCGCCTTTCTGAGAAATAATTTCTACACAAGATTGACCACAGATAAACCGCGGTTCACCCAAGGCATAATTAGGCATCGGTTTAAATTCAACAATAATCTGCGGGACACCTGAAATCACTCGGATATTGCGATGGATCTCCGGCGGATAATACACCTGTCCCTGGGACGTATGAAAACGGGGCATATAGTCCCTGACCTCAAAAATGCCATGCTTGGTTTCAAAAACAGTTTTGAGAATGGTGGTTCGATAAATATAACTCTGGTAGGTCTTTAGCGTATCCACTCCTGAGATTCTAAAATATCCTCCTTTTTCTTCGTCCAGAATATGCGCAAATAAAGACGGTGAGTCAAAAAAAGGCAGGCACAGCCATTCCATGCTGCAGTCAGCAGAAATCAGGGCGGCACTTGTACAATTACCTATGATGCTGTAACAGTCATAATTTTTCATATACTCCATAAATCATATGTTTTAAAAATTCTGTCACCTCCTGCGGTCCTGCCAAATAATACTGGGCTTCGGATGATCCTGATGTTCCCACAAAAACAGTGATCCCTTTATTTTTAAGCACCCTAAAAGCATCTTCATCGGAGGTATCATCTCCAATATAAATCGGCAGTACATTGCCTTTACCCCTAAGAATTTCCTGTTTTCTTAAAAGCCACAGAGCTGCTTTACCTTTATCCCATTCCACGGGCGGTCTTAGTTCAAGCACCTTCTTGCCTTCATGAACCTTGATTATATTTTGCCTGCAATAAGGCATACAAATATGTTCAAAAATTCTTCTTACTAAAAACTCCTTGTCCCGTGCAGCCATCCTGTAATGCACACTTAGCGTCATTCCCTTGTCTTCCACAAAAACACCTGGAATGCTGGATAATTCTGTAATTAACTCATATTTGATCTTTTCCATGGTTGAAGAAACTTTTACAGATATAAGGCTTTCAAAGTGCATGGAGGAACCTTCTATCTCCCACCCGTGGTTTCCGATATAAATAACCCCCTCAATACCCACCATCTGTTTTATATCCACCAAGGTACGGCCACTAATAATAACCACCTGATACCGAGGGATTAAAACCAGCCACTCGATCAATTCTCTATTTTCTTGGGACAAAACCGCTTCCCACGGGCTGTTAACGATAGGCGCCAATGTGCCGTCATAGTCTAAAAACAAGATAATATTCTTATCCGCGCATACCTGTGCCATATTGTCCCAATCTTCAAGTAAATTCTTCATACCACCATCACCTCCTGTTCTTTAAACTCTATTTTTAATAACCCCGATAAAAATTTAGCTGCCCACCGGAATATATTGTTTTCATGCACCGTCTGGCGCATCTTGACCATGCGTTTACGGCGCTCTTCTTCCGGCATGGTCAGTGCCTGGTAAAGACCGTCACTAAATTGTTCGCTGTCGTAAGGATTGATTAACATCGCCTCCGTCAATTCCCGGGCAGAGCCCGCGAATTGGCTCAAAACCAAGACCCCGTCTTCATCGTAATGAGCAGCGACATATTCCTTGGCCACCAAATTCATCCCGTCGTGCAGAGCGCTGACAATACAAACTTGCGCCATACGGTAAAGTACCAATAATTTTGATGACGGCATGTTGCTGCGGGTAAAAATCACTGGACTCCAGTCATCCGTAGAATATTTCCAGTTGATTTTCTCAACTAAAAAATTGATTTCATCATTAAGGGTTTTATATTTAGCAATGTGAATGCGGCTTAACACCCCCACCTGCAAAAATACGATCTTTTCTATTAATTCCGGGTGCTTTTCTAGTAAACGGTCGATCGCCAATAATCTCTCGGGTATACCCTTGGTATAGTCAATACGGTCAACCCCCAACAAAATCTGACAGTTACCCAAATGAAATTCTTCCGCCAAATCACTTTCAATCTTTTGGGAATTATCCGCTTGAGCCTTCCTGTTAATTTCTTCAAAATCAACACTGATAGGATATGGCCTAATTAGAGTCTCATGGTCGCGACGGATAACAGAAAAACGTTCCCGGTCAATTTTACTTTCCAGTTGCCGATCCACCACCTCAAGAAAATTATTACAATGATAATGGGTATGAAAACCGATCATGTCATTAGCCAACATCCCCTCCAGTATTTCATTTTTCTGCGGGCAAATACGAAAAGCTTCGTAGCTTGGCCAAGGGATATGCCAAAAATGAGCGATGATCAATTGATTAGACGCAGCCATGTCTTTTAGTAATTTAGGCAGCAGGCAAAAGTGATAATCCTGAATCCAGATAAAGGCCTTTGCTGTACCGATTTCTTCCATCACAGCATTGGCAAATTTCTGGTTAACATTAATGTAATGCTGCCAATCTTCCTGTTTAAAAAATGGACGCTGGAAAGCCGTATGGCATAGCGGCCAAAGGGCATCATTAGAATACCCGTAGTAATATCCCTCTTCTTCTTGTTTATTTAACCAAACCCGTTTGAGTGTGTACGCAGGATTATCCACCGGAACTTCAATCTTATTGAATCGATCAGTGACCCGATGGTCTGCCTCACCGCTACTGGCAGCTATCCATAAACCATGGCAAGCCTTCATCACAGGATCAAGCGCGGTAATGACCCCTCCTGACGGACGACGGCATTCAATCTTCCCTTTATTATAAACGTGTTCATACGGCTGCCGATTAGACACGACGACAAAACGATAATCGTCCAGCTTTTCCTGAACAAATTCTTGTAAATCTTCCTTAACAAGCATCAAAACCTCCTTTGAATCAAGCGGATTCTTTACCACTATCCGTCGTCGAAGAAACGTCACCTTTTGTCGAATATTGCACAACAATGCCCATGACCATACAAACGATAAACATGGTTTCCCGCAACCCCTCTGACCCATGAAAAGCATTAACGATTAATGTTGCTCCCAATAGTGAAGAAATTAAAATTAATGCCAAATCAAAAGTGATGACCATCAGGCACATGCCAATGATGCCCCCCACCACAAAAATTAACCATGAATACGGATCTTGCCCAACTGTTGATGAAAATACATCCATTAATAAATATCCTCCTCCTAAAAACCCCACTCCTAATACAATCATAAGCCATTCAAAACTGACGGCCAACCATGCCCCCAGCGTGCCAAAGGCAAGGGCTGCAAACAATGCCATCCAGCTATTGAAAAAACCCAATGCCGTGGAACACTGCATACCAACTAAAAAACCGACAATACCAACACACAGCCAGAAAAGATTTCTGCCGGCGCACACCATCAAAAAACCAAATATCAAATCAAAAATTATCATAATCATTTCCTCAAATCATTTCAAAGCAGCCCCTGTGACAGAAAGCTCTGTATTTTTCTGAGCACTTTACCCGCAGCTTCTTTATCTGGTCTGACTCCACCAATCCGAACTTCTACCTTGGTAGAATCATCTGTCAATCGATGAATATCAATCCACATTTCCCGTCCATCGGTATAGGAACCTTTTATCTGTGCTACATTCTGATCGTATGTTTCTTTGATTACCTGTAAATCAAGTGCTTGAAGCGCTGCCTTTGTTGCATCGATGGTTGCTTGATACGAGGTGTGAAATTCCTGCGTCAATTTCCCAGAAAGCCAAACCGCTGTCCCTGCCCCACCTGCCACCCCTGCAAATAAGGCAAAACAACCGCATAAATTCAATGTCAATATTCCTGAAAAAATCATTAATAATATCCTTTTTAGCAAATTACCCTCCCTTGTTGGATCCCTTACTTGTCACTAACTTTTCCAGCAGGATCCTGCAGGTTCATCAATTAAAGTATAAAATTTTGAAGATTAAAACGAGATGAATTGATAATTAATTCTAAAAAATAAGATTTTTAGGAAGGAAGTATGACCCTGAAGGTGCTGCCTTGACCCAACTGACTATCAACCTGGATCTCTCCATGATGCAGCTTGGCGATCGTATAGGCAATATATAACCCCAGACCGCTGCCTGGGGTGTTTTTGTCCGCACGGTAAAATTCTTCAAATATTTTCTCCAAATTCTCAGGAGCGATGCCTGGGCCTGTATCACTGATAAAACTCGTCACTTGACCATGACTGCACTCAATACGCATATCTACGCAACCGCCTTCAGGTGTAAATTTGATAGCATTGCTGATAATATTAAAGAATAACCGACGCAAGTGAAGCCTGTCGCCTTTAATCATCAGCGGTTGAGTAATATATTGGAAATTCATCCTTATCCCAATCCCTTTGTTGGCTGCTAAAAGACGGTTCTGTTCGATAATTTCACTAAAAAATTCAATAAAATCAAATTGTTCAAACTTAAATATCTCTGGTTGGTAACCTAGTTTGGTCACCAATAATAAATCATCAACTGTCTTAAGTACACGCTGAGACTCTTCCATCACAATCCGTAGAGCCTGTTGGTATTCCTGTTTAGAGCGTTCTTTACGCAGCAAAAGTTCCGCTTCCCCTTGAATGATCGTCAACGGAGTTTTTAATTCATGGGCCACATGGTAGCTAAACTGTTCAATATGTTTAAAAGATTTCTCCAAACGGTCGATCATTCCATTAAAAGAATCAATTAAAGATTCCATTTCTCGATCGAAATGTTTGGTTTTAATCCGCGCACTCAAATCATTTTGTGTTATCTGGTTTGCCATATCTGTGATTTCATAAACTGGCCGTAGAATTCTTGCAGCCAAAATTCTTCCAATAAAATTTGTCAAAAGCAGGATCAAAGGAACGCTGATCGCAATCGAATACAGCCAGTTACGCAATTGCCGCATAAAGGGATCTTGAGCCACTCCTACCTGAATTAAATATTGACCGAGCACCCTGTCTGTAAATGGATAGTTGATCACCCGGATATTTTTATACTCCTCATTCAAAGTTCTGTATGAAACGTGCCCTCGTGAAGGGAATTGTATATCTTCTAAAAAAACAACCCGCAAATTTTTATCCAAATTAGGAGAACTAAACACTTCTTTTGCGCCTTTGCTGACAAAATTAATATAATCCCTGCTTAAATTAAATGATTGCGTTTGGGCGAACCATCTCTTGGAAATTTTCCAAGTCTTGTATTGAAGGAAATTCTCATTCTTCATGACCATCGTTTTTCCAACGGCTTTTACCAAAGCATCATGATTCTCTCCTAGAGCATTTAGGTATGACTTAATAGTCACATCGACAGCTTGGGCCTTGACTTTAAGCTGCTGATCAACTTCGTGTAGAAAGGCATTGGAAATGAGATACAAAACACCGCTGAAGACAATGAGGATGAGGCCTAAAATAGCCGTGTAAAGGATACTGATTTCAAATTTAATGGAATTTAATTTCATGCAGCATGTTTAAGCATATACCCTGATCCACGCAAGGTATGGATCAATCTTTTACTGGACGCACCATCGATCTTATTGCGTAAATTACGGATGTGGACATCGATGACATTGGTCATGCTGTCAAATTGTTCATTCCATATATGCTCAGAAATCATGGACCGGCTGATGACTTGGCCAGCGTTAAGCATGAGATACTCCAATAACGCAAACTCTTTGGCCGTTAGTATCATTTTTTTTCCTATCCTTTTGACTTCATGATTGAGCTGGTTTAATTCCAAATCAGCTACTTTTAAAACAGAAGTCTTGTTGGCCGTTGGACGCCTTAATAAAACTTTAACACGGGCGAGTAATTCTTCAAAAGAAAAAGGCTTGGTCAAATAATCATCCGCACCAGCGTTAAGTCCTGTGACCTTGTCCTTCACCGCAGCCCGAGCGGTCAACATCAGGATAGGAGTATTATTTTTCTTGGAACGCAGCTGACGGCACATGTCTACCCCCTCATATTTAGGGAGCATAATATCAAAGATCATCAAATCATACGGATTGATTTCAGCCAGATACAGGCCTTGTTCTCCATCATAGGCGATGTCAACGGCATAATGCTCTTCTTTAAGCCCTCGTGCGATGAAATCTGCAATACGTTTTTCATCTTCTACGATAAGAATGCGCATAATCCATCTCCTTCAGAAGTTTGAGATAATTGGAGGGAAAAAGTTCTAAACATAGGTAATTTAGTTTACCTAATACACCATGAATTGCACATGGCTCATTTCCACTTCTTACTGACTTTTTTCTACGTAATTGACTATCTTCTTTGGGAAACCTGCTCTAATATATCACCAATTTCAACCTTAAGATGATGCGTTGCAAAATCTGCCTGAGATACGATGCCGCAACAACGTCCTTGTTCATCAACAACAGGAAGACGCCGGATATGACCTTCTTTAAGAATCCTACAGCAATCCTCAACTTCTGTTTCAGAGTTGACTGTAATGCATGGTTTACTCATGCATTCACCAGCTGTCATTTCCAACGGGTTTTTTCCTATCGCAAGGACACGGCAAACAATGTCACGGTCCGTAATGACCCCTATTGGTTTTAAATCATTAATATTCTCAACCACTGGTATTTCTCCGCAATCACGCTCCAGCATCATTTGCGCCACCTCCTTTAAATTAGTCAGCGGTGAGCAGCATGTTGGGCGAGAAGTCATAATTTCCTTAACCTTCATAGACATCCTCCTTTTTTCAGGATTCCAAATCTTTTTTCTTTTGCGCAAACTCTTCCGCCTTAATCTCACCTGCAGCGTATCGTTTCTTTAGAGTATCCATGGCTGAATCTTGCTGCTTAGCGCCCCCTATCGGATTTTTTGAATAACGTTGAAATAAATACACTGCACCAAATATAATTAGTAACAGAATAATAATGTTAAATAGTAATCCCACATGATGCCAATACATGTCATTCCAATAAACATCATGCCATCGGCCATATTCATCGTACATAGACATCACCCCTTTCTTTAATCGTATCCTTACCTTCCATAGGTAGATTGTACTTGTACAACACCATTAACAGCCGTTACTGGTACAGATTGAACAACCGGCGGTGAAACCACGAGGTAACCAGTGGGGGTATAGACATAATAAATCCCGTTATCCGTGTAATAGGTCATACCACCAATCACTACCAGACGAAAATCAGAAGGTATCGTTGCGACAATAGCACCTATAGGAGGCCTCACCACCACATAATTCCCCCCCACATAATCATAATAGATCCCATCATCATAATAATACCTTGATCCTCCCACCGAAACCCAGTAATACTCGTTAGGATAAAAATTATCTACGTGACGGCCAAAATAAGGGCGATCATGATAATGGTAGTACTGATGTTCCCCATGATTCCCCGCATGGTGTCCGTCATCCCCATCAGCGTAAGAGATCTTAGGCCAAATCAATAAGATCGATACCGATAAGAAAATCAATAAAGAATATAGAATCTTCATCTTTTACTCCTGCCTTATTAATGATTTTATGGTTGAGAAAAAACCTTTATCATCTCTCCTTGGTTGACGCTACCCAACACTTGCTGATTAGTAATGGAATACACATTAACAATACCACTGCTTGAGTCACGCACAGACACCGTGTGATCTTCTTGACTAACGCTCACCACTTCTCCCTTGCTAATCAAGGTGGCATTGGCCGGCAATACTTCATTGATCCCAACAATGCCAAACGATAATGAAGCTCCTCCAATAGCCTGACTATTAGCCATAGAAGTCAGTGCGATGAAAAAAACTGTCACAAAAAATAAATTAACAATTCTTTTCATAGTTTTATTCTATTGGTAATCCTGCTTCTTTACACTCGTTAATACCTCCCTCGTAAGCACTTACCTTGAACCCTTTGGTTAAAAGTTTTTCAGCGGCTTGACCAGAGGCTGGACAATCATAACTGGCACAGTAAGTTACCACTTCTATGTTTTTATCAAGCACCCCCCAACGATTATCCAGTTGATCCAATGGAATCCTTATAGAACCTTTAATAAACCCTAAATTATAATGTTCTGGCCCTAGAACATTAACTATTTGAACTGGCTTGGCATTTTTGATCTTTTGAGCAAGTTCTTCCTTGGTTATTGTTCTGACTTTAGGATTTGCCGTAGATATTTTCATAGTTTTTCCTCCCTTAAAGGTTTAATCACTACCTGCACCATAACAAATACAAAATTAAGGAAACATGAAAATAAAATTAAACTAATCCTCCATTAAATCTATTGATAAATTTAAGTTCAGTAATCAATGGCAGGTGGTCTGAAGCTATTTTTTCAAGATCCGTACGAGGAACAATAATGGAACAAACATGGAAACTATCATTGATAAAAATATAGTCAATGCGGCTTACGGGATAATGCCCGGACCATGTGCTGCGCGGGCGATGGCCGGCCAAAACAGCTTGGCTGTCATAAAGCTTGTGGCAAATTTTCCTGTGTACCGCTGACCTGGGGAGGGCATTAAAATCTCCACAAAGCATAACAGGCCCCTGGCAGTCAGGATGCTGCAGCCATTGCTCACTTAGTAAAGACTCTACCTGAAGAATCCTCTCCTTGGGCCACAAACTTAAATGAGTATTAAAAACCTGTACCTTTCTTCCTTCAAATTCGACGGCAACCCATAGCACGCCCCGCGGCTCATGCTGATTTTTCTTGTCTGTTATTCTTGGTAAGGAGCCAGACTTAATCAATGCCATGGGATACCTACTTAAAATGGCATTACCATACTGCTCATCCTTCCAACGAAAAGCCGGATGGAAATGGTATCTCATTTCCAATTTTCTGGAAATCATCTCCGCCTGATCAATTCTCCCTGATCTCAGGCGCCCGACGTCCAACTCTTGTAAAGCAATGATATCGGGATTATACCGGGCGATCACCCTGGCAATACGTTCAGTGGAAATACAGCCATCCATCCCGGCACAGCCATGAATATTGTAACTCATCATCCGTAAACTCTTTGAAGAAACACCCTGATCAGGTAAAACCAAAGGACCGCGTGATTTTTTATTTAAAAAATGCTGTACCGTATGCCGCAAATCCACCGGGCGCAAATAATTCTTATTATTCTCTATTTCTACCGGAGCATCCATAGGAAGAAGTGTGAAGGCGTGCGTTTCTTCAGGGCCCATGGATGCATGGGCTCCATATTCCAATGGAAAACTAATAGCTTCTGTGCCTTCACACCATCCGGCTATGACAAACTCACCAGCATCCGGATGAAAACACACGCGCAACAGGTCCTCTTTGATTTCTTCCAAGAAAGGATGGTCTTGTCCAAATATTTGATGAGCTTCATCCATCAACATAAAACATCCCCGCGGAGTCCAGGCAAGGACCCTGGATCCATCCCTAGTCAAAACCAACGGAATTTTAGCCTGTGAAACCAATTTCTTGGCGTAAGAATATACATCCTCGGTATTTAAACCCTTATTGACGTATATATGTCCTAAAGGTCCCATGGCTGTCACGATAGCATCATCAAATAATTCCTTTACCGCTTCTTCAATAGTTCGGCCGTATTTTACAAAATAAGGAGTGGTTTTAGTCTGGCCATGATCAGAATAGACCCATAGATCATAGTGACGGTACGGGGACTGTTGGATGACATTATCAATACGTTTAATAGCATCATCGATGCCTCGCAAAGACCAATGGGCAAATTTCGAGGAAGGCCCACGGCCGTGGGCTTGCTCATCATAACCTAAAAAATTCACATGGATCACCGGTACTCCACGCATGATATCTATACACACCCCAGCGGTGATAAACTCACGTAAAAAAACACAGACCAACGAACGCTGCCATACTAATTCCAATTCTCTAAAAAACAATCTTCCTTTAAGCGTGCCGCGCATGCATTCAAAAAGAGCAAGAAAAAATTCTATAAAAACCAAAACAAAGGTACGGATAAAAATGTCGGCATATAATATGACCAAAAAAGGAAAAACAAACGGATTAGCCGCCC
Source organism: Candidatus Omnitrophota bacterium (assembly GCA_013285735.1). Taxonomy (GTDB): domain Bacteria; phylum Omnitrophota; class Gorgyraeia; order Zapsychrales; family Fredricksoniimonadaceae; genus JABDGZ01. Next base: position 10,645 of record JABDGZ010000011.1, on the reverse strand, counting down.
ATAAGACTCCTTCCCAGCCCATGCGCGACCAACAGCAATGCGACTCTTTAGCTGAACCTGTAAAAATATCAGAATAAGAACTTCCCCCTGCCAATAAACCAGACCCTTGAGCACTCAAACGCTTTTCAAACTCTTTCACAAAAGCAATGTCTAACATCTTAACTGTACGGCCGCTTTGGCGGTCTAAAAAGTGAAAGGCCGGGATACAGCCTTTGACTCCGTAGAATAATTCCCCCTGTACCGCTGGCGTATTGGAAGGTAATCCAGAATAAAACGAACGCAGGATGTAACGTTCTTTAGATAATAACCCTTGAAGAAATGGCAGGTTTCTTTTTTGCAGGGCCCGGTTAAACTGGGTCATGGACAATCCATCAATCTGGACCATCACCAGACCAGGTTCCGGAACAGCTTGTTTTAATTTCACCAGCCGCAATAAACGTATCGTCCATTCGCTGCGGCTGAAAATACGTTTAAGATTTCTCAAAAAAACTTCTACGCGGCTGATCATAATCGAATTTAGTGAATCATTTTTCACTGCCCTCTCGCCTTGGGCTGACCTCCTCTTTTAACTGCTCCATGATGCCTTCAGCATTAAAAATCCTCAACCATTCATCTTGAGCAAAAATTTTATAAAATAACGCAATAGTGATCAAAAAATAGACTGCCGAACACAAAAGTCCGACCATCATTTTAGTTTCCATGCTCCAGGGAGCATATAAAAACAGAGAAACATGAAAAAGAACGAGGCCCATGAACAAAAGGACCATGCACAGTCCTATCCCTAAAAAACTCATGAATAATAAACGGGAGGTTTTAATGGCCCTCACATAAACCAAGGACATTTTAAGACGGGCCAACTCCATATGCCCTCCCTGATTAACCTGCAATCTTTTAATGGCGGAGGATGCCCATAAAAATAAGAATGTCCATAGACCTTTTTCTCATTCTTTTTTCTCCGTTGGTACTTTTCTCTGACGAAGACTTAAGAATAAACCTATGGCAAAACTGTACATCGCTGTTTTACGCACAAATTCCCAAGGCTCTTCATGCATGTCTTGCAATGCTTTATTCAAAAATCCTTGGGCAAGTTCCTTACCATTTCCCAAGGCACTTGTCATTTGCGCATAATAGCTGCCCACTCTATTAAAAATTCCTGAATACAACTGCGAAACTTCTGATGGCGTCTCGGCATTTTGCATTTGCGTCCTTCTGTCTTTAATCGCTTCTTCTAAAGCCATCAGGACATTGTCTATCGAATTTTCTGAATTTTTCATCCTCACCTCTTGGGAGACGCATTAATTCCTGGCTCTGCTGGTTCCCACGATAAAACCAAGAAACAAACAACTTACCGCCACACCGGCGACGACCGGCCACGGATTCTCATGAAGTTGTTTATCCGCCTGGCTTATCAAATGTTGGACTTGTTCTTGTCCCTGTTTCAATTGTTTTTGAACATCCCAGGTAGAATTCTTTGAATTGTCTCCTCCTTGCTCAATGGTTTTAGAAAGATCATCTTTTTGTTTTTCTCTGATGTAGGTGTCTTGCATAGTATTACCCTCCTCGATTGATGGTGGCATATTTGACAAATTAATTTTACTATAATCAAAATGAAAATAAGATGAAGTTAGAATTATATTTCTTAAAGTTTCCGATCGTCATTTAACATAGACAGTTTTAATATTAACGAACTCCCGTATGCCCAATTCACCCAACTCGCGGCCATACCCTGACTGTTTAATACCGCCAAACGGTAAAAGAAAATCAGATTTAACAAAGTCGTTCACAAAGCAGCATCCAGCCTGCAATTCCTTGGCGGCAATCTGCTCGCCGCGTTTGATATCACGGGTAAAAACAGCTGCCCCCAACCCAAATACTGTATCATTGGCCGTTTGAATTGCTTCTTGTTCATCTGCCACTTTAATGATGGCAGCTACCGGACCAAATAATTCTTCTTGATATGCCACCATCCCTGGTCGAACATGAGTCAAAACCGTCGGCGGGTAAAATGAACCCTTCCCCAAAGGAATGGCTCCACCCAACAGAAGCTTGGCCCCCTGCTTAATGCTTTTCTGCACCTGCCCATGCAAATGGTCACGCAAATCATGACGTGCCATAGGCCCCAAATTAATCCCTTCATGCAAGGGCGGCCCTATGCGCTGCAATTGCATGCGGGCCGTAAATCTTTCTTCAAATTCATTAAAAACAGAATCTTCTACAATAAACCGCTTGGCAGCTATACAGCTTTGTCCGCCATTGATAAGCCGGGAATTAACGCATGTTTCAACTGCCATTTCCAAATCAGCATCCTCCAAAATAATATAGGGATCACTACCCCCTAATTCCAAAACAGCTTTCTTCAACACTGCTCCCGCATGAGAAGCAATGCTCATGCCTGCCCCTGTACTCCCCGTCAAACTCACCGCCTTAACAAGAGGGTGCTCAATCAAATCTTTGACCTTTGGGCTTGAAATAAATACATTAGAAAAAAGTCCTGGCGGAAAACCCACTTCTTTAAAAATATGCTCAATAGCCAGCGCACACCCGCACACATTAGAAGCATGTTTTAAAACAACGGCATTGCCCGCCATCAGGGTTGGTGCAACACATCGAAAAACTTGCCAAAATGGAAAATTCCATGGCATCACGGCCAGGACAATGCCCAGTGGAAGATAGGTAATAAAGCTTTTACTTGCCTCGGTGTGAATAAGTTCTGGGGATAAAAAATGCTCTGCCTGCTGGGCATAAAAATTACATACAACCGCACATTTTTCAATTTCAGCCTGGCCCTGTGCCAATGGTTTACCCATCTCCTGGGCCATCAGCTTGGCATACTGATCTTTATTCCTCCTTAAAATTCCGGCAACCTTCATCATCATGACACGACGATCTTTAAAAGACAGAAGCCTCCAGGATTGAAAAGATTTCTCCGCACGATTTAAAATACTATCGACTTTGCGCAACGAAAACTCAGGGTAGACTTTTATTCTCTTACCTGTTGTAGGATCAGTGGTGTGCATGACTATTCCTTTCAATTTGATCTCAATTTTTCTATCAGTTGCTGATTGACACTGACATCAATAGGGATTTCAAAAACACTTAATTCTCTTAATTCAAGAGATCGCGCCAATTGTTCCCTAAGTTCCCTGGCATCTTTGGGACGATAACCTTTGATGCCAAAACTTTCGGCATAGGCTTTAAAATCCGGATTGGTGATTTTTGTTCCAGTACTTTGCTGCCGGCTCATCTGCTGCTTCCAACTAATCAATCCATAATCATTATCATTAAAAACAATGACCGTGAATCCCAAATTCAAACGTTTGGCTGTCTCTAGCTCCTGAGAATTCATTAAAAAACCGCCGTCGCCCATGGCCGCAACGATCCGACGGCCAGGAGAATGTAGGGCGGCGGCTATGGCACCTGGCAAAGCGATCCCCATACTAGCTAAACCATTGGAAATAATGCATCCATTAGGACAGCATGCTGAAAAATTCCGGGCTATCCATATTTTGTGACTGCCGACATCGCTGATAAGTAAATCATCGTTATGCATGATCGTCTGCAAAATATTCAGCACACCTGGGACGGTAAATGGCTGACCTTCTCTGAGGACATAACTAGCTCTGTCTTCCACCATATGTTCACGGATGGGCTTATACCAACTACTGTCAAAAGAGACATCGTTGCTATCAAGTTTTTGATTGAGTGCCTTTAAAGTAGCGGGAATATCCGCCACTATCTCTACATTCGGCTGATAATGCGTGTACACTTCTGCTGGTGTAAAATCAATATGGATGATTTTCTTAGTACTATCAGGATTCCAAGCATCAGGCGCGTATTCAGCGATATCATACCCAACGGCAATAATTAAATCCGCTTGCTCCACCGCATCCATCACGATATCGCGAAAACCAAACCCTATGCTGAATAAAGACTGTGCTTCACAATCTAAAACAGCGCCTTGTCCCATCAAGGTATGCGCCACCGGTATATGGTGTTTTTTAACCAATTCAGTAAGCTCATCGGACGCCATTTTACGCACAGCACCATTGCCTGCGATGATCATAGGATGCTGTGCTTTTTTCAACAAAGCCACGGCTTCATCGATTGCAGCATTATCCGGGTCAGGCCTGCGCACCCGCTTGGAAAGAATGGGTTCTCCTTGAACTTCGCTGCCTGCCACATCTTCAGAAAATTCGATATGGGCAGCACCTGGTTTTTCACTCTCAGCCATTTTGAATGCTTTACGCACAATCTCCGCTATCACCTGCCCACTGGAAATGCTCCCATTCCATTTGGTGACAGGGCGAAACAAGTCTACCAAATCAATATACTGATGACTTTCTTTATGAAGCTTCTGTATTCCAGCCTGTGCTGAAATAGCGACCACCGGACTTTTATCTAAATTGGCATCTGCCACACCCGTCACTAAATTAGTGGCGCCTGGGCCCAGGGTGGACAGGCACACCCCTGCTTTTCCGCTTAAGCGCCCCCACATATCTGCCATAAAGGCAGCCCCTTGCTCGTGTCTAGTCGGAATAAATTTAATAGAAGATTTTTCCAAAGAAAATAGAATATCTTCCATCTCCTCACCCGGGAGACCAAAAATATACTGGACACCTTCATTTTCCAGACATTTGACAAACAAATCAGAACCTTGCATGACCTGCCTCGCTTGTTGTGTTCCCTCCTACCAATGCCGTAGTAGCCCTGGTCAAGTTCTTGACCAAATTCCACTGGGCCTGCATTAATCGTAATTTGCTGTCCCAATAACTTTGTTCAATGGTCTTGCGGGAAAATCCCTGTATAGATAAAGATGTATATATCCCTAAAGCTTTTTGGGCACTTTTATTCATCGAAAAATAATCTGCTGTTTGCCTGCAAACTGTCTTGATATTCTTTAATTTTGTTGCCGGCAATTGTTGAATCCATTCCAGCCCTGAGACAAAATCATCAATATTTTCATGGGCTAGTAAACATCCATTAACATGGTCCAGGACAACTTCACGCACCCCAGGAGCATCCACCGCAACAACAGGTACGGATGAAGCCATGGCCTCATCCAATACCAATCCCTGGGTTTCACTTTGAGAGGCAAATACAAAAACATTCATCGCGTGGTAAGCATCCACCAATTCTTTGCCTTCCAATATTCCTGCCATATGCAAGCGGTCGCTGAGGCCTGCTTGGGTAAAAATATCTTGAATACTTTGTTCCGATGGGCCTTGGCCGCCAACTAAAAAGCAAGCTTGCGGATGTTTCTTCACAAATTGGACTACTGCCTGACTCAAAAACTCCAGATTTTTCTCAGGAGCCAGACGACCGATATGTCCCACGACAAATGCATCGTGAGGTATCTGCCATTTTTTACGAAAAGCCCCGCCATCCCCGCGTGAAAAATTATTGACATAAATCCCTGTAGGCACAACATGTATAGGTACCCGCACTCCCCTTTCTTCCATCATCTTCATAATGCTTTCGCTGGGAGCAAATACACCATCACATAAATTGGCATATCCCGAGGATAATTCGATCATAAAACGCTTTAATGCCTCTTCGTTACCAGGCATATAATGCACATTTTCTTCATACAAGGTGTGATGAGTGAACACCAGCGGTACATTGTATTTGGAAGCGACTCTCAAGGCTGTATCTCCAACCAAAAAAGGATGTTGGGAATGCACGATATCAGGACGAAAATCCCCGAGAGCCTCTTGCAGTACGCCAGGAAGAGGTAATTGCAAAGAAAAATCCGTGCCATTAAATTTTTCAACAGCCGGAATACGGATCACATCTTCTTCAGGCTGCATGTCTGGATATTGAGGAGCGACAATGATGACACGGTGGCCATGTTTACGGTATTCTTTAGTAAATGATTCTATGGATTTCTCCAAACCACCTAAAAGCGGCTTATACGTATTAGTCATTATTAAAATATTCATATAACAGCCTCCGCCATCTTTATTCTTACAGACGTAACATGCCCGCCCACCTTGCATGGTTCATAGCCCGGTAACCGTATTTCAATCCAAGGGGCTGTATGATGCCATCGGGCCTGCCAACTTACCTCAATGTCTTCTTTTACCTTGATGGTCACAGTAATTTCACCATACAATGTTTGAGTAGGGCCTAAAAAAAGAACTTCTTCAGGTTTAATCCATTCCTGCGGGATTCCAGAACATAAAACAAGCATTCGCTCAGCCTGCTCCTCCCTTACAAACATATTACGTATCATCATCACCCATTCCGCTGATGCCCATACATGTTGGCCATCTCCCATACAACCACCCTTTGTCCTTGGATGGATGGCTTCCGGCCATTGGCCGGTTGGTGTTGCCAGGCTCGCTACGGACTTAACGATATCAAAAAACTTTTGGTCTCCCGCACGCAGCAATACCTGCGCTATATGAAGGGTCAAATAAATATTAATGCCCGAATGGCTGATTTCATAATAAAAGGCACCTTGTAAAAAATATTTATCCATTAAAAATTTGGCGGTCTGTAATATTCGCTCATCCTTGTCAGGATAAATCTGTAAAGGATAGCTAGCAACCAGGCAGCCAATAGCTCCGGCATCCATACGCCGTGAAGGAGAAGCTGGAATACCAGGATGATGCAGACGGCTATGCAAGGAAGTTATGCTGTCTTCAATAGCATTTAATAAATCATCTGCCTGACTCTTAAATTCTTCCGCCAGCTTTGAATCTTCTGCTTTAGCCACTAAGGAGGCATCTCTTAACCCAGCCACTGACCAAAAATCATACCAATAATAAAAATCACTGGGGCCAAAATGTTCCGCGCTGAAACCCGCCGGCAAAAGTCCGGTATGCAAAGGATCATTGCCAGAAGAATGGCGTTTGCGTTCGATCCATTGGGCACCACGATTAATACTTTCAACCCATTCTTTTTTTATATTTTTATTGGTAATATCAAAAAACTTCTTCATCGCCCAAATCGCCTGTCCGTTAGAATCCCACTCACCGTCTTGGGACATAAAATAACCCATGGGAGTCTGCCTGCTGGTAAAGTGATCCATAATCTTTTCTACATTTTTTAACAAGCCTGCTGCCAACATGGCTTGTAAAATATAAGCAGCATCCCGAAACCAGAACCGCTTATACGTAAAAGGCCCTGGGTATATATCCCCCGGGGAATGCAAAATCATTGTCTTGATAGCGACTTTAAAAAGAAATTGAAACTGTTGGTCAGGGACTTTCAACAGGCAAGCCTTCTGCATATGATCGGTCCAGCTGCTGGCTATACCTGACTTTTTAGGGGGTAGAGGAATTCTAACCGAAACCTGTTCTTGCTGACCAGGAATGAGAGGATAAAGGGCAGCGCTGGTGGCCATACCAACGGCACATGAAATCGACTCTCCAGCCTTCACTTCGGGCATATTTTCCGGTTTAATTGTAAAAACTCTATTACAAAGATCACCACCCCTATAATTGGAAAACATATACCGAAATGGTTTTTTATCCAAATATACTTCTTCTTTATTATTAACAACCCATCCTTCAGGCCCCTTAAGCCGCCCAATACTTTTAATAAAACTCACCCCCTCAGGATTATATGGTCGTACACAGATCATTAACCATGATTTCTGACTCGCCCACGCATTGAAAGAAATGGTACAAACCAAATCCTCTTCCTTCAGCACTTCAGTACGCGATTTTAAAAAGAAATTATCAGATTGTGTAATGCTTAAAACAGCGAACGTATGTTCAATGTCCAGGTCCTGCTCCACATGGTCCAGGCGGGAAGGAATAAATCGATTTTTCTCATTGATGATCCATGCATCTACCGACCATCCGTCAAAAAAAGGAGTTACCAGGCCACATGGATCAACAATGGGAAGCTCCCCACAATCCGGCATCCCCACGGCTGTCCAATTACGATGAGTTAAATTAATATGTGTCAAACTAAATGCCCTAGGAATAAAGGCCTTATCATTTGGATTAAATTGCCTTTCTACCCAGAAAGGCCACACCCAATCCAGATTATTCTGTATTGCCTGACTATTGATCAAACCCCGGGCCTGTAGAACAGCACCCGAACGCAATAATTCAACGGGAACCCATACTTCTGATGGTTTTGAAAAATGTTGTAAATTCGAAAACACCACCATGGGATCCAGAAATCCCTGGGCCTTGGCTAAACGTCTCAAAATAAATTTCCATAAAAACCACATATAAAAACCCGCCTCTCAGGAGAGTGAAGCCCCGCTTACAAAAACAAGCAGAGGCTTCACTCCTCAACTGCTGCCATTACTCGTGGCTACCATTAGGCAGCAGGTGGTACACGACGCCCCATCAAGAAAGAAAGCACAAAAAGAACCAAGAATACCATAAATAAAACTTTGGCAATATCGGTGGCTGTCCCCGCAATACCGCCAAACCCTAAAAAAGCCGCGATAATAGCAACAATTAAGAAAGTTACTGACCAATTCAACATAATGACTCTCCTTTCTTCATAATTACACACCGGTCTAAACCTCTGGCATATTAACAATTCATACATGAAGAAAAGGTTAAAACAGGATTAATCCCTAAGTGAACGGAAATAAAGATAAAAGCCATGATTACCCTATGATAATCACGGCTTTCATTGGTGGAGATTTTGAGGATTGTACGGCGGCAAAGAGCTGCGGACAGTTAAAATATTGATACCCCTCATTACGGTATCAATGGACATAAACAACGTCTGTATGGTCATGATGCCAATGGTCATGATCATGATCCACAAATATACAACCTCCCACCTGCAATGTTAAAATTGCACAAAATACGATCTTTAACATTACTTTAAATTTTGTAAACATACTTTCTCCTTATCTGAACAAATCTTAACGGGCATAAGCGAGCCGATTGTCCTGTATATCTGATATTGCTTGCGCAAAATGCAAGGTCATATCTTTCTGCGATTTTAATCGACTAATACGCATGTTCCCCTGGGTCAATCTCACCGCATATCCTGTTTGATCTTTAATTATTTTTTCAATTTGGGCTATTGAAGTATGCTTAGGGTCAAATTTAATCTGCCTTAATTCAACACTGCGTTCGATGATGATCGGTGGTCTGGCAGGCAAATAAATTGTCCCATTGCTAAAATCAACAGCAAAAGCAATGACACCAGGTATAATAAAAAAAAGTAAACCGATGGCATCTAAAACAACGACCCCTGCATCTAAATGTCCTCCTAGCTGTCCTCGTCGTTCAGGATACATCAGGGTTCCACATCCTGTTAATTGGAATACCAGTAAAGCTGTGATAATAATGTTAGGAAGGTTGGATATTTTTTCTCTCATAGATCCTCTTTTCCTTTCTCTTGTGACTCCTGGATATTGGGATTTCCTTCATCTATAAAACGGGAAATATCTTTGCTTTTATATTTCTTCTTAATGCCTTTTCTACCAAATTTTCCTTTGGGCATATAAAATCCTCCCTCTTTGGGAGAAGAAATATCTTTTTGCTGACCTGCTTCTTGGGATGAATGAAGAGGACTAGTGGCTTGAACATTAATCCTATTTTGGGCCAATTCGTTCAAATGAAGGTTCATCGCCCTCTCCTCATTTAAAGTGTCTGTTAATAATTCCACCATTCTTGTGTGGCCAAGATCAGCTGCATGCTCGCGTGCCGTTTGGTAACTGAAAATCTCATATTGTGCCACCCGTTGGGCCACGTTGATAATGTCAGCATCACGGGCCGATCCTTTCTCCGACCTGTTTGCTATATCCTGACTTTCTACAACAAGCTCTTTGATGGCTTCACAAATTCTTACCTGTGGCTGTTGTCCGATTTTATTAAAGATATCCTGCAATCGACCAGCGTGTTTCTTTGTCATTTCAAGATGGTCTTCCAAGACGGTTTTTAATGATGGCGCCTGGCTAATTTCCGACATTTTAGGCAATGCTTCAATCAATTGATTCTCTGCGTTTATTAAATCAACTAACTCTTCCATTAATAAATCACTTAAAGAATTTATTCTATTCATAATTTTCCCCCTTTTTCTGCAATCCTCTACACCGGCGGATAGATGACCTTATACCCTGCCAACGTACGTTTATAATAAACCCCTTGGTACTCATAATAAGTTAATCCATCCATGAACATAAGCTCATACCCCTGAGGAATATTAAAAACAACTGCCCCAATCGGTGGAGGAACAATGACATACTTTTGATCCCGCATAATCCTTTGATAAAAAACTCCATTACAATAATAAAAAGTGTCATCCCCCACATTAATTGTCACAAATCCCTGAGGAAGGATGTTTATCGGCTGGCTTAGCACATACGGGTATGGTGAATGATTGGGTTGAGAAAATTCAATTGATTGCTGCAAATAAAATGCACGAGCTGGCAAAGGGCATACTATCGTCCAAACAACAATAAAACCTAAGTAAACCATGATCTTTTTCATATTGACCTCCTTACACCCAACAATAGAGGTGTTCGCCTTCTCACTTTTACCTTACCATATTGAAAATTAAAAAAAGATGAATCCAGAATTAATTTTTACTCCTTCTGGGATTGCCGTACAATATCCAAATGCCGGTAAAGATTTTGAAACCTGTAAACAAGGCAC
>JABDGZ010000010.1 GCA_013285735.1 Candidatus Omnitrophota bacterium | reverse complement strand
ACGACCATCAAATTAAAAACCACCTTCAAGCAGCCTGCCAAAGCCCATGCTAATGGTGGCGCCCAAAGGCCTGCCAATGCCAAGGCTAAACCTAAGGCAACGGTTAAATCCAGCAGAGGGACAATAAATAAATTGGCTATCAAGGCTACTGGCGCGATGGTGCCAAAATGCCATATTTGTAATGGGGTAATCCCGATCCATGCGGCTGTGGACACCGACAAAGCACCAGCGAGCCACCTGGGACAAAATGACAATCTTTTTTCCATAGGGCCATATAAAATTATAATGGCCGCAACTGCCGCAAAGGAAAGCTGAAAGCTTGCATCGAATAAATTACTCGCATCCATAAGCAATATGATCAAGGCTGCTAAACTTAAAGAATTTAACGCATCGCTTTCAAGCTCAATCCCCGATGATGCCAGGATTACAGAAGCCATGAATGCTGCACGTATCACCGGAACTGAACCGCCCGTCAAAAGCGCATAAGTAAATATTAATAAAATGCTCAATCCCGCTTGCCATTGACGCGGGATCCTGACTAACTTTAAAATAAAAATAACCATGGCTGTCATCATCGCCATATGAAGCCCTGCAATTACTAAAATATGCCCTGTACCCGTATTCCTAAAAGCCATATTGATTTCTTTAGGAATACTCCCCCGATCACCCAACACGATCGCTGACATGGTCCCTGCTTCTTGATCGTCCAGATACTTGTAAAGCGATTGTCTTAATTCCCCACGCCAGTCCTGCAAGATGTCCATGGCCGGCGGATGTGCCACATGAATCAATGCTGCCCCTAAACAAAACAACCCTAAATAGATGGGCCAAATTCGAGGACGAAAAATAAAATATACAACAAGAGCAGATGACGCCCACAACCAACTGAGTAAAGCAACCGGCAAAAAATGGCCAATGAGAATCCCTAATGATAAAAACAAAAGCAGCCAGCAACAGGGCCTGTGCGTACCTTTCATAACTCAATCAACTCCTTGATACGACCAAAACGTTTCTCTGTAAGACCATCAACGTCTTCCAGATCTTCCAGTTCCTTGAAAGACCCGTTTTGCTTACGGTAATCCAATATCCTCTGCGCCAAGGTGGCGCCGATCCCAGGAAGCATTTGAAGTTGATCTGCTCTTGCCGTATTAATATTGATCTTGAAATTACGCACTGACTTGACCCAACGCACAGGAGCAATGTCCCTCTTAAAAAGCAATTGCACCGCTGCACCCATGATGAAAATAATCATAATAATGACAACAAACTTGCGTTCTTGTGGTGTTAAATAAAACATGAAATGAAACTTCTACGGGGGAATTAATAAAATACTCCTGGGGAAGGAGCAATGGATTAATTATAACAAAATCCGTATAAAATTAAAACAATTTCATCTGCAGGGCGTCGGGGTCTTTTTTGGGGGCGTTCCGTTTTACTGCTTCATAGGCTTTTAACTCTTCGGCAATGTCTGCCAGATAGGGCGAAGGTTCCTGAATCAAGGTCTGGCCGAATAATTGCCGGCGCTTGGCATGAGATAAATACAGATACTCCTTAGCCCGGGTCATGCCTACATAAAATAAACGACGCTCTTCTTTTGGATCACCTTTCATTCCTGTTGAACCTGGATTCCCGCTTTCGCGGGAATGACAAAGAATATTCAGGGGCAATAAATTATCTTCACATCCAATAATAAAAACTACTGGAAACTCCAGGCCTTTGGCTGCGTGCAAGGTCATCAAAGATACCTTCTCAATATTGTACTCAAGTATTTCTTCGTTTTGGCCTAAAGCATCTTCATCTGTATAAACTTCATTTCTCTTTGGTTTTTGAGAAACCTGATAGGGAATTCCTAAATGTTCCAAGGCCTGGCCCATAACGCTACGCTGGGCATTAAGCCGATACAAAATAACAACATCGCCGAAACTTCGCAACGCCCGGCGACTCGTATTCATATCCAGGCCGCCGATCATTTTTTCAATCTGATGTGCCACATAATCCGCCTCTGCCCTATCAGTTGCGGCCTGGTGGATTACTAACTTGCCCTGGGTCTCCAGCTGAGCCAACAATTGAACTCCACCCATCACTTGACCCGAGGCTGCCAAAAGGCTGGGTGCCGAACGATAATTTTCTTGTAAGGTCAAAATTTGTGCCGGGTTAAAATCTTCCTGAAAGCGACGGAATAATTCTACCCGGCTACCGCGAAAACCGTAAATAGATTGATTAGCATCCCCTATCGCCGTCAATACGACACCTTCGCAGGCCAATATTTTAAGTAAGGCATTCTGAACAATGTTGCTGTCTTGGTATTCATCGACAAAAATATACCGGTATTGACGTCGAAGTTCTCCGGCAATATTCTCATCTTCCAGAAGCAATAAAGCCTCACGTAAAATGTCATCAAAATCAACCCAGCTGTTCTGACGTAAATAATGCTGATATGCTTTATACTCATCATCGGGAGAAATAGCTAATTGAGATGATTTTATCTGTGATATGCGTTTGAGTGTTTCGTTGTCAAAACCTGCAATATCTTCTGGCGCAGCTACTTTAAAATCTTTAGGCAAAGCTGTGCGCTCAAAATAATCCCGTAATAATTTAAGACAAAAACCGTGAAAGGTTCCAATGAATAATTGCGACTGGCGCACACCCAAAGCCGTCAGCTTGTCTTGCATTTGACGGGCAGCTTTATTAGTAAAGGTGATCGCTAAAATCTTTTCGTCGGATTTTAAAGAAGGGATTAAACGTGCGATGCGACGGGTCAGGGTATGCGTCTTGCCCGTACCAGGGCCTGCGGTGATCAATAAATGGGAACCCGAATGATTAACGGCTTGACATTGGGATTCGTTTAGGTCTTGAGGGCGTTGCATATCATTAAAATAACACTAATTGTTGTTCGATATGTTCGCGTTCGCCGAAGTCGAAGATTTTGATCGTGCCGAATTCGCCGTCATAGCCGGCGGCGATTTCTATCTTGCCTCGGCGCATGCGATTGATGCCCTCAGCGAGGACGTCACCAGCAGCTTTTTTAATATCAGCGATTGGACAATCCAAAAGAATATAAAATTCATTGCCTAATTTATTTAACACATTCATGTACGCCTCTTGGACAGCCTTACTGGCAGTGCCCATGTCTTTAGCTTCAGCAATCATTTCAGGCAGGGGTACAATGTTTTGATAGGGACGCCAGCGTTTGGATTTGCTTCCCTCATCGCGATCAGCCAAGGTCTCGACACGAGCCATCACACCGATGGTAACAGGCTTGCCGCAACCGGAACAAATGCCCTTATGTTTGATGGTTTCCTTAGGATGCCACCTCACCTGGCAGTTACGATGGCCGTCATAATGGTACTTACCCTCTTCAGGAAAAAATTCTAGGGTTGAGACTAAACCTTTATCATCCTTATCACTTAAGGCCCTATAAATACCGTCATAAGAAAATTCCGTATCAAAAATATTGGCCTCACGCCCAAGTTTAGAGGGTGAGTGCGCATCTGAATTTGATATCAAAATAAAATCATCCAATTGTCTGAGCCGCCAGTTCATTGGCGGATCAGAAGACAAGCCCGTCTCAACAGCAAAAATATGTTTAGTTAAATCGCCAAAGGCGTCTGTCATACTGTCAAAGCCGCCCATGGAACCCAATGCTGAAAACCACGGGGTCCAAATATGCGCTGGAATGAATAAATTCTTAGCATCAGCCTCAAGCGTAATTTTCAACAGATCATAAGAATCCAATCCCAAAATAGGACGGCCATCGGAAGAAATATTGCCTATACTTCCAAGTTTAGTTTGAATTTTTTGGGCTGCTTGCAGGGACGGTGAAAATATCAAATTATGCACCTTGCGCACTTTATCATGACGCTTATAGATATTAGAAATCTCAACCGTCAGTAAAAAACGCACCTCCCCCCGGCAACTTTTAGGGATTTGGGCATCAATAGCTAAAGCAAACTTATCTTTGAGTTTAAATAAACCTTTCTCCGCGGGCTCAAGCTTATCTTCTAGTTCTTTAAACCACTTCGGATGCACAAAGTCCCCAGTACCGACGATGTGAATGCCTTTGTATTGGGCCCAAAGATAAAGGTTTTCAAGGTCTAAGTTTTTAGCGGTAGCGCGCGAGTATTTTGAATGAATGTGCAGGTCTGCGATGAACTTCATACTACAATACTAACAAGTTTATTGGGGACCACAATAAATTTCTTGATGGCTGCCTCTTGGGCGTACTTGGCAACACCTGGATCGCTCAAACAAATTTTGCGCAACTCTTCTGGCGAGCAATCAGGGGTGATTTGTATTTGGGCACGGACACGGCCATTGACCTGTACGGCAATTACGATAGTGCTTGTTTTAAGCGCCTTCTCATCAAAATCAGGCCATGCCACACGAGCGACGGTGGCTTCAGTCTTTCCCATCATCTGCCACATCTCTTCAGCCACATGAGGGGCAAAAGGAGCTGATAGCAAAACCAAGGTTTCAATCGCTTGATTTAATAAATGTTGCTTGCCTAAATTAGCTGAATCAATTTTGTATTTATCAATAGCATTGGCTAATACCATCAGATGACTGATCGCGGTGTTAAATTTATAACCTTCTTCAAAAGATTGTGTCACCCGCTTAACAGCATTATTCCGTTCACGTTCGAGCGTAGCATCAGCATCATCACTGTGAAATCCTTTGAGCGTTTGACTCTTGGAATGCCTCTTTTCTACCATCTGGTATACCCGGTTTAAAAAACGCCAGGCACCTTCAAGACCGTCGCTATTCCACTCCAATTGGTCTTCCGGTGGTGCCGCAAATAAAATGAACAAACGCAGCGTGTCCGCCCCGTATTGCGATAATACTTCGTCAGGATCGACAGTATTGCCGCGGGACTTGGACATAACTTCCCCGTCTTTGAGCACCATCCCCTGGGTCAATAAACGGGTGAACGGCTCATCACAAGCTACCAATCCTAAATCCTTAAGGAATTTAGTAAAAAACCGCGCGTACAATAAATGCAAAATCGCATGCTCGATGCCGCCAATGTACTGATCCACCGGCATCCAGTATTGAGCCTCAGACTTATCAAAAATTTCTTGTGCGTTATGCGCTGAACAGAAACGCAAAAAATACCATGACGAATCAAAAAAAGTAGCCATGGTATCTGTTTCCCGCCGGGCTGGCTTGCCGCATTTGGGGCAGGCACATTCAACAAAGGTACGCACACGGGCTAATGGAGAACCGCCTTCGCCGGTGATCTGGACATCCTTAGGTAATTCCACTGGTAATTGATGGTAGGGCACCGGCACCACCCCGCAGGCAGCACAATAAATCATCGGGATGGGTGTTCCCCAATAGCGTTGGCGGGAAATCAGCCAGTCACGCAAACGCCAATGAATGCTGATCTTTCCAAAACGTTTAAGCTGCATCCATTCAGCGATTTTCTTTTTAGCCTCTTCGTTGGGCGTTTTATCAAATTCCCCGGAATTAATCAAGACGCCCTCATCAATATAAGCTTCATTCATATTCTCAACGGAAACTGAAGGATTTTTAGGATCTTGAATAACAATACGCATGGGCAGCTTATACTGTTGGGCAAATTCGAAATCACGCTGGTCATGAGTGGGTACGGCCATGATGGCCCCGGTACCATATTCCATTAAGACATAGTCCCCCACAAAAATAGGAATAGCTTCATTATTAACAGGATTAATGGCGTGACGTCCAATAAAAATACCTTCCTTGCGCTGATCACCGGACATGCGCAAAGATTTGCTTTTATTAGCAGTTTTTTCGATGAATTCCAATGTCTCTTTTTCTTGCGCAGTGCCTGCGGTCATCTTTTTGACCAAGGGATGTTCCGGGGCCAAGACCACATAGGTGGCACCAAATATCGTATCAGGCCGGGTCGTAAACACGTTGATCGTCTCTGTGGAATCTTTGACTTTAAAATGGATTTCCACCCCATAGCTTTTGCCGATCCAATTTTCCTGCATAGCACGCACGCGCGAAGGCCACTGTTCCAATTTCTTCAAATCTTCAAGAAGACTGGGCGCGTATTGAGTAATTTTTAAATACCATTGCTCAAGGTCTTTTTGCACAACCGCTGTTTTGCAGCGCCAGCAAAGGCCATTGATGACTTCTTCATTAGCCAGGGTGGTCTCGCAATCAGGACACCAATTAACAGACGAGGCTTTTTTGTACGCCAGCCCGCGTTCAAACATCTTGATAAAAATCCACTGATTCCATTTATAGTATTCAGCATCACAGGTGGAAAGTTCACGGTCCCAATCATAGGAAAAACCCATCTTCTTTAATTCATCATGCATCTGGGTGATACAGCGGTAGGTCCAATCAGCAGGATTGGTTTTATTTTTGATGGCGGCATTTTCTGCCGGCTGGCCGAAAGCATCATAGCCGATGGGGTGCAGGACATTAAAGCCCCTCATCATCTTGTAGCGGGCAATCACATCTGCGATGGTGTAATTGCGCACATGGCCCATGTGGATCTTTCCCGACGGATACGGGAACATTTCCAGGACATAATATTTGGGCGCGGAGGGGTCTGCTTCAACATGAAAGGTTCGATGTGCTTCCCAGAATTTCTGCCATCGGGTTTCAATATTTCTTATATCGTTAGTCGTGTACGGCATATTTGATGAATAAAGAAGGGGATTAGTTTTTAGCCAATCCCCTGGTAATTTATTAAGATCCTTCGCCCTGGGCTCAGGATGACATCAGCATTACTTATGTGCTAATTCTTTTGCGGAACCAGCATTTTCCTGATAATAGCTTAAACCACGTTCAACAAACTGCGCTTGGATTTTTTTAGGGGCAAAAAAACGTTTGCAAAACTCTTCTGCTTTTTTGCGGTCAAACGCACGGCAGCAATAAATATCAACCGTGATAAAATCTTTAGGGGTCAAGGTATGGATAACAATGGAGCTTTCAATCAAAGGCACCCAGCCTGAAAGACCGGCCTTATCCGGAAAACGGGTCGCGTCAGACCGGAATATAGACGGAGGCGCTTGTTTTTCCATCCCTAAAAATCCTACAATTTCGTCGAGAAAATTGTAGCACACTGTTAAATCGTCACACACACCCGGCTTGCATTCATAAAGGTCAAGCAGAAGTTCGTAGCCGAATACCGCGGATTTGCTCATTGAGTGGCCGTCCTTTTTTGTATTTTAATATTCATTGGAAACGCTGTATTATACAAAAAACGCCCATAAATAAAAGATATTTTTTTGTGCGGAACTTTTAGGCGAACTGGAGTATTTTATATCAAAATCTGCCGTGTAAATAATATTATTAATAATTTATACAGCCTCGAAAAACTGCGAGCAACTGCGAGTGTCGGTCAATACGACTGAGTGTCCGGTATGAGGACCTAAAATTTGCTTTTTTTAGGTAAATAAATTAGAATGAGTTTCTATGAACATCCTCATTAACGGGAAATCACATCCATTAACTTCAGCAAAAAATTTGTCTGATATCGTCAGTGCTTTCTGCAGAGAATCTAAACATGTGATTACTGAGCTTAATGGTACTATTGTCCCCTCTGATCAATGGAAACAAACTTCTTTAAAAGACGGCGACGCCTTAGAATTAGTCACCTTCGTTGGCGGTGGTTAAATGACTGATACCCCCTTGGTGATTGCCGGTAAATCATTTACCAGCCGCTTTCTTTTAGGTACCGGCAAATTTAAGAATAAACAAGATTTGAGTGACAGCATTATCGCTGGTAAAAGTGAGATCGTCACTGTTGCCCTGCGCCGCATTGATCTGGAACGTCATGAAGAAAATATCCTGGAATATATTCCCCCGCACGTAACACTATTAACGAACACTTCCGGAGCACGTAATGCCCAGGAAGCGGTGCGTATCGCACGTCTAGCTAAAGCCTCTGGCTGCGGCAATTGGGTCAAGATCGAGGTGATCAATGACAGTAAATATTTACTGCCGGATAATCAAGAAACCATCAAAGCTACTGAAATTTTAGCTGCTGAAGGTTTTGTGGTTTTGCCGTATATCTCACCTGACCTATACACTGCCCGCGCCTTGGTCAAGGCAGGTGCTGCCACTGTCATGCCTCTAGGCTCTTTTATCGGCAGTAATCAGGGTTTAAAAACCAAGGAATTCATCCAGGTCCTGATCAATGAGATCGACCTGCCCATCGTCGTGGATGCTGGTATCGGCGCCCCTTCACAGGCCGCTGAGGCCATGGAAATGGGCGCTGCTGCAGTATTAGCTAACACTGCTGTTGCCACCGCACAAAATCCAGCGATGCTGGCCCATGCTTTTGCACTCGCCGTCGAAGCTGGACGCATGGCCTATTTAAGCGGCCTGCCCTTAAAGCATTCAATTGCCAACGCATCCTCACCGTTGACTGGATTTTTGTATGATAACGCTCCATCAAATTAAAAACATCCTCAATGATATCCGGCCTGAATCTGTCGAAGAATTAGCCCAACAAGCAGCTCAGTTGACCCGTCAGCAATTCGGACGCGCCATCAGCCTTTACGGCCCTTTGTATTTATCCAATTTCTGCTCGAGCCATTGCACCTATTGCGGCTTTCACAGCCAGAATAAAATTCAACGCATCAAACTCAATCCTGAGCAATACCGCAAAGAAATGCAATTCATCCATGCGCAGGGCATCCGTAATATTTTAATGCTAACCGGCGAATCCTATAAACATACCCCTGTAACTTATTTAAAAGAAGCGGCTCTTATAGCATCGGAATATTTTCAAGGCATTGCCCTGGAAGTTCATCCTATGGAAACTACTGAATATAAAGAATTATTTACCGCCGGTGTAGATGGTATTGCCGTTTATCAGGAAACCTATGACCGCAGCCGTTATGCCCAAGTGCATTTATCAGGATACAAAAAAGATTACGATTTTCGTTATGCTACCCCCCGTCGGGCAGCAGAAGCAGGTATGCGCCAAATTTCTTTAGGTATTCTATTAGGCTTAAGCGACGTTGCCACTGATGTCTTTGCTCTCTATGAACATTTGCGGGATTTAGAAAAATCTTTTCCTGGCGTTGAATACAGCGTGTCTTTCCCAAGGCTTCGTACCGTCAAGACAGAATCATTGGCTGTCTGTGATGTTGATGATGTGCAATTTGTCAAAATTATTGCTTTGACACGGCTCTTATTCCCCAGGGTTGGCATTAATCTCTCCACCCGTGAAGAGCCTCAACTGCGCGATCATCTCCTGGAGATTGGCATCACCCGCATGTCTGCCGGATCCAACACGTCGGTCGGCGGCTACACCCTGCTCGAAGAAAAAGAACAAGACCCGCAGTTTGATATCAAGGATGAACGCTCGGTTGATGAAATCATTAAATTGCTCAAATCCAAAAACTTCGATCCCGTGTTCACCGACTGGCGACACATTGAAAACAGCTTATGAATGCCTTTGAACAAGGACTATTAAAATATCTCAAGCCTGAACAGTTAAGCTTGATCCAATCTAAAAAAGTTGGCATTGGCGGCGCTGGAGGGTTAGGTTCGAATTGTGCCATGATGCTGGTACGTTCAGGATTTAAAAATCTGGAAATCATCGACCAGGATATTATTGATGCTTCCAATCTTAACCGCCAACAGTACTTTTCTGCAGAAATAGGATTGCCGAAAGTCGAAATAACGAAAAAACGATTATTAGACATTAATCCCGATGTTAATATTCTCATTCATCAAACTAAATGGCATGAAGGCAATGCAGAAAACTTCTTTAAAGGATTTGATTTTATTGTCGAAGCTTTTGATGTGACTGACTGGAAACACCGCTTTGTGCAATATTACGCGCCGCGTTTCCCAGTGATTATCAGCGGTGTTGGCATGGCAGGCTTAAACGAAAAAAAACCAATGACCGTCAAAAAAGTAGGCAATATCTATATCTGCGGCGACCGCAGCACCGACAGCGCCCAAGGCCACCCCCCCATGGCTCCCAGAGTAACCCAATGCGCCGCCATGATGGCCGAAATCATCCTCGATCTATCGCTTAATCTCAAACCCTGACCCTCGCTATAGCGGGTCCTGTCTCTTCATTGATTAACATCAATTCAGAGCCACCCGCCGCATTCTAAAATCTCTTGTTTGATAAATGATTCATTGTAAGGACTAAATTTATTCTTTTTGCGACTGTTCGTTTTTAGCCAAAAGTTTTTGTTGTTGAGGGACTCCCGAGGCTTTAGGCCGAGGGATGGCTGAACATGTTTGAGCCTGAACCGCCAGAGGCGGTGAGGGCGAGTTGTTCAGCCACCGAAACAACAGAGAAACTTTTGGCGTTAAAAAAACGAAGCCAGGAGCGAAAAGAATAAATTTAGACCTTACAATGCCTATTTACGAACGATACTCGGCAAAGAGATCGGTGGATAGATAGCGTTCGCCGGTGGATGGGATGATCGCGACGATGAGCTTGCCTTTGTTCTCCGGTCGCATGGCAACCTTGACGGCTGCTGTCACGGCTGCGCCTGATGAGATGCCGCAAAGGATTCCTTCTTCGCGGATCAACCTCTTGGCCATGGCAAAGGCTTCATCATTGCTGACCTGGATGACTTCATCAATAAGCGTCACGTCCACGATGCTGGGGACGAAACCTGCACCTATGCCTTGAATTTTATGAGGACCAGGTTGGCCGCCAGACAAAACAGGAGACGTGACCGGCTCAACAGCTATGGCTTTAAATGAAGGCTTACGCGGCTTGATCACTTGGGCGACACCTGTAATAGTTCCACCGGTGCCCACTCCAGAAATCAATATATCTACTTTTCCGTCGGTATCACGCCATATTTCTTCAGCAGTGGTCAGACGGTGAATTTCGACATTCGCCTGATTATCGAATTGCTGCGGCATATAATATTTATCAGGATCAGAATCCAATATCTCTTTAGCTTTCTTGATAGCCCCCTTCATGCCTTCAGGCCCTGGCGTTAATACTAATTCTGCGCCTAATGCTCTCAGAAGCGCCCGACGCTCTAAACTCATTGTTTCAGGCATGGTCAACATCAATTTATAACCTTTAACAGCACAGACAAATGCCAAGG
This sequence comes from Candidatus Omnitrophota bacterium, assembly GCA_013285735.1. Taxonomy (GTDB): domain Bacteria; phylum Omnitrophota; class Gorgyraeia; order Zapsychrales; family Fredricksoniimonadaceae; genus JABDGZ01. The sequence goes on along the minus strand of JABDGZ010000010.1, from coordinate 39,940 downwards.
CAATACCCGTATTCCCTGAGGTGGGCTCGACAATCACGGTGTTCGCCTTGATCTTGCCTTCTTTCTCGGCGGCACGGATCATATTAAAACCAATACGGTCTTTGACTGAACTCAATGGATTAAAAAATTCCAGTTTCCCAACCACGGTAGCATGACAGCCCTTGGTGACTTTATTAAGTTTTACTAAAGGCGTATTGCCGATCAATTCTGTGATGTCATTAGCGATTTTCATGGATTAGATCTCCTGTTTATGTTCTAGTTTCCATTTCTTTAAATAAACCATCAAAAGTGTAATGGCCGACGGGGTAACGCCTGAAATGCGATTGGCTGCACCCAAGGTGACTGGATTAAAACGGTTGAGTTTCTCTATAATTTCTTTTGAAAGCCCTGGAATGCCGCTAAAATCAAAACCTTCCGGTATACGGATATATTCGATATGGCGAAATTTCTCGACGTCTTTTTGCTGACGATGGATAAATCCTTCATATTTGATTTCATATTCAACCTGGGCAATAACCTGAGGGCCTAAATTCTTCAAGGTTCCATCGAACCCTGAGATCATATTATAATTAATCTCCGGACGTTTAAGCAAATCATAAAGAGAAATCGACTGCTTTAAAGAAGCGCTCGCGGCGTTTTCCAAAATTCCATCCAGCGACGTGCCGGGCGGGATCTTGGTTGTACGTAAATGTTCTATCTCTTCATCTATTGATGCATATTTCTCAATAACCTTACCATAATCTTGATCTGACAAAAGCCCAAAGGTATGCCCATACTGCGCCAAACGCTTGTCTGCGTTATCCTCACGCACGATCAGGCGATACTCGACCCTCGAGGTGAACATACGATAAGGCTCTTCGGTGCCTTTAGTGGTCAAATCATCGATCAGAACTCCGATATAGGATTCATGACGACCTAAAATAAATGGCGCTTTTTCTTGGAAACGCAACGCGGCATTGATCCCGGCGATCAAACCTTGGGCACCAGCTTCTTCATAACCAGTAGTACCATTGATCTGGCCTGCTAAATATAATCCCTTAACCTTCTTGGTCTCTAATGTCGGCTTGAGTTCCGTCGCTGGCACGACCCCATGCTCAATCGAATAGCCAGGACGAACCATCACCGCACGCTCAAGACCAGGAATGGAATGGACCATCTCTTCTTGCACATGAGCAGGAAGACCTGTTGAAATACCGTTAGGATAATAATCAAAAGTATCCAGCCCTTCAGGCTCCAGGAAAACATGATGGGTGGATCTCTCTGCAAATTTTTTTAATTTATCTTCGATGGAAGGGCAATACCGCACGCCAGTGGCTTTGATTTGGCCGGAATACATGGGAGACAAATGAAAATTAGCCCTGATAATCTCATGGGTTTTTTCCGTCGTGCGTGTAATATGACAAGGGAGAAGTTTTCGATCTTTAGGGATAAAAGGTGTTCTAAAAGAAAATGGTAAAATCGGATCATCGGAATCCTGGCGTTCCATATTGGTAAAATCAATGGTACGCCCATCCAAACGCGGCGGGGTCCCGGTCTTAAACATAAGCACTTCAAAGCCCAACTCACGGATGGAAGAAGCCAAACGCCGTGAAGCAACCTCGCCGACCCGTCCGCCCGGAGTAATCTCTGTTCCAATATGAATGCGCCCGTCTAAAAAAGTACCGGTGGTAATAATTACCGCAGGGGCCTCTACGGTCAAACCGCCGGCCGTTTTAATTCCTTTAACCACGCCACCTTCAACGATTAACTCACTGACCTTGTCTTCAATCACCGTCAAGTTCGGCTGATTTAAAACCACTTGCTTCATATATAAACGGTATTGCTTACGGTCTGACTGACAGCGCGAAGAGCGTACCGCCTGGCCTTTGGAAGCATTGAGTTGGCGAAATTGAATACCCGTTGCATCAGCTGCCAAACCCATCTCGCCGCCCAAGGCATCGATCTCTTTGACCAATTGCCCCTTACCCACACCGCCAATGGCTGGATTACAGCTCATCTGGCCAATAGTCTCCTTAGAAAGAGTAACCATGGCCGTCTTAAGCCCCATACGGGCTGGTGCCAAAGCCGCCTCAACGCCAGCATGTCCCGCACCTATCACTATGCAATCAAATGAACTCATAAGCCACTAAAATACCTCTATTTTCGACGATTGTCAACACTAACGCGTATCTTCCTTTTCTAAACGCCAAGTATATTGAGGAACACAAGGATATATTTTTATACAACTTAAAATCCACTAGGTGGCTGATGTCGATATGTTTTTTCTGCGTATAAAAATTTGACAACGTTGCTTTCGGCTCAACTATTCGCGTGACCAAGTAATTGGTCACCAACGCCACCAGCGTGAGCGTCAAATTTTAGCAGAAAAAATATATCGATATCAGCCATTGATGGCTATTTATATGAACTAAGAATTATTTGAGACTACAAAAATGATGTGTTACGACGAAGGCTGGGCGCAGGATTCGCGGACGATTAAATCGGGGGCGAGTACTTTGTGGACTAGGCCGGTTTGTTTTCCCGTCATGATATCATGGATAATCCTTGTTGCCTCTTCTCCCATAATAAACAACGGTTGTTTGATAGTAGTCAAACCAACGGGACCGAATAGCCCTGCAGGGTTATCATCAAAACCGATGATAGAAATATCTTCAGGAACCTTAATCCCATTTTCCATGGCCACTGAAATAATCTCAAGGGCCATGTCATCGCTGGCCGCAAAAATAGCTGTCGGCGGATTCTCTAAAGAGAAAAAGCGTTCCGCAGCCTGACGAGCACAACGACGGGAATAGTCCCCTTTATAAACATAATCCGAAGGACAATCAATATTATGCTTCTTTAAAGCATTTTGAAAACCTTCAAACCTGTCTATACCTGCCTGTGTCTGCATATTACCAGTCACCGTGGCAATACGTTTATGACCTAAATTGATTAGATATTCCGCAGCGGTAAACCCGCCTTTGACGTTATCCACGGCTATATAGCTTACTTCCAAATCTTTAACGATGTGATTAATGACCAGGCACGGCATGCCTTCGTGAACCGCAGTCTCTACTTGAGGTAAATTCTCAATAATATCCGCAAAAATAAGGCCGCCGGCAAAATTTGATCTTAAAGGATTGCCTCCGTCGGTAATATGAAAAATCAAATCGAGCCTCAGGGTCTCACAGCCGTGGCCGATACCGCGCATCAATTCTACCGCGTAAAAAGAATGGAAGATGCCTGGATAACCTGGGATGACAAATCCAATGGCCGTGTTCTGTATACCGCGGGCCAGCCGTTGGGCGGTCGGATTAGGACGGAATTTCAAATCGCCGATGACCTGTTCTACACGTTGGACGATTTCTTTATTGACGGTGGGAACTTTGTTAAGAACTCGCGAGACGGTCGTGATAGATACATTTGCCCTTCGGGCGACATCTGTTATGCTTATTTTTTTTTCAACCACGTTGTGATAGAACGAAGAATAAAGGGTTAGATTTAATTAAATCTTACAGTATCGCCGACTTTAAGATCATCTGATTTATCTTTGATGTCAGCCGCGCAAATATCCCGACGAACCTGAATGACCTCCAGGGTGGCTATCGCATTTGAATTACGGTAAACCTTTAGCGTATTACCAACACTAACGGAACTATTCTGTTGGCCTAGGTCTGTGATGACAAAATTATTGGATTCATTAATGCTGATGATAGACCCCTCGGTCTTACTAGCAACAGCTGGTGCCGCCTGCTGCTGGCCATAAGGAGCATTAACGATAATGGGAGGCAATTCCATGCTGCCCGCGGAAGATGACGGAGCATTTTCGGAAAGTTTTTTATCCAAGCTCGCCTTGATTTTCCAGATATCATCAATGCGGCTTTGAATAATGCTCTCGGTCTCAACCAACTTTTTCTGCATCGCATCTTTATCATCGGTCAAACGTGAAACTGTTCTTTCTAATTCAAGTTTGGTAGAATTCAAATCCCTGAGTTGGGAAAGCAATGTCAAATTTTCTTCTTTGAGTTTGTCTGCACGATCATTAACAGCTTGCTGGTCATTGCGTGAACGTGCTAAATCAATGGAAAGATTATCTGCTAAATCCTGACCATATTTAATCTTTTGAATAATCTCATCTTTTTCATTACTGATCTGCTTGATCTCAAGCTGTAGATCAGAATTTTGCTTCTTCAAGTCAACCACTTGCAAAGCAGCTTGATCTAAACCAGATCTCTCTTTCTCAAGCTCTACCTGTAAAGCAGCCTTCTGTTTAAGCACTGAGGCCCAATATTGATCACCTTGATTAGAAGTCACATCCACCACAGGAGCAGTAGCGTCTGGGGAAGGATTGCTGTTGTCATCAGCAGCTGGAGCAACGGGAGCAGCAGGAACTTGTACGATGCGATCTTTATAAACAATTTTAACCGGCTGATTCTTAAGTTTTTCCATCAGGTCATCACGCTCATGAGTAATAGTATCCACCCGATTTTTCCAATCATCCCGATCAGAATTAGCTTGAGTAACCTGTGCTTGCAAATCATCGGACTTTTGTTTTAACTCATCGTACTGGCTTTGAACCTGTGCCTTATCTTGTTGTGCCTGGGAAATTTTACTGTTGAGTTGATCTGCGACGTCTTCTAATTTTTTAGCTTTATTGGTCAAATCTGCTAACTTGTTTTGATCGTCGGCAATTTCATTATGCAAACTTTGATTCTGTCCTTGTAATGTTTGCTTTTGCATTAAAGCTAATACAGCGACAGCAGCGCTGACCACGACCAGCACTCCTAATATCCAAACACTTACACGAACCGCTATTGACATAATGTCTCCCAAAAATTTTACTTCTAATTGATTTTAGAAATGTGCCGTTTCTTTATTTTTCAGAATAACGGTTTCCTCTAAATATCTTTTGTTATGATATAGAATATAACAAAGGGTATGCTTCAATACAAGAAAATTTGAAAGAATTTTATTTCTTATTCGTATCGGATATTATCAAGATAAAACGTGCATGAGGAAGGATTATCATCAACATTGGCAATCCATGCAAAGCCTCCGCTGATATAGGTCAGGTCTTTGTCTCGTAAATCAATTTCATATTCTTTCCATTGCTTGGATAAAATCACCGGCCCAATCGACGCTGTATCAGAATCCGGATAATCCCGGCCTTGGCCGACACCGCCTATCCTGAATTCAGCAATTTTCTCACCGCCATTTTCACCACGGGCCCAAAAAATTAATTTTTTAGCACCTGTTAAATTATAGCCGCCCTTGCGATCACCCCAATTGTCCGCAGGATTGAGCCAGTAAACACCCGCCCAATGCCGGCTTTTAAGGGAACAAGGAATATCATACGTGACTTTAATACAACTTTTACCTTCTTCACATTGATCGGTCCAGGCGTCTTCCATTTTAATACACTCACCCGTGGGCATATACCCGGAAGAGACAAAACGATTGACGGAACCTTTGTCTTGATAAACAATGAACGGCTTAAAAGGTTTAGGCTGGTCCTCGCCGGGAATGTCACTGTCTCCGCCTGCCGGCGAGGCAGATTGGGCATGAACAACGCAGGGATTAAATAAAAATAGCAGTGCAACGAAGCTGGACACTATCAAAGCCATGAAACCTTTTTTCATCATATTCTTTCTGAATGTATATCGAGGGGGACACACTAAAAAAATAATAACAGGCACCAGTTTCTCTAAAAGAAAATAGTGCCTGTTATTATTTTACACTATACGTTATCCATTTCGCCTAATTTTTGCTGAGCAGCCTCGGAAGGTTTCCAGAACCAACCACCCGGATCCCAACATTGTGCATAAAAGAATTCATTAATAACCCGCTTGTATGCCTTGGACGCATCATCCTTTTTGCCAGCATTTTGATAAGCCTCTCCTAAAATAAACAAGGCCGTACCAACATCATTGAGCGCCCAATAACTCATGGTCTTTTCTTTGGATTCCCATGCATATTCTTTCAATGATGCCTGCATGTCTTTTGCTTTACCTGCGTACAAGTCTACTGTCTTGTTAGCATAAGCTTCTACAGCTTTAAGATCATTGGCTGCCAATGCAGCCCATGCCTTCTGTACTAATTGGCTGGATGAATAATCACCAAAGTCATAACTGACCCCGGCTGCAATCATATCCAACTTTTCTTGAGCAGCTGCCGCTGGTTTCCAAAACCAACCCTTAACATCCCAAGTCTGACCAAAAGAATAATCCTTAATCAATTTGTTGTACGCTTCTTTAGCTTCATCCTTCATGTTAGCAGCACGATACGCCTCTCCTTGAATGTAGTAGCTGGTGGCTACATCATTAAGTGCCCAATATTTGAATATTTCATCATTGGTGCCGGTGGCATAATCTTTCAAACTGGCCTGCATCTTGCTGGCCTGTGCAGCATACAACGAGATGCATTTATTCGTGTAAGCTAACACTGACTCAATATCATTTTGAGCCAATGCTGCCCATGCCTTAGTGGTCAACGTTGATGAACGGTAATCACCGAAATTGATCGGCGCTTTAACCGCCATCGTTGGCGCGGACACATCTGCAGCTGCCGGGTCCACATCCCCCTGAGGGACTGGAACTGGTTGAGACTCCGCAGCCATTTTAGCGGCACTGACAGCGGCCTGGTCATCAGCGAAAACATTCCCCGCACAAAGACCAATTGTTGCAACAAATAATACACCTAACCATTTTTTCATTCCACTCCTCCTCAGTTACGTCCCCGTCAATGGGGAGACCTTACGTTCGTAGTAAGTATACAACATTTTACTATGTTTGTGCAAGTATACGGGGCTCCCCCCTACCTCATTTTAAGTCTTCCAAAGTTCCTTATAAGTATAATACACTTTCCTAGGTTCGCGCAAGAACGGGCTTTGGGAGCCATCTCCCTGGCCCATGATACCAAACCACTCTTCAAAATAATATCCTCCAGGGAAAGGACCCACATCATCCGCCTTGATATCATGAACAGCAGGTGAATAATCCTTCCACCATTCATCAAGCCACTCAAAAGCCATACCACCGACGGAGTTTCCTGCACCATCGGCATAACCGGCGCTGTTATAAAGAATATCCAGCCAATTACCTTTATGATAATCAGCCTGGGCCTGCTGGGCCTGTTCATAATCCATGCTCATGCCCCCATAAGCCGGAGCACCGTACTCTGTAATAAAAGCCGGCTTACCCGAATATTCAGCAACCTCATCCCAAAAAGAATCAAAACCGTAATTCCCATGGTAAACATTAGCTCCATACGCATCCACATCAGGAGCGTATTTCCCAAATTTATCCACAAATAACGTATCTCCATTACAGATGGCCACCGGATGATTGGGGTCAATCGATTTGATCATTTTCGCTACTTCATTAACAAATTTAAAATAAGCCTCTGGTTTTTTATCCGCATTGGAAGCAACACCATAATTATTTTCATTCCCTAATATCCACATGAGGATATACGGCTCATCCTTGAACTCCATGACCATCTGCCGTACATAATTCATCATATTTTTCTGGTGCACGGGATTTTCGTAATCCGTACCCTGTGTCCAGGTAGCTCCGGAACCGATCGCGTATTTGCCTAAAAAATTACTCATCGCCACCTTAAAACCATACCCCTGGTACATCTTTTCCAAAAACGGCTTATCAGCCTTCATATAGGTCTGGTAATAAATACGCAATGTATTAACTCCCATATCCTTCATCAAGGCAAAATCACCTACTGTTTTCTCGTCAGGGTGACGTTTATTATCCCCGTATTTATCCACCCATGACTCATAGGGTGCTGAAATATTGCCATCATGATTATCATCTTCCCGCATCCAATCCACCATGGTCCCGTCATCCGGAGATTGGCCAACCTTGGTCGGCATATAACTTATTCCTTTAATAAAAAAAGGTTTATTGTCTACCAATAATTGCCAGTGGCCGCTCGAATATTTGACAAATCGCACCTGTCCTTGGCCCGAATAAAAAACCGGATTCCCCAGTGGCATCATTTTAGGCTTAAATCTTAAATCCTCTTTGGCAATTTCCAATAAGCTTAATTGGCGAAGATTGCCGGGCTTGGTGACGGCGTAAAAATTATGCGGATCATCCGCATTAATAATGCGTACCTTGGCTCCTTTAAACTCGATATGTAGTTCAGGATGCAAACGGATCAAATATTGGATCTTGGCCACCGCGGCCTTGGCCGGATACCACGGGGTCTGCCAATATGTCCACGCGATCGTCGACGGGTAATTCACAATAATAGCATCATAGGCCCTGATCGCTTGCGGCAGCATATTGGCTTTTTCAAAAATAACACCAATATAAAATAACCGCACCCCCCAGGATTCAGGCGCTGTGACCCATTTATAAAAAGCAGCTTGCAAATCAGTGGTGTTCACAAAATCCCATTGAGAACCCACCAGTCGCCCTGCTCTTAAAGCTTTTTTATACCCTGGGTCCCTGTAAATATCCGATATATTAGGGTAGATGCCTTCTCCCAACGCTGCCACCAAACCCGGATAATCTGTGATCTGATAATGATAGTCCTTGGTACCTACGTTAAGGAATTGGCCATATTTAGTCCAATCAACAACTCCATCTGTACCGGGAAATTTCAACACCGGAATAGTTTTAGGAGCTTTCTTTACAGGAGCCGCTGTTAGCGGCGACTTGCCTTCCATCACATCAATACTATCCTGGGATTTTTCAGCGACCGACCAATAAGCACCACGGCTGGGATCAAAACACTGGGCCCAGGGATATTGGGTAATAATATTTTTAAATTGTGTTTTTGCTTCATCATTTTTTCCTTGATGCATCAATGCCTCAGCCTTGATAAACAAAACAGTTGCGACATTAGACATTATCGTGTATTCACTGATTTTATCACGGGCAGGAAAATTACTTAACTTGGAAGCTAAGACCTTGGCTTTATCCCCATAGGAATTAATCATTTCATCAACAAGGCTCGCAAGGGTTTTCAGATCTTCATCCTTAGAAGCTGCCCATGCTAAACGCACAATTTCAGAAGAATCACGGATTGGTTGTACAGCGCCTACAACACTCGCAGGAGAATTCTGTGCCTGTGCGCACGGTACCCCCCAAAATAAAAAGACCGCTACGACAAGATACGCTATCATCCCAACACCTCTCCGGAAGAAAGGCCTTTGACAATATGTTTTTGCATGGCCAAGTATACCACAATAATAGGTATTGCTGCCATTGTCAGACCCGCCATCAGAACAGGATAATCAGTACTGTTGGCGCCCTGAAAAACCACGAGCCCCCGCTGTAAAGGCATCAATTTACTGTCCTCCAAAAGCAAGGTGGCCAGGATATATTCATTCCATACGTTAAGTGAATTAAAAATCACAATGACCGCGATCGCTGGACGCGCAAATGGCATGGCCATATTCCACCAGATGCCAAGCTTGGTGCAGCCGTCGATACGGGCAGCATCTTCCAGCTCTGGGGGCATTTTATCAAAAAAAGTCTTAAACAATAAGATGCTCATGGAAAGCCCTACATTAATCATGCACAGGATATAACCAAAACGAGTGTTCACCAAATGCAGCTTGGTCATCAGGACGAACAAGGCCACGAAGGACCCTGGTAAGGGGATCATCATGGCCGCCACAAACAGATAAAAAATGATATTTTTACCCGGAAATTTTAAACGCGAAAAAGAATACGCTGCCAAGGATGAAATCAGCACAATCCCTCCGACGACACAGACGGTATAGATAACGCTGTTTAAAAAATAAACAGCAAAATTACCTTGAGTCCAGGCCGTGGCAAAATTACCAAAATTCAAATGATGCGGGATCAGCGCTTTGTCGACGAAAACCGTATCATTGGTCATAAAAGCGCACCGTATCATCCAGAATATGGGAAACAAACAGGTCATGGCCACACTCATCAAAAAAACATGGATGAGCGTTGATTTGGTCATGCCCCACAAAACATACTTGTTAGTCCTCATACCTGTTTTGCCTTATCTGATAATCTTTTTGTAATAAAAGATATGCCGACCAAGATCAACCCAAAAATAACTGCCTCGGCACAGGCATAACCAAAGCGGTCAGTACTCTGCATGGCTGAAAAAATACGGGTCACCGGCACATCCGTATAATTAACCAAGCCTTCATTGACCATGGCGATGATCAAAACGAACACTTGCATGGACCCTAAAATCGTCAAGATCATCACCACTAAAATAACCGGCAGCATCATGGGGATGGTCACATTCATGAATGTTTTCCACGTCCCTGCACCGTCGACACGGGCGGCTTCATAAAGCTGTTTATCAATCGTCTGTAATCCCGCCAGAAACATGATAAACCCCCAACCAAAACCTTTCCAGCTATGCACAATGGCAATGGTTGTCAGGGCTGTTTTAGGATCTCCCAGCCAATCATGCACCATTTGGGGCAAGCCGGAAGTAAATAAAAAATGATTTAAAAGTCCAATGTACGAGCCGTTTTGTGTTTCGGGGTTCAAAATCCAATTCCAGATAAGACCAACCACCACTTCAGAAAGTACCGGCGGAATAAAAAAAATCACACGGTAAAAACGTTTCATCCGTATTTCCCGGTCACAGGCCAGGGCCAGGGCAAAAGCCAATGCATTCTGAAATGTTAAGGCGATGAGCGTGATATACCCTGCATGCCAAATTGAATCCCACCAGAGACTGTCTCCCATCAATTCTTTATAATTCGACAGGCCAATAAAATGCATCGGACCTATCCCCCGCCAATCATAAAAAGACAGGTGGATCATTTTGTAAAAAGGATAAATATAAAAAATGCAAAAAATAGCAAAAGCAGGCAGGACAAAAAGGAAATTCTGTAAATTATCCTTGAATATGGCCGCCGCTTTAAACTTTTTATTCATCTTAATGATTACCTTTAGCCATCTGGAGATCTTTGGCTTTCTGTACTTCTTCGGCCACCTGCTCTGGCGTTTTCTCACCGATAATAATATCCTGGATCCCCTTGTCAAATGCTTCGCTGACGGAAGGGTCTTCATTCAACGGCCATATATTCGGATGTGTCGATTGATCCATGCCCTTGGCAAATTCTTCCAAAATGGGAGAAACACCGGCGAGCGCTTCTTTATTGGAAGGTAAATTATTGGTCTCACGGGCCAACGCCACCTGTTGTTCTTTGGCGGTCAACCATTTTAAAAAAGCAATGGCACTATTCTTATTAGGTGAACTAGCATTCACCACAAAGGTAGACCCGGCAGATCCCCAAATTTTCAATGGATACGCCGTGCTTATAGGTGGCGGTGGTATAACGGCATAATCCAAATCAGGATTCATGTCATGGTAAACATTAACGCACCAGGAACCGTTAAAAGTAAATGCTGCACGCTCAAGCGCAAAATCTTGCTCAGCGTATTTATTGCCCTTGGTCACAATGCCATCCATCAGAACACCTTTATCGCGTAGTTCGGCAAATATGCTAAAAACTTTAATCCAATCAGGATCTGTATATTTGACCTTGCCACGGTAGGTATCAAAAATCTTCTCTTCTCCCATAATATTAAAAGCATAATTAGAAGCAAAACAATCCAGCAGCCACAATTCGCCCCAACCAGAAACAAAGGGTGTAATCCCCACACGCTTGAGAGCCTGGGCGTCCTTGACAAATTCGTCAAAGGTCTGAGGCGGAGCTTTGATGCCAGCCTTGGCAAGAAGTTTTTTATTATACAAAATCTGCTCATTGGTAACATCGATGGGAACGCCATATATTCCTGGCGCCACCCCATAAGTATTCCCGGCATCAAAACGCCTGTCTGCCAAGGCTTTATCGAATAAACTATTTTCCCACTTGCCTCCATCAGCTTCCATGTCCTTGGTCAAATCAGCGACTAAATCTGCTTTGATAAAATCAGCCACAATGGATTTTTTATCAAGAATACCATAAATATCCGGCAGTACGTTGGCTTGAGCTGCGGCAATAATTTTTTGGGAGTACGAATCTGATGGAGCGAACAACTGAATGGTGACTTCTTTTCCGGTTTCTTTTTGGTATTCTTGGGCGAATTTTTGAAAGGTGTCGTTACGATCGGTCATCCAGTGCCAGAGGAGGAGTTTATTGCTTGGCTCAGGAGGCTGGGAACATCCGGCAAGAGCAAGAAAGATGAGGCAAGAACACAGCGTCAAAAATTTGCGCATCCAATCTCCGCATTAAGAATATATTAATTTTTCTTTAAAATACTATAAATACATAAGAGAAAAATTTAACACATCTAAGGAGATTGGTCAAATAAATAAATCAGGCCTTCCCTCTTCTTTCTTCCAGCTGTTTACGGATTTCGTAGGCCTTGTCTTCTGTGATATCAAAAGTCACAATAATAAACATCGCAATAATGGAGGTTACAATGGGGATACCGATATCACAGAGCCTCATATATAATAAGGCATGAGGTGTTTGATTGGCCCCGAGTGTCACATTAAAACCAGTAGCATTAAGAAGTACACCAGAAATAAGTGATGCCAGTGCTTGTCCCAGCTTTATCATCCACCAATAGATGGCTCCGAATGTCCCTTCACGACGGGTACCTGTTGCAAGTTCATCAACGTCACAAACATCAGCCAGCATGGAACTAACTAAGGTGAAGATTGAGCCCAAACCAAAGGCTATGAAAGGTGCCGCGATCAGTAATAAATAAGGATGATGCGGATTATACCCGATCCATTTGAGCGCGTAACCAATAATCGAAATAGGAATAGTGATCAGAAAAGTGTTACGCTTTCCGATCTTGGTTGCAATCCATGTGATCAAGGCGATAATACAGAAATTAGAAAGCGCCGTCACGGTGCCAAACCAGCCCAACAAGATCCCGCCTTTTGAGTAATCGCCGCCAAAATCATAGAAAAAAATAACATAGCTGGTAAACGCAGAGGCAAGCATGAATCCGTTAAAAACAAGGAAAGTGACCGCGCAAAGCTTGAGAAACGGACGATTTTTTAAAGTGATCGAGCAGCCGTTGAGAAAATCTTTGATGACATGCTTTTTTTCCGGCTTAGGCAGCTTAATGCCGCGTTCTTTGTTAAAAATAGCTGGAAGTATGCCGCCCAGTGCGATAAAAATACCAAAAACGATCGCCAGGATACGCGCCCCATGGACAACATCTTTAGTCGTATACATGAGGGTAAATAACCACGGAGAAAGCAGCCAGGCAAATTGGGCAATGGAATTACCTGTCCCCTGCAGACGTGTCCGCTCGTGATAATCAGGGGTCATTTCAAAGCCTAAGGCAATCCATGGGATAGAATAGAACGCAAAGGCAACGACAAAGAGGCATTGGATAATTAAAAAATACCAAAAATAATAAAGTTCGGCTTGGCCCTTATATAACTGAAACATCAAGGCAAATAAAAGCCCTGAAAAAATAGCTCCAAAAAATATAAAAGGCCTACGGCGTCCGTATTGGGTACGGGTATTATCTGAAGTATAACCGATCAGGGGATCTGTAAAAGCATCCAGTAGACGGGGAATAGTGCCGACGAGGCCGACCAAGACCGGATTCATGCCAAGTCCCAGGTTCAAGACAAGGACCATCGCGCTCAAGGCAGCTGCTTGAAGTTGGTTAACAAGGGCACCAATACTATAGGTGGCTTTTTGAAAAACAGGAATGCGGTCTTCGGGGGCTGTTACGTGGCGTTTCGAATGCTCCATGCCTGCTTCCATTCATTACCTCATGTTTAAATTCTTAACGAATATAAATTGTGGATTATAACAAGCAAATTTGCTTTGTACAATAATATTATCCGAGAATTACTTTAATAAGCACGTCTTTGACGAGGGATGTTCTTGGGAGGCAAATTTTATCCTGGGAAATCTGCTTAAAGGCAATTGTTTTTCCGTCGATAGTGACTTCCTTGATCGCATACTTCCCGGCATCTATTTTTTGGGGGTTATGATATTCAACGGTCAGACGTTTGCCTGCGAATTGGCAGCTTACAGAGGCTTTTGCCTTTTTATTAAATTCTTCTTTGACTAATTGTGGAGCCAGCATCAGATCCCCGTTAATCCCTCGCACACCAAAAACATGGGTCAGTTGGGTCAACACCAGCCAGCTGGCAGAACCTGTTAAATAATGGTACATGCCGCGGCCTTCTGCATCAAAATATTCGGGAATGCCCGGATAAATCTTACTGCGCTGCCCATCACAAGCCATGCGGTAAATGGATTGCAATACCGCAAACCCCTCCCTTGCAAACCCTCGTTGGTAAAGGCCCGTGGCGTACATGACATTCATATGGCTAAAAAAAGCACCATTTTCTTTAGTACCATATGCAAAACCAAAAGCCCTGCCCAAATCCAGATAATGTCGCACCCCAAAATCAGTGTTCAGACGGTATCCGCCTAATTCCTTATCTTTTAAAAATTTATCAACGCTGAGGATAATCCGTTTGATTTCCTCATGAGAGGCCATACCGCTCATGATAGAAAACACCTGACCTGTCAAGGTCATGCGTACGGTGTTGCCATGAAGCCCTTCCACCTGCTGCGCTTGATTATCATAATACCCGTTATACCACTCAAAAATTTTAGAACCTTCTTTAAATTGAACTTTTTCTTGTCGACGAATATGCGCAAATATCCAATTCCCTTTAGCACGCAAGTCGCGTACTAAATCTTTGATAGTCACTTCAACAGTTTCCCCGCTCAAGGCTGGCTGCACGCTGTGAAAATATTTACCAAAAAGATGATTCTGTTTAGCGTGATAGTCATCGTAATTGACTTTTTCACTAAGAGTATCTAATAAGATCAACAGCTCACGCATCACGCGTATTTTAATTGTACCCTTAATGGTGGCCATGCTTTCAAGAAGCTCCGCCATTTTCAATAAATTCCCGCCATAAAACGAAGTAAACGCCACTGACTCTCCGCGGGACGCAGCCATATCCAAACCATCGTTCCAGTCAGCACCTTCCAGGCGGATGATATTGTGTTCCCCGACGTTAAAAAATTGGGTCAGGTGCTGCACTAAAAGGTGTTCAAGGATAGTCCCTTCATACGTATGCCCTTTTTTATCTAACAATTTATTTCCGTATTGACTGACCCATCCTATATCTTTGTCATGGGTGCGGGATAATTGCGGATCCCTGAAATAACTCTGTTTCTGCAAAAGAATATCAAAGTCCCCGCTCTGATCGATATACAAAAGCATGGTCAAAAATGGCCATGCCCCGTGATCCATCCACACGCGGGAAATGGCATTGCGGTCTGCCAGAAATTCACCTGGCCTGGAACCAATGATGGTGGCATTGCTGCCATCAATACGGATACCGGCACAGTTATTGATTAAATCCTGACGCACCAGGTGCGGCTCGATGAGAATCAGCGACAATAAATCCTGCCAAATATCCCGCCAACCACGACCGCCTTTGCCGTAATCATGATCAGGTAAGAATGAACATCCAAAAATACGGCGTAATACCGGCTGCAAGGTGACCCACCGCATCCAGGAATTAAAATTCATGTCCCCGGTTTTAAAATCAATGGAAGAAATTTTATCCAACCAATATTTCTTATTGGCATCTAATGCTTGGGTGAACTTTGCAGATGTATTAAAACGATTAAAAATTTCTCGGGTTTGCGGCTCATCGGTCCCGATGCCAATCGCAACGACGTAAGATTGACTTTGCCCGGGACTAAGCGTCGTTTCCTTAAAACGCAACGCTCCCACCACTTCCTTGCCCAAGAGGGCTGCGGGACGAAGCCTGGGAGGCTTTTGATTTTCATAAACTGCCTGGGGCCTTAGCATCGATCCCCCATCACCATAAAAACTATCCACCGTCGGAAAAGAGCCTAGAGGCCCGGCAGCTTTATCCTGACATCCGTACACATAATAAACACCGTGGCTTGGCCGATGGCCTTCCTCATTAAAGGCCATGGTCGACTGCATCAGCACGCCTTCCGGCACTTGTTGGGCCTGATTTAAAAGGGCAGTCACATGTTCGTGGTCATGTTTATTGGCTAAAGAACGGCCAAAAAGAGCGACAGCACTCGTCGGTGTAAAAGTGATCGATTTTTTTGAAATATTTTTGACTGTCACCTGCATCAATTCAACATTTTCACCGGTCGCGGGAACAAAGTTTATTGCGATTATTTCTAATCCTGCTGCCTTATAAATACGTTTAAGTTTATGCCATAGAGGGCCAATGTCGACGGAAGCTGAATCTGGTGAAGACTCGCTGGTCAGGCTAAAAACACCTTTACCTGCTATATAGACAAAAAAATCGCGCAACGGAAAACGCAAATCTTCACGGGAGGCTGGTTTGGTTAGGTAATGAAATTTATCAATTTTAATATCCCCGCTTAAAAAAGGGGTGATCGCAGACTTGATACTCAAGGCATCTGTGCCGCACAAAGGCGCATAGATGGTTTTTATCGCAGTCGCTTGGCTAGAGCTAAAACTTACTCCATCAGGATGATATGTATAAAATGAATCTGGGGGCATAAAACATCTGGCTGGTATTTACAGATCGATCTCTTCGGTGAGTTTAAAAAGACGTTGCATTTTTAAGAAATTTACTTCGGAAAACTGAACTCCGATATCCCATAAAGACAAATTTAAGAATTTTACCCACACCACATGTCCGCTTAACACCATCGGTTCTCCGCCATCCGGTAATTCCACTTCTAAAGCAAGTTGATCGTCTAAGAAAAAACGCTCCTTGGTTACAATACGTATCCCTTGGGCGGAAGCATCGCGCAGAAAAACTTCAGTCCCGTAGTCATCGCGCGCATCTTTAAATTTTGTTGGAAAACGAGCGGAAAAACGCTCGAAAATCCTTCGTTCATCTGATGTCTGTTGGGCTGTTGGCATGCTGGTTTACTCCCAGCGTTTTGAAGTTAAATACTTATCCAGACGGGTGGAGGAGCCTGAAATAATCTCTGCAAAAACAACACCAACACGGTATTGATCAGAGACCCCCAGCTTGCGCACCCATTTTACAAGTCCAATAACGATAACAGGTTCTGTGTTTGGCTTAAGGACAATTTCAAGAGCTATTTTTTGATTGATCGCAACATTTTGTGAAGAAAGAAAACCCATTCCATGACGGCTGATATCCATTGTCTTCGTCCCGTCAAATTCAGAACCTTCCTTGCCTTCCACAGGAACAAGACAATTATACCTGGACTCCGAACGATTATTATTAATCGCAGTACTCATACACAAACCTTTTTTATAAAATGGGTTATAACTCCGAAAACGCTTCCTTTACTAATAGTTTAAAACATATTTCCTAAAAAGCAAATCAAAATGAAAAATTTTTATAAGTCATAATACATTGAAAACAATTGAGTTATGTAGCAACAACTAGTCATTATTAAAAATATATTAATAAATAAACTCTACCGGCTCAATTTTAATCTTCATTTTTATTGCAGCTCATTTTTCTAAATGCTATACTATCAACACTATGGCAGAAAAACCATCAAATTCTAAAAAAGCCAAACAACTTACCCTTGAAGAGTATGCCAAAATTAAAGAAAAATTGGCAAAGTCCAAACTTAAACTTACCTTCCCCTGGATCGTCAAGGCCTGTTTTATCATTCCTCTCGTTTATTGCGTCTTCCTTATCTTCTATTACCTCGCTCAGCTGCGTTTTTTGGCACAACATTAAATGGCTATAACAGATTTAATCACGCTGGCTTTAAGTTTTTTCTTCATCATCCGAGGATCCTCACGCGGATTTATGAATTCTTTAGTGAATCCCTTCTCTATTATAATCACCACGATCCTGAGCATCGTTTATTATCAAGCGACCAAAAACATGCTCATAAGCATGGCCATAGGAACTATCGGGCCTTTTCTTTTGACCTTTCTTTTAAAAATTCTTCTTAAAACATGGTCAAAGGCCACCGACTCAGATGTCCAGCCCGATTTTTTTAGCCGCTTGGGAGGAGCAATACTGACCTTGGCTTGGGGCTGGGTATTTATTATTTTTACCTTAATCTTCTTAGGCTTACTGCCTCCTTTGGGAAATACATTAACATCTATACACCATGATGTCGCTCAATCGAAATCTTACACCTCTATCGCCAAACCTTTTGAAGGTATTTTTTTCCCTGTATCGAAACAAAATACCGATGCCGCAACAAATGCCTCTACAACCCTGGATGCAAAATCACTGGCAGAAGATCCCCGCTTCCAGAACATACTGCAGGATCCTGATATCCAAAATGAAATCAACACCCATGATTTTGTCAAACTGATGAGCAACCCTAAAATGCTTAAGCTTACCCAACAGATCATGAATGACCCTGCGACAATGAAAAAAGTCATGGCCCTTTACAAGAACAGCCAATCCCCCTCTCATACCGAGGACTCCTCTAGGTCGGAACTGCAATCAAATTTCAAATAATTTTATTTACCTATACAAAATTCAGAAAAAATGCGGTCTAGGAGGTCTTCGTCGATGTTGCGGCCGGTGATGGCGTCTAGTTGATTGACTGCGGCTTTGATTTCTTCGGAAATAAATTCAAGAGAGGTGTTTTCATTCATCAGACGAACAGCGTTTGATAAATTTTCCCCAGCAGCCTCTAACGCTTTTATGTGCCGGACATTGCTAATAAGAATGCCGTCAGTGTCCAGATTCTTGTCCTTACAGATTAAATCAACAATCTTTATCTCCAACTCCTGAATCGATGGGACCTCAAGTGCTGAGACTTTGATGACATGCTGAGAGCCAAATATTTTCTTGGGAACTGCACTATCTAACTTCTCTTCCAAGTCCATTTTGTTAATTGCCACTAAAACGCGGGCGGCTTTTAATTGTTCCAAAAGTAGCAAGTCCTTTTCTTCCAGGGGACGGCTATGGTCCAAAACTAAAAGTACCAAATCAGCACTTTTGATATACAAATGACTGCGCTTGACTGCTTCCTCTTCAATCAAATCCCTAGGCTCCAAAAGACCTGCCGTATCAACTAACGAAATAGGAATTCCTCGGATTTGCGCTGATTCTTCCAAGACATCACGGGTGGTACCGGCAATGTCTGTGACAATGGCCCTCTGCTCTTTGAGCAAGGCATTAAGCAAAGAAGATTTACCGACATTGGGCTTGCCGCATAGGACAATACGTATGCCTTCCTTAAGTATTCGACCACTCTCGGAGCTTTCCAAAAGTTTAGCCACTACCATTTCTTGAGTGCTGATGCGATTTAATATTTGCTCACGGCCTTGGGCGTCAATACCATCCTCGGGAAAATTAATCAATGCTTCAACCATGGTATAAAGTTTTATTAATTCATCCCTGCTCTGATTGAGCTGAATGGATAATTCACCTTTTAATTGATGCTGGCTCTGCCGCAAAAAATTCTCAGTCTTCGCATGGATAATATCAATGACCGCCTCTGCCTGGGCTAAATCCATCCGGCCATTAAGGAAGGCCCGCTTGGTAAATTCTCCTGGCAGTGCCAGGCGTGCACCCGCATTTAATATTGCCTGAAGTACCGCACGCAGGACAGTCATGCCGCCATGACAATTGATTTCAACCACATCCTCAGCCGTATAACTTTTAGGCGCCCGCATCAACGTGACCAATACTTCATCCAAACTATTGACCCAACCATGATGCACTGTATGACTTTTACAATTTAATAATGTTTTGCTTCCTCGAAAACACAAAACAGTATCCGCAATGGCAATAGCTTCTTTACCGCTAATACGAATGATTCCGATCCCTCCTTGTCCTGCAGGGGTGGCAATCGCGGCAATGGTATCTTCTAGGCCTTTGTATTGGTACATAAAATTAATTCTTAATTAGACCCCCGATTAAAACATTCGGGGGTGACAGTTGTTGTGTAGCCTCTGCTACTACAAAAATTGAACCTGTTATTAGAATCACATCTGGGGGGCCGACTATTTGCAAGGCCTTCGCCAAAGCATTGGGCACACTCTCTGTGATTTCAAACGGCTTACCCTTAAAATAATTCTCCCCCTCTGCCGGTGTAAATAAATGAGATCTGGGGTGATGAGCCTTGGTCAGTATACTGTGCGCCGCGTTTTCTTTCAAATTATTACAAATAGCAGCCACATCTTTATCTTCGGAAACACCTAACACTAAAATTACCCGTCGATGCGGGTACTCATCCTTCAAAGTTTGGGATAAGGCCCGGGATGATGCTTCATTATGCGCACAATCGACAATCACATCCGGACTACTTCTCAAAAGTTCGAAACGGCCCGGCCAGACAACATTCTTTAATCCTTCACTGACTGCTTCATCGCTGATTCTAAATCCCATTGTCCTTAAAATATTCACCACTTCAATACTGGTGGCAGCGTTTATCATTTGATGCCTGCCCTTAAGCCCCATTTTCAAATTTGCATACTTTTCTGCATGGACAAAAACAGGATGAACACCAAATTCGCGGCAGCGGTTGAGGATCACATCCATTGCCTCTTGCTCTTGAGGAGCAATCACGACTCTCTGGTAAGAATTCTTAATAATACCCGCTTTCTCCGATGCTATTTTACTTAAGGTGGATCCTAATATACGGGTATGATCCAAACTCACTGGCGTTATCACAGCCATCAAAGAATCAACGGCATTGGTCGCATCCAAACGGCCGCCCAAACCAGTTTCTAAAATAACCACATCCACCTTGGATTTCGCAAAGTAAGACAAGGCGGTCACGGTCAAAACTTCAAAATAGGTCAGGATCTTTCCTGCATTTTGGATAGAAGCTGCGAAAGGACGTAATGATGCCAGGGTAGAAGTTAATTCATCGTCGCTGATAGTGCCACTAAAACTGTCTTTGGACCGAAGATTTTCTTTATTTAAAATACGGATTCGCTCATTGACCTTATGTAAATGAGGTGAGGTATAAAGCCCCACCTTGAAACCCGCTTCCTGCAAAATACGGGCTAAAAATGCACAGGTTGACCCTTTGCCTTTAGTGCCTGCGACATGGATGATCTTTAAATCTTTGGCTGGATTACCCGCTAAATCCAAAAATTCCTGGATGCGGCTGAGGTTAAAATCTTCCGGGCGCAGTTTATGAAGCTGGGATTCAAAATTGACAAAGGAATCTAGGTAAGAATTTACTTCTGGGTGATCCATAGAAGGACCATGCTTAATGTTTAAAGTGCCTGATACCTGTTGTCACCATGGCTATCTTTTTTTTGTCGGCTTCTTTAATAACATCTGGATCCATGATGGAACCACCGGTTTGAATAATGGCCTTGACCCCTGCCTTAGCGGCAATGGTGACAGTGTCAGGCATAGGCAAGAAGGCATCGGATATTAACACACTCCCCCGGGCAAGTGACCCTGCTCGACGGATGGCATGGATCGCGGAATCCACACGGCTGGTTTGGCCGCCACCGATACCAATGGTCTGCGTGCCTTTGACCAGGACAATGGCATTACTTTTCACATGCTTAATCAATTTCCAACCAAAGATCATGGCATCCATCTGTGCCTTGGTAGGTTTAAGCCGGCTTACAATTTTCATTTCTTCCGGTTTGAGTACACGATTATCCCGGTCTTGCAATAAAAGCCCGCCGGATACTTTCTTAAAGTCATAACGCTCAGGATTGACAGCATGTACATCCAGCACGAGTAAACGCAAATTCTTCTTCGCTGAAAAAAAATTCTTGGCCTCTTCACTAAACCCAGGAGCGATGATGCATTCCATAAAACCGCTTTTAATAACAGCAGCAGCGGTCTTGGCATCAACAGACCTGTTAAAACCAATGATCCCGCCAAAAGCTGAAAGTGAATCACACTTGTAGGCTTTAAGGTAGGCCTTATCCAGTGTTTTATCCTCAGCAACACCGCAAGGATTATTGTGCTTGATAATAACAGCTGCTGGCGCTTCAAATTCACGGACAATATCCACCGCAGCATTCAAATCAAGAATATTATTAAACGAAAGTTCTTTACCCTGTAATTGTTGAAGACCTGCCAAGCCATGCTGGCCTGTGCTGTCTTTATAAAAAGCTGCTGTCTGATGAGGATTTTCACCATAACGAAGATCTTGTAATTTGTTAAAAGAAACACTGAATTCTTTAGGGAAGGAAGAGAAAGAATTATCTGCCTTGAAACGGCTATTTAAAAATTCATAAATCGCAGCATCGTAACGGCTGGTACGCTCAAACACTTCAATGGCCAAATTAGCCAACACCTTGTCCGATAAAATGCCGCTGTTATTATTAAGCTCATTAAGCACTTCGCTATAACGCGCCGCATTGCAGATGACCGCGACGCTTTTATAATTCTTGGCTGCGGACCGCAGCATGGAAGGCCCGCCGATATCAATATTCTCAATGGCTTCTTCCAGGGATATATTCTTCTTTTGGATTGTTTTTTCGAAAGGGTAAAGATTAACCACCACCATATCAATAAGACCGATACCGTGAGCAGCTATTTGTTTCATGTGTTCAGAATTATCGCGTACGGCTAAAAGGCCGCCGTGAATTTTAGGGTGCAGTGTCTTGACGCGGCCATCCAGCATTTCAGGGAAACCGGTGTACTCGGAAACTTCCTGGACCTTAATATGAGAAGAACGCAAAAGTACTGCCGTGCCTCCGGTGGAGATAATTTCTACACCCAGTTTGCTCAAGCCTTTGGCAAACTCCACCAAACCGGTTTTATCAGAAACAGAAATTAATGCGCGTTTGACCTTAATCATATGGGGGATTGAAACTTAAAGAAGACACCTAGATTTTGGTGTCTTCTAATGTTGAAAAAAAACAAGGGGAATGCCCCTCGTTTTTTATCTACTGCCTTTTTTACGTTTGCGTTCGGAAGGCTTAATATAAAAGCGGCGCTCTTTAAGCTCGACTAAAAATCCGTCTTTTTGGCACTGCTTCTTGAATAAGCGCATCGCTTTTTCAAAACTGTTCTTGTCGTTGACTTTGACTTCTAACATTACGTATCACTACCCTTCTTTTATGGATTTAATTGATTTGAAGCGTGTATTATAGTACATGTTCCAACTTTGTCAAACAATTCAAAAGAGCAGCCCTTAATACGTAGGATCAACGTAGGTGTATAATTCTCCTGCAAAATTACGCAGCGTATACCGGCCATTTTCTTTGGAAACCAAATAATCAGGATTAACAGGGATTTTTCCGCCACCGCCGGGTCCATCAATCACATAGGTCGGCACCGCGTAGCCGGTCGTATGCCCGCGCAAATTCTGGATAATATTAATACCTGTCTCAACAGTGGTACGGAAATGCCTGGAGCCGACGATCGGATCGCACTGATAAATGTAATAGGGCCGCACACGGATTTTTAAAAGCTCATGAAAAAGTTTTTTCATCACTTCCGGGGAATCGTTAACACCGCGCAATAGCACTGTCTGAGAACCCATCGGGATACCCGCATCAGCGATCATGTTGCAGGCATGCTTGACGCGTGGTGTCACTTCCTTGGCATGGTTAAAATGGACACTCATCCAAAGCGGTGAATATTTTTTAAACATGGCAATCAATTCCGGTGTTATGCGCTGCGGCAAGGTCACCGGAATACGTGTCCCGATACGCACAAACTCCACATGTGGGATCGCCTTAACGGAAGAGATAAGATATTCCAGCATGCGATCGCCCAAGGTCAAAGGATCTCCTCCGGAAATCAAGACATCACGGATCTCTTTATGCTCACGGATATAATTAAGCGCTGCGTCATACGTCCCGGTATTAAGTGTGTGATTACCGTCGCCAACCATGCGTGAACGCGTACAATAACGGCAATACATAGCGCACATTTCATTGACTAAAAAAAGCACGCGGTCCGGATAACGATGCACCAGGCCATGCACCGCAGAATTCTTATCTTCCCCGCAGGGATCAAGCATTTCATTCTCAGTGGTCTCAAATTCATAATCCAAGGGGACCGACTGCAAGCGTATGGGGCATCCAGGATCATTTTCATCGATCAAGGCAGCAAAATACGGCGGGATGGACATGGTTAATTTATCCCCTGCCCCTATTACCCCGCGCTCTTCATGCGGCGTCAATTTCATAAGCTTATTTATTTGATCAAGTGTGCGGATACGATTGCGGATCTGCCAACGCCAATCTTCCCAATCAGCTAAAGTAGCACCTGGGAAAAGTTTGATGACACGCTCTTCTTGGGGAGATAACGGAATATTAGGTCCAGAAGATGCAGCAGCTTCCTCTTTAATCACCGTAGTCGTTGGGCTCATTTGTTATATACACCTTCCAGGAGGCCTAAACGCATCAGTGCCTCATCTAAAATTTTGTTAATGATTTGATTATACGACATTCCTTGTGACTTGCCAAATAAAACAAAAACATCATCAGGACTTAAATTAGGGAGCGGATTTATTTCCAACACATACGGATTACCCTTTTCATCAACGCGAAAATCAACGCGCCCGAAATCACGGCAATCCACTGATTGATACGCACGCACAGCCAATTCTTGTAAACGCAACGCCAATTTTTCTTCAATGGGTGCCGGGCAAATATGCTCCACTAATTTTTCTGCCACGTGACGATATGAATAAAATTCATTACCTAAAGTTGTTTTTCCTGCAATCGCATATTGCACCACCGGCATGGCCACTGGCGGATTATTACCAATAACACCGACGGTAAATTCTGTACCCTTTATAAACTCCTCAACCAAAGCCGGTTGTTTATAATTACGATTAACGTGCTCTACCTGCACTTTGAGCTCTTGTAAATTTTCAACCCTTGATTTTTGAGTAATTCCTTTGGAAGTCCCTTCATGCAGGGTCTTGACAAATAAAGGGTATCCAAGCATATTTAATGCCGCCAAATCATCTTCCAGCCTTGCTTTAAAATAACGCGCTGTTGGAATGCCATCGGCTATGAAACATTTCTTAGCCACCACTTTGTCTAAGGTAACTCCTAATGTCAACGCATCTGCACCCGCAAAAGGAATATTGTAAAAATCCAAAATAGCCGGCACTTGACTTTCACGATTACGGCCTTTAAACCCTTCGGAAATATTAAAAACAAAATCAACCTTCAAATCACCGCTGGCCATACGGCTGATTAATTGGCGGGCTCCACCAATCAAAACAACCTTATGTCCCGCTGATTCAAAAGCGACTTTAAGACATTCAATCGTCTTTGTCCCGTCGAGTTCGGCTGATGCATCAATAGGATCATCCTGACTGCCTTGCCAGTCACTCTTTAAATCGTATGTAATGCCCACTATTTTACTCATAATTTGTACTCAATTTATCAAAAATACGCCAAAATGCTATAAATATTTTTAAATAGCTTTATTGCCTTTTAAAGAAAAATAACGCCCTATTCAATGAGTTTTAAAAAGATCCAGGGCCGGCAAAATCATCAACAAAAGAGTCATCGTGATTAAAATAATGGTGGTAGTCCAGCCGATGGTATTTTGAAATTTATTATTAACATGTTCGCCCATGATCTCGGGATTATTGACCATCAATTGCATGGAAATTAAAACCACGGGCAAAAGCATGGCATTGATGTCCTGAGTCCATAATGAGATTGCAATCAAAGGGGCGTTGGGCATTAAAATAATCCCGCAGGCGATGATCAGGATTGCTGCAAAAAGGGTATAAAATTGTGGCGCATCCTCGACACGCTTGTCGATGCCTGCATTAAAACCAAAGGCCTCACAAATATAAAAAGCAGTAGCCAAAGGCAGGATGGTCGCGGAGAAAATAGAAGCAACAAAAAGACCAAAGGCAAAAACAGCAGAGGCCAATGCTCCGGCAAAGGGCTTGAGCGCTAACGCCGCGTCCTTGGCCTCATTAATGGTAATATTATTAGCATGCAAGGTAGCCGCACACGCAACCATAATAAACACCGCCACCGCCACTGTCGCCACACATCCAATAATAACATCTGCCAGGGCCATCTTATAATCATCCATGGTGGTCCCTTTTTCAATGACTGCAGATTGCATATAAAACTGCATCCAGGGAGCAATGGTTGTACCGACGATGCCTAACACCAGGATCAAATAATCTTTATTGTACTGAATCTGTGGATGAATGAAAGCAAGGCCTACCTGATGCCAATCCGGCTTGGCCGCAATAGCAGAAACCACATAGGATAAGAGACACACACTAAACAATAAAAAGATGCGCTCGGTGATTTTATAATTACCTTTGGTCACCAAAATCCAAACAGCAATTGCCGTTAGAGGTACCGAGATGTATTTACTGATACCAAAAATATTCATACTTCCAGCCACACCGGCAAATTCAGTGGCCGTGTTTCCAATGTCTGCAATCAAAAGACCTAAAAATATCCAAAAAGTAACTTTAATACCAAAGGACTCCCGGATCAAGTCCGCCAGCCCCTTGCCCGTACAAGCCCCCATCCGCATATTCATTTCCTGTACTACCACCAACACAATGAATGACGGCAACAGTGTCCAGATAATAGGATAGCCATAGTTCGCCGCGGCAACGGAATAGGTGGTGATACCGCCGGCATCATTGTCCACACTTCCGGTAATGACACCAGGGCCTAACATGGCCAAAAAAATCAGGACATTTTTCAAAACTTCATTCTTTTTAAATTTTTGCCAAAATCTCATAATTTCTCATCATATTTATGCCATACCATCGAAATCAATATTTCCAAGACGTCATCGATGGTAATGATGCCTTGCAAAATGTCCTGGGCGTTAACAACAGGGATGGAAGAAGATTTATGGCGCTCTAAAAGCAGTGCCACCTGTTCTACGCTGTCATCAGTATACACATGGATATTTTCCGGGTAACAGGTATGCAGTAAAAGAGTTTTTGGGTTTTCAGTGAAAAAGCGCCTCAGGGAAGTCGTGCCCAAATATTTATGATTCTCATCGACGATATAAAGAAAGAAAATAGTGCCTGGAAAATTGATATTCTCTTTAATCTTGTTAAACCCATCTTCCACCGTAGCATCAGATTTCAAGTAAAGGTATTCCGTAGTCATAAGCCCGCCCGCGGAATCTTTAGCGAAGCTTAAAAGTTTACGTAATTTTTTATTGGTTTCTGAACCCAAAAGGCCCATCAGGTGATGAGTCTTTTCGCGCGGTAATTTCATCAACAAATCCGTGGCCTCATCCGCCGGGATATTAGTGATCAATTGGGCCACTTCTCCCTCGCTTAGCTGATCAATAAGTTCCTCTTTAGCCGTCAACGCCATATCCGTAAAAACTTTATTCTGCAACACTGTTTCCATTGATTTAAACACCGATACCCGTGCATAAAGATCCAGGTCCTGAATAATGTCGGCCAACGCAGACGGTGGAATGCTATTTAATTTATTCTTGGCTACTTCTATCTTGAGCACGCTCTTCATGCGTCCAAGTTTAGGCAAGACTTGGGTGGCTTTCCAAGGGATTAATTTTTCCTGAGTTAAATAGGGTGACTTGGAATTGTAACAGGACACGATAAAGTCAATTAAACCCGACCACCCTAATCGCCGAAAAATACCCCTCAGTCCTACATCGACGTTAGCGGCATAATACTGATTCTCCACACATAATAAATAGATATCATTGACCCGTACAACGCGCTGATCGTCGATATCCACCACCTGCTGGTCAAAAATGTCACGGCGCAAGGTAAAATCACATTTAGGTATCTCTTTAGAAAATTGGACCTGATCGCTGAGGATTTTAAGGCGGCCCTGCTCTGCGATATAAATAATATCTTCCCAATTGACCTTGGCATATTCCCTAGGGTATGATCCCCGACGAATAATTAACTCGCTGGCCTTAGGATAAATATCCGAGGATGGGCTCATGGCAATATCGTGCAGTTGGCCAAGCCATTTTCCTTGGGCATCCACGATATCTAATCCAATAATTTGTGAAAAATATAAAAAAAGCTTCATAGTTTAGCGGCTGATACCGACGTTCACCCGTTGGCAGATATTGTCAACAGGACAAGTTGAACAAATGGGTGAAATGGGTTTACAAACATTCTGTCCCCATGTCACCAGCAAAGCATTATATTCAATCCAATATTTAAGCGGCAATTTTTCCCGTAAAGCTGATTCGGTCGCATCGGGAGTTTTCGTTTTAATATACCCCAGGCGATTAGAGATACGATGCACGTGGGTATCCACACAAATCCCTGGCTTGCCAAACCCTTCCGTTAAAACCAAATTCGCTGTTTTGCGCCCCACTCCTTTGAGTGTTAGAAGATCGTCAATCTCATCAGGAACCTGTCCGCCGAAGCGATGGATCAAGTCTTCACAAATATCGTGGATGCGCACGGCTTTAGTTTTATAAAACCCGACCGGATAAATCAACTTCTGAATTTCACCGACCGGAACCTTGAGCATCTCCTGCATCGTATCCGCACGCGCAAACAAACGCTCACTGGCTGGTAAGGTCGTTTCATCACGGGTGCGCAAGCTTAACAAACAAGATATCAGCACTAAAAAAGGACTTTTATATTTCTTGCCGACCAAGGTCACTGAAGGATCAGGCAAATCACGCATCGCGACCTTCAACAGTTTAATCACTTGTGCAATCTGCGTATTATCTAAAAGTTTTTTGTCGGGCATACATTCCCATTTAATAAGTAGCTATCTGGGGCTGACATCGATATATTTTTTCTGCTAAAATTTGACGTTCACGCTGGTGGCGTTGGTAACCAATAACTTGGTCACGCGAATAGTTGAGCCGAAAGCAACGTTGTCAAATTTTTATACGCAGAAAAAACATATCGACATCAGCCATCCAATGAATTGTATAAAAGTAGGCTTTTATCCACGCTTGGATTAATATTTTAAAGATCGCTAAAAACGTACCCCATGTCTTCGAGAGTGGAGTAATCCTCGCGCCAATTGGAGCTGGACTTCACAAAAAGTTCAAGGAACACCTTGCTGTCGACTAATTCTTCCAAATCCTTGCGCGCTTCAGTACCGACCTGCTTTAAAATAGCCCCTGCCTTGCCGATGACAATTTCCTTCTGCGACTCGCGCTCGACTAAGATCGCAGCACGGATATGTAGCACCTTGCCCTTTTTAGGCTGCACCCCTTCGATAATAACAGCAATCGAATGAGGGATTTCTTCGCGCATCAGTAAGAATAATTTTTCCCGGATCAAATCTGCCATGGCCATGCGTTTGGGGAAATCGGTGATCGTATCTTCAGCATAAAGAAGCGGGCCAACGGGCATTTGTTCAAATAAAATATCTACCAATTTTTTGACATTAGTACCCTTAAGCGCTGACAGTGGAAACAGGACGAGGTCCGTCATTTCAGTCATCGGGACTCCGCGCGTCTCTTCCCAAAGCTTGATATACTCTGGCACGAATTTCCCTTTGGTAATATCGATCTTGTTCAACCCCACGATAATAGGCTTACCACATTTATTAAGACGAGAAATCACATGCTTTTCTTCAAGGCCTGTTGTTTCACTCGCATCGACCATATGAATGACCGCGTCAACTGAATCAATACTGCCTAAAGAAGCCCTGTTCATGTATTTGTCAAGTTTATCCTTGCCCGCATGTATCCCTGGAGTATCTATGAAAACGATTTGGCCGCGCTCGTCGGTATGTATACCCCTGATCTGATGGCGCGTTGTTTGAGGGATGTTAGATACAATGGATATTTTTTCCCCTATAATAGTGTTGATCAAGGTTGATTTTCCTACATTGGGCCTGCCTACAATAGCAACAAAGCCGCTTTTTAATCCCCGATTAAGACTTTCGGGGATGACATTTTGAGGGGTCATTTTCTATACCTCCAAACGGTGATCACAACGCCCGTAAATAAAACCAAATTAATGATATTGTAACAACGCCAAACCAAATCCGTGGACGTAAACCCCGAGGGGGCCATCAAAAGCGTACATATCCATACTCCCCAAACCCAAATCAGTGAGATGTCATGCGACGAGCGGCCCCTGACAATCTTGACAATCAAAGGAATATTAAAAAAAGGTAAAATGATGGCTGCTATAAGACCGATTGTTTTCACGGAATTTCCTTGATTTATGTCAGGGCAAAGAATTTAACTAGAATTTTCATGCGCTCTTCGACCTCACGCAATGATAGTGATGCTGTGCGGGCCATACCAAAACCCTGCACATTAAAAGACGCAACTGTCGTGGCATAAAGACAGGCCTTGCGCAGCGTTTTATCGTCAAGCTTGTTGGTCCGGCTTAAATATCCCATCAGTCCACCCGCAAAGGTGTCCCCTGCACCGGTGGGATCAACGACCTTGTCCACTGGATAAGCAGGAAAAGAGAACATCACCTGATCGCTATAGAACAAAACACCATGCTCGCCTTTTTTAATGACGATCATGCGCGGCCCCATCGCTCGCAGGCGTCGAGCCGCCATGATTAAATTATTTTCTCCCGTTAATGCACGAGCCTCGCCATCATTAGCCACAAATAGATGAACCATCTTCATTAAGCGGCGCAATGATTTTGATTTTGTGGTGATCCATAAATTCATGCTGTCTAACCCAATTAACCGGGGAGATTTCAAATGTTTTAAAAGTTGTATTTGTAGGTCCGGATCAAAATTAGCCAAAAAAATATTGGGCAAACTCTTCTGATGATCTTTTAATTCAGGCACATAACTCTGTAAAACCCCTAACTCCGTCGCTAAGGTCAAGGCTGTATTCAAATCGCCTTTTTTGTACTCCCCTCTCCACCGGAAAGTTTTGCCGCTGCTGACCTTGAGGGATGAGCAATCAATGCCCTTGCGCCTTAAAAACTCCAAATGTTTATTAGGAAAATCACGCCCTACCACCGCCACCATATGCACATCTGTAAAAAGACGGGCGGACATGGCAAAATGAGCGGCAGATCCGCCCAGCATATCTTTTTTGGCACCTGAAGGTGTTTTGACATGATCCAAAGCTACTGTACCTAAAACTACTAGACTCATAAAAATTCTCCTTATTCCCCAATAATTTTAACTAAAACCCTTTTATCCCGTCGGCCGTCAAACTCACCGTAAAAAATCTGTTCCCATGGTCCAAAATCTAATTTGCCACGAGTGATGGCCACCACCACCTCGCGGCCCATCACTTGACGCTTGAGATGAGCGTCCGCATTATCTTCACCTGTATCATTATGTCTGTACTGAGACACCGGCGCATGCGGTGCTAGTTTTTCAAGCCAGGCATCATAATCCTGCAATAGCCCGCCTTCATCATCGTTGATATAAACACTGGCCGAGATATGCATGGCATTCACTAAACACAGCCCTTCATGAATACCGCTTTTATCAATGGCTGCCTGGACCTGGTTTGTAATATTAATATACGCCCGACGTGTTTTGGTATTAAACCATAATTCTTGACGGTAGTGTTTCATCTCACAGGAGAGGCCTTAAGCTCACGCATGCTTGGTTGGCTTTTTCTTTTTTTCCAATTGTTTGATGTATTGCTGAAAATGCTCGTCCTTAAGCAAATTATCCAAATCCGTGTCGCCCTTTAAATGCTCAAAATCATCGTAACCAAAATCAATGGCCTTGGTCAACGCCCCCAAAGCTGCCCGGGTCTGGTTAAGCAGCGCGTACGAACATGCCAAGTTGTAAAATACCAGCGCGTCCTCAGGCCTTAGGTGTGAAAGCTTTATATCTACTTCCAAGCCTTTTTGCCACAGACCTGCCCTGGTGTACAGGTCTCCGATGGCGCTTAATGCCTCTATAAAATTAGGCGTGCCTTTGAGGATGTTCTCATAAAAAACAATTTCAAAATCGATGTCTTCTTTTTTACGGGAAATTTTTGGCGCGTGCTCTTTACGCATGCGTGGTCCTTTCTAAGAATTAAGCATGAAAGATTATTTCTTCTTTAAATATTTTTCAATACGGGCAATGGCTTCTTTTAAATTGTCATAGCTTGAGGCATAGGAAATCCGAACATGCCCGGTACAGCATGTACCAAAAGCATCCCCTGGCACCAAGGCTACTTTTTGTTTCATTAATAAATTCTTGGCAAAATCCATGGCACTCTCCCCTGTCACCTTTATCGAAGGGAAGGCATAAAAAGCCCCTTGCGGCATGTGACAGGTCATCCCGATATCGTTTAGCGCACCGACGATAAAACGGCGGCGGCGGTCATATTCTTTTTTCATCGCTTGCACATCCCCGGCAGAATTCTTTAACGCCTCGATGGCTGCCATCTGGCCGGTGATCGACGCGCATAACATGGTGTACTGATGGATCTTGGTCATCGCTGCCACAATATCCTCAGGGCCGCAGACATAACCAATACGAAAACCCGTCATGGCATAGCTTTTAGAAAAACCATTAAGATAAATCACCCGATCACGCATCTGCGGCAAACTGGCCATGGGGGTATGTTCGAAATCATAGGTCAATTCATCATAAAGCTCATCACTAATGACCAACATGTCATGTTTCTTAACAACCTTGGCGATGGCTTCTAATTCTTTCTTGGTATATGAAGCACCTGTAGGATTTGACGGATAGCCCAGCAAGATACCGCGCACACCTTTGGTCCAGGCTTCATCAATCTGCTGCGGTGTCACTTTAAAACCGGTTTCGATAGAAGTTTTTAAGAATACCGGCACGCCACCTGCTAATTCCACGACCGGCCCATAGGCCACATAGCAAGGCTCAGGCACCAAAATCTTTTCACCGGGATTAAGGATGGCCCGCATCACCAAATCCAGGGCTTCACTCACACCGACGGTAATGAGGACTTCTTCTTCAGGGTCATAGGTAATTTGATAACGCTTTTTCAAGAATGCAGCAATATCCCGCCGCAACTCGATCATGCCCTTGTTAGACGTGTACGAGGTATACCCTTGTTCAAGGGATTCGATGGCCCGTGCCCGCACATGCCAGGGCGTGACAAAATCCGGCTCTCCCACACCTAGGGAGATCACGTCCTTCATACCCAACACTAAATCAAAAAAAGCCCTGATGCCGGAAGGGGCTATTTGATCAACTCGCTTAGAAATTCTCATTTAATTCCTTAATATTCTTTAATAAGAAATATTCTGCCTGCGCTCATTTTTAGGATGTTTAAAAACCTGTCCTTCTTCTTTGTACTTGCGCAGTAAAAAATGCGTAGCTGTCTGGCGCACATTGGCCATGGATGATAATTTCGCAGCCACAAAATCTGCCACCGTGTGTATGCTTTCACCCTCGACAATCACCAGTAGATCATAGCCGCCGGAAAGCAAATAACAACTTTTAACCTCCGGATAACTGTAGATCCTCTCGGCGATACTGTCAAAACCAACATCTTTTTGGGGCGTGATCGACACCTCAATCAAGGCGCGTACGGTCGTCGATGAATTTGGTTTAATTTTAGACATATGCACTCCTGTTATTTTGTACCGTTGCCCTGAACAAAATCCACCCTGCGTTCTAATCTGGCCACCTGGTCTCTTAAAACATCAATATCCTCACGCAAGGTCTTGATCTTATCACGCATTTGATTATTACGGGCATCTGCCTGCACCATTTCATGAATCAAATTCTTTCGCTTGAGCGGCCATGACAAGGCCATCAGGGAAGATTCTCTTAATCCATCCAAACGCGCCTCATAAGCGTTGATTTTAGCCTCGAGCTGGTCCTTGTGTTCTTTAAGCTGCGCATATTTACGCGCATTAGCCTGTACCTGGATATCATCCGAAGAACTTCTCAGGTGGCGCAATTGTTGTAACCGTAAAATATCTAAATGGGCCTCAAGCTGACGGTTCTGTTCATCGATGGCATCCATATTTAAATTTTGTGTTTTATCCCCTGTTTTTAATGCTCCCAGCTCATTTTCCAGAAGCACTTCCTGCCTGGTTTGATCTTCGAGCTGCTTGCGCCACGAACCCAGTTGATCATCATCTGGGGGCTTTGCTACGGTTTGAGGAATCATGGCCTTCTGCTCTTGGGCCTGTTGATGAAGCTCTATATCTGAAATCGTATACTTCAATTGTTGTATCTTCTGATCTAAATCTGTATGTTTTCTGCTTAAATTTTCCAATTGTTCTTCAGAAGTACGCGCCTCTTGTTCTTTTATTTTAATAATCTGCGTCAATTCTTCAATACGCACCTGCTGGTCTGTCCGGCCGTGCCGCTCTTTTAAAAAGCGGCTCATTTGTTCATTTTTATTTTTCTGATCATAAATCGATTGCTGCAATTTTTGTGCCTGCCCCATCAATTGCTGGTATTCACCCTGCAATCCATTATTTTCAATCACCAGCGTCTGTGCTTTAGACTTGATCACATCCAGGGTCAATTGCCATTGCTCCGGCATAGAAGAAGACGTCTCTTCAGGTATTTGAGCCTTGACGTCAAAGCCCCAACAGCAAAGGGGCAATATAATGAAAATTAAGCGCAGCCTCATGGGATTAATTATACCGGGTTATTTTCGATGGGGCAAGGGAGAGAAAATAAATCCTTTGAGCCGTCCGGTTTCGGGGTCTGGTACTTTCGACGTCATTTTTGCCGCTTCCTCAGGAGAGCATCGATCTTCAAATTGAACGATCAGCTGGCGGCTGGGTTGAGCACGGTTATGCACCTTGGCCACCGGCTCCTGGCCTAAAAAACAGCCCTTGGTATAGGAAACATAGTCATACTCATGCACATTAAGAATGAATTCATCGGCTTGATAATCAACACCCATCAAAGGGATCTTATGATTAAGACGAAAAAATGTAAATTGCTCATCAGTGATACTATTAGCCTGATGGCTAGATACCCATTCCGTTTGCAGGGTATCCAAATTGATGCAGGCACTTTGTGCGCCCGAAACAATACTCACATGGCTTAATTTTGCATAGCGTTCCAGGTGTTTCAAAAGATTATCTACCACGATCGCAGGTACGCTGATCAAGAATTCATCGTCGCTGATTTTATGTTGACGGAATGTTGCAATGATACGGCCGTGCTGGTTTAAAAAAGCATTGAGCGGGGCATCCAAGACATTAGAAGCGATTCCGTTTAAAAATCCGGAGGCGTTTCCTTTAATACTTAAGACTGTATCTGGAAGTTTATATAATCGCATTTTTATTTTTTAATACTCTTTGCCAAAGCTAAAGCCTCTTGTTTTGTTTTAATTTTACCTAATGCTGCAGCTTCTTCAATTTGGGACAAAATTTTTCCAAACAGTACGGAGGGTTTCAATTTTAAAACCTTGATCAAATCATCCCCTGTTAAGAGGCGTGCCCGCGGCTTCTGATCCTTAAGTTCAAAATACCGATCGATGAGCATACGACAGACCTTGGCGTGATGTTTATGTTTGACTTCTGTCGTCAGCGACCCTCGGGTTGCTGCCTGATCTGCCAGAGCTAAAATCGCAAGACCGACAGCCTCGTCCTTGGTGTCTCTCAAGTACCTGAATATGGCCTTCTCACTGGGGCGTTTAAAATTTGATAAATACCCAGGCCTTAAATGCATACGTACCGCATCCTCTAAAAAGAAACGCTCTTTAACCGTTACTTTCAATTGCTTACATACTTGCCGGGTGATGCGTTCACCTGCATGCTCATGGCTGTGAAAAGTCATCCGTTTGCCTTCTTGACGACGGGTTTCGGGTTTTCCTATATCATGTAAAATAGCCGCCATTTTCAAAAGCGCCAGCCGCGTATGAGCACCACCAATCTCCTCTTCTAAATACTCCTTGAGACGATTATTTTTGCCCATGTCATCAATGATATTCTCAATCTGTTTGACTACTTCCAAAGAATGCCGCCATACATCCAAATGATGGTACCCTCCCTGTTTGACACCATACATAACAGTGATCTGAGGAATCACATGACCTAAAAGCCCCAGCTTATCCATGCTGGATAATGTTTCATAGGCGCGTGGAGAAGCTAATATTTTAAAAAACTCCTCGCGAATCCTCTCTGCAGCTGCCTTGGAAATAAGATGCGCCTCTTTTTTGATTTGCCGCTCTGTAAGAATATCTATTTTAAAACCAAGAGTGGCTTTCAAAGTAAAGGCACGTAAAAGCCTCAACGGATCGTCATTAAAGACTTGGGAGTTTACCATACGCACGACACCTGCTTTTAAATCCCGTCGTGATCCTTTAACTTCCAGGATACTTGAAGCGCTGGTATCTTGCGCAAGGATATCCAGTGCCAAGGTGTTAACGGTAAAATCCCGTAACCCCAAGTCTTTTTGGATGCTTGCTCCACGCCAATCAGTCAGGTCAAAAGTCCAAATAACTCCATCTAATTTCTTCACGACACGCGCACTTCCATGATCGCGATCTAAAAGAACAAAGGCGCCTTTAATCCGACGGGCAAACTTACGGGACAAGGCAATCGCACCTTGATTAACAGCAAAATCAAGATCCGTGCCCCGACGATTAAGATAATAATCACGCAGGGCCCCGCCCACTAAAAATACGCGGGCATGACTGCCTTTCAATGCATCACGGATAAGAGATAGTTGAGGATAAAAATTATATAACGACATCAGTATTGCGGCAAAAGGCCCAATTGCTTGGTCATCGTAATGTTCCTTTATTGCTACGGTTGGGGCATGGATGATTTTTGCAAAACTTCATCAGATACGAAAATAGGTGCTTTGAAACGTACGGCTAAGGCGATGCTGTCTGAAGGGCGGGAATCAATGGTCTTGATTTCACCCTCTTTAGACTTAATTTCCAGTTTGGCATGGAAGGTGTTGTTGACAAGCTTATCGATGATCACCCGTTCTAATTTAGCACCCAATACCTGCATCACCGTGACCAATAGATCATGTGTCATGGGCCGGGGCACATCCACACCGGAAATCTTGATCTTGATGGAGGACGCTTCCATAAAACCAATGACAATCGGAATTTGACGCTCTCCGTCTTTTTCCTTAAGCACAATCACCTGGTCCTGACGCTTCTCATCAATGATGATTCGGGATAGTTCTACTTGGATCATATCTTCTTAACTTTCTGTTTTTTAATTTTCTTGAGTTTATTTTTGGTCAGGATCGTCTGTAATTCATCCATGAACTGATTAACATCACGAAACTGACGGTAAACAGAAGCAAAACGCACGTATGCAACTTCATCAAGCGTAGACAAGCGGGTCATGATCATCTCGCCGATGTCTTTGGAATTAATTTCACGGTCGTATTTCTTGCGGATGGTATGTTCAATATCATCCACCATAGCTTCAATTTGCTCGACACTGATAGGCCTCTTCTCGCAGGCCTTGATTAAGCCGTTAAGAATACGTGTCCGGTCAAAAGCCTGACGGCGGCCATCGCGCTTGACGACCATCAAGGGCACCTCTTCAATATACTCGTAGGTAGTGAAACGCTCTTCGCACTTGGAACATTTACGCCGACGACGGATAGATGTCCCATCGCTATTAACGCGTGAGTCCATGACATTGGTATCTTTATAAGAACAGGCTGGACAACGCATAAAATTAATTCTGTTATGGATTCCCGCTTTCGCGGGAATGACAATTAAATTGACAATGTACTATAAATAGGAAATTCTTGGGCTAGGTGCTCGACTTGCTGGCGGATTTTTTCTAATTCCGTTTCTTTGTCCCTATTGAGTACGCAACTGTCAATCAACTCTGCGATGGTGAGCATTTGGGCTTCCTTCATGCCGCGGGTGGTGATCGCCGGAGTACCGATACGGATACCGCTTGTTATAGTCGGAGGCTCTGTATCAAAAGGAATAAGATTTTTGTTAACAGTAATCTGCACGCGATCTAAAAGCCCTGCCGCATCTTTTCCCGTGATCGACTTAGGCCTCAAATCCACCATGAACAAATGATTATCACTGCCCCCGGTCACGATACGAAATCCCTTAGCCGTCAAAGCTTTGGCCAATGCTTGAGAATTAGCAATGACCTGCCGCTGATATTCTTTAAATTCCACCGACAACGCTTCTTTAAAAGCCACGGCTTTGGCGGCGATGATATGCATCAAGGGTCCGCCTTGAATGCCCGGAAAAATAGCACTGTCGATTTTTTTGGCAAACTCAGCCTTGCATATAATCATCCCTCCACGGGGACCGCGCAAGGTTTTATGGGTGGTGGTGGTCACAAAATGAGAGTACGGTACGGGATTGGGATACAATCCTGCCGCGGCTAATCCCGCGAAATGGGCCATATCCACAAATAAATATGCGCCAACTTTATCCGCGATCTCACGGAAACGTTTGAAATCCAAAACCCGTGAATAGGCCGAGTAGCCCGCCACGATCATCTTGGGCTTATGTTCCAAGGCCAAACGTTCGACCTCATTCATATCAATTAACTCGGTTTTTTGATCAACTTTATAGGAAACAAAATTATACAAACGTCCTGAAATATTAATTTTTAAACCATGTGTCAAATGCCCGCCGCAAGCCAAATCCAAACCCATGACCGTATCACCGACTTTAAGCACCGACAGATACACCGCCGTGTTCGCCTGCGAACCTGAATGCGCCTGCACGTTGACATGGTCACCGCCGAAAAGTTCTTTAGCGCGCCCAATAGCTAAATTCTCAACTTCGTCGACAAACTCACAGCCATTATACCAACGGGCAGATGGATAACCTTCAGCGTACTTATTGGTCAGCACGCTTCCTGCAGCCTCCAAGACTGCCTGGGACACAATATTTTCTGAAGCGATCAGTTCAAGATTATTTTTCTGACGCTTAAGCTCATGTTCAATAGCCTGATAAATTTGAGAATCGCCTTTTTGTAAATACTTCATTTGGAAAACTCCTTTTCAATACCTTGAATTTGTTCTTTGCGGCGCAGATGCCGTCCACCTTCGAATGCGGTTGATAACCAAATTTTAACAATTTCCAGCATATGGGCTTCATCTATAAATTTGGATCCTAAGACCAGGACATTGCTATCATTATGCTGACGGGAAAGCACGGCTGCTTCTTTGTTGTAAACAAGCGCGGCATATACCCCCGGCACTTTGTTCGCGGCAATGGAGTGTCCAATGCCTGTCATGCATAACAGTATCCCCCGGCTGCCGGGATTGCGCACAATCTCACGCCCCACCTGCAAAGATATCTCAGGATAATCACAATCAACACCTTCCACGTGCGTGCCCACATCCTTCACTTCATGCCCCAAGGCCTTGAGCGCATCCGTAATATTTTTCTTTAATTGAAAACCGCGATGGTCTGCACCTATAAATATCTTCATCAAAGCAACCTTTCAATCTTTTCAATCGCTTCATCAATGGTCAACAGGCATTCCTGATAAGCGGCGTGCGGCTGGCCAATGGGATCCGGCACATCCAAATCCGCCTCATAGCCCCGATGGGTATTGCCAAATTCTTTCAACAGATAAACCCTTTTTTCCACCGACGGAACACGTTCTAAAATTTGCGCGCGGTGGGCGCGGGTCATGGCAAAAATCAAATCTGATTTCTTGAGCATGATGCTGCCCAACGGCCTCGAAATATGCGCCGCAGCATTGATCCCACGCTCCCGTAAAACCGCAATGGTCTCCTGGCTCGCTGCTGACTTAAAAAAAACACTGGTTCCTGCTGAATGCACTTCCACATCTTCCCGGGCGATTAATTTTGCCTTCAATAA
This sequence comes from Candidatus Omnitrophota bacterium, assembly GCA_013285735.1. Classification (GTDB taxonomy): domain Bacteria; phylum Omnitrophota; class Gorgyraeia; order Zapsychrales; family Fredricksoniimonadaceae; genus JABDGZ01. Next base: position 499 of record JABDGZ010000010.1, on the reverse strand, counting down.
ATATTCCGCCATGACCGAACGGCAGCTGTTTCCCGTGCATACAAACAAAACACATTTCTTGGTTGTAGTACGGTCAACATCCTGCTGGGTGATGACACCGTCACGGGTGACGGTGGGATGTATCTCTGTAAAATCAAGGATCGTCGAAGAAATCCCAAAATCCACCGGACCGCCATCCAAAGCCAAATCCACCTGACCATCCAGATCTATCAACGCTTCATGACAATTCGTCGGAGGTTTTTTGCCTTCCAGATTTGCCGAGGGGGCTGCGATGGTGCAGCCGCTTTCTTCCACCAGGCGCAAGGCCACAGTATGGTCCGGCATGCGTATGCCGATCGTTTCTCCATCATGCCGGGCCGGCACAATCACCGTCAGGGGTCCAGGCCAATACTTATCAATCACCTTATATAAATTCGGATGTGTGTACGTCGAATAATTATCAATGATGCCGCGCTGGGCCACTAAAATAGAAAAGAGCTTGCCATCTGTACGTTTTTTA
>JABDGZ010000009.1 GCA_013285735.1 Candidatus Omnitrophota bacterium | reverse complement strand
TGAACCTTGGTATAATTCCCGCTCGAAGAAGCGTAATAGGTGTTCAGGGAAGTATTTGTAGCATGTGCAAAAAAGGATACTAATAGAAGGCTGAGGCCCAAGGAGAGAACAAATATGGCAAGAAATTTTTTCATTCAAGATACCTTCTCAATGGTTCTAAAAGCACAGCGCACACTCCTGCTTAAAGTATAGACTATAGAGTAAACGGAAGCAACGTAAAATTGTTTTAACTTGTTTTGAAAGAAATTACCCCTAAGGGTGGGCCGGTATAGTAAAATGAAATACTCTTTTTTAATTGAGGGGGCAGATTTGAATCTTGATAAAAATATTCTATATATAAGGCTGCTTTGGGTAGTATTGTTTGTTTTATTATTTGTGATTTTATTTCTTTCTTTAAGCAAGCCTTTTGATCCCGATGAACTTGAATCCATCCATGCATCCTGGAAGATTTTTTCAGGCCAAAGGATCTATGTAGATTTCTTCGAACACCACCATCCCTTTTTCTACTATATGCTGGTCCCACTCATTGGAATATTCAAAGAAAGTGTAATTACAGTCATAGCTGCGAGGGTTTTGATCATTCCCATGCTCCTGGTGATTTTTGTTATTACCTATAATATCTCAAAAGATTTATTTGGCAAAGAACCTGCTCTTATCAGTTTAGTGCTGTTAGCCACCACCAATGTATTTATATGGAAAGCCGTTGAAGTTAGACCTGATGTCCCGCAAACATTGTTTGGACTTCTTTCGGTATCCGTATTATTCAGATATTTTCAGAAAAATTCCTTAAAATATTTGGTTTTAAGTGCGGTATCTTTAGGTTTATCATTCCTGTTTTTACAAAAGGCCCTATTTCTAATGCTTGTCTTAGGGGTCTTGTTATTGTGGAGCGGCTATACTAATCAAATAAAATTTAGGGACATAGGTGTATTCGCCATAACTTTTATAGCCATTTTGATGCCGTACTATGTGTATCTCTTTTTCACGGATCAATTACAAGCTTATTGGGTGTACAATTGGACGATGAATTCAGGAGTTTTACAATATGCTTCATTAAGTCATGGGGGAGATGTCATGTGGAAATTGATATCAAGCTTTAAAGATAATCCCGTACTATGGATTTTTTGGCTTTTAAGCTTAGCCTTGCTAGACACCCCCAATCAGGAAAGATTAGGTGCTATTTCTTTATTTCTGTTGATCATTTTTATTTTAGCACAAGTTTCTTATTCGCAATATCTTATGCTGGTAATGCCATTAATTGCAATTATGGCGGGGTATGCAGTTCATCGATTGGCTAGTTTATTTTCCGATAAGAAATTATTTATTACGGGGCTAGTTGTAATGATGAGTATTTTTTATCCGCTTGGCTCTTATTTCAAAGCCATTAAATTTTATTCCAATGCCGCAGAGTTGGGTAAAATGGAATATGTGCTATCTATCACCAAGCCGAAAGATTTGGTTTATGATGGGGGTTCTTTTTTCAATCTTTTTAGAAATGATCTTGATTTTTTCTGGTTTTCAACGGAGGATGCCAGGGTTTTTAGTTGGATTAGAGGTAAGACGGCGTATCATTATGATGTGTATGAATTAATCGATAAATTAAAACCCAAGGTCATTTCACAATATCATATTGGGAATATGAAAGACTATAGGATTGCGCATCATTATCGGAGATCTGGTAAATATCGGGATCTATTTATAAGGATAAATTAAGTCCCCATGTTTAGGCTAGTAAAAACACTTGGAATTATTGGATCAGTTGTATATGTTTTTCAATGTTTTTATCAACGCCTGTTGCAAACGGGACATCCGTATAAATTAATTTCTAAATATGCCCGTTATCCGGTATTATGCCGTCCAGGCACATCAGACAGCAGAGTTTTTAATCAAATTTTTATTGAGAGGGAATATTGTTGTATTGATGATTTTTCCAACGTCAGCTTAATAATAGACTGTGGCGCGAATGTAGGGTACAGTTCAGCATATCTTTTAAGTCGTTTTCAGAATGCCCACCTGATTGCAGTTGAGCCGGATGTCGGCAATTATTTAATGATGACTAATAATCTAAAGCCGTATAATCATCAGGTGAGGATGTTGCACGCTGCGGTTTGGTCACATCAAGTTGGGTTAACAATGGCTGAGTCAATATATAGAGATGGAGGAGCGTGGACATGCCAGGTAAGAGAATGTAAATTAGGTGAGACAGCGCTTTTTGAAGGTGTAGATATAGCCTGTATTTTGAGAGAATCGCGTCAGAGCAGGATCTCAATATTAAAAATGGATATAGAAGGAGCTGAAGGGATCATATTTTCTTCTCCTACCTATAAGACCTGGATAGACAAGGTAGATGTGATCATGATTGAACTCCATGATGATTCTTCGTTCGGAAACTGTACAGAAATTTTTTTTTCGGCAATAGAAAAAGAAGAATTTGAGATCTTTCATTGTGGGGAGTTGACCGTGTGTAAACGCCGGCATATTCAGCGAGGGACATGAATAAAGAGAAATATACCATTCAGGAAAGCATGGCTGCATTCGAGCCTCCGATTTTGATTGTCAGTTCTTTTGTCGGGAGGGGTAATTATAGTATAGGTGAAGCATTTAAACAGCAGTGCGGGGATGGTGTTGCCTGTTATCATGAAGCAGTTGAAGACTTGCTTCCGTCCAGTGCGGTACAAGAAGATTTACAGCGCTATAAATGGATTGCAAATAATTTAAGATTTTTGTTCTACTTGATTTATACAATACCTCTTTTTTACTACCGCAAATACGCACGTGAAAAATGGCTGTGTAAAACCAATCTCTCGGTCCTAGAAAAAAAGGTCCGTACGCTCGGCATAAAGACTGTTATTTGTGTCAGTCATCGACCGGCATTCTGGCTGTCTTTGCTTAAAGTCCGCACCAAGTTGGACTTTTCGCTTTGGGGGGTGCTTGCTGAGTTCGGTACAAATTTAGGGTGGCGGTATATTTTTTGGGATTCGATGAACGGATATCTTTCTGTTATCCCTCAAAAACAGTTAAAAATTGATTTCCCCATCGGACTTTCATTTAAGGATTTGGAATTACCTTGCCGCAAAGAATTTTTTGAGATGGCCCATACAAAAGCAGATAAGGATAATTTATTGTTTGTAGCAGGGTATTGGGGGCAAATGGAAATAAGGAAGGCGATTGATTTGATAAAAAGGCTGCTCATTGAATTTCCCGGCTTGAAGGTGCACGTTGTTTGTGGCACCAATGAAATTTTAGAGAAGGAAATAAGAAATTATTTTAGCTCCAATGGCTACGTCAAAATTTACAACAATGTAGATTCATTACTGGATATTATGAGCAACTGTGCCTCGGTTGTTACCAAACCTGGATTTTCCACACTTGTGGAGGCGCATAGCGCAGCAAGAAAAATATTCCTTTTAAAAGGCATGCCAATTGCCGAAGACCACAATGCCGCTTATGCCATAGATAATTTCTCAGCGGAGTGGTACAGTATTGAGAATTTCAAAAGATGGTATACTGTCTCTTAAGGAGAAGCAAGTGGCCATAACCATAAAATCTGTTTTAGTGACAGGATGTTCTTCTGGCTTGGGCCGTGACATTGCCGTTTATCTTGCGGAAAAAGGATGGAAGGTGTTTGCCACGGCACGCAGAACAGAAGACGTGGAACAGTTAAAAAAACAAGGGTTTTTAGCTTTCCAGCTTGATTTGAATTCAAGCGAATCGATTAACAGTGTGGTGGATGCCATATTACTGGAAAGCCAAGGTGCTTTAACGGCGGTAGTCAATAATGCCGGATCTTGCCAAATTGGTGCAGTCGAAGACCTCTCCCGCGACCTGATAAGAAAAGAATTTGAGACAAATGTATTTGGCCCAATAGAATTAACAAATCGCCTCATGCCGGTGTTTCAGAAACAAAAAAACGGAAGGATTATTTTTATAATTCATGCTAATAATAATGCCTTTGCTTTTCCGTTTGTAGGGGCAGAATCAGCTTCAAAGAATGCTTTAGAAACTTTTTGCACTGCGTTACGAAGAGAAACGAAGGGAAGAAGCATATTCGTCACCGGTATCGCTCCAGGACAGTTTGGTTCTTCCATTCAACAAAAAGCCATAGATAATTTTCATACTATGGGGATAGCTCAAAGCAGTCAGCATCAACTACCCTATCAGAAGTTAGTAGAGTTTCTTAAGATACCAGAGACTTTAAAGAAGGCCAAGACCCGTAATCTTCTAGCAAGGAAGGTCTATGAGGTTTTAGAAAGTAGCCATCCTCCTGCGGTATGTGCAGTACCTTTTAATGCTGCCTTGCACCGTTGGATACACCGGTTACTGCCGGAAGAAATACTTGATCTCCTCGTATCTTTTAAGATGCGTTATTTTTATAAGTTTAATGAAACAATATAATTAAGGAAAAACATGGCCTTAAATCAGATGTATATACCCAAAGCGGCGCACATAGCCAAGCTTTTTTTAAAGTATCCTGCTTACATGAATCATCTTGTAACATATAAAATAAGATCTTACCAAAGGTATTGTTGGGCCCTTAAGAATTCTGACAAAGACAACCATGTTCCCCCACCACTAGTTTACAAGTTATACCTTAACCAGGCCTGTGATTTGCGTTGTAATATGTGTTTTTTATGGGGCGAGAACGGGGTCTACACAGCAGGGAAAAGGGAATTGCCCCGGGAGCTTGATTGGAACGTGGTACAGAAGATTTTTTCTGAATCAGGAAAGCACCATCCTAGTTTTATACTTTCCGGAGGCGAACCGCTTTTATATTCACATTTTAAAGATCTTGCAGGCCTGTTAAAAAAACATCGTTCGTGCGCCTATATATGCACTAATGGGGGGCATCTTGATAAACATTTGGACGCCATAGAAAATAACCCATACCTTATTTTTTATGTATCCCTGGACGGAACAAAAGAAGTCAACGACCTATTGCGGGGTGAAGGCGTCCACGATAAGGTGGTAAGTAATATTAAAAAATTAAAATCACTCCGTCCTGCTCCTTATGTAGGAGTGCAGTTTACTTTACAACCTGAAAATGTTTCCGTGTTATACGATACGTGTAAAGAAATGGTGGCGTTAGGGGTTGATTGGATACTCATTAATTTACGTTGGCATATTAATGAAGAACAGGCCAATAATTATGAACAGGAATTGAAAGAAGATTTTGGTGTCACCCCATGGAGTCATAAAGGTTACGTGGCGCCATACCCTGTGGATACCAAAGAATTTATAAGGCAGTGCGAGAAGGTCAACAATGCCCGTTGGCCAATTTATATTTCAAGCTGTTTACGAAAACCCGAGGACATTGATTTATTTGTCAACAATGATCAAAAAAATCCCTACAACAATTTTTGTTATAAGCAATGGGTGCGTATGGATGTGCTGTCAAATTCACAGGTCACTCCCTGCATACCTTTTCCAGACCTGACATTTGACAGCCTTGCCAATAAATCGGTGGAAGAAATTTGGAATGGGGAAGCTTACGCTAAATTCCGTCAGTACAGACGAAAAAAAGTTTTTTCAGTATGCAGTAAATGCTATTGTCTTTATTTGTATGACAAGGCCCGCGTGTAGCGTCAGTCGGGTTTAAACAGAGGCCAAATCACATGTATGTCCCGAATATTGCGCATCTAGCAAAGCTTTTCTTAAAATATCCTGAACATATGAATCATCTTGTGCGGTATAAGGTGAAGTCTCATAGCAGGTATTCCTGGGCGTTGAATCATCCGGATCAAGACGATCAGGTCCCTCCTCCTTTAGCGTATAAATTATATCTCAACCAGGCCTGTGATTTGCGCTGTCCCATGTGTTTTCTATGGGGACAGACGGGTATTTATACGGCAGGAGACAAGTTACCAGTACCCCGTGAACTTGATTGGAAGGTGGTGCAGCGGATTTTTCATGAAACTGGAAAACAGCGCCCTCTTTTTATTCTCTCCGGGGGGGAGCCGCTTTTGTACTCACGTTTTCGAGACCTGGCTGCCCTGCTAAAAGAATACCGGTCTTGCGCTTATATATGCACTAATGGAGGGCATATTGATAAATACCTTGATGTCATCGAAAATAATCCGTATCTCATTTTTTATGTATCCCTGGATGGGACAAAAGAAATCAATGATGAGCTTAGAGGCAAAGGGGTATACGATAAGGTTGTCAGTAATGTTAAAAAATTAAAATCCCTTCGTTCTAATCATTATGTAGGTATCCAATTTACCTTACAACCCGAGAATGTGGGGGTGCTGTACGATACTTGCCGGGAAATGGTGGGATTGGGAGTGGACTGGATTCTTATCAATTTGCAGTGGAATCTCAGTGAAGCACAGGCTAAAGCATATGAACAGGAATTACAAAATGATTTTGGGGTTATGCCCAAAAGCCAAAAAGGGTATGTGACGCCGTATCCAGTCGACATCAAAGAATTTATAAGTCAATGTGACCGGATTAAAAGTTCCCGTTGGCCAATTTATATTTCAAGTTATTTGCGTAAACCCGAAGATCTTGAGTTGTATATCAATGAAGAACTCAAAAATCCCTACAATAATTTTTGTTATAAGCAATGGGCCCGCATGGATGTTTTATCAGATGGCCGGGTGACGCCCTGCATGCCTTATCCGGATTTGACCTTTGATAGCCTTGCGGACAAGACCGTCGAGGAAATTTGGAATGGGAAAGCATATATGAAATTCCGTCAATACAGGCGAAAAAAATCGTTTTCCGTTTGCAGCAAATGTGATTGCCTCTACCTGTATGATAAAGGACGCGCCAGATTATGATCGTTTCCGTGGTCATCGCCGTATTTAACAGAGAGGATCTTATTGAACAGTGTGTGCGTTCAGTACTTGATCAAACGTTTAAAGAGAATTATGAAATCATCGTTGTGGATGATGCTTCAACAGACAAGACTCCGCAGCTATTATCAAAAATTTTAGACCCCAAGCTTACGGTTTTGCGTAATGAGAAAAACCGCGGGCCATCATACTCAAGGAATAGGGCGGTGGGGCAAAGCAAAGGGGAATATATAGTATTCCTGGATGCTGACTGCATTGCCGGCCGGGAGTGGGCGCAGGAGATCATTAAACCGTTTGAGTTAGATAGCAGAATTGTGATTGTCAGCGGAAAAATAATTGATCCTCCACCGAAGACATATTGGGAAATAGTCAATGAGGGGATTAATTTTATTGCCTCCAGTGATGGTTATACCAAGGACGCCTATACTTGTAATATGGCTGTCCGAAGCGATTATATGCAAAAAAATCTTTTTGATGAAACCCTGCCTTTCTCCGAAGACATTGATTTTAGCCTGCGGTGTTTAAGAAATAATTATAAAATTTATTATACCTCAAGAGCGACACTGGTCCATTTTCATCGTTCAACGTTTCGTCGTACGATCCGTTCTTATTTTAATTGGGGCACCTATAATACCTTGGTGCGTTTACGATGGAATGATTTCCCTTTTTTGAATTACGGCACGTTTCTTTTATTGGGGACCTTGTTTTCTTTATTGTTGGGGCTTGGGAAGATAGCAGGGGCTATTTTTTTGTTTTATCTAGTTTCGCTTTTGTGCCTGGGTGTCCGTCCAGGAGGTAAAAGTCTCCTGAATCTTATCATATCTTATCCTGCGGGAGTCGTTGTTTCCCTGGTGCTTTCTGCAGGTAATCTTTGGGGGGTGATACTCTTTGTCCGTACTCGTTTCAGTGGTCATTCCCGTATATAACAGGAAAAATTTTATTGAACAGTGCCTGTCTTCGGTATTACAACAGCAATTTTCTGGAGATTATGAAGTCATTGTCATTGACGACGGTTCTACAGACGGCACAGGGGAGATATTAAAGCAATTCTTACCAAAAATAAGATTGCATACACACGGCAAGAATGAGGGGCTCAGCTCTGCCCGTAACCGTGGAATTCAATTAAGCCAGGGCCGTTTTATTGCCATGTTGGATTCTGATTGCGTGGCTGCCCCTGATTGGCTTGAAAAAATCATCCAGCCTTTTGATGCGGATAGCGGGATCATGATCGTCGGCGGTCACGTTAATGATGCGCCCCCCAGGAATTATTGGGAGATTGTCAACAAGGGCATAAATTTTGTCAGTCATCACAGCGGAAACGTTGAACATGTGATTGGCTGTAACATGGCCTTACGACGGGAATTTGCCCTGCAAAATCCTTTTGATGAATGTCCGGGATTTGCCGCTGGTGATGATACGGAATTATGTCTGCGTTGCCGTTGCCAGGGGTTTAAGGTTTACTATACCAGGGAAGCTGCTGTGGTGCATTATCACCGTTCCAGTTTTAGGAGCAGTTTAACCCAACAATTTTTTTACGGCTATGCGGACGCATACTTGTCCTTTCAGTATTATTCATTCCCTTATGTGAATTTCCAGATTAAATTCTGGGCGGGCATTATTTTATGTTTAGGGATATTGTTTTTAGGGTTTATTGGATTTTGGTGGGTGGCGGTACTGGGATTCTTAAGGGTTGCCTATGTGCCATGGTATTACAGTGGTATTTCTAAGGCAAAGAATTTGAGGGAAAGGATTTTTACGTATCCAGGTTATTGTATATTGTTTATTGCATTATGCTTAGGAAGCTTGGTTTATTTTTTATTCCCTCATGCCTTTCTTAACCGGTCTAAAGCCCCCTTATGTTAGCCAGGACATTTAAAAATTACTGAATAATGAAATTATCCTCAGTTCCTTTAATACAAATATGCTTTCGGGGATTATAAAAATTTATTTTTATAAGATATTGTCCAGGATCCATGCGGGGCAAGAGGTAGAAATATTTTTCTTTAATATATTCATCTTTTTTCCAGATATTTGTAGGGTAGATGGTTGAACCAATCGGCCGGTACTTTCCATAATAGATACTGCAGCCGGACATGATTTTAATGCCCATGGCGTAAGAAATATTTGTTGTTTGTAAAGCTTTCCAATACATTGTTAAAGGAAAAATTTTGTAATTCTTAGGAAAAATTTTTGGGAAATAAACGCCTTCCAGACTTACTGTGCTTTCGATTTCGATTGTCTTGCTGGTATTTTTTATAAAGGGTCGGTCACTTTTTTCAATTAACCGCTGGGTTGTTTTTTGATAATTTTCATCCCTTTTAAAGAGAGCAATATCTTCAACGGAATCCATTAATTTCCAATGATCATCAAAATTTAATTTTGTTATTTTAGGGATATGGTGAGGATCAAACATTCCCTCTTCCCTATCCAGAAAGTTGATCAAAAGATAATCCATATGATCAAGGGTGTCAAATCTTTTATTGGAAAGGTAAAGTTTCCCGTCTAAATAATCCCCGAATTCGTAAAGTTCTTTTTGATTGGCTAAGAATGAGAGGGCGTAAAAATCACTGCATACCTTGGCTTGAGGTGGTATTTGGTCAATCATCCGTTTATAAATGATTGCCTTGTTTTCCAGGGGGGTGTCTAAAAGGCCTTTCCATTCAGGCCAATAATTTAAAGCATGAGCAAACATAAAGATTAGGGCCAAGACATGAATGTAAAAGCGCCATTTGTTTTGAAAATAATTGAGGGTATTCCAGGTCGCTAGAAAAATGAAAGGCGTGAATGTTGAAGCATACCAAGCCCCTGTAACCACGTGCTCCCATTTTTCGTTAGAAAGCAGGGTTTTTAAGAAAAGAGGAATTGCTGGTATCAGTATTTGCGGGCTGAAAAAAGCCAAGCCTCCCCAAATCCCAAAAAGATCGTTATACCATTTGATATTTAAGGGGGCAAGAAAAAGGGCTAACATTTTGGCAGGATGGGTAAAAATGAAAAAAGAGATGTCTGCAGGGGTTTTGCCAAATTGGGCGTACCGATCCCAGTAAAAACTTTGGATTATAGCACAGTCTTTTCTGCAATAAGGAGTGATGATAAAAACATCCATGATAAAAATGGACAGGCCCATCAAGAAGGGGATCCATACCCATTTTAATTTGTCTTTTTTGATAAAAAGGAACGCAAAGATGCTGAACATCATCACGACAAGGGGCATCTGTTCTTTAACCAGTGTCAGGATAAAACAACAAATAATATAAAGTTTGAATTTTTTTTCATCTAAGGCTTTAAAGATCAAAAAGATCAGTGGTATTGAAAATGGCTCGTAGTTGAAAATGTGCCGCAGCATGGCAATATTAGCCGGGGCTATGCTATAGGCCAACATCGCCAGCAATGCGATCAAGGGGTGTAATCTCTTTTTAAGTATTAGAAAGAAAATATAGGACCCGCTGAAAAAGGCCCCTATTTTTAAATATTGTAATAACATTGGATCAGGGAACAGTGAATAAATTGGTAGGAAGAAAAAATTTACAAAAATGCAATGTTCAGCAGGATAATTGGCCCCGATCAGGGTGTTATAAAAGCTGCCATGCAATAGAGCCCAAATATTCCGGGCATAAAAAGCTAAATCCCAATAATCTTTGGCATAAAGAAAATAATACCGTTCAGCCGCAAGAAGCATCCAAAAAAAACTAAGTAAAGCACAGAGTGCCAAGGCGATCAAATTAATTTTTGATTCAAATTGTGCCTTGATTCGATTCATGGGGTACCGTAGAAATGATGGGTTTGTATTTTTGAGATAATAGGGCGGGTAATGTGTTTTCAGACAAGTATTCAATTTCTATTTCAGTTTCTTTGCCTAAAAGCAGCCGTAGTTGCCACATAAATACTTCAAGACTTTTGGTAGAGAAATTTTTGTCTCGCACTAATCTGACCTTGATTTTATTAATTCTTTCTTGAATGATTTGGCTCCACAATACCCCTTCCAAGATATCAAAAAGAATAAATACATTCGAAAGAAAGCGGCCGTCGGTTGTCGTAATAATGTCTTGTGTGCGGCCAATGATTGTTTGACATAAGGGAAGTCCGCGTCCGCACGCACAGGGGGGAGAATCCGTATTAATTTCGATGGCATCATTTAACTCATAGCGGATTAAAGGCATTGAAAAATTATAAAGGGAGGTGCCTACAACGCTTCCACGGACAATCTCCAATAACCCATAATCTGAATTGATATGGTATTGCCCCTCAGGACATTGGCAAATAGCGGCGACCCTCTCCATTTGTCCGTAAGAGTCCAGAATTTTACAGAGGAAGGTGTCTTCGATTCTTTTCCGTTGGTGAGGTAAAAGCAGTTCACCTGTCGTAAAAATTGCTTTGAATTTAACAGGAGAGATATCTTTTTTATCCAATAGAGTAGCGAAAATATAAATACTGGAAGGAGAGCCTTTCAGGAATTGAGGGGTATATTTTTTTAAAGCGGATACAAAGGTATCGATTTTTGCATGGGAGAGTTGCGCCGGGTTTAACATCAACCGGTTGGTTAACGGTGCATAATCCATGGTTTGATCGATGCCATCATTTAAAAAATGGTTTAAAGTAAATTCCGCAAATGGGTCGCGGAGCCGGTAGCCTGCCCAAGACCAATAGCGCCAATAGTAACAGAATTCCAACATGTTGGAGGGCCTGTCTTGATAAAATTCCGTTGATTCTCCGGTAGTGCCTGAAGTGCGGCACAATTGAGGATTAAATTTCCGGGCATTATTTGCCGTAAGAGATTTGAAATTTTTTTTAAGGATGCTTTTGGTGAGACACGGAATTTTAGATAGGTCTTCAGTGGTTTTGATGCCGTGAGGTTTAAGCCTCAGGCTATCAAATAAATTTCGATAGTAGGGAACATGAGAGTAGGCATGATTCAGGATTAAACTTAGGCGTTGCAGTTGAAGGGTCTGAAGCTCTTCTTTTGAAAACCATTGACTCCTATCAAGGGATAGTTTTAACCGTAAAATATCAACGGGGTAAAAAAACTTTTGGATTTTAAATTCTACAGCCATTAATCCCGTGCAGTGAATTCCCTGTATTCTTTGACTTTTTTATCGAACAGGTCATCTTGATGCCCTTCTATAATAATACTCGATATCTCAATGCCTTGCAAGATGGCATGATCTATGTTCGAGTGAAGGAATAGTCCTCGTCGGCCTAAAGTATATAACCCTTTAATTTTTTTCAGATTGTTATATATTCTTCCTAACTTTTCTTCCCACCCGACACTATAAAGAGGGTAGGCTTTATCGAGTTTAATGGAAAAATGATTAAGGATGGTAGGGGGAGATTTGCAAATACCGGTTTTAACAAGTTCTCGAGAACACATATCAATTAACTGGGTTTCATCCATGGCCCATAATTTTTCACCTGGGCCGCTGGGGATTTCAATGGTCAGGAAAACTCCTTCGATGGAGGAGTTTAAAAAGGGTGAGAACTTATTGTTATTAGAAACCCTGCCTAAGGTGGTGGTCAATTCAGGAAAATAAAAAGTATCATTTGCTAGATCAAGGGGTTCTTTTAAATGCAAATAAATTAAAAGCAAGCCCCGCCAGTCAAGTTCTTCGACAGGATCATGGGCATAAATCATTTGGTGGAGGGAGTCCAAAGGGATTGTTGAAACAAGGGTAGAAGCTTCTATTTCAGTTTCTTTACCCGAGGGGTCTTTTAGTAGTATTTTGGTCACTTTTTGTTCATTATCTAAAAATACTTTTTTTAGCTGGGCTTCTTTAATAATAGTTACGTGATTGCGAAGAACAGCTTGTTCCAACTTTTGGGCAATTTCTCCGATGCCGTGTTTGGGGTAGAAAAAGAAGCCCGTTTTTCCTGATAAGGCCTTTTTGATGCTTTTTAGGTTGATGGTCACGTTCCGGCGTTTCATCCCTTCAACAGCGATCAGTGATGGATCTATGCCCCATAGTTTTTTGGCGAAATCTTTATAGAGGCTTAGGTAGATTTTTTTTCCTACAGTTTTTAGCATTGCGTCTTCGTAGGTTTTAACATCTTTAGGATGGTGTTTAAATAAATTTAAGACGTAACTTGTAAACAGGATAAAAGATTTCTTTAAAGACATCACCTTTAAAAAGTTGAAAATGTTAGCGGGATAGCGGATAAATTTACCTTGAATATGCAATGCGCCATTACGGGGCATTTTGAGTAATTCAACCCCCAGGGTTTCTTTAAGGTAGGTAAATATTTTTTGAGGATAATCAGGGTGAAGCCGGTGTGATCCCAGGTCAAAGGTAAATCCATCTTGAGACAAGGTGGCGGCCAAGCCGCCGATGTAAGCTTCTTTCTCAATGACGAGTACAGATTCGCCATATTTATCGGACAGTTCCTTGGCAATGGTTAATCCGGTGATGCCGGCGCCTATGATGATTATTTTTTTCATTTTAATGATTATGTCAGTATCTTAGGTTTTTTCCATAGAAATTAATTTACAATTTAATCGGTCAGGTACGACTTGGGCTTGACGACACGCTCAAAGGGTGGTATAGTTGAAAAAATTTGAGAATTACCTTTAATCCGGTTCTGAGAGGCTGGAAAGGGAATATATGAATATTTTGTTATATTGGTGTCATTGCGAGGGCGAAGCCCGAAGCAATCTTTTAAAAAAGAGATTGCTTCGTCGCGAAATGCGCTCCTCGCAATGACACTTTTTATTTGGAGGTCATATGGCCACAGTTAAAATTATGGACCAGGAGGCTATCCGGCGCGCGGTTTTGCGCATGGCGCATGAGATCCTCGAGAAGAATAAAGGGGTCGATCAATTGGCCCTGATAGGCATTCGTACCCGAGGGGTTATTTTGGCGCAGCGGCTTAAAAACGCTATTAAAGATATCGAAGGGGTGGAGGTACGAACGGGGATTTTGGACATCACCTTGTATCGTGATGATTTGACCTTGGTAGGCACCAAACCCGTGGTCAGAGAAACGTTGATTGATTTTGATATTACTGATATGAAGATTGTTTTGGTGGATGATGTGTTCTATACCGGGCGCACCATACGCGCGGGGTTAGATGCCTTGGTTGATTTTGGAAGACCTGCGATCATTCAATTAGCGGTATTGATTGACCGGGGACACCGTGAGCTGCCTATTCGCGCAGATTTTGTGGGTAAAAATATCCCAACGACTAAGAATCAAGATGTGCAGGTTGTTTTGGGAGAATCTGACGGGAAGACCGACGAAGTCATAGTGGAGGATTAATTATGCCGTGGAAACATAAACATCTTTTGGGGCTGGAGAGTTTAAGCCGTGAGGATATAGAATTGATTCTGGAGACCGCCAAATCTTTTAAGGAAGTCTCCAGCCGGGATATTAAGAAGGTGCCTGCCCTGCGCGGTAAAACCGTGGTCACCTTATTTTTTGAGGCATCCACCCGCACCCGCATTTCATTTGAGCTGGCAGCCAAACGTCTTTCCGCAGATACACTTAATATTGCCGCCAATGTTTCTTCGACGAGTAAGGGGGAAACCCTTCTGGATACGGCCCGCAATATCGAAGCGATGAACGTGGATGCCATGGTGGTAAGGCATTCTTCGTCGGGCTCAGTGCTATTGCTGGCAGAGGGACTGAAGTGTTCCGTGGTCAATGCCGGGGACGGCTGCCGCGAGCATCCGACTCAGGCACTTTTAGACATGTTCACCCTGCAAGAAAAATTTGGTCGTATCGAGGGTTTGAAGGTGGGTATTATCGGGGATATTTTACACTCACGGGTGGCTCGTTCAAATATTTGGGGATTGACCCGGTTGGGGGCCAAGGTAACTGTCTGCGGCCCTGCGACCTTAATGCCGCGTGGTATTGAAGCCTTGGGCGTCGATGTTTGTTATGATCTTAAAAAAGTTTTAAAACAATCGGACGCGGTTATCGCCCTGCGCCTGCAAAAGGAACGACAGCAGGATAAATTCCTGCCTTCCATGCGCGAGTACTCGCGGTTGTTTGGTATTAATCAGGCTAAATTAAGCGAAGGCAGCGATCATTTGATCGTCATGCATCCAGGGCCGACTAATCGCGGGGTGGAATTGTCCGCGGATGTTGCCGACGGCAAGCAATCAGTGATCTTGGACCAGGTGACCAACGGGGTCGCCGTGCGCATGGCGGTATTGTATTTAGTGTTAGGGACAAAAACGGAGTAATTTATGGGACTATTAATAAAGCATGCCATCATCGTCAACGCAGATAAAATTTGGGATAAGCCGCATGATATTTTGTGTATCGATGGTAAGATCAGCCAAATCGCATCCAGCATAGCTTCAGCGAATCATGAAATCATCGATGCCACGGGGAAAAAAGTTTTGCCGGGCTTGATTGATATTCATACCCATCTTCGACAGCCAGGACGCGAAGACAAGGAAACCATTGAAACCGGCTCGCGAGCAGCGGTCAAGGGTGGATTTACTTCCATCATGTGCATGCCTAACACCAACCCGGTCATTGATAATGCCATGGTCGTAGAATTTATTATCCGTGAAGCCAATCGGGTGGGCCTATGCAATGTTTATCCCATCGGTGCCATCACCAAGGGCCAGCAGGATGGGGAGCTAACAGATATGGCGGAACTGAAGGCTTCGGGATGTTTGGCCTTTTCTGACGACGGAAAATCTGTTCTTAACAGCCGTCTGTTTAGGCTGGCGATGGAGTATGCCAAGATGCTGGATGTTTTGATCATTGAGCATTGCCAGGACCCGTTGTTGAGTGCTGGCGGTGTGATGAATGAGGGGGTTGTGTCGACGAAGATAGGCTTAAAAGGCGATCCAGGCATTGCTGAGACCGTGACTGTTGCTCGGGATATTGAAATAGCCCTTTATCTTGATGCCCGGGTGCATTTGGCCCATATGTCGCTGAAGCGTTCCTGTGAGCTTATACGTTTTGCAAAATCTCAAGGTATTAAAGTGACGGCCGAAGCCTGTCCACATCACTTTGTATTGACGGATGAAGCGTGCAGCAGTTTTGACACATCAACAAAGGTCAATCCGCCACTGCGTTCTCGTGAGGATGTGGAGGCGATCAAAGCAGCTATTGCCGACGGGACCATTGATTGCATCGTGACCGACCATGCGCCGCATACCAAGGAAGATAAAGAAGTGGGATTTGACGGCGCACCTTTTGGCCTGATCGGGCTCGAAACGTCATTGGGCTTGACGATAACTGAATTGGTTAAACCAGGGATCATTGATTTGCCCACCATGGTTGACAGAATGTCCAGCGCTCCGGCACGAATTGTGGGACTTGTGCATAAAGGGATAATTAAGGAAGGTCATGACGCTGACATTACGATCATTGACCTGGATAAAGAATGGACAGTCACCCTGGAGGGCTTCGTCTCTAAAAGTAAGAACTCACCTTTTATCGGCCGTAAGCTTTATTCCCAAGTTGAATATACCATCTGCGGCGGTAAGATAGTTTACAGAGCGTAATAGTCATGGCTTTCCTGAATTTTAAGAAATGAATAAAATACGCCTTCCTTTTCATTTTTCTTCTTTTCAACTACTTCTTCTCTGCTTAGTCATTAACTTTTTTCTAAATTTTCCTACTCTTTCTGTCCAACATGGGTTTAGTCCCGGCGATGCAGGCATTAATCTTTATGCCGTTGATGCTGTTGTAAAGGGAAAAATTCCGTACCAGGATTTTTATTGGCAATACGGCCCCCTAATGCTGTATTACAATGCTTTATTTTTTAAGTTATTGGGCGCACAAATTCAAAGCCTCATTTGGGGCAGGGTGATTCTTAAAACATTATTTTCAGGTGTGTTTTTTATGGCGGCGAGAAGAATCATGCCTCCTTGGGCATCTTTACTGGCAGCTTTAGCTTTCGGTGTTTTTACACCGGATTTTATGCATAATTTTTCCCATTATGGCGGAATTTGTATGGAAGTCGGAGTCTTGTGGGCGATGCTTTCCTATAGCCAAAGCGATCAGGAGAAATACATTTGGTGGGCAGCTTTGTTTGTCCTTTTGTTGGGGTTTATTAAGATCAATTTTGGTGTTGTCATGCTGGCAGGGGCAGGAATTAATCTTATCCTTTGGGATGTATTGAAATATAAAAAATTTTCTATCAGACAACTGGCTGTTTACGGGTATCTGTTGATTGGAATTATTTTAGTTTGGGTGTTTATTCATTTTCTTTTTCTTAAGAATCTTTCCATCCATGAAATCAAACAATCGTTCCCATTTTTTAAGGGATACAGTACTTGCTATGTTAATCGCTCTATTCCCGACGGGTTTATAAGCATTTTTAATACAGCCATATTCAATATCCGCCAGAACGGGCGGGATGCAGTAATAGCAGGGCTTGCTTTAATTGCTTTCATACGTGTTGTCATTTCTATCGTTTTACAGAAAAGTTGGACAGGGCCGCGTCATAGGGATTATTTTTTAATCATCATCACGATGCTGATCCTGGCAGTGTTGAGTTACCATGAATTCATTATGGGAGGGATTGACTACGAGGCGTATTGGGTTAAACCTTTTACGATTATGATCCTGGCGTATTTAATAACTGAAGCCTCTGTCATCAGCGGCCCTTTTTTACGCAGAACAGTCTTCATTTTGGTTGCAGGTATCATTGGTTTTCAAGCCTGGCAAAATTGGAAATTTTTGGAGCGGTATAAAGATAAAGCCTATTTTTTTGCCCATCGAGGCATGAATATTTATGTCATTGAGGCAACTAAAGATATCAAAAGCATGGTGGATACGGAAAACTATATTGAACAAAATATACCTCAAGACAAATTGTTTTTTGTTTTTCCCAGTGATGCCCTTTATTATTTTCTTTCGGGCCATCCTGCGCCATCCCGTTTATTATACATGTTCAAGGCGATCAACATTACACCTGCCCAGGAGATAGACCTTATTAGGAGTTTGGAAAGACAGAAAGTGGAGTATATCATTCAGGGGTCTGTGTGTTACGCAGGTTTTGGCCAGTGGGGAAAGTTTGGCAGAGACTATGGTCTTATATTTGACAAATATATAAAAGAATATTATCAAGAAGTCGCCCGTTTCGGAGAGTGGTCTCCCAATCCGGAAGATTATATTGGAGGGATGGGGACAAGAATATTTAAGAAGAAAGATTCTCAGATATTAAATATTACAAGCCCGGAAGATTTAAACTGAATTTAGGGCTTTCACCTGAGAAATTCTAAAGTAATACGAGCCTAGGATCTGCAGTTCATCAACTGTTTCAAGTTGATAGCGGGAATTCACCACATTATCATTTAATGGGGAGTTGTTCTTGTAAGCAATCGACTGGATCACATAAATTTTGCTAAAAAGATGATTTTTAAACTGCCGTAGAATATTATCCACCTGCCTGTTAGCTGTAGTATAGGAAAGCGCCCCGTAATTAGATACAATCAGCTGTCCTGGTCTGCCGCAGATGATAAGCGTATTTTTATCTGCATTTTTCTTTAGAAAAGCATCAACATACCTGTATTCGCGGATAATCATTAAATTGTTTGTCAGCCTATCTTCAACAGCAATGGGATGGTAGAAGACAAAGACGGCCAAAGAAAAGATGAGGGTTCCAACGGCCAATTTTTGCTTGTCTTTTAAAATATGGGCAGCAAAATAAATAGGGGCAATTGAAAGAGGGACTAAAATAGGAATATAAAGCCGGCCGTTTAAGGGGTGATCATTGATACCTCCTTGATAAAATATAAGAATGGTGAATAAAATAGAAAGACTGACGATAGAACAGGCCCAAAGTACAAGTAACTTCGAATTTCTTTCTTTGGATAAATAGACAAAGCCAATCACCAGAACAGCAAGAATACCGGCAATATCAATAATGCCGGCATATCCTAAGCGGCCGCTGGTCTCAAGGATATATTTGAAGAAAAGGATTATATTATGCTGGGCATTATCGAACTGGAATGCTTTAATCCAGGAACCTCCTACCAGGTTGGGATCAGATTCTGAGGCAAGCAGTATCCGTTGCCATATTAAAGGGAGTAGAAAAAAAGGTGCTATCGCGTACGCAAGCGATTGGGATAAAAATTTAGGTTTCACATACCCGCCAGCAGTGACGAAAAGCAGGGTAACGGCCAAAAACAAAATAGACTCATAACGCACATTGGCCAGCATGATAAGTGTCATTACAAGAGCAATGAAAGTTTTATGGTTGGGATCATCTAAAAAATACCGTAGAGCCAGGAAAGAGGCAAGGATGAATAAAAGATTGAATATTTCAACGCTCCCGCTGGTAGCTGTAAGTGCAATGACCGGTTGTGACACGACTAAAATAAGGGCAGAAATGCTCCAGAGGTTCCCTAGGGAGCGATGCATGGCAATATAGAGAAGGAACAGCATGGTCCATAAAGCAAAATAATTAAGAATAAAAACATTTTCTACGTGATAGCCTAAAAGTGTATGAAGCAGGGATGTAAAAAAGGGAAAAAGGAACGGACGTTTTTCCGTGTTTTTGGTGGGCGTGGACCAATACATCTCAAAATACCAGCGCCCTTCAGTGAAGTTCTCTACGGTTTTATAGTAGGTCATGGATTTAGCAACGGACAAGAGATTTGTTTCATCGCTTAGGACCCGAAAATATTTGGGGACGGAAACAAAAGTTACAGAAGCCAAAAGGAATGAAATTAAAATCCCTTTCCAATGCCGGCGGATAAATAGAGAAGCATTGGATTTTTTATATTGGTAGAGATTAATTAAAGATATTGCCCAAGTGGCCGTAAGGCCAAGAAGGATATAATAAGACAGATAGGTAAAGGCGTTGTGCATGCATGAGCGGTCATGCAAGGTGATGAGCAGAATAATTCCAAAGGCACAGATAAAAGATATGTTTAAAAGAAGGATGGTTAAAGAAGAATTATTTTTGGGGGCGGTATGCTTTAATTCATCCGAAGGCATGAGTAATTATGTAATTTTTTAATAAAGATGTCAATAAAACTTGGAGTTATCAAAGAAGTAATGGCAAATGGTCCAATTTTTTCACTGCTAAGGGTATCTTGACTTAGCTCAAATGGTTGGTAGAATACACCGTTTGTAGTGGCAAAGTGATCTATTGGGAAAAAACTTTGCGCCCGTAGCCTAATGGATAGGGCAGCAGCCTCCGGAGCTGCTGGTGCAGGTTCGAATCCCGCCGGGCGCGTTTTATAATTCTTCGATTTTGATAATCATGCAACGTCAGTATGTATTTGGCTAATATCTCAGCTACAAATTTATTCCCCACGGCGGTCATGTGGCCGTAGAAAAAACTGTCGTATTCCTGAGGATTGGTGTTTTCAAGATGAATCAGTGTAGGCGTTAAATACACAACATGCACCTTGGGGTAGGTCTTCCTTATATAATCGATAAGACTCTCTAAATCACCCCACCGAGCTCGTTCTTGAATGAGAAAAATAACATCCTTTGATTGAGTAGAACGCATAAATCTATCAAATAAAAGTTCGGTTATTTTTAAAGAATCCCCTGGTATGGTGCGGAACTCTCGACTGGTTCCACGAAACCAATAGTCAGGAAACCTGTCGCTCATTAATTTATGGCAGATATAACTATAGCCAAAGATATTTCGAAACCAATCTAACCGTACCGTCTCAGATGCAGGTTGTTTTTGAAGGACCAATTCATCATTCTTTAGTGTGAAGTAAGGTTTTGAATCCCCATGCCTAACTGTTTGCATGCATCGCAGGATGTCGTCATAAATAATACTCAGGATGATGATCTTCGGGTTATACTTCTTAATCAAATTTTCTTTTTCCAATCTCAAAACAACTTGATCTATGCCGTAACTGGAAACCCCCGCGTTATAAACCTTGCGATGAGTCAGTTGTTCTAAATACGATGGCCAGGTTTTATCATCGGAAACCTGATCACCAAAGGTGAAAGAATCTCCTAAGGCAAGAATTGGGGCATGGTCATTTAATACTGTAGGTGCACCATTAGAGCGGATTCCGTCATCTAAGGTCTTTACCTGACTTCCCCATTTTGAAACGGACACATTAGACAAAGGGAGCCATCCAAGAGTAGGATCATATTTAAATAGTTTGTCGTAGAATTTGTTAACTAAGTCATCATCCTCTTTTAAAATAAGATTTTCAAATTTGAGATTGTGTGGACGGAAAGTGAGTTCAACAAGAATAAAACCAATGAGGACGCTTCCAATGACCAACAGTGAATTTAGTGCTATATTTTTAAGCAGCTTGGGTAACATTTTTAAAAAACGAATGTAACGTTTAAATTTCTAAATTTTTAAAGTATAAAAGCCATTATGTGATTTTAAAATAAGGAAGTCAATAGATTAAGGCGAAAATGGGAATATAAACGACATCATTGACTTGCTTGAGAGGATTGATAGAATGTCAGAAATAAAAAATGGAATCGTTCATCAACGGGCAATATTATGTAGTTTTTTAAGGAAAGAGATATATGCGAAAACAAATGATCACAATCTCAGTCATCGGAGGCAGCAGCATTAGTTCCAGAGTTGAAGATTTGGCAGAATCGGTCGGTAAAATGATCGCGGAATTAGGCTGTGTCTTAGTCTGCGGCGGGTTGGGTGGTGCCATGGAAGCAGCAGCCATGGGAGCTAAAAAGGCCGGAGGCATGACCATTGGTATTTTGCCTGGCAAAGATAAGCGGGATGCTAACTCGTATATCGATATTTCCCTGCCTACGTCCATTGGTTATGCGCGTAATACCATTGTGGCCTGTTCTGCGGACATTATCGTTGCTTTGCCTGGAAGCTTTGGTACCAATTCTGAAATTTGTTATGGTTTAGTGTACGGACGTCCTGTTGTTGATCTGGGCAACTGGAACATTGAGGGGATGATCGACGTCAAGAATGTTGCCGAGGCAGAAGAAAAAATTAAAAAATTGATCAAAAAGCTACAGAATGCCTGAACTTCCTGAAGTTGAAACCATTGTCCGTGATTTAAATAAATCCATTCAGCGTAAAATAATTTCTGAAGGCATCGTTCTCGATGCCTTTCTTTTACGCCAAAAAGCAGGGGATTTTAGCCGTCGGCTTAAAAATCAGGCTGTCAAAAAAATAACCCGCCGCGGCAAGGCAATCATTATACAGTTGGTTTCAGAAGAATTTTTAGTCATCCAGCTCATGATGACGGGGCAACTCATCTTTAATGGTTTGGAGGATCGTCACACCAGGATCAAATTTATTTTTTCCGATGGCAGCAGGCTTTTATACAATGATCAACGGCGTTTTGGCCAGCTGCGCGTGGTTGCTGCTTTAGATGAGATTAAGCATTTTAATATTTTAGGCCCTGAACCTTTTGCTAAAGAGTTTACGCCGGCCTTTATGCAGGAATATTTCCACAAGACAAGCCGTCCTGTCAAAAATGTCCTGCTTGATCACACCTTTGTAGCAGGTATCGGTAATATCTACGCATGTGAGATCCTTTTCCGCAGTCAGGTAAGTCCTAAACAGCAAGCCTGCCGCATTAGCCTGGCACAGATTAAAATTATTCATCATCAAATTATTGAGGTTCTCAAAGAAGCAATCGCTCATCGGGGTTCTTCCATGCGTAATTACCGTGACGGTGCTGGTAAAAAAGGCCGGTTCAATGAGCGGCTGGCGGTTTATGCACGAGAGGGCTTGCCTTGTCCTCGCTGTCAGCAAACTATTTTACGGATAACTCAGGCAGGCAGAAGCACATTTTATTGTGGGCATTGCCAGAAAAAATGATATACTAAAAAAATTCATGGAAAAGATCCAAAATAAATATAAAGTCCTCGTCAATGAAAAGCTTTCCCCGCAATATTGGCGTATGGTTTTTGATGCCCCTGATTTAGCCGGCGAGGTCAATCCCGGCCAATTTGTGCATATCCGCACAGATGATCAGGGTCTACAGCCATTCTTCCGCCGTCCTTTTAGTGTTTACCGTGCCCAAAAATATGTTGAGATTTTCTATGATGCCATAGGCCCAGGCACACGACTGCTTTCTTTAAAGAAAAAAGGGGATATCATTGATGTTCTAGGGCCTTTAGGGACGCCATTCGCACTGCCTCCGGCGAGCACCAAACAGGTAGTATTGATTGCCGGCGGCATTGGTATTGCGCCGATGCTTATTCTTTCCGATGTATTAAAAAAGAAAAAATACGATCTTGTCTTGCTCTTTGGCGGCCGCGACCGGGGTCATGTCTATCCCATGAAAGAATTTAAAGACAATGGGGTGAAGGTCCATATTGCCACGGACGATGGTTCCGTCGGGATCAAGGGACGTGTGAGTGTTTTATTTGATAAGATTAACAAAGATCCCAGCTCTACATTTATATACACCTGCGGGCCTAATCCTATGATGAAGGCAGTGCAGGTATTTGCTGTCCAACACCATATCCCTGGTCAGGCTGCTTGTGAAGAGATCATGGCCTGTGCGTTAGGGGCATGCCTGGGATGTTCGATTGAGACCAAGCATGGTTTTAAGACAGTTTGTTACGACGGTCCAGCATTTGATCTGGATGAGGTAAAATTTCATTAATATGAATTTGACTATAAAGATAGGTAATGCAACTTTTCCCAATCCAGTGACCGTGGCTTCCGGTACCTTCGGCCATGCAGAGCGTTACTATAATCTTGAAGAGGTCAAAAGGCTTGGGGCCATTATCCCTAAGACCGTGACCTTTCATCCCCAGGTGGGCAATCAGCCCGTGCGTATTTTTGAAACACCATCGGGAATGATCAATGCTATCGGCATCGAAAATCCCGGCATTGACGGTTTTATCACCCAAAAATTGCCTGCGTTAAAGAAAATTGGAGCGCCCTTGATTATCAGCATCCTGGGGCACGATGAAGAACAATTTGTTGGGATTGTTGAAAAATTAAATGCTCAACATGGAATTGCAGCCATTGAGTTGAACCTATCATGCCCTAATCTTAAGCACAAAGTTTTGGTGGCTCAGGACCCTGAGGCCACGACAAGGTTAGTCAAAAAAATGAAATCTTTGTCTAAATTTCCTATTATTGCCAAGTTGTCCCCTAATGTGACGGATATCGCTGAAATTGCCCAGGCCGCCCAAGAGGGAGGCGCTGATGCAGTGAGTTTAATCAATACATTTACGGCGATGGCCATTGATATCAAGACCCGCAAAAGCCGTATAGGTAATTTTACCGGCGGATTATCAGGACCTGCTATTCGGCCCATTGCGGTTTATATGGTGCAAAGGGTGGCCTCTCAAGTTAAAATACCTGTGATCGGTATGGGAGGGATTATGACAGCTCTGGACGCTCTGGAATTCCTTATTGCCGGCGCGTCCATGGTTGCGGTGGGGACGTCAAATTTTGTTAATCCCCGCGCGCCCGTCGATGTCCTAGAGGGGATTGAGGTTTTTATGAAAGAAAACAAGATCAGCGATATCCGCGAGATCATAGGAAGCTTAAAGCGATGAAGAAAACCCAATTAATTTTAGCCTTAGACCTTGAAACCTTTGAAGAAGCCCGCGTGCTTATTGATGAATTGGCAGATTCTGTTGAGATTTTTAAAGTCGGCAGCCAGATGTTTACAGCACACGGTCCTTTTATTACCCGTTATTTGCAATCCAGGGGAAAGAAGGTTTTTTTAGATTTGAAATTCCATGATATTCCCAACACCGTGGCTTCAGCAGTTAAGAGTGCGGTGGGTTTAAGTGTCAGCCCCAATGGTGATACGGGTTTTGCCCCTTTGTATATGATGACCGTGCACACGGTAGGCGGCAAAGAAATGCTCGAAGCCGCCGTTCAAGCAGCTCAAGCTCAAGCCAAGGCATTGGGTGTCACGCGGCCTTTGATCGTCGGTGTTACGGTGTTGACCAGTACGGCTAAAGAAGCTAATTTAGAAGCCCTGGTGCTTGAGCGTGCCCGATTAGCCAAAGCAGCTGGCCTGGATGGTGTGGTTGCATCCGTTGAAGAAGCAGCACTTATCCGTCGAGAATTGGGGAAAGATTTTTTAATTGTAACTCCGGGTATCCGCCCTGCGGACGCCTCTTTAAATGACCAGAAGCGGGTAGCAACGCCTCAGGCGGCTATACAACAAGGCAGTAATTTTTTAGTGGTAGGCAGACCTATTCTCCAAGCCCCATCCCCCCGTACAGCAGCGTTAAAGATTTTAGAGGAGATGAAAAGGTGAATCTTTTTATCAAAAAGCCCATCAGTCAATTAATTGAAACTGCCGAGGGCGGGGAATATCAATTAAAGCGTTCCCTGGGTGCGCTTAATTTAGTGTCTTTAGGGATAGGGGCCATCATCGGGGCAGGCCTGTTTTCTCTGACGGGTATTGCCGCGGCAGAAAACGCGGGACCAGCGGTGGTGCTTTCGTTCGTGGTGGCGGCTATCGGCTGCACCTTTGCAGGCATGTGCTATAGCGAGTTAGCATCGATGATTCCTGTGGCAGGCTCTGCCTATACCTATGCTTATGCGACGATGGGGGAATTCTTTGCCTGGATCATTGGCTGGGATTTGGTTTTGGAATACGCGGTAGCCTCGGCCGTCGTGGCGGTTAGCTGGTCAAGGTATGTGGGTTCTTTTTTGCATGATTTTGGGGTCACTATCCCGGTACGATTAGCCGCTTGTCCCTATGATATAGTGACGATGCCTGACGGCAGCCAAGCGCACGGGATAGTCAATGTCCCGGCCATGTTGATCATTGTATTGATTTCTCTTTTATTAATGCTGGGGATCAAGGAATCAGCAACAGTCAATGACGTAATCGTTGTTATCAAACTCGCGGTGGTGCTGACCTTTATCGTTGTTGGTTTTCATTATATTAAACCCAGTAATTACGTGCCTTTTATTCCGCCTAATACGGGTACATTTGGAGAATTTGGTTTTAGCGGCATCATGCGCGCGGCAGGGATTATATTTTTTGCCTATATTGGTTTTGATACGGTTTCAGTCGCGGCCCAGGAAGCGCATCATCCCCAACGGGACATCCCTCGAGGCATTATCGGTTCTTTGATCATTTGTACCATTTTGTATATCTTGTTTGCCTTTGTGTTGACCGGCATGTTGAATTATAAATTGATGCGGGGCGATGCCGCGCCTGTGGCGACAGCTATTGATTTGACGCCATATCCTTGGCTACATATTTTGGTCAAACTTGGGATCATTGGTGGATTTACGTCGGTGATTTTGGTGATGTTGTTAGGCCAGTCACGTATTTTTTATGCTATGTCACGCGATGGGCTTTTGCCTAAATTATTTTCAGACATTCATCCCAAATGGCGCACCCCGTGGCGGACAAATTTAGTGTTCATGCTTTTCGTGAGTTTTTTTGCCGGATTCTTTCCCATCTCTAAATTAGGAAACATGACATCCATCGGCACGCTGTTGGCCTTTATCATTGTCTGTGCGGGGGTCATGATTTTGCGATACACTCATCCGGATATACCGAGGGCGTACAAATGCCCTTGTTTTCCACAGTTTCCTATTTTAGGTATTTTAGTGTGCCTAGCGATGATGACCTCACTGGATGCTGAGACCTGGTGGCGTCTTTTGATTTGGCTTGTTATTGGTTTGATTATTTATTTTACGTATAGCCGGTTTAACAGCAAGCTTAGTAGTAAAGATTAAACACTTGCTTTATTCGAGAAATAAATTTATTATTATGGGCTTATACGGGCAAGTAGCTCAACTGGTTAGAGCAATTGACTTACATTCAATAGGTTGAGGGTTCAAGTCCTTCCTTGCCCACCAGTTTTTTCTTTACAAAGCAGTTGAGAACTATTAATATATCGCTTCATCTACGGGGTCGTGGTGTAGCTGGTTAACACATCAGCTTGTCACGCTGAAGACCGCGAGTTCAAATCTCGTCGACCCCGCCATTAAATTAAAGCCTCGCAAGCACTTGCGGGGTTTTTGTTTTATACTAATAGATATCAATTGATATGGTTTAGACCAAAATGTGGACATCTTAGGTTCTGGATAGGTATTGCGTGTCTAGGAAACGTATGATATATTTTAATTATGAAAGCTAACGTAATTATTTCAAATAGAAAAATCTTGGGAGGGACACCGGTCTTTTTGGGAACCAGGGTTCCTGCTAAGAATCTCATTGACTATCTTAAGGCTGGAGACAACGTTGATGACTTCCTTTTAGATTTTCCAACCGTCTCTAAGGAACAAGTAATTGAGTTTTTAGAAGCCGCCCCCAATCGTTTTCTGAAGAAATAAAATGAAAATTCTGCTTGATGAATCTCTGCCCAAAAGGTTAAAAAACACTTTCCGGGGCATGCGGTAAAGACTGTTTCCGATATGGGATGGAAAGGTAAACAGAACGGGGAGTTAATGGCCCTTATTGCGGGGAAGTTTGATATTTTTGTAACACCAGACCAGAATATGATTTATCAAATAAATTTACGCCATGCCACTGTGCCAATTTTTGTTCTTAAAGCTTTAAGCAATAGGTATGATGACTTAAAACTTTTGATTCCTAAACTGTTAAAGACTTTGAAATCACCCATTGTTAAGAAAATTAGTATTTTTGAATAAAAGCGTATTGTTGATGTTTCTATTGACCCCGCCACTGATTTGTCTTTTTAATCCTCTGTAATGTAACATCATGCAGGGGGTTTCTTCTTGCCCTTGACGCGACGGTATAATTTTTGTCATCAGTTTTTTAAAAAGGTCTTGGCCTGTCATAATCCATATTTTTTTGTGTGTCCATGCCCAAGTTTACGATAGAATAGTTTATTATCTGAAAACTGGGTAAAAAAAGAAAAGATATGGAACAAGAAAAAGATAAAATCGAAACACTTGTCAATTCGAAAAAAGAAAGCCTGCCGCCACCCCCTCCGCCGAGAAATAAGAAACGTAGATTGTATTTAATTATAGGTATTGCAGCTACGGTATTTTGGGTCGTAGTAATCTTTTGGTATATCAATTATACAGAGAGCTATGAATCCACCGATGATGCCTTCATTGATGGTTATGTTACTCTTTTAAGTCCCCGTGTACCCGGACAGGTGACGAAACTTTTGGTGACTGACAATCAATATATTAAAGAAGGCGATGTGTTGGTAGAAATCGATCCGCGCGACTATGAGACCGCTTTGTCCCAAGCAAAGGCCGTCGTCGCCATCGCCCATAGCCAGTTAAACCATGCCCAGGCAGAAGTTTTGGTTAGTGAAGCAAAAGTAGACCAGGCGCAAGCAGCAGTAACAGTTGCTGAAGCTCAAGACAAAAAAGCCAATAATGATCTCGGTCGCTACGAATCAGTTGAAGCCAGGGCCGTGTCTAAAATTGATTTTGACCAGGCCCAGGCCCAGGCATTGGCAGCTGATGCTAATTTAGATTCAGCACATGCCCAAGTGAAAGCAGCTCAGGCCGATGTGTCCTTAAGCCGTGCGGACATTGAATCTGCCTCCGCCGATTTAGCAGAGGCCCAAGCCAAACTTGGACAGGCGCAATTGAATTTTTCTTATACTAAAATTATTGCTCCACGTGATGGACGCATTACAGCCCGTAATGTCCAGTTAGGAAATTATGTCCAGGCAGGCCAAACTTTGTTGGTCATTGTTCCCAGGGATGTTTGGGTGGTGGCTAATTTCAAGGAAACGCAATTGGTCCATATGCGTCCCGGACAGCCGGTAGAATTGACCTTGGATGCTTATCCCGGAAGGAAATTTAAGGGCAAGATAGATAGTTTGCAGGCAGGCAGCGGTGCGCGCTTTAGTTTATTGCCGCCGGAAAACGCTGTTGGTAATTATGTCAAAGTTGTCCAGCGGATCCCGGTTAAAATCATTTTTGATGACCCTTTGCCCGATGATCTAGATATTGCACCGGGCATGTCGGTCAACCCTCAAGTCAAAGTCAAATGAACCAAATTCCTTCAACTGAATGGCACCCGCGTTACAATCCATGGCTCATTGCTTTGCCTTTGATGTTGGCGACTTTTATGTTCTTTTTAGATACATCTATTGTGGTGGTAGCACTTCCCTATATCGCGGGAAACTTGGGCTCTACCCAGGATGAATCCACGTGGGTGATGACAAGTTATTTGGTGGCCAATGCCATTATTTTGCCGGCCAGTGCCTGGTTAGCAAATTATTTCGGCCGCAAACGTTTTTTGATCGGCTGTACTATTATTTTCACACTGGCTTCCTTAGTTTGTGGGGTTGCAGCCAGCATGCCCATCCTGGTCTTGGCACGGGTGCTGCAAGGTTTAGGGGGAGGTGCCATGCAGCCTTTGGCCCAATCGATTTTACTGGAAAGTTTTCCACCCAATCAGCGGGGGACAGCCAGCGCCTTGTATGGCTTAGGGATTGTAGTAGCGCCTATTATCGGCCCTACACTCGGCGGTTGGCTCACTGATGATTTTTCCTGGCGCTGGACTTTTTTCATCAATCTTCCCGTCGGCATCTTGGCGGTCTTTCTGATGACTATGTTGATCGAAGACCCGCCTTACATCCAAAAACAGGCCCATAAAATGGACGTTCTTGGATTTGGTCTGATGGCGATGTTTCTAGGGACCTTACAAATCGTGCTGGATAAAGGTCAGGATGTTGATTGGTTTTCAGCAGTGTGGGTGCGTTGGTTTACCGTGGTCAGTATCATGTCTTTGATCGGTTTTATTGTGCGTGAACTGACCACAGATCATCCTATCGTGGATTTGCGCATTTTTAAAAATAGGAATTTTGCCGTCAGCAGCGTTATGTTTGGGCTCTTTGGTTTGATGATATTTTCTTTAATAACTTTACAGCCATTATTCCTGCAATCGATGTTAGGTTATACAGCCCTTGACGCCGGACTGTCGGTAACGCCGCGGGGATACGGCTCTCTAGCAGCCCTATTTATTGTAGGGGCCTTAAGCACCCGCGTTAATCCGAAACTTTTAGTTGGATTCGGGTTTCTTGCCAATGCTATAGGTGCGTGGATGTTAAGCGGTGTAAGTCTGCAAATGTCCATGAACACTATTGTTTTGGCTAATGTGATTGCGGGCTTAGGGGCAAGTTCTATCTTTGTACCTTTGACAACCTTGGCCGTGGGCACCTTGCGCAACGAACAAATCGGTAATGCCATTGGCCTGACAAATCTCATCCGTAATATCGGCGGCAGCATTGGTCTTTCTTTGGTAGCCACGATGCTAGCACGTCTTTCCCAAACGCATCAATCCATGATGGTAGGGCATTTATCAACGGCCAATCCCGCATACAACCAAGCGTTAAATGGATTACAGCATATTTTTGAGCAGCGTTTATCGCCGGTGGATGCTTTAACCCATGCGCAAGGATTTCTTTATCACGTTTTGATTCAACAATCGGATTATTGGTCATTTGTGAATTTATTTTTCTTTGTGGCCTGTCTTTGTGTAGCGTGCTTGGGCGGGGTCTTTGTATTTCAGACGCCGCGTAAAGGCGCTGTGGCTGCGGTTGCGGCAGAATAAAAGGGAAGGTATGAAACAAATTCTTTTGATTGACAGAGAGTTTGGTGCCGGAGGCAGCACCATTGGTGAAAAAGTGGCCGCGCGGCTTGGCTGGAAATTATTCGACCAGGCCTTAAGCGAAGAGATCGCTAAACTTGCCAAAATTCCTGTACAGGAATGCCGCAAGCGTGAAGAACGGTCTGATCCTTTACTCCATAAATTAGTGAATATTATTTGGAGAGGGAGTTTTATGCCAAATCCATCGTCGACCGAGGAAGCTATTTTAGATACCCAGCGTCTGGCAGGTTTGCTTGAAAAGGTCGTTCTTGAGGCTGCTGAGCAAAAGCCCTGCGTCATTGTGGGTCGTGGGGCGCCTTATTTTCTGCGCAACCGTAAGGATATTTTTTGTGTTTTTTTATATGCCTCAAGAGATTTGAAGTACCATCGTGTGCTTAAGCGCCTCGGGGGCAACGAGAAAGAAGCCATTGAACTAGTGGACACTATAGACGACGATCGACGGAAATTTGTCAAACAGTATTTCGGGCACGACTGGCCGAAACGTGAATTATTTCATGCCATGCTCAATACGGGTATGGGGGATGACAATACTGTTGAGGAGATTCTCCACTTGTTGGAAAGTGCAAATCGTAAGAACCAAGCGGGTCAAACATGATGTTTGGTAGAGCGGTTATAGGTCTTTTGTTTTTTTCCGGTTGCACGGTTGGTCCCAATTATCAGGCGCCTAAGATTAATGTTGCAGAGCAATGGGCCACCCCCTTAAGCCATGGAGAAATGAAGGGGGCTGTTGATTTGTCCATTTGGTGGAAGAAGTTTAATGACCCTGATTTGGATTTATTGATGACAAAAGCTATGGAATCTAATTATGATCTTCGGTTAGCGCAAGCCCGTGTACGCGAAGCCCGTGCACAAAGGGACGTAGCTTATGGCGGCTTATGGCCTACGATAAAAACAATTGCTTCCTACTCGCGCAACCGTTGGGGTAAAAACAGTTTTCCACCATTGCCTCCAACCACACCTTTTAATTTTAATGAGTACAACGCAGGCTTTGATGCAGCCTGGGAAATTGATATTTTTGGTGGCACCCGCAGGGCTGTTGAGGCTGCGAACGCTGAAGTGGATGCTGCGCAATATGGCCAGAGGGATGTGCTGATTTCTTTGCTGGCTGAAGTGGCGCGGAGTTATATTCAGTTAAGAGGATTTCAGCAACGGCTGACGATCACACATCAAAATATTAAAGTTCAACAAGAGACCTTTGATTTGACCAAGAGTCGTTTTCAGCACGGATTAAGCAGTGATTTAGACGTGCAGGAGGCTCGTGGTATTTTGGCCCAAACCCAGGCGCAGGTGCCGTTACTGGAAACAGGTATTCAAGAATCTGTTTACCATCTAGCCGTTCTCATTGGACAGGAGCCAGAGGCGTTAATGGATGAGCTCTCGGAGGAGAAATCCATCCCGTTAACACCGCCTCAAGTGCCGGTTGGTCTTCCATCTGATTTACTACAGCGACGGCCTGATATCCAGAAAGCAGAACGTGGATTGGCAGCAGCGACGAGCCATATAGGAGAGGCCCAATCAGATTTATTTCCTAAATTCTCTCTCACCGGGGGCGGTGGTATTGAAAGCCTTTCGACCAGTAACTGGTTTGATTACGCCAGTCGTTACGGGAGTATAGGTCCAAGCGTACAATGGGAAATTTTTGAGGCAGGCCGCATTAGGGCCCAAGTTAGGGTCCAAAATGCCCGTCAAGAGGAGGCTTTGGACGATTACCAGCAAACGATATTAGCGGCTCTGCAAGATGTTGAAGGAGCACTTACCAATTATGCCAAAGAACAAGTACGGCATCAGTCGCTGTCAGAATCGTTGGATGCCCAAACCCAAGCTCTAGACTTATCCACCAAACTTTATAAAAGCGGTTTGGTGGACTTTATCCGTGTGTTGGATTCTGAACGCGCGCTTTATCTGGCCCAAGATGCTTTAGTACAAAGTAATCAGGCGGTTTCCGTTGACTTAGTGCAACTTTACAAAGCGTTGGGCGGCGGATGGTCGGAAAACCTAAGAAAGGAATAGAATATGAAACTAGAAAACCAAGTGATTTTTGTCAGCGGTACCAATCGAGGCATCGGAAAAGCGATTATTGACGCTCTTCTTAAAAGGAAGGTCAAAAAGGTCTATGCCGCCGCGCGAAAGATTGAGCAATCAGCCTGGAAGGACGACAGGGTTGTTCTCATTGAATTAGACATTACTTCCAGTCCACAAATTAAACAAGCAGCGGCCCGTGCACAGGATGTCAATGTGCTTATCAACAATGCAGGCTCCTTGTCAGGGGGGTCGGTCTTAACAGCAACGGAACAGGATTTAATACGCGATATGCAGGTCAATTATTTTGGTACATTAAATATGATCCGTGCTTTTGAACCATTGATCGCAAAAAATGGACCAGGTGCCATTGCTAACATAAGTTCTGTAGTTGGTTTGGCCAGCATGTCCCAAGCTGCAGGTTATTCTGCTTCCAAGGCCGCTGTTTTTTCTGCGTCCCAAGCCCTGCGGGCCGAATTAAAAAATAAGAACATCAGTGTTCACACGATTTTTCCGGGCCCCATTGATACGGATATGGCCCGTGATTTTAATTTTCCTAAAACAAGCTCTGAAGTTGCCGCAGAAAATATTATCAAAGGCATTGAGGCCGGCAGCGAAGACATTTTCCCTGATCCGTTCTCTGTTGAGATAGCAGGGTCATGGTCCAAAGATCCTAAAGCCGTAGAGCGTTCATTTGCAGCTATGTGATAATCCAACCCGTATTGATGATAAGGAACAATTGATTGAATTTCTAGAAGCTGTCCCCAATCGTTTTTTGAATAAGAGGTAATTTTATCACGCTGCAAGACGGCACGAGTTCAAGTTTCGTCGACCACGCCTTCATTTCTTCATACCTAAGTATAATTGACTTTTTTTGATCCAACATTTAAAATATTACTGTAAACTTATTCTTTATTTGAATCATTAGAAAGGCGCTATGTTTAAGAAAATACATTTAAATAATTTAGGAATTATCTTATTGGCAGTGTTTTTATTCGCGGCGGTTCAATTATCTTACGCGGATGGGAATTCTTTTACAGTGAATGTGCCCAATGGCCAGGGTGGGTATGTGGCTGTTGTTATTCAACAATCCGGTGGCGGCTATGCTGGCCCACAAGGAGAGTATTATCCACAGTTCCCAAGCGTGGCACAACTTCAGGCCATGTATGGGAATGGTGCTCCTAACCCAACGCCTCAGGTTACGGTTGTTACCATCCCTCCGCCGGCATTACCTGTATATGTGCAGCCAGATCCTCCAGATTCTAATTATATTTGGACCCCTGGTTATTGGAGATATGATTATTTTTTCCAAGATTACTATTGGGTTCCTGGCACATGGGTCCTGGCACCAACACCTGGCTACTTATGGACTCCTGGTTATTGGGGGTGGAGTCGTGGTCATTTTGTTTTTAACGATGGCTATTGGGGTGTTCATATAGGATTCTACGGCGGGATTAATTATGGACATGGCTATGGGGGAAGAGGTTTTTCAGGCGGGGGTTGGAACAACGGTACTTTCGTCAATAGACGAGTTAATGAAACAAATATTACCATTAATATTACTAACAATAATTCCAGTTTTAATGGCGGGGCTGGTGGCGTACAAGCTCAACCAACATCACAAGAGCGGGCTGCGATGCATGAAAGACATGTCCCGGCAACTGCAGAACAAAAAATACAAGTACAGGCTGCGCGTAAGAACCCTGCGCTAAGAGCATCTGCGAACCATGGTAAACCAGCCATTGCAGCGACGGCGAGACCCGGAGTATTTAAAGGCAAAGGTGTTGTAGCAGCTAAACGAGCAGGGGCTTTTTATAATAAGACGAAACCAAGGAAATCTGGAGCGTCCAGAAATATTAAGTCTGCCACAATGACCAAACACGTGGCAGCGATGCATCAAAATAAAAATCAAACACATCCGCAGACTAAGGCTAAAGCCAAGGTAAAGCCAAAAGCTAAGGCAAAACCGAAAGCTAAACCAAAGCCTAAACCTAAGCCAAAAGCTCCCCCTGAAGATAATTCTCAGAACAAAAACTCATAAGATTCCGGATTAAAACATTCGGAATGACATAAGCTGTTTGGATTATTTTCTTTTTAGAATAATCACGCCGTGATTATTGGCCCAACCGGGCGGTTGGGTCCAGTCGCCGCCTTGGCGGATGAGAGGGACAAAATTTTGGTGAATATACTGGGCCAGGATGGGGCAGTAGGTTTTGCCAAATATGCCGAGGCCTATCTCAGGAGATATGATACGGCTCGACATTAAAACGTATCCGATGTGATTGCCTTCCAGTTCCCTGATCACTGAAATTTCCTGCTGTGGCGGTATTTTGATATGGTCGAAGAATATCAGCTGGCGCGTGGGGCTTGCCTTGCCGGTTAAATAGTAGTACAGGCAATCATAGGGCATGGCAAAAAAAGAATCGTCTGGTGTCAAAGTCGTATTCAAATATTCAGTGACCCTGTTGACGGTGTCAGTCCACTGAGGCTCATTACCGACGTAGATTTGGCCGCGGTCCATGCTTAAATAACGAGAAGGCTGCTTTTGGCCTTGGATGATGCCGATATGCGCAACAATTCCCAATGCAGCCAATCCCCCTAAGAATATTAAAATCAAAACGCGCAAGAATTTTGGGATAAAGGTAAACGCCACCGCAATCATCACAAAATGGGCCAAGTCTAGAAAGGGGATTGACCAATAGGAACGGTACCACACACCGCTGACTAAAAATTCATGGAAATAAACAACGAAAAATATTCCGATAATAGCCAGCCCCAATAAAATATCCTGCCGGTATTTTAGTTCGACTTTCTTGCATATCACTAAATAGATACTGAGCAGTGTGCATCCATGCAGGACGATGCCAATGGGAATGCCGGCAGGTGTACGGACGAAGGTCAGCCATTGTTGTATTAGAAAATAAGGGATGACTGATAAAGGGGACGCATGATAGGGCTGATCATCGCCAAAATACGGCATGCATTGGCGGATGGCGTAGAGGGGTAAATCGTGGAGGAGTAACCAGTAGATAATACCAAGGGCCAGAGGAATCAGGGCCGCGGCTATTAAATAGAATTTCTTTTTGGTGGCGTCGAAAGGATGCTTTTTGGAGAAATCAATAAACAGGACGCCAAAAATAATGCCCACTAAGCCGGCTAAGCCAAAGTTGATTTTGATTAATCCCAGGATAAAATCAGCAACGAGCGATATCCATAAATAACGCATGCCTCCAACCCGGATATAAGATAAAAGGCACCAGCAAATAATTAATTCCGCAACAATGCCGCCGATATGATTATAGGTAAAGAAAAATTCTTGACGTGACTGTGTAAACCAGGCAGCTCCTAAAAAAGCCAGCCCCGGAGACATGAGGCAGCTTGCCGATAAATAAAAAAAGACAGCGCAGAGAACCACCATCAATGCCCGTCCTAGAAGAACGCTTGTTATATGCACCCCGAAGATTTTAAAAAAGAGGCCATAATAATACGGCATGAGGGGGCCATAGACCCACCAGAAATCTTTATAAGGTAATTTCCCATGGGTCACCGCGTCAAAAGCGTATAAATCACGGCCATGATCGCCTTGAGAAAGCGAATCCTGATAATTCAACTCAGGCCAGATAAACAGGACTGACATCAGGATTGTCAGAAGTAAAAATATAGTTTTTGAATTAAGTTTCAAAAGGCCCAATTCCTTATGGTTATCACAACATTTTTTTTCGTTTTAAAATTAAAGTCCCATGATTCCATGCCCAACCTGGTTCATTGGTCCAGTCACCAAAGCGGGCAATGGGCACAAAGTTATCATTAATATATTTTCCGATTAAGGGGCAGTACGTTGTTCCTAAAAATCCTAAACCCGGTTCCTGACGGGCAAAAGCCCGGCTTGAAACCAAGACATAATTGGTATGATTACGTTCCAATTCAGCGATCACCGACCGTTCTTGCTCGGGTGGTATTTTGATATGGTCAAAGAAAATCAGCTGACGTGTTGGTGTTTTTTTATCAGTGAGATAATAATACAGGCAATCATAGGGAAGAGCAAAGAAAAGTTCATTGGGTTTTAGTGTACTATTTAAGAATTCCGTGGTTTGCTCAACAGTCGCGATCCATGGGGGAGAATTAGCGATGTAAATACCTCCTCGAGGCAGGGATAAGAATTGGCTGTTAATTTTGACAGCGTTGACTGAGCGCAGGATCGAGAACGAGCATAAAATCAGCAACCAGGCCAAGAAAGTGAAAAGCATTTTCCGTGCTACTTGAGGAATGCTTTGAGCAGCCGTATCAATCAATAAGAAGGTGATCATCATGCTCAAGGGTTGGGCCCAGAAGGAACGGTACCATACGCCACTTTTAAGGTATTCATGAAAATTGGCCACGCAAAAAAGGCCAAGCATGCCCAAAGACAATAAAAGAATAGTTTGGCGGGATACGTCCATTTTCTTTTTAGTGAACAAATAAATACAACGTAAAGCAGAGGCATTAATGATCAAGGCAAAAGCTGCATTCAACCAGGTTGATGTTATGGTGTGCCAGGTGATTTGCAGAAAATTACCTATCGCAACCCATACGCTCATTTCGTAAGGCTGATCGCCTTCTTTATAAGGAAGGCATTGGCGGATTTCCATGGCAGACAAGCCTTTTAACAAGGACCAGTAAATAAGAAAAGCGACGAGAGGTATTACGATCAAGGCGGTGGCATAAAATAATTTTTTGGAGCTGTCTGCGGCAACACGTTTAACCGCATCACAGACACCCACGGTGATCACAGAGACCATGAGTGCTGCTAAACCAAAATTGATTTTGATCAGGCACAAAGTAAAAATAAAACTCAAGGCGCCCCAGGCAGCTTTCATTGAATTTTTTTGAATATAAGATAAAAGACAGAAAGCTACACCCAGGACCATGACAATGCCGCCTAAGTGATTATAGGTAAAGAAAAAATCCTGATGGAAAAGCATAAACCAGCAGGCGCAAAGCAAGGCGGTCATTTCCGAGGCCACTTCCATCATTGCCAGGGCAATGAGAATACCGCCGAGGATGCGAAGGATAAGTTTTCCCAGTAACATGCTGCTAATATGGGTCCCAAAGATTTTAAAGAAGAGGCCATAATAATAAGGCATCAAAGGCCCATACACCCACCAGAAATCTTTGTAGGGAAGCTCACCGCGATAAACTGCTTGGGCCGCATAAAGATCACGGCCATGATCACCTTGGGATAGGTAATTTTGAAAATTTAAGTAAGGAGCAGTGATGATGATGCCGGCAATCAGGACCAATAACAAAACGAGACATTTAATGTGCTGTTTCAAAAAAGCCATAAGCGCATTTTATGCGAGCGTAAATAGATTGTAAAGCATAACCAGCATGTTTATAAATAGCCATCTTGGCTGATACCGATATATTTTCCTGCTAAAATCTGCCGTTCACGCTGGAGGGGTTGGTGCCAATTACTTGGTCACGCGATTAGTTGAGTCGAATGCTTTGGTGCAGATTTTTATACGCAGGAAAACATATCGGCATCAGCCACCTAGTGGATTTTTGATAAGGCTCTCCTGCGGCGGGTGGATCGGTGTTGATGTTAAGGGGCGGACGGTGACGGTTCTCAGGGCTAGTTAAGGGAAACCACCGTTCTGTAAGGCTGTGACGTACGCGTTTCAAATAGGAGCACCTTAACATCAACGCCGAGACAGGACCCGCTAGCAATGGATAATTTATGGGAATATTTATAGCAGAGTTATAAGTGGCCTATAAATAGTAACTTAGAGAAAGCGCTCACCTTGCATAACTTGAGATCATAGTATATACTTCAAAA
Organism: Candidatus Omnitrophota bacterium; assembly: GCA_013285735.1. Taxonomy (GTDB): domain Bacteria; phylum Omnitrophota; class Gorgyraeia; order Zapsychrales; family Fredricksoniimonadaceae; genus JABDGZ01. The sequence goes on along the minus strand of JABDGZ010000009.1, from coordinate 13,214 downwards.
AGGTAGCAAGAAAACGCTCTTTTAGATGGTCATGAACGATAAAGGCAAACCCAGGGTAACCTGGGGACGCAAAGCCGTGGATCCTTTTTTAAGGACAGCCAGGTTACCGAAAAATGAGAAAAATATTTTCTTTATTCATCTGTGTCTGTTTAGCTGCTTCCAACATCCCATCTGTTTGGGCTCAAACCTCAATAACTAGTTTTGATCCGCATTTACTTAATTGGCTTAAGTTCAACGTCAGTCCTATCACCCGTCTTCCCTATAGTTTTTACATTCCTGAAAAAGACAAAATTCAAGTTTATCGCCACATGGAATCATCCGGAGCATTAAAAGGCAGTATTGAGAGGACGATTACTCATGAGGGGATGGATATTTATGATGGGGCCCTTTACCAAATTGTTTTGGGCATGGCTGGTGGCGAGAAGAATTTCAATCAGGCATCTCTCATGGATCATTATTATTGGCAAGGGTCGGTGGGCGATACCTGGAATATCCGCGCGGGCTTCCCGATCAATACCTTTATTTATAATCCCAAGGACCCGGAAAGCGTCAGTTCTGATGTCAGCCAATTGGGAAAACGGGGATTTATTTTTCGTATCCTTGATGCAGATGGTAAATATTTAGTCACTGATCCTTTGGATGGAAAAAAATCTTTGGCGGGATTTCCCGATAGTGATCGTCTGCACTGGGTGGATTGGAAACCAGTGGCAGGAGAAAATGCATGGGTCGTGATTGCCGCGATGCAGCTTTATGCGAGGCACGCTGACAGCGTTGAGCTCCAATTATCAAAGGAATTGGCCCGTGCAGCCATGATGCTTCAAAGTGAGAGTGGCGGCATTCGCATGGCGCCGTTAGGGACACACCGCACGTTAAATAAAGAGGAGAATAAAAATTTTAGCGAAACGGATTGGTGGTATAAGCATATTTCAACGGAGAATAATATTTCCTGGTACGCGGCCTTTCGTATGTTGTATCAAATCACCAAGGACCCCCAATACAAAAAAGCAATGGATGCTATTGAGAGGTATTTTCGATTTGTTTGGAATGAAAAACAAGGGTTCTTTTATCAAGGAGCATCCTTCATTAATGGGCAGTGGGTGATTAATTCTGAAAATTTCGCCCTGGATGTGCAGACGTGGGGCATTGCCTGTATCGGTCCCCGGAATCTAGATGCCTGGTTTGGCGATGGTACAGCTTGGCGGATTTGGCAGGCGGGTCGGGAACATTCCGGGGTTTTTGATCAGCAAGGGGAGCTTTTAGGTGTTGGCTATACCGATGAGCATGACAGGATCTCAGTTGAATGGAGTGCCGGGGCGATGGTGGCCCTTAACGAGTTGGTGGAATATTATAATATTAAAAATTCTGACTGGGCTAGTCAAGCGCAGGCAGATAAATTTTCCATGCGAAAATCGATGGAAAGCTTGCATCATAATATTTCACAAAGCCTTGCAGCCTATAGCTATTCATCCCGCCGTGGAACAATTCCTTTTGGGTGGAATTCTCATGATCCTAAGGTTTTGAGCTTGGCGTCCACAGGATGGATGATTTTTGTTGATGCTGGTTTTAATCCTTTCTGGCTGTTATAATGCCTCCCATGCTGAGGAGCTTTGCTTTTGTGATGCCTTGCGTATTATGGCTATTCTTAATGCGCGAGTTTGTTTTTGGCCTAATCCCCGTGAATATGGATACCAACACCATCTACGGGGTCACTAAATTTTATTTTAATAATGTTCTCAACGGTGTTATCCCTTTATGGGAGCCTTTTATCAGCCTTGGCCGTCCTTTTTACGCGATCGCCATCTGCAATCTTTTTAATCCTGTTGCACTGCTTGTCCCTCTCTTAAAATTAGCCGGCATGAATTATGACCATGCTTTTGTGGCTTATATGGTGTTTTATTTTTTTATCGGTTGTGCTGGATTTTATTTTCTAGCCAAGGAAATTCTCAAAGACCGTCTCATGGCGTATTTGGCGTATCTGGGCTTGATGTTTTCGAGCCTGGGGGCGTCGATGTTTACCCAAATGACATTTTTAGAAATGGTGGTGCCGGCGATCTGGTTTTTTTTCTTTTTATTGCGGTTTTCCCGTCGGCAAGATCAGGGTAATTTTTTAGGATTGACCTTTACAGTCATGGTCTTGATAAGTTCCTATCTACCATTTTATTTTATGACGGTTTTGTTATGCTTTTTGTTGGTTTTTATTTTCTTGTACTTTAAAGAAGCCAAAAAATTTTGTATAAATAAGTATAATTTTGTCATTAAGAATTGGCGATTATTTGTGTTGTGCGTTATCGGTATATTGTTGGCAGCGGCACCTCTGTTGGCGTATAAAATCCTGGATGCCAGTGGAGATGTGGTAGCACCAGGACGTCATTGCCAATATTCTTCTGCCCAGGAGTGTTATGACCGCACCATGGGCCGTCAGGGAGGGATGGCGTATGATGAGATCACCCGCAGCGGGACCCTGGGCGAGCGCCTGGATATGCAATATCTCTTCGGAAATTTAGATAAAATTTCTTACGGCAGTGATTCATTTTTCTTTTTGCCTGTATGGGTTTATATCGTCCTTGGACTTTCAGTTTTCTTGCAGCTGACACGCCTGACAGTTCTTTTGAGTATCATGGCCGTTTTTATGGGGCTCATTGCCTCGGGCAATGCCTCTGGTTTTCATGGATTTTTATACAGGCATATTTTTTTCTTTGCGTATTTCCGCAATCTTTTCTTTTTAGGGGCTTTTTTAATTCCTATCGTGATTTTATTAAGCGTGTATCAATTTCAAATGCTGCTGAGGATTACTATTAAAGATAACAGTGCTAAAAAAGGGATTATTTTTGGTGTGACGGTTTTGTGTCTTATCTTGTTTTGGTTTCTTAAACATTTTGAAGCTGTTCCCGTCATTTCTTATGTGACCCTGGGGACTTTTGCCATCGCATCGATTGTTTATTATTCGGGGATTGTCCGTTTTTCCCATAAAATATGGGCAGGAATTTTTGCGGTGCTTTTGATCCTTCAGCCAGCGTGGATTCTCCATGCTTATGCTTTAAATGCTAAAGAATTCGCAACTGTTTTGCCTTCGATGCATGTTAAACCGACCTTTTCCTGGGTGCGTCCGCAAAAACCTGCCGTGAGCAGCAGCCGTATTTATCAATTTGTCCATTATGAAGATTTTTGGTACGACATGAGCATGACTGATGCGCCGCCGAAGGTTGGTTACCCTCAATCAACAACCCGCTGGACATTTGATCTATCTGAACATACCCCGGAAGATGTCCTGGCCAATTATGCCCAATATAAAATTATTCTTTATGATGATTCTAATCCTGTAGGAATACCTGTGAAGGGCCCCAGTGATGAGCTTGCTGTTAATTATTTTGATGTGAACACCTTGAATCTTCATGCTGATTTTTCCAAGCCCCAGACGGTCGTCTACAACGATAGTTATACCACCTCCTGGAAGGCGTATTTGGATGGAGTGCCAGTGGTATTGCTGCGCGCTAATGAAGCTTTCAAGGGCATCAAGGTGCCTGCGGGAGAACATGATATAGAATTTTCCTATCATCCCCCGGGAGGCAGCTGGGTGTATATAACCGCTACTGTAGCGCTATTTATCTTTTTGTTATGGGCAGTGTTTATGTTATATTGGGGTCTTTAATGTATAAGAAGATTCTTGCACGCAACATTGTTTGGTGGGCTTTACTAGGCCTGCTTTTGTCTTCAAGTGTCAATTGGCGTTTGTGCACCATTGAGCGCGGTAAATACCTGCTTGGTATTTTTTACAACGGGTATTTTCAAAACGCTTCAGATGGGGCAGTGTACAAGGATTATTTAAAAACCCATGGCATCACCCATGAATTCATCAAAGAAAATATCTAAAGCAGTGATTGTTTCGATTTCCAGTGATATTGGCTATGCTTTAGCCAAAAGGTGGCAGCAGCGCGGCATGAAGGTGGGCGGCACGTACAGGACGCCTTCTTCTTTAGTGGATGATTTACAAAGTAGCGGTGTTAAAACGATTTATTGTGATTTAGCGGATAGCCGATCTGTCCATGAGGCTGGTGTATCTTTGCGTCATGATTTTTCTCAATGGGATTATCTGGTCCTTTGCCCCGGCATGCTCGAACCCGTCGGATCTTTTATAGACGGTGATTTCGCAGCATGGGAAAAATCTTTGGAAATAAATTTTACAAGACAGGTACAGTTCGTCCACGAATTACTGCCATCACGCAACAAAACAGGAGATCATCCTCCGGTGGTATTATTCTTTGCAGGTGGTGGGACTAACAACGCCACAGTGGATTATTCCGCCTACACCATTTCTAAAATCGCCTTGATCAAGATCTGTGAATTGCTGGATGCAGAAATCCCGGATACGAATTTCGTCATTATAGGCCCCGGATGGGTCAAAACCAAGATTCATCAAGCAACGTTGAAAGCAGGAAAGAAAGCAGGCGCTAATTATCAGAAGACCATTGACCGGTTAGCTAGCGATCAATGCACGCCGATGGAAACAATACTGGATTGCTGTGATTGGTTGATTCAGGCTGACCGTCGGGTGGTGAGCGGACGTAATTTTAGTGTGGTTTTTGACAAGTGGGGAGAGGCTTCTTTGGTGAGAAAATTAGAAGAAGACCCTCATATGTATAAATTACGCAGGGAAGGGAATGATTGGAAATGACAATTTTAACTGATCTTATAGAAGCAGCTCCTTTGATAACGCAACACCACGATCCACGTGATCCGGTACATCAAATGTTAAAAAAATTTGCCAGGGCTGAGGCTGAGGCGGTGTTTGGTGCTTCGTCCAAATCACGGGCTGTTGATTTTGGCCCTTTTGGAAAAATTATTTTTCCCTACCACCCAATGGGAACAGTTTCTTCAGTGAATCTTTTCGATCTTGATGAGCTGATCATCTTTAGTTTTTATTGGGCGAATCGTCGACGGTATAAAAAGGTCGCTGATATCGGGGCTAATATCGGGCTTCATTCGGTGATACTAAGCCGTTGCGGCTTTAAGGTGTGCTCGTACGAACCTGATCCTGGGCATTATAAGATTTTGAAAAAGAATATAGTAGCAAACAAATGTGCCCAGGTGACAACACATAATGCGGCAGTATCGAATGAAGCGGCAACAAAGGAATTCGTCAAGATTTTAGGGAATACGACGGGTTCTCATTTGGCAGGATCAAAAAGCAATCTTTATGGCAAGATCGAACGATTCCCTGTGACCACAGAACCAATCCAGGAAATTATGCGTTGGGCTGATTTGGTGAAGATTGATGCAGAGGGTCATGAAAAAGAAATTCTTTTAGCCACGAAGCGTTCGGATTGGGCGGGTACAGATGCCATGATCGAGGTCCAAAGTCTAGGTAATGCTAAAGCTATTTTTAAGCATTTTAGAAAAATGAAGGTGAATCTTTTTTCTCAAAAGACAAATTGGCAGAGGGTTGTATCTTTAAATGCAATGCCCCATGGGTATAAGGACGGCTCACTTTTTATAACAGCAGATTCCAGAATGGCGTATGGATTACTTAAGAAAAAAATTTAGACTTATCCGGCAGAAAATTATCCGTTGGTGGCGTATCCATGCGGTGATTCCCCGTCTATTGCGCTACAACCCGTACACAGGATTTATCGGGCGCAGATTATTTCAATACATACCTTTTTTATTGCCGCACGATAAAAGTTATTATGGCTTTGCCCATCTTGTCCATGAAGGTGATGGATTATTCCTAGATGTGGGGGCGAATGACGGCATTTCTGCCATAGGCTTTCGTCATGTGCATAGCGATTATCGTATTTTGTCGATAGAACCCAATTTATGCCATGAAGCTCATTTAAAGAGTTTGAAAAGACGCATCAACCGTTTTGAGTATCTTTTGATGGGTGCTGGGCGTCAACGCCTTGAGATGACCTTATATATTCCGGTGTTTAATAGCGTGCCTATTTATACAGCGGCTTCGCTGAAAAAGGATTATGCGCTGCGTACCATGCATGAACAGCATGTCACTGATGGGGATAAGAATATTGTGATCGTGGAACACAGGGTGGATATTTTGCCGTTGGATGAATTAAACTTAAATCCGGACATCGTGAAAATAGATACAGAAGGTTATGATTACGAAGTGCTGCTTGGCATGAAGGCAACAATTGAACGCTGCCGCCCTGTGATCCTGGTTGAGTATAGCCTTGAAGCATACCCGCTGTTAAAAGATTTTTTTGACATGTATCACTACAAGCTTTGGACGTATGACCATACCCGGGATCTGTTTTTTGCTATTGATGAGATCCAGGAAAAGGATTTCTATTTGCGTCATAAAGTGACACGCAATATTTTTTGCATACCGATGGATAAATTTCCTAATTTACCGGTAACTCCTGTAGACCACCATATTCTTTCTGCTGATATCGAGGTTAAATAATCCTATGGCTTATATTTTTCTTGCCTTCCTGTTTTTTGCTCTAGCAGTGACGGCGCATATTTCTTATTGCCGCAAGACAACCCAATCAGGTTTGCAAGCCAAGGCCTTTATTTTTATCGCCATGTTCTGTCTGGGTATTTATGCATGGGCAGCAGAACTTGTCCAACAGTCGAGTGTCTTCTTGGCACACCCTGTATGGGGTCTGCCATTTAAAATTACCGCAGGGCTTATTTTTATTTTATTAGTCCCTATTTATCTATGTTTCTATGTGCTTACCCAATTGACAAGTCCTTCCAAGAAAATACTTGAATCTATTTCCCGTCATGGAACCTTGACCCATGCCGATATTCTTGGTCATGTTGAAAAAGAAAATTTTATTAATACGCGTTTAAGTGATTTATGCGCCAGTGGATGTGTAATGCAAAATAACGGCAGGTACAGCCTTACCTCAGAGGGGCAGAAGATCGCAGCTATTTTAAATATGATGCAGCTTATCCTTGGCCGGAATGTAGGGGGGTGACGATTGATGGGAATGGATGTTTTGACGGTGGGAGTAGGTCTTCTTTCATTTGGTATTTTTTTATTGGTCCATTTGATTACTTTTCGTTGGGTGCGTCCGGAACATTTGTTGAAATCATTACTGGCCTGTGTCATGGCTATCATGGTTTGTCCCGTGGTGTTGATGCGTATTTTTTTTGTTTCTAAAATACTGGATGCTCCTGTTTTAGCATGGGTATGCGCGGCAGTATTAGCTTTGGTGATTCAAGGCCTATTGTGTTTTGTGTATGTGCTTTGTATATTTGGTCCGTATGAAACTTCTGTACGCATGCGCCTGATCCGTGAAATTGCACAATCGGGGAGAGAAGGCGTTCCTCGGCAGGAACTTTTGGGTCGTTACAATGCTGAAACTATTGTGAATATACGATTGCAGCGGTTAATCGGCTCAGGCGACATTATTGAGAAAGACGGTCTCTATCAGGTTAGTAGTAAAAAGAATTTCTTTTTTATTTTTGATGCCATTGCCGGGGTCATTAAAAAATGGATAGGCCGATGAACGCAAAAAAGATTCTATCGCCTTTAAAAACAGCTTTATGTCTTTGCCTGGCAGCTTTTGTCGGCAGTGCCTTAATATTTCCCGAGATTTTTTTGCATCGGGGCATCAGTTTTTTTTCATGGGATGATTATCTCATTGATTACCAGTCGACATTTGCATTGACCGGCTTTTTTTATCAAGGAGGCATTCAGCTTTGGGATTTCTTTGGCCAGCTGCCGCATACCTATTTTTGGCTGACCCACGGCATGTTCCGTCTGCCCAATGTATTGACCGCCATTGTTTACGTTATCCTGTCACCTTTCGTTGATAATTCTGCTCAATTTTTTGACAGGGTATTTTCCATTGTTTATGTGGGGACATTATTGTGCATAAGGACGATCGGTATTTTTCTTTTATTGAAACGCCTAACAGATGACCAATGGATGTTGAGGATAGGTACGGTTGTTTTGGCGCTCTTGTTCTGTCCACCAGCTTTTATGCTGGGTACCTTTTATCAAAGTTTTTATCCCCTGTTGATGTATTTCATTCTTAGTTTCTTTCTGACGTGGCGTCTGCGGTATTTGGGAATGACCGCATTATTTTTATTACTCTCCTTTAGCCAGGGCATCATCCATACTTGTTATATGTATTTGGGCATCAATATGTTTATCGTTAGCTGCGTTTTTTATAGTTTATTGACGCAGCGCTTAATCATCAGCCGTTGTCAGAAATTTTTTATAGAAAATTCAAAAATGTTATTAGCTGGTGGATTGGGACTCTTAGGGTTAGCCGTTATTATTTTAGGGCCGTATGCGTACATGCAATTATTTTGTCTCAAGGATGTGGCTTTTGGTGCTGACCATAGCCGTTTGACCGGCATGTGGAGCGCGGCACATTATTTCCATCATCTGATGCTGGACCAGACGCCGCCCTCAGATTTTTTCCGCAGGATGCTGGATTTTACCTTTATGCCTGGCCGTTCTTTTTTCTTAGGATATATGATTTTCTTTTTAAGCGGGCTGGCCCTGACAATGTCCTCGGACCGCCGTAAATGGATATTTGTGATGGCTATTTTATTGGTTTGGTTTATCAATTTCCCCAAGGATACTTTTTCCGTCGGGTTGATAGGCCATTGGGTCAATGTGTTGACTAATCCTTTGAAGGTGATGGTGCGTTCCTACCAGACAGCATGCAATTCTATTATCGGGTATCTTTTAATGCCACTGGCCGTCATGGGATTGGGTGTGCTTAAAGATTTAGGACGTGGTCTTGTTTTTCAGAATTGGCGCCTGCGCTGGCTTGTTGTTTTTTTGGTGATTTTTGCGGTCAACGGTTGCTCGTATCAGCCGGCTATTGTAAGAATATACTTCACCGCGGCGATGATCATTTCCCTGACAGCCTTAGCGTTGCTGATATTTCTCAGGCATCATGCATGGGCACGCCGTATGGCTAAAACTGCTATTGCCTGTCTTATTTTACTGGATATGGGAATTAGTGCCTGGGGGATGAATCATTTTCTAAAGGCTTATTGCGCCTTGCGGCCGCATGTTGTTGAGGTTCTGCCGTCGGAAATAGGGCCTGTAGGACTGGATTTTCATAACCCCAAGATTTTTCCATTTGTTGGGCAGTCAGATATATATTCGGTAGTGGCCCAATCCTATTTGTGGACCTTGCCTGATATGTCTTTAAATTTCAATAGTGTTATTAACCGTGAAGAGGCGTTTATCCCGCCATTTCCCCATATCCCACGGCATATTGCATTTTTAGGCTGGGAGAATGATCCGTACATGTGGGCGTATGTTTCTCAAAATAATAAATTGTTCTTTTTTGCCAGATATGCGGTACAGCAAAGCCCTGGAGTTTTTGAAAATATCGTCCGCCGCCAGCTGTCTCGCGACGTGATGATGGTGGAAGGAAGTGAAGCATCCATCAGGGCAGAGATTCCGTCACAGATAGTGCCATTGCCTCCGGGGCAGGATCAGTGGGGTATTATTCCGCAAGATATCCATGATGGCATACCTGGTTGGGTTTATGGAAAAGACATGGTGATTTGGGAATTCCCCTTGGATCAGCAGCTTCCTAATTATTTTGCCACCAATATTTTTACGCACGATCGTTGGGTCCGGTTTTTCCTGCAGTCCGCGGACCAAAAATATGTTGAGTTGACGCCGGTCCAAGGGCAGCTCCTTCGGCCAATGACCTTTGATGTTCAAAATATCAAAGAAGGGAAGGTGCTGGTGGCCTTGCCGGTGAATACATCATTTGTAGGGCTTAAGGGAGTGCTTTTGTTAAAAATGAAGGACGCATCGGGGATCACATCTGTATGGCGGCATCACTCCGATGAAACAGGGATCACCTTTCAGGCACCGGACAACGGATGGTTAGGGATACAATTTCCCTATGATCCTAAATGGCATATTGAGCTAGACGGTCAGCCAGTACATTTTTATCGAATGAATAAAAGTTTTATAGCTTTACCGATAACACAAGGAGATCATAAAATCCTTATCCAGTATTGGCCTGGTTCTTGGTTGCGATGGGGTCTGCTGCTATCAGTCATATTTTCTTCAGTATTATTGATAAGTCTTATTATTTATGCCTTGATCGACGCTGCTGGCATTCCAAGAGATCCGTTAAATACGCATGAATAAAATTTTTTTTGATAAATATACGATCAATATTATAGTCCTTTCTTTGCTGTCTTTTATTGAAGCCTTGCAGGTTCTCATCATCGTTGCTTTTATTTTTAGCTTTATTCCTATCGCGCCTCCACCCTTTGTGCAAAAACTTTTCCCGCTCTCCTTGTACGATGTGCATATGAAAAGAGAAACTTTTTTTTATCATGTTTGGATTGGGGTCGCTTTGATACTGCAGGGGGTATTGATATTCTTGAATCGCCAGCGTCTGGGGGAAGATCATTTATGGCGTAGATCTGTACCGTATATCAGTACCATGGCAGGTATTATCATTATCCAAATTTTTGCAATTTTCAAAATATTGCTATGGAGTAATCCCTGGTGGGCCAGGGATTTATTGTATGCGGCTCTTGGGATGGGAGTCCTTGCCCGTATTTTTTGGCCTGAGCTTTGGCGTTTCATGGCCGGGTTTTGGACTCAATCAATGTCAAAAAAAATCCCGCGGGAAGGGTATTTCTTAATGGATGCCGCGGCCATATTGATCCTGACCGTTTTGGTTTTTAGTCCGGACATGGGCAAGGTAGTGGCACGGATGTTTAGCTATGACAGGTTTTATCATTTTGATAGTTTTATCATGTCGCCAGCCTGGGCCTACCACTGCGGCCTGACTCTTAATAAGGACGTGATCAGCGAATACAGCTTGATTATCCCCATCGTTTTTGATGGGCTTATGAAATTGGCAGGAGGATTTAGTTACACGCATGCTATTGCTATGATGATCGGTTTATCTGCGGCGTATTATTTTTTATTTTATGTTTTTTGGCGTTATTGGATTGGATGTTTTTGGCTTTCTTTTTTTGCTCTTGTTTTAAGTATTAAGCTGCAATTTTTTCATTGGGGAGTGGTGCCTTTGATATGGATTTATCCCAGTGCCACTCCGTTGCGTTCTTTATTTGATGTATTTTTCTTGTTTTTTATTTTACGTTTCACCCAAACGTTAAGTGCGCGCTGGTTACTGGCGGCCGCGATTGCCAGCGGGATTGGGCTTGTGTGGACGATCGATGTGGGTGTCTATATATTCATAACCTTACTGATAGCAGTGGCTGCCTATGTTTATCAAAAAGGGATTAAGGTTTGGCCTAAGGCCCTGAGTATTCTTTTTGTCCCTTGGATCGTGGCTTTGGGAATATTGAGTTTTTTTTACGGGCCTTTAGTTTGGCAAAATACTTTCTGGCAAAGAACTTTTGAATTTGCGTCGCTATTTTTGCAGGGATGGGGAGCCTTGCCTATTACTGATGGCTTGAAAGACAAGCAATTTTTTGCCTTTTGCACAGGGTTTATAATCCCGGTTATCTATATGGGGACGTTATTGTATAGCTTGGGGATGTTTTTATTCCGTCAATGCCGCCAGCATCTATTCATGGTCCTGATTTGCGTTTATGGGTTGGGATTATATCATTATTTTATCCATCGTTCAGGGGTCACCAGTTACTATGCTGTTGTTATACCTTTCATTTTTGTTTTATTATTTTGGATCAAAGCTTTGATCAGCCTTTGTGCGGGCCATTGGCAGAGGGGGATAAAGATTTTTTTATGCGTGTGGGCGCTGACGGCCTTAAGTACTGGCTATTTGTTTGGCTATTATCCTGGCCATCCGAATATGTTAGGCTTTGATTGGTCCCCGGAAATAAATTTTTATGCCCAGTATTTTGATTTTACAAAGGATACCGGGTTGATTGACGGGTTAACTTCTCCCCAAGAACCAGTGGCTCTCATCAGTAGTTTTGAAACTAAAATCTTGATGCAGGCCAATCGTCGGCCATTTTTTTATTATTTCCCCATGATAGGATCCCAGCACATGATAGATGTGGAAAAGATGTGCGGCACCTATCTTCATACCTACGCAAGGCTTAATTTTACATTGAGGCAGTTGCAGGAAAAGAAACCAGCGCATATATTTGTCGAGACAACTTTTTGGGAATGGGATGGTCCAGGTTATAACAATAGCCAGGCGGGATTAAAACAATTGTTGACGTATATACACCTGAATTATAAATACCAGGCCCAGGGCCAATACCTGACGGCACTGAAATTAAAATGACGACACTACCTTTATTAAACCGTAATTTATTTTTTCTGACCCTGCTGAGTCTTCTATGGACTTGGCAGTTGATGCTGGCGTCTTCCTTTATTTTGAATCAATACCCGGCATCGTCTGCCTTGGGAGCGCAAGTATTGCCTGAATGGCGGGATTTACTTAAACCTGAATGGAAACCATTTATTTACCATCTGGTTGTTTTTGCAGGTATTTCTTTTCAAGTAATCTTATATTGGCTCAATCGCAGATTTTTAAACACTAAGGACCTGTTTAAAGATTGGCAAAGCTATTTAATCGTGGAGAGTGTAGTGACCTTTTTATGGAGTTCTGCTGCTTTTAAAATGATCGTTTATGCTGACCGCCCTGAATTAGCATCAGATGCCTTTGTCATTCTTTTTATGGCGGCGTTGCTGTGTAAAGGGGCGTACGATCACTGGCAGAACTGGATGCTTATGTTTTGGAAATTGTGTTGTCATGTCAAAGAAGACTATTGTTGGCGGCGTGCAGCTGAATGGTCAGTGCCAGTCGGTTTATGCATGTTGATTTTTGTTCCCAACATTGAAGGTGTTGTGGCCCGCGAATTTATCGGTGAGCAATTCCATCATACGGATGGTTCTATTATGGCTCCTGCGTGGGGGTACGTGTCCGGACAGACCCTGGATGTGGATATTATTAGTGAATATGGTGTTGGTATTATTGCTGTCATAAGCCGCTTGGCCCTATTATTCGGTGGGTTTAGTTATGAGCATGTGATGAGTGTTACGGTGATCGGGACTATTTTGTATTACGTGGCCTGGTATTTACTGATCCGTCGTTGGCTCGGCTCTTTGTTGCTGGCATTGGCGGTGATATTGTTAGGTGTCAAATGGCAGATGTTCCATCCGGGAGTTTACCCTTTTGTCTTTACCTATACCAGTGCAACACCTATACGCTTCTTTTACGATGTATTTTATTTTTGGTGCATATGGATGCATCTTCAGACCGGAAAAAAATCATGGCTTTGGGCGGCAGGGGCAGCCTGCGGTTTTGGGA
>JABDGZ010000008.1:3371-52836 GCA_013285735.1 Candidatus Omnitrophota bacterium | reverse complement strand
ACTATTGAAGCGTTTAAAGAAAAACAACCGATGGTCACCTCGGCATTCATTAATACTGGCACTTATTGTTTTGATCGTAACGTGTTTTCTTTGGTTGAAACTCCGTCCAGGTTTTCGATTGAGTATGATTTTTTTCCACATTTAGTGGGTCAAGGTTTTTACGCATTTGAAGTGGAGAATCGTTTTATTGATATCGGGACACCTGAGCGTTTCTCCTGGGCGCAGGAACATCTTAAATCGTTAAAAGGATAATATGAAAGCAGATTTTAATAAAACAACGGCTGTTACCGACGGTCAGGAAGCATCCAAGTCCGGATACAAGGTTCCTTTTGGGACCGTGTCGATCACTGCGTACGCTCAAAAACTCATTAATGAGGCCATTGAACGCCGCTGGTTGACTAAAGGTCGATACGTCAAAGAGTTTGAAGAGAAATTCGCTGCCCTTTTTGGCGTCAAATATGGTATCGCGGTTTCCAGCGGTACGGATGCTGATGCCATTGCCTGTGCCGTGCTTTATGATTTTGGTGCCGAGCGCGGGGATGAGATTATTATACCAGCCCTGACCTTTGTGGCCACGGGCAACGCAGTTTTGCAGGCAGGATTCACCCCTGTTTTCGTTGATGTCGAACGCGAGACTTTAAATATCGACCCTAAAAAAATTGAGCAAGCCATTACCCCCCGCACGCGTGCCATTATGCCGGTACATTTGATGGGCAAGCCAGCGGCCATGGATGAAATCATGAGCATCGCCAAAAAACATAAGCTTTATGTAATCGAAGATGCGGCTGAAGCGCATGGGGCAGAATATAAGGGCCAAAAAATTGGTGCCATCGGTGATATGGCTTGTTTTTCACTGTACGCAGCACATATTGTGACCACCATCGAAGGAGGCATGCTCATCACCAATAATGAGAAAATGGCTGAGGTGGCCCGTTCCTTGCGTAATCATGGTATCGACGGTAAATTTCAATTCAAGCGCATTGGTTTTTCGGCCAAGATGAATGAGATTGAGGCTGCGGTGGGCTTAGGCAATATTGAAATCTTTCATGATATTTTAGAAAAACGGCGCGCCAACGTGAGGCACTTGATTAAACTCTTTTCAAAGTTTGATAAATATTTTTGGTGCCTGAAAGAAGAGAACCATGAAGTTTTAGGCCCGCATGCGTTTTCGATCATTCTTAAACCAGGTGTTAATTTTACCAAAGATGAGTTTGTGACGTATTTAGAGCGGCAAGGTGTTGATTCACGGAATTTATTTTATTCTATCCCGACACAGACGCCGAGTTACGCATTTATGGGGCATAAGCTAGGGGATTTCCCTCAAACAGAATACTGTTCTGATCACGGTACGCATCTTGGTTGCCATCAGGACGTGGGCATCGATCAAATGAATTATGTTGTCCAGGTGGTTGAAGATTTTCTTAAATCTAAAGGGTATACAGTATAGTGCATGCGCGTAGCTATCAATGGGCGATCTATCCTTTCAAATCAGCGTACCGGCATCGGCCGCTATGCCTACCATCTGGTAGATAGTTTAGGACAAATCGACCTTGATAACGAATATATCCTTCATGCCCCCCAAGGTTTGTTTAGTTTTAAAAAATGCCTGCCGTATTTTTTAAATTTTAAGAATTTAAAAAGATACCCAGATTATTTTAATTCGGGAGTCGGCAAGTGTGATATTTATCACTATCCTTGTCCTGATCTTATCGGTAAGTATTCAGGCAAATTGGTCGTTACCATACACGATCTTATTTATAAAACCTATCCCCAGGCGCACAACCCCCAAACCATTGACTTAACTGAAAAGTATATGCAGGACATCGTGGCAAAGGCAGATGAGATCATTTGTGTTTCTGAGAATACCCGTCGGGACCTGCATTCTTTTTTTGATATACCTATGGAGAAATCTTGTGTGGTGCATAACGGGGTGGATCATGCTTTATTTTATCCTTTATCATCCCAAGAACGCCTTAATGCGGTAAACCAGCTAAAGGAATTAGGTATTGATAAGCCTTATGTTTTGTATGTGGGGACAATTGAGCCTAGAAAGAATTTAATAGGATTGCTTGAAAGCTTTGCCCAGCTTAAGTCAAAAAATATTTTTCGAGGGCAGTTGGTTGTTGTTGGCATGAAAGGTTGGATGCTCGATACTATCGGCGATCTGATTAAAAAACTAGCGATTGATCAGGATGTGATTTTTACCGGTTTTGTCAACGACGTACAATTACGCCAGCTTTATAATATGGCTGAAGTTTTTGTGTTTCCCTCATTCTATGAAGGCTTTGGCTTTCCCATATTGGAAGCTTTTTGCTGCGGAGCTGCGGTTATCGCCTCTCAGACATCGTCCTGTATTGAAATTGCTTCCAGCGCAGCGTTGACGATAGACCCCAAGGACACAAAGGCCATGGCCCAAGCCATGGAACAAGTGTTAACGGACAAAACGCTCAAGGAATCTCTACGTCAGGCAGGACTAAAGCGTGCTCAAGACTTTTCTTTTTTAGCCACGGCAGAATATACTTTGGATGTTTACAAAAAGACCATTGTTTAAATTCCTTCAAGCAAAACGTCAACCTAAAGACATTTTTTTATTGTTTTTGTTGGTATTGCTCCTGCTTTGGAAGCCTTCTTACCTGCATCAATGCCTGAACATTTTTGAATTGGGACTTTATCTACCTGGGATTGATGCCGTATCTCAAGGTCAAGTGCCTTTCAGGGATTTTTTTCATCTGCGGGGGCCTTTCGAGCTGTATCTTCCAGCTCTTTTGATGAAGGTCTTCGGCTTTAGGGTGGATGTTTTGGCAACTTATTTTTATTTTGGGACAGTATTGACAATGCTCGTGGCTGTGATTATTGCATATGAGCTTATCCAGCAAAGGGTCTTACTTTATTCTTTTGTATTGATTATCGTGACCAGGACCTTCCCCCGGGTGGTTTTTACTTGTTGGGGAGGGATGCGTTATGTGTGGGGATTATTGGCGGTATGGTGTTTGATTCGATTCTTAAAAAGTAATCGTCCAGGTTGGCTGTGGGCTGGGGGGTGTTTGGCCGCGGTTGGCCTATTGACGAGCATTGAAATTGGCGTTATTGTTTTGGCTGCTTTTGTGGCACTCATGGCCGTGAGCCGTGAACACCGTCGACAGTCATGGGTATTCTTGTCCGGATTCTTGTGCATAGCGTTACCTTACGGTATTTATTTGCTAAGCCAACATGCATGGCAACCCTACTTGCAGGCCCAGTGGGTCGTTGTGACACATATGCAAAAGACTTTCTTGCATATAGATAGGACGCCGGACACTATCCCGAATTTTTTGCATGCCATATTTTTTCCAACAGATAAAAGCTTTTTTCAAATGACGCCGATGTACTCGTACATGTTCTTTTTTTCTTTATATTTTTGGCGTATGTTTAATAAAAAGATTACTGCCTTAGACCAGGCTGCCTTGGTTGTAGCGGTGTATGGCTTGGCTTCATTTTTGACGGTGTTTCGTAATTTATGGTTTGTGGAATATGAGATGGCTTTGCAACCTGATAAAATTATTTTATTTTATCTTTTGGGGCAGTTTATCGTATGGGCACAAGAAAAGTTCACAAGGTTCCAATGGGTCGTGGCAGCACTGTTAGCTGCAGTGATCATATCATCAGTAATATATAGTGCCACCCGTTTTAAAGCGAGGTTTTATAAATCTTCCTGGGTTCATCAATTAATCGTAGGTAAGGATGAGGAGAAAAGGGCATTGATAGATGGGGCTTCGGTCACGTCAATAGATTTGCCGCGCACGGGGCATATGATCATCCCTGTTTGGCAAGCGCAAGATTTAGAGCAATTAAAGGCTTTTGTCGATGAACATGTGCAGGTGCATGAAGCGGTATGGATGTATTCAGAACTTGGCGGCTTGCATTTTATACTCAACAGGCCTTGGGTAGGACGTTTTCCCATGGTCACCTTGTCCTGGATGGATGATGGTTGGTTTTTTGATTACGTGGCTACACTCGAAAAAAATCCACCCAGGTACGCTATTATTAACAAGGAGAAGCAGTTTTATTTTGACACATCTTTCTTTTTAGTAGCTGCTAATCGTATTAAGCATGAACGTATGATGCAATTTTTGTATAGTCATTACGTGGTAGTAGGGCAAACGCCGAATTATTTAATATATCGGCGAAAATTTTAAAAATTTTGAAGGTCCATGATGGCCAAGTATCGTCTTAGTTTTTTTTGCCTATGTTTAGCTGCCTGTTTTCTGTGGCTGGCGGTTGCCCAACGGCTGGGTGCCACCTATCTCGAAGATGATATGTTGTGGTTTATCCCTTCCATTGAAAATACCCTTCATACGAAGTCATTTTATGACGTGATAAGGGCTTTTCATACTTCAGAGATGACGCTTTTTGATGGCATCAATTTTTCTTTTTTTGTCATTGTTGTCGGACATCATTTTCCTGTTTATGCGTATGCAGCTTTTATTGGGCATATTTTAAATGCCCTGGCTTTTTTTATCCTGCTTGTCGTGGGACTACGTCTTCTCCCCGTGACAGGCCTTTTGGCTTCTTTAATTTTTCTGACGTTTTATGGGTCTTATCATGCCTATCTTTGGCCCATGGCCATTCATCATCAATTTGTTTTACTACTTTCGTTTGTAATGATGACCCTTTATCTGATCGCTGACCGTTATTTGGATGAAAATAAAAATATTGATAAGATTTACGGGTGGATGCTGGTGGGTGCGTTATGCGCTGGAATCAACCGGTTTAGCATATTGGTGCTGCCCTTGATGATAGTTACACACCTAGTATTGACTAATCATACTACTTTAAAGTTAATCGAAAAAATCCGTAGGTGGCTGCCTGTTTTTTATTTGTTGACGGTATATCAGGTGATGATTATTTGCTTCGGAGAGCAAGAAGATGTATTGAGTAAGATCTTGCCTCGCCATGCATTGCATTTAACATGGTTCCGCGCCATGTTTGTCGCGGCAGGGTGGGCCGCGGTCATCTTAGGGGTATATGCCGTACTGCGGCTGGCTTTAAAAAAGACTATGACTAATCAATTATATTTTTTGCATCGGCCTTGGTATATTCTTTTATTTTTTGTATACCCGCTGGGTCTTTGTTCTTACACTTGGTTTGCGCCCATGACTTCAGTGGAAAGCAGAGGTGTTTTTCAGCGCTGGCAACCCATGGTTTTGCCTGAGGGGATATGGGCGCATACGGGATGGTGCCTGTTGGGGGCTGTTTTGCTTTTATTTTTGATACGGCAAGCTCTTGTAAAAAAAGATTTATCAATATTTTTGGTGTGGTATCTTTTTATCACACCGTATCTAATTACTCAAGGTGAGGATATCTCCTCAAGGTACTTGGTTTATGTCTCGCCAATTTTTGCTCTTAGCCTTGCCTTGCTATGGCAAGAGCTAAAATGGAAATGGATAAAGATTCTTGCAACTGCAGGGTTAATGATCTTAATGGTTTCAAACATCTGGGCCATTCATCTGCGAAGCCTGTCTTCATGGACAACCGATTACCGATGGAGTTATGATTTTATAAAATATGCGCATGTCATTAAGGCGGATTTGATTCAGAAAGGGATCAAGCCATCGGATGCATCATTATGCGTACAGGATGTAAAACCTATTGCCTATTTGGATCGCTGGCAAGGAAGGATATTAC
Organism: Candidatus Omnitrophota bacterium; assembly: GCA_013285735.1. GTDB lineage: Bacteria > Omnitrophota > Gorgyraeia > Zapsychrales > Fredricksoniimonadaceae > JABDGZ01. Next base: position 47,172 of record JABDGZ010000008.1, on the reverse strand, counting down.
GCAATGATTTTGATGGGTTTAGCCCGTTGGTCGATATCACAGAGAGTGTTTTAGGGGGCGCAATCCCGCGTTCTTTTAAAATTAATAAACCCTGTGCCAGCGACGACCAAAGATACGATGCCTTGATCATGGATTCTTCAAGGGTCAAAATATTGAATCATCCTTTTCAGGGGGAGGCCCTTGAATTGTACGCCCAGGATTATGATCCCGACCCGAAAATTATCCACAATGACCGCCTGATCTATCAGGATTCTGTTTTTCCTAAACCTTTGGATTTTGCCCAAGGCCATTTCATCGGCACCTACAAAGGATTTTCTATTTTTTATTTTGGAGAATTTTATTTTGTTATTCGGGACAAGAGTTTCAATTTAATTCAATTTAAGCTCAACAGTGATGGGACAAGTTATGCTGCCAAGGCCTTATGGGAAGCCAAGCAATGGGTTGACAAGAAGCGAGGGTTACCCGTTGTCATGGAAAGATCTCCTCAAATGCCGGATAGTTTTATACCGACTAAATCTTATGTCCATGGACGGGTGAGTTGCTGGGGGATTCCTTTTGGCCATTGGCAATGGCAAACACAAGTGGGATACATTGGTGATAACAAGTATACATCTTCCATCTTTACTGTTTATCCTTTGGCAGGGCGTATGTATCATTACGCGTATGCTTACAAAGCTATTTTGGACCAAGGCCTTTTACCGGTACGATCCCAGGAAGGGACCTTGATTAGTTTTAAGAAAAATCCTGCCAGGGAAATCATGTATAATCACCATCAGGGTTTTATGCAACGCCGTGGGTACAAGGAAGATATTTTTTCCGATACCAGAGACCTGGCAGGTCTGCTAACGTGGGTTTTAAAACAAAATTATCAGCAGGGGCATATCCTGAGAACGAGCTTTCATGTAGGGAGAAATTTATACCAATGTGCAAGTATTCCTGTCAAGATTATGGGTAATAAGGATTTTATTAATATCCATATTAGCAGGATTTATCGGGATTTGACTATAAGGCCGTGGGGCTCATTAGAAGCGATAATCATTCACCAAGGTGATATTAATCTACCTGTACAGTTGATCTTGAATTTTGGTTTTTTACATATTCCCATTGATTTTAATGCGGAGATCTCATGAAGATGCAAAGAAAATCTATATTCGACCATATGACACTTTTGAGTTTGATGATCATAGCCATTGCGATCATATGGAATCCCCTTTACCTTCATCAGGAGTTAAACCTGTTTGAGTGGGGTTTATATTTGCCTGGTATTGATGCTGTTTCTCAGGGCCAGGTGCCTTACAGGGATTTTTTTCATCTGCGCGGGCCATTTGAGCTTTATGCACCGGCATTTTTTATGAAAATTTTCGGTTTTAGGGCGGATGTGTTAGCGGCCTACTTCTATCTTGGATCAGTGCTGACAATACTTGTAGCCGTGCTCATTGCTTATGAACTTGTCCAACAGAGACTTTTGCTGTATTCCTTTGTATTGATTTTGGTGACACGGACCTTTCCCCGGGTGGTTTTTACATTTTGGGGAGGGATGCGGTATGCCTGGGGATTGCTCGCGGTGTGGTGTTTAATCCGGTTTTTTAAATCCAAACGTCCTGGCTGGCTTCTGGCAGCAGGAGCTTTGTCCGCGATTTGCGCGTGGACGAGTATTGAGATCGGGGTCATTACCTTGATTTCTTTTTTATCAATCATCGTTTTAAACCATGAATACCGCCGAAAGGCTTGGGGTTTTTTAGTTGGATTTTTGATTGTCAGTGTGCCTTATGGCGCTTATTTGCTAAGCCAGCATGCTTGGGGTGAATACTTGCAAGCCCAATGGATTGTTGTGACCCATATGGGAAAGATTTTCTTGCAGACCGATCCGGTGCCGGATACTCTTTCAAAGTTTTTGCACGCTATATTCTTTCCTTTGGACAAAAGTTTTTATCAAGTCACACCGATGTATTGTTATTTTATTTTTTTCTCTTTTTATTTTTGGCGCATGTTTAATAAGAAAAACACTGTTTTAGAACAGGCTGCTATGGTCGTGGCCGTATATGGCCTGATCTTATTTTTGACGGGATTTCGTAATTTATGGGCAGCGGAATATGAGATGTCCTTGCAGCCTGAAAAAATAGTTTTATTTTTTATGCTGGGGCAGTTTGTAGGATGGACGCAGGAGAAGTTTGTGAGATTCAAGTGGGTGGGAATAGTATTGATCGCAGCCGTGTTCGTATCTTCGGGGATATACAGCGTCGGCCGTTTTAAAACCAGATTTTATAGGTTTTCTTGGATATATCAGTTGGCAGAAGGCAAGGATCAACGCAATCTAGCCTTGGTCAACGGATCACCTGCTAGTCTGCTTGATTTGCCACGCATCAGGCATATGATGGTTCCCTCATGGCAGACGGAGGATATAGAGGAGTTGAAACATTTTGTCGATGAACATGTTTCAGTCCATGAAACAGTATGGATGTACCCGGAACTTGGTACCTTGAATTTTATACTCCAGAGGCCTTGGGTAGGGCGTTTCCCCGTGGCCACGTTGTCTTGGCTGGATGATGATTGGTTTGCTGAGTATACGGCAGCGCTTGAAAAAAATCCTCCCAGGTATGCGATAGTCAACAAGGTGATGCCATTTTATTTCAACACAGCTTATTTTCTGGTGCCTGCCAACCGTATTAAGCACGAACGTATCATGCAATTTCTGTATAATCATTATGTGATTGAAATGCAAACACCAAGCTATTGGGTGTATAGGCGAGTTCATTAAGATATGAAAATTAGTGGGTTTACCATAGTCCGTAATGCTGTCAAATTTAATTACCCGGTGGTCGCTGCCATACGTTCTATCCTGCCTATTTGTGATGAATTCATTGTCAATGTGGGAGATAGTGAGGACGATACCCTGGAGTTGATCCGTTCCATAGATAGTCCTAAAATTCGTATTATTCAAACCTCATGGGACATGACGCAGGGATCAATCGTGCTTTCTGAGCAAACGAATATAGCGCTAAAAGCATGTCGAGGCGACTGGGCTTTTTATTTGCAAAGCGATGAAGTCATCCATGAAGCGGATTTAAATAAATTAAAATGGTGGATGCAGTATTATCTTAAAAAACAAGATGTTGATGCCCTGCGCCTGTGGTGGTTTCATTTTTATGGGTCTTTCTGGCGCTATCGCATTGATTTTGGCTGGTATCAAAAACAGGACCGGATTATCCGTAATAATGGTCAAATCGAATCCTATGGCGATGCCTTTGGCTTTAGACGCATCGATGGTAAACCTCTAAGATCACGCCTAAGCTACGCTTACCTTTATCACTATGGCTGGGTCAATTCTAACGAAGCGATGCAAAACCGTTGTGATAATGCGGCAACAATAGGTTTCATGGATAAGTCCAAGAATAATTCGTTCGCCAGTGGGTATGGGGACCTAAATCGTTTCCCGTCTTACCTGGGCACTCATCCCGCTGTCATGAAAAGTTTGGTGGAGCACCATCAATTAAGCTGTGAAGATCTTGATATTATCCGACGGAAATCATGGTGGAATCCTGTCTTTTGGGTGCGCCTGAGGTATAAAACCGGGCAGCGGGTTAAAGAGAGAATTACATGACGGATTTTAAGAAAATTTTGATCATTAACCCTTACGGTATAGGGGATGTGCTGTTTACAACCCCGGTTATCAGCAATCTGCGATTGGCGTATCCACAGGCGACAATCGCGTATCTGGCCAATGCCCGCACCGCGGATTTTCTTAAATTTAATCCTGACATAGCTCAGGTTTTTGTCTATGAGCGGGATGAATTTGTGGGAAAGTTACAAAAATATCTGGAATTGTATAACAACATCAAACAACAAAAATTTGATGTGGTTTTTGATTTCTCTCTTAATAGTAGCTTTGGGTTTTTGTCCGCTGCTTGCGGCATCAAAAAACGGGTGGGACTTGACTATCGAAAGCGTGGGCAGTTTTTAACTGATCGTGTGCCTGTGCTTGGTTTTGAAGACAAGCATGTTGTTGAATATTATTTGGATCTGTTGCGTTTACTTGGAATACCGGTCAAACCCATGACGATGAAATTAGATGTTCCTTCCCAAGAGATCCAATGGGCCGAGGGGTGGATCAATGGGCATAACATTGATTCAAAAAAGCCATTGATAGCCGTTTTGCCCGGTGGGGGAGCTAGTTGGGGGAAAGCCGCCAAGAACAAGCGATGGGCTGCTCACAAATATGCCCAATTAATAGATAAAATCATTGAAAATTTCGACGCTGCTATTATACTGTTGGGAGATCAAAAAGAAGAGGAGTTGTGCCGCGAAGTTGTCAGCCTGGCCCATTTTCCTATACATTGTGCCGTTGGGGAAACCTCTTTGTTGGGGTTAGCCGCTTTGCTGATGCGCGCTAAGGCAGCTATCGTCAACGACGGAGGACCATTGCATGTAGCAGTGGCTGTTGGTACTAAAACAGTTTCTATTTTTGGTCCCGTAGATCCACAGGTGTATGGTCCGAATCCAATGGCAAACCATGCCGTGGTGCAAAAGCACCTGCCTTGCCAGCCTTGTTACCGTCGTTTTCGTATGGCCAATTGTAGCCATATTAGTTGTTTGAGTGAACTATCCGTCGAAGAAGTTTATAGAAAGGTCCAAAGTATCTTATGAGTATTCCCTTTATTGATTTCAAAGAACAAAATCGTCTGATTCAAGGTGAGGTGGATTTAGGCTTTAAGAAAGTATTTGAAAAAGGTGATTATATTTTAGGCGAACAAGCCCATCTTTTTGAGGCCGCTTTTTCTAAATACTGTGAAGTTCAATATGGGGTAGGTGTTAACTCCGGCACCGACGCGCTTCATCTGGCCCTAATGGCTTTAGATATTCAGGAAGGTGATGAGGTCATTGTCCCTACACATACCTTTATTGCCACCGCCCTGTGTGTTTCTTTTTGCCGTGCTAAACCTGTTTTTGTGGATATTGAGCCGGACACCTATAACATCGATCCTAAATCTTTCGAAGCCGCGATCACCAAGAAAACCAAGGCCGTTATCCCGGTGCATATTTACGGCCAGCCGGCTAATATGGATGAGATTGTTGTTATTGCCCGTAAACATGGTATCAAGATCGTCGAGGATGCTGCCCAGGCGCATGGCTCACGTTATAAGGGCAAGCGTGTCGGATCTTTGGGGGATGTGGCTTGTTTTTCTTTTTATCCCACCAAGAGTTTGGGTGCCTGCGGGGACGCGGGGATGATTGTGACCAATAATAAAGAAATTTATGAAAAAGCCCTGATGCTGCGTGATTACGGCCGTCAAGGACGTTATGAACATAAAATCAAGGGGACCAATTCGCGTTTAGATACCCTTCAGGCCGTGGTCCTTAATGCTAAATTAAAACATTTGGACCAGTGGAATGAGATGCGTGCCAAAAATGCTGCTTATTATGCAGAACTTTTAAAGCCGCTGAAGAACGTTGTCACTCCGATTACCAAGTCAGACCGTACCCATGTGTTTCAAACCTATGCTGTCCTTGTGCCTCATCGTGATAAGGTCGTTGAGGCTATGAAAGCCCAAGGAGTTGGAGTGCTTATCCATTATCCCATTGGCTTACACCTGCAAGAAGCTTACGCGGAATTAGGTTATAAAAGAGGGGATTTTCCTGTATCTGAGAAAGTTGCTCTTGATATTATGAGTTTGCCAATGTTTCCGCATATGACCAAGGAACAGATCGAGGTCGTGGCAGCGGCTCTTGCAAAATCTTTGTGAGTAAATCATTGATCATTTGCGATCGGTTGATGTACGGCGCCTTGTTGGCGACGGTATTCTTTTTGCCTTATTCGTTTGCGCTGATTGAAATTTTTCAGGTAACGATGATTGTAGCTTGGGGCTTCAAGTTTTTTTTATTAAGAAAAACGCCCGTGCAAAGGACGTCTCAAGGCCTTAATTTTATCTCTCCGGGCATGGTATGGTCATTAACAGCCGTTGCTTTGTTGATCGTTTTGACAATACCGTTTAGCCATTATCCTGCCGTGAGTCTTAAAAAATTCGTGACAAGATTTTTACAGCAAATTTTTTTAATGTATTTGGTTACTGAAATTGTTTATGACCGCAAGCGTCTCTATGGCGTTTTGAGCATGTTGTTACTAACGTTTTTTATTGTCAGCGTGGATATCATGATCCAATGCATGGGGGGTAAAGATATTTTTCACCATACCGCGTTGATTTATGGCAGGGTGACAGGCCCTATGAATCATCCTAATGATTTAGGAACATTGCTCGTGACGGTGTTACCTGTAGTATTAGTTTTAACCGTTACTTCCCGCATTTGGATACCATTGCTGTGCAAATCTTTTAATCCGCTTTGGATGGGGAGAGTAGTCATTTCATTATTGTTTTTATTGCTGGTTGTCGCCCTTGGCCTGACATCCTCACGTGGGGCATGGGTAGCTTTTGCAATTAGTATGGTTACATTAGGGGTTTATTTAAAAAATTATAAGTTAGTTATTGGTATGGTTTTGGCGCTGGGGTTATTTTTGGGGATGTTTGGTATGCATTGCCTGAATACTCGTCATGATATATATAATTTTCCCATCAAGCAGGGTTCTCTTATAATTAACCAGCCTTCTGCTTCTAATGCGTTGGGATTACTCTTTGATCCTAACGGCCGCGAATCTTACTGGAGTACATCTGTAGATGTCATCAGGCATTATCCATGGTTTGGGTGTGGGTATAGCGCGTATACACAAACGCTTAAAGATATGCATGCGGTCCATGAGGATTATCCGCATAATAGTTTATTGCATATTACAGCAGAGTTAGGGTTTGCAGGATTGATTTTGTATGGGTGGTTTTTTACTGCTTTTTGGGTTCAGGTTAAGAATGTGTTAGATGCTATTTCTCGTGAGCGGGATTTATTTTTACTTGGATGCGGCATATCAGCAGGGATCTTGGCTTGGATACTCCACAGTCTTGTGGACACTGCCTGGGCTTCGTTACAGCTAGGTGTTTTATGTTGGTTATTCATGGGGCTTTTATTAAGCCTGAAGCTTCTTGTATCCAATAATAAAGGAGAGCCATTGTGTCCATAGCGTTGAGTGTCGTTATTATCGCAAAAAATGAGCAGGGCCGGATCAAGGATTGCCTTGAAAGCATCACAGGCTTTGCCGATGAAATTATAGTGGTGGATGATGAAAGCACGGATAATACGCGTGCCATTGCTTTGAAATATACAGATACGATATTCACCCGGCATATGGACCTCGAGGGAAAGCAGCGTAATTTTGGAGCTTCCAAGGCCAAGCACGACTGGATTTTACTTTTGGATTGTGATGAGCGTCTGACAGATGAACTTAAAGAAGAGATTGCTGTGGCGCTCAAAGAGGGAGATCCTAAGGTGACTGCTTATTGGGCACCACAGATTAATTATTTGGGGGATGTGCAGTTAAATCATGGCGGTTGGTCAAGTCCGCATATCCGTTTATATAATAAAATTTATGTGAAATTTTCTGAGGCGGATTTTGATGTCATTCATCCAGGCATAAAAAATTCAGAAGGGTATCGCGGGGGAAATTTAAAGGCCAAGACCATTCATTATAGTTTTCGTAATGTGGATGATTTTATTGCGAAGATCAATCGTTACTCGAGGCTAGAGGCAACGAAATGGTATCTAGATGGACGGAAAATGTCTTTAGGCAAGGCTTTGTGGCGTTCGTGGGACCGTTTTTTTAGGCGATTTATTTCTAAAAAAGGATATAAGGACGGTTATTATGGTTTCGTGGCCGCAGTCTTAAGTGGTTTTCATGAATTTGCCGCGTACAGTAAATACAGAGAAATGAAAGAAAAAGGATATTATATCTAATGAAGGTTGTTTTTCTCGATAGAGATGGTGTCATCAACGAATTTCCTGGGAACGGTTCCTACGTGACCAAGGTTAAAGATTTTCATTTTATCCCAGGTTCGATAGAGGCGATCCATGCCCTGACCCAAAGCGGGCATAAGATTTTTGTGATCTCTAACCAGGCGGGGGTGGGTAAAGGTGTTTATTCTTTAGATAAACTTAAACGCATTGATGCTAAGATGACCAAAGGCGTTGAAAAGGCCGGCGGCAAAATCCGTAAAAGTTTTTATTGCACGCACCGTTCGGATGCTGGTTGTGATTGCCGTAAACCCGGGATCGGGTTACTCAAGAAGGCCCTTAAGTCTCTTAATAAAACCATTGTCCATGCGCAAAAAGCTTTTTTTGTTGGAGATACCGAAGGGGATATCAAGACAGGGCATAATGCGGGTTGCAAAACTATTTTTGTGCTTTCAGGACGGGAAAACCGCCGTTATATGCGTAAATGGACGGTCAAGCCGGATCACATCGTCAAAGATTTGAAAGCAGCTGTCTCAATTATCCAAAATGAAAATTCTAGTCATCCACGCAACAGCCGGGGCCGGGCATAAAAAAGCAGCAGAGGCCATTTTTCATGGACTTCACGCCCAAGGCGGCTTTGATGTCCGCCTGGTCGATGCTCTTGATTATACCAATCCTTTTTTTAAAATAACCTATCCGTGGTTTTATTCTTTTATAGTTACCAAATTACCCTGGGCCTGGGGATTTTTATTTGGATTGCTGGATATTCCCTGGATGCAGCCAGGGGTGCATATGGTACGGCGTTTGTATAATGGATTTAATGCTCAAACCTTAGAGAAATTTTTAATACAAGAACAATTTGATGCTGTTATCACAACTCAATTTTTGTCAGCGGAAGTCAGTGCGTATCTAAAACGCACAGGAAAAATTAAATCTAAAATTATTTGTGTAGTAACGGATTTTGACGTGCATCGCATTTGGGTCAATGAGGGGATCGATGCTTATACAGGGGCCTGTGATTATACTAAAAATAAATTAATGGCATTAGGCGTGCCCTCGGAAAAGATTTTTACGACGGGTATCCCCACCGATGCCAAGTTTTCCCAAAAGCCTGATGTTATTGTTTTAAGGAAGAAATTAGGACTTAAGGACGGGATGACCATTTTGATCGCGACAGGTTCCTTTGGCATGGGGCCGATAGAAGAAATTATGAAGTTGCTGGAAAGCTACCAACTACTGATTGTCTGCGGGCATAATCATGATTTATATGAACGTTTAAAGTCGCGGGCTAACAAGAATGCACATGTTTTGGGATTGGTTGATAATATGGATGAGTTGATGTCCGTTGCTGATGTGATGGTGACCAAGCCCGGAGGCTTATCCATTGCAGAAGCATTGGTGAAAAAATTACCGATGATATTTTTTAGCGCCATCCCCGGACAAGAGACCAACAATATCAAGGTTTTAAGCAGCTACGAGGTGTGTCAGGGCCAGAGCACCTTGCATCAAATTGCTGAGACAATTAATGAGTGGAATGCCAATCCCAAAGATTTAGATGCGCTTCGCCTGCGTTTAAGTGAATTATCCAAACCCAATGCCGTCGCTGATATCATCTCTTTAATATGATTGCACAAGTTGTTTTCGATCTCCCTCTGGATGGGCCGTTTGATTATTTGATTCCTGAGAATTTTATTGCTCAAGTAAGTGTAGGCAGGCGTGTCCGTGTGTCTTTTGGCCCCAGGCCGCAGACGGGTTTTGTTGTTGGTCTTCTTGAATCGAGTACGATTACTAAATTAAAGCCAGTATTGTCGTCAGCTGATAATGCTCCGGCGTTTAATAGCCTTGATTTAGCCTTTGCCCAAGATTTTTCTGCGTATTATGGTTGTAGTTTGGGAGAAGCCTTGGGTACGATGTTGAGGAATAAGACAGATTCAAAATCTTCGATCCGCCGGGAACATAAGCCACAGGTAACTTTATATAGAACTCACCCAAATCACTACGCAGTTAAAATTCAAGAGATCATCGATGGATATATAAAGTCCTTGTCATCCTTGCACCCTTCACTGTCATTCCCGCGAAAGCGGGAATCCATTTTTTTAATTTTAGTCCCCGACTCCTTCAGAGCCCAAACGCTTTCTCAACAGCTTAAGTTAGGCAGCACGGTAAAGGTAGGCACACGTTCTTCAGTTTTTGAATGTGATGGTCAATATGATTGTGTCGTCATGATTGATGAAGAGGACGACTCTTTTAAGCAGGAACAGATGCCCATGTATGAAACGCGTCAGGTGCTTTTGACGCGTTCAAGAATGTACGGCTTTGATATTATTTTTGTGGGCGTATCTCCTTCGGTCGAGTTGATGGCCATGGTTCGTGAGGGGCAAGTTAAATTGATTGAAGAGACCAACATCGATGTTCCAGCAGCGAGAGTAGTTGATTTAACCAATTACAAATTTGTTCCAGGATTGATTTCTCCACCGGTGCGTGATGCGCTGGATGCAGCTTTGAAAGCAGGTAAGAAGAGCCTCTTGGTTTTAAACCGTAGAGGATCATACCGCTTGACCCGTTGTGTCGATTGTGGAGAAGTCTTAAAATGTAAGCATTGCGATAGCCCGCTGATTTATTCAAGGGTGGAAGGAAAATTTTTATGCCGCCACTGCACCTACACAGCACCTGGAGAAACAGTTTGTCCTAAATGTCATAAAGCTCATTGGAAATCATTAGGTATAGGTGTTGAGCAATTACAAACAGAGTTAAAAAAACTCTTCCCTCAAGCAAGAGTTATGTCTTTTGAAAGAACTACAAAATTAGTAAAGAAGGGTGTCATTGCGAGCGCAGCGAAGCAATCTCTTCCCGATTGTGACATTCTAATTTCTACCTCAGCCATCTTGCGTTTTCAAGGAAGCTGGCAAGCCCACGTTGCAGCACTCATTGATTTCGACGCAGAATTAAACCGTTTAGACATGCGTTCTGCTTTCAATGCCTTTAGCTTGGCGCTGCATATCAGCAGCATGGCCCTTGAATCAGTATTTATCCAGACGCGAAATATTAATCACTATGTTCTTCAAAGTCTTTCCAAGGGTAAAACAGAAAGTTTCTATAATGAGGAATTAAAATTAAGAAAAGAATTTGGGTTCAGTCCGTTTAAACATTGGATTAAGTTAAACTGGCGTGGCAAAACAGAAAAAACTACTCATCAAGCCGCAAACCAAGCGTACGATGCTTTGAGAAAGATTTTATCTGAGAAAGATTACAGCATAACTCCACCGCTAGTTGATGCCGTTGGCCGCAAGCGTGGTCAATTTCGTTTTAACGTTATGGTTCAAGCTAATCATGTTATTCAAGCCGTGGCTTTTATAAAGACAACCCTTCAAACAATCAAACGCCCCAGCCGTATCATCCTCACCCTTAATATAGATCCATAATATTTTACGATTTTCCTTAAATTTATAGTAAATTTAAGAGTTCCGACGGACAATTATCAAGAAAGCGCTATCTCAGAAATCCCTCCAAGGCCTTGTATTTCGATATCTATATGCTTTACTTAATATAGATATGAAACGAACCCCAGTCGTCCACATATTCGTCCTCACAGCCTTCTTAATCAATACATTTGGTTCTGTTCCGACTGCCCAAGCGCAAGATTTTCGTCTTCCAGCACCAGGAGTCATGGTGCATTTAAGTCCACCGCTTGACCCTCCAATACTGAAAGGAATAAAGGTTCATCCGGATAATCCATTCAAGTTTGAATTTATTCTGGATAAAGGTGATAACAACTTAAGTAATGATCAGCTTAAAGATGAATCCAGAACGTTGGTTAAATATTTTTTAGCTTCATTAACCATTCCGGAGAATGATCTGTGGGTTAATCTCTCGCCTTACGAAAAAGACCGTATCATTCCTAATAGTTTTGGTCTTACCGAAATGGGCCGGGACTTGCTGGCGGAAGATTATATGCTCAAGCAGATCACAGCATCTTTAATTTATCCGGAAGATGAAATAGGTAAGAAATTTTGGAATCGTATTTACGAAGAAGCAGCAAAAAGATTCGGCACGACAAATATTCCTGTAAACACATTCAACAAAGTCTGGATAATCCCTGAAAAGGCAGTGGTGTATGAGAATGCCAAGATAGGTGCGGCATATGTGGTGGAAAGCAAACTTAAGGTCATGCTTGAGCAGGATTATTTATCTCTTGAGAAACATGAAGGCATTCAATCTTTTCCTACTGTCATTCCCGCGAAAGCGGGAATCCAGAACAAGAACGACATTAGCTCTCTGGGTTCCAAGATTGTCCGCGAAATCGTCATCCCCGAACTGACCCGTGAAGTTAACGAAAACAAGAATTTCGCCAAACTCCGCCAAGTCTACAACAGCCTTATCCTGGCAACATGGTACAAAAAGAAAATCAAGGACAGTATTTTAGAGCAAGTGTACGCGGACAAGAGCAAGGTAGCTGGCGTTAATATTGATGACCCCAAAGAGAAGGAAAGGATTTATCAGAAATATTTAAGAGCATTTAAGAAGGGTGTTTTTAATTATATCAAAGAAGATATTGATCCAGCAACGCAGGAAACAATCCCGAGGAAATATTTTTCCGGTGGGTTGGAAATGGATATGACAGAGTCACATTACGGTATGGATGGAGCTGCTTTTAGCGAAATTAAAGATCAAAGGCAGGTCCCTGCAGATGATCTATCGAGAAATGAAGTGGTGGTTAATGCAGATGTTGCTATGACAGGTTCCATTTCCGCTTTGATGAAGAAAATTAATTTGGTAGTGTCAGCTGTTAGGCGGCTACCGGTTGTTAGAAAAAATTCCTTAAACGGTAAGACTTTGATTTATGATTCTGAATCAAAAACACTTGTTATTAGGGATAAAGCAGGGCATGAGAGTCCTCCGATTAAAGCGATAGGCTATGGAGGGAATAATGACGTTTTTGAATATTTAGGGTCGATTATTCGGATCAATTTTAGTGGAATAGACTATTACGATAAGTCACTATTAAAGATTACCCGTTTATTAGGAAAAATAGGCGCTGGCCCTCGATTATTATCTGAGCCGAGAGAAACACAAGAAGGAAATCTATATATCCAAGTCGAAAAAGTTGAGGGAAGGGATGTTCATAAATTGATAACGGAAGAGAATAGGGCGTTAAATCCTAATGAGATAGCAGCAGTCGAAAAGATTTTAGATCTTCTCATTGATAATAAAATTGCTGTAATTGATTTTTGGACAAGGAATATTATGTTAGGACATCTTCCAAGTGCACCGAATATTTTTGGTGCTTTCGCGATAGATTTTGACAATCTTAGGCAGCGAGATATTCCTTTTTGTATTGGTATGTATATTGCAAGTCTAAATCTTGATTGGCGACAAGCAGACCCTGAAGGAAGACTTGTAAGATATTTGGAAGAAAAACTTAAAACCTATGAGGGTGAAAAAGATGGAGCGATGGTGGTCCGTAGCGTGGTTCTGGCAGCTGTTGCTGCGGGGCTATTCACGACGACGGCTTTGGGGCAACGTTTAAACCAATTGCCAGCAGGCAAATCTTTCGTAATCCAACAGGGCGTATCATCTGTTTCTTCGGTAGATGATTTTATGAAAAAGACATTTTCAAAGTCAACGTTTGATTTTGGAAAACGGAATGGGGGCGATGGGTATGGTGCTGTGAGAGAGAATATTGCAAAAATAGGGGTTGAGGAGTCGTCAATTATTTTAACTGAAATGTTTCGCTTTTTTGGTCAAGAAAGAGTTGAGCGTGCCTTAAAAAATAATCAATATTATTTCGCTCCTCTTTTGTTTCATCTTTCAACGGTTGCCGGGAAAGGGACGCCTACTGAAATGCAGGGCAATATCCACAGAGTTTTTGCGATTTTAGCCGAAGTTTTGGGGAAAGATGTCATTCAAGGTCAACTTGAAAAAGATTTAGATAGCTTTATGGGCCTTATTTATGATTTCGGTCATTCTAAGCCGAATGATTTTGTAAGCCGTATTTCAAGGATGGATGATTTTTTTACAAAAGACGTGATAAGAAAAATAGCAGAACATAATCCTAAATCTTTTCGTGAGCTTCGTTTTAAATATAGAACTCTTGATAGTAGCCGGGACTTTGAGAAGGTATTTACACAATTGACTGCCATTTTTGGTAGGGATCTTTTAATGCATCATGTGCAAAATAATGCGGAGGAGCTGTCAAGTTTTATGTATGATTTTGGAGCGAGTAAAAGGGCTGCTTTCGATGAAGCAGTTAAGATGCTACGATCACGTTTTGGATCGAGATTCAATGTTCTTTTCAGAGATAATTTAAAGGATGTCGAGATGATGATTTTTGGGGACTTTAGTGGTGGTTATAGCCATTCTCTTAAAAGTGGCACTTTACAACAGACCTTGAAACAATTCGATGAGCTTTTTGATGACGATTTTCGTGAAAATTTCTTTAAAGAGGTGCCACCGGAGATGGTTTGGCACATGGAACAATTGGGAGCTGTAGGCTTGAAAGACGCAGTAACCAAGGCACGTCGGATCTTCGGTGAAAATACTTTTGATGATATGGTTTCTGATGAACCGGAGCTATTTGCGAACTTTATTAGCAATGTGGTCAACGTACCTGGATTTTTGGATGTATTTGAAAAAGAATCATTCTTAACGGCTAAAAATCAACCACAGGTTGTCAGGGCTGCTAAAGCAGCTTTAAGCATTCCAGTTAATATAAAACACTTATATGAGAAAAAGGGAGCTGCTGCTGTCACTAAAGAGACTATTCGACGAATGCATTTAATTATGGCTGTGCTTAAAGGAGAGTTTCCTGAATTGACAAATGAAATAAATCGAATAGCTGTCCGTACTTTGGGAACGAGGGTCGATTTTATGGTTGATGAAAATGCCTTCGCTGATTTTAGAATGGATACATATTTTATGTATAATCTATCGTACAAGAATTTCATACTAGTTTTAGCGCACGAAATCGGCCATAATTTGCTTCCTAATATTGCAAGTGAATTTGGTGCCGATGTTGTTGCACATTTATTGGGGGAGTTAATGGGATGGGATATGCATGAAAATAGGGCTTGGTTAGAATATCCTTACAGTCCTAATAGAGTGAAAAGTGTTGAAAAAGAGACACATGCCATCGCGCGTAACGAGTTGTCGATGATGGCTGCTGCGTTACAAGGCAATAAGATTCCTATGACCTACAGAGGGTTTTTTAAGATTTTAAGGATTATGGATAAGAAGTTCCAAGATTCTTCAGATACTATCGATGCAGGGGTTAGTGATAAACTTTTTAAGGAAGTTTTTATTCGTTGGGTGTTAGAAAGTCTAGGAATAAATAAACGAGAGCATAAAAGATTAGTAGCTAAATATATGAAAGTTCCTTTTGAGATTAAAGGTAAGCCAGGACAAAAAGGAATAATTTTCTATAAAGATTTAGACAATTTTGCCCGTCGAATTAAAGAAGAGACAAGGCCATTGTCTATTTATACTCAGATTCGAACACCGCATACGGCGACAATTACTCAAGGCTGGGGGACAAAAGGTGGTATTGATTTAACTCCAGCTAATATGAATTTACAGACTGAGGTGATGGATTCCCGCTTTCGCGGGAATGACAGTGGGAGTAATGGGAATGGAAGTATTAAATTTCATCTCACCCCTGCCATGCTTCGACAACTTCAGAATGCCCCAGGTTTTACCGTTGGCAGCATTACTATAGAGCCGCTTAAAAGCCTTTCTGGATTTCTGGGATTAAATCAATCAACACAAACAAATCAAGGTTAAGGCAAGTATTTAATTTCATGCTATAATTTCATAATTATGCGTATTATTTTTTTCGGCAGTGATGATTTTGCTGCCCTACATCTAGAGCATCTTCTATCCTCAGGCCATGAGCTGTTGGCCTGTGTCACTGGCCCGGATAAACCGCAGGGGCGTGGGATGAAGCTTTCTATCTCGCTTATTAAAGAGATAGCCATAAAGCATCACATCCCATGTTTACAGCCTCCTTCATTAAAAGACAGTAGTGTCGTCGATGCTTTGAAATTGTATGGCGCGGATATTTTTGTGGTGGTTGCTTATGGCCGTTTGTTGACTCAGGAAATTTTAGATATTCCTAAAATACTCTGCATGAATGTGCATGGTTCGCTTCTTCCCAAGTACCGCGGGGCAGCTCCTGTTAATTGGGCTGTCCTAAATGGAGATAAAGAAACCGGTGTGACCATTCAGAAAATGGCCCTGGCACTCGACGCCGGTGATATTATTGCCCAAGAGAAGATGATTATTGGTGACGATGAAAATGCCGCCCAATTGCGTCAACGCATGGCCTTGGTGGGGGCTAAATTATTGATTAAGGTTTTGGAAAAAGGTCAGTTCGCTACATCTCCTCAAGATTCGACTCAAGTGACCTATGCTCCCAAGTTGACTAAGGAGATGGGTCGCATTGATTGGAAAAAGTCGGCGCAGTCAATCGTCAATCAAGTTCTAGGCCTTCAGCCGTGGCCCGGAGCGTATACTTTGTATAATGGTAAAACGCTTAAAATCTCCCAAGCGCAAATGACAACAGAGGATATTGGCAAGTATAGTCCAGGACAGGTGATGGGCGTCAATAAGAACGGTTTTACTGTTGCCTGTTCTGATAAAGGCCTTTTAATTAAAGAAGTCCAGCCCGAAGCAGGTAAGCTGATGCCTGCCGTTAGTTTTGTGGCAGGATATAAAATAGCACCGGGAATTTCATTTAATATTTAATTTATGCTATAATCCGTTTCATGTCTCAACTTAGAAAAGACCCCATAGTTGGCCGTTGGACCATCGTCGCGACTGAACGCGCCCGGCGTCCAGCAGCCTTTGTGGATCCTAAATCCACCGTCACAGACCAGAAGGAGTGTCCGTATTGTCAGGATACAAATTCCCCCTCTGTCTATGAAGCCCATGGGGTGAAGGTCATTAATAGCAATGATCCCATTTTAGATGAAAGCAAACCTTTTGAGCGCCGCGGGCACGGACTTTATGATGTGGCCCATAGTTACGGCAGTCATGAAATCGTCGTAGAAACGCCTGAACATATTCCGAACATGGCGGATTTGTCGTCAGAACAGATCAAAGCGGTCTTCCAAACCTACGCCTTGCGTATGCAAACACACCGTAAGAATCCATTCATTGAATATATTTTAGCGTATAAGAATTATGGCGTTGCCGCCGGCAGCCGTAATATAGGACATAGCCGTTCGCAGATCATGGCCGTGCCGGTTTTGCCCATGCGCGTCCAGGATAAAATCAGCGGAGCTGAGAAATATTTTGATTATCATGAACGCTGTTTGTTTTGCGATATCATCACTCAGGAGTTAAAGAGCAAGGACCGTGTGGTTGCCCAGAACGAGCATTTTTTGGTTATTACTCCTTTTGCCTCACGCTTTCCTTTTGAGACCTGGATTCTTCCTAAGCATCATCACTGTGATTTTGCCGAGGGAATCAAAGGATATGAGGATTCACTCGCAGCCATTATGAAAGATATTTTATTGCGTTTTAAAATAGGCTTAAACGACCCTGCGTATAATTATATGATACAGACCTCTCCGGTCAAAAATCCGTCCTCGTTTAAAGATTATTATCATTGGCATATTGAAGTCATGCCCAGATTAACGCGGGTGGCTGGTTTTGAGCGTGGCACTGGTTTTTATATTTGTCCTATCCCGCCGGAGATGACGGCTGCTTTTTTAAGAGAGGTTGATATTCATGCCTGAGTTAAGAAGAGATCCGGTTGTCGGGCGCTGGATGATCCTTGATGATCACTCCAAAGGGCCGTTAGATTTTTCTAAAGATGATAATACGCCCACCCATCAGGCGATTTGCCCGTTTTGTCCCGGACGTGAGCATCAGACACCGCAGGAAGTTGACGCTGTGCGTCCCGTTAATAGTCTTGCCAATACGCCTGGATGGCTGGTGCGGACAGTGCCTAATAAATTTCCGGTTTTGAGTTCGGATGGATCACTTCAAAAAGAAGGCTATGGTATTTATGACCAGATGACCGGCATTGGCGCTCATGAAGTTTTGATCGAAGGCCCAGAGCATGATAAAAACCTTACCGAATTCACATCAGAAGAAATGCAGGCAGTGATTAGTCAGTACCAAAATCGTTTTCGTCATCTGTCCAAGGACAGGCGTTTTAAATATGTGATGATCTTTAAGAATTATGGTTCTTCTGCCGGAGCCACTGTTGAGCACACCCACAGTCAGATCATTGCTTTGCCCATGGTCCCTAAAACAGTGCTGGAAGAATTGAAAGGTGCGGAGCATTATCATCAATACCGCGGCCGTTGTGTTTTTTGTGATATGATTTCTCAAGAATACCAGGATAAAGAGCGCATCGTCGTGGAAAATACCAGTTTTTTAGCCTTTTGTCCTTACGCACCGCGTTATGCTTTTGAAACTTGGATCATCCCTAAAGGGCACAGTGCGGATTTTTCTAATGCCGATGAATCGACACAGGCGCATTTGGCACAAATTTTGCAGGATGTGCTTAAAAGGGTCAAAAAAGTTTTAGGCAACCCTTCCTATAATTATTATTTGCATACGGCTCCCATCGGGTATGGAAATATGGCGTGTTATCATTGGCATATCGAAATTATCCCGAAGTTGACCCGCAGTGTTGGTTTTGAGTGGGGAACAGGATTACATATTGTCCCCACCTTCCCTCAAGATGCCGCCCGTTACTTAAGAGAAGCTTCGAGTTGACAATTCAGGGCTTTTCAGTAGAATAGGTTTCTTGTTCTGCCACAAATTTATGCCGAGTTAGCTCAGGTAGTAGAGCGCAGGACTGAAAATCCTGGCGTCCCCAGTGCAAGTCTGGGACTCGGCACCATTCTTTTTTCCTTGCAGAGGCCATGAATATATCGGAAAATGACAAAGGGTTAGTTGTTTTAAGCAGTTTGTCTATCGGACAAAAGGCCTTGGTTGTTGCTTTTTCTTTTGATACGGAGAATGGTGAACGTACCCAGGAAGCGGGGGTGTTTCCTGGTGAACAGCTGGAGGTTGTGTGTTTTTCGCCTGCGGGAGATTCTATAGAGATTAAAATTCGCGGGTATTTTATTTCTTTATGCAAGCAGCAAGCAGATCATATCAAGGTTAGGCTTTTTCCCTAACCGTAAATAAAAAGCCTATGGCCTCAAATCCAGATTCATCACATAAGTCATTACATCCACAATCCTTTCATTTTCGCGCCCTGATCAATAAACAGGGAAGGATAAATGTTCACGGTACGCGTGATCGTCAGAATCCTTTTGCAGACCTCTATCATTATTTCTTCTCACTATCCTGGCCTAAATTTTTTATCCATGTTGCTGCCATTTATACTTTGATGAATTTGTTTTTTGGTGTCTTGTATTTTTTTTGCGGGGTGTATGCTTCTTTTTTACGGTGTGTGTTTTTTAGCGTAGAAAATATGAGTGCTGTTGATTTTGGTAAAGTTGAATCAGCAAGTGCCGTGGCGCATATTTTAATGACTATGCAGGCATTTTTAGGATTGCTGACCCTGGCTGTTATTACAGGTTTATTTTACGCTCGTTTTTCAAGGGCCACGGCGAGGATTATTTTTAGCAATAAAGCGATTATCGGGCAACATAACGGTAAATTATGCTATTTTTTCAGGATAGCTAATGAACGTTTAAATCAAATTGCTGAAGCACATATGACGCTTCACTTGACTAAAAATGAGGTCAGCTTGGAGGGGGAATCTACCCGCAAATTTTATGATCTTAAGTTGGAGCGCGATCATACGCCTTTATTTGCTTTAAGCTGGACGGTGCGGCATTATATCGATGAGAAGAGTCCTCTGTTGGGAATGGATGAAGGAAAAATGCGGGAAGCCCAGATGGGTATCTTGGCGTCCCTGACCGGTATTGATGAAACTTTTTCACAACCTATCATTGCCCGCCACAGCTATTCGATAGAAGATATTGTCTACAATAAACGTTTTAAAGACATCATTGTATGGCATGATAAAAAGGTCCATATTGATCTAAAAGGCATTCATGACCTGCATGAGCTTCAGGTTTCGGTAAAATGATAAAGGTATACACAGGATTAAAAGGGTTTGCGGTTTCCCTATTTTTTATTGCAGGGGTGGTTCTTTTTTTATCCATTTTCTTTTGGGGGATAACAAAGGCAGTGGAATTGCTTTTGCCGCTATTGTTAGTCCTTTCCTATGCATTGATCATCCTTTTTGTTTTGGGTATCCTGCCAGCATCTTTTTTAAAGAATCTTAGGCCTTCTCTGGCGATGTATGCTGATCTGATGTCTCATGCCTTGGGGGTTGCCACATGGATGATGTCTTTTTTCTTTGTCATCAAAACCTTTGGACTGGTGGGAATATTCTTGGCTTTTTTATTTCAGTTTTTAGCACCTATTGCTATCGCCGGGGCTTTACTTAAAGGTTCTTGGGCCTTTGCAGGGCATTTATCATTATTTATCTGCTTTACTTATGGGATGAGATTCTATAGCCAATGGTTGTTAAGTTTAAACTCGCGGAATCAGGGGAAAAGAGATATTATAGATGTAGATGTTATAGAAGTTAGGTAAATTGGATTCCCGCTTTCGCGGGAATGACAGAAGAGAAGAATTATATGGAAAAATGGTTTTATTTGATTGGGGGAGGCATTTTAGGGACCCTCGCACGGTATATACTTGCCGGGGCAGTTTATCAGAAAATCGGTACGGATTTTCCTTATGGGACCATGATTGTTAATCTGATTGGCTGTTTTTTAATTGGACTTTTCGACACCATTTTTCAGGAAAAATTTCTTTTTAGCCCTGTTTTAAGGATTTTTTTAATGGCTGGTTTTTGCGGTGCCTTTACGACTTTTTCAACCTTTATGCTCGAGACAGGTAATCTGATCAGAGACGGAGAAACATTAAGGGCATTTTTAAACGTTATCTTGAGTGTTATCCTGGGCTTTATTGTTTTTAGGCTTGGGGTTTTGTTAGGGGAGATCATTTAGTATGAAAATACCAGCAGAAGGTAAATTATTACGAATTTTTATTGGTGAACAGGATAAGTGGCATGGCTTGCCGTTGTATGAAGCTATTGTTAATGATGCCAGAAAAGAAAAGATGGCTGGGGCCACCGTTATTAAAGGATGCATGGGTTTTGGTTGTAAGAGCCATATGCATACGGCAAAATTAGAAAGATTGTCTGAGGATCTTCCGATGATTGTCGAAATTGTCGATAGTGAAGAAAAAATTATGGCATTTTTGCCTCATCTCGATGAGATGGTTGCCGAGGGACTTATCACCCTGGAGAAAGTTAATGTTATCATGTATCGTGCGAGTCCAGTGGCGAAGCAAGGGTGAACATGACCAAAAGATGGACTGTATTAATGATCGTCTTTGTTTTATTTGGTGCGGGCGTAACAAAGGCACAAGATGTCAAAAACGGCTATGGTAAAACAACACAAGAAGATGGTTCCGTGTATGAAGGCCAATTTAAAGATGGGCTTTTTGACGGTAAGGGAACATTGACCTATCCTGATCAAAGGCAGTATACGGGTGATTTTAAAAATGGAAAATTTGACGGTCAGGGAATTCTTCTTTATACCGACGGAAGCAAATATGAGGGGCAATTTAAAGAAGGAAGGTTAAGTGGTCAGGGAGGCATCACCTATGCTGACGGCACGCAATACAATGGACGATTCAAGGATGGGGATATTGATACAACCCCGCCTGATGAATCTATCGAAAACAAAATGTAATGAACAATAAGGGGGATACGGTATGTTAAGTCGGGTCAATGTAATGAAAATATTCTTTGGTGTTTTAACGCTGACCTTATTGGCGTTCACAAGATTTTCCTACGCGGATTGGTCGATCGGGATTGGTGTTGGTTCTCCAGGGTACCATCATGATGACGACCGTCGTTTTTATCGATGGCATGACCATCCTCATTACGGTTATCACATCCATTACCTGCCACCCGGATACTTCACGGTTTGGGCAGGAGGGGTTAGATACTTTTATTATGATGGATTGTATTATGCCTACGCTGGCAACGGGGATTATGTGATCGTGAATCCTCCCATAGGGGCGTATGTAGGTGCAATTCCTTCGGATTTCCAGCCAGTTAGTATTAACGGGAGAATTTATTATACTGATGGTGGGGTTTATTATGTTTTAACTCAATATCGCGGGTATAAAGTTGTTCCCCAGCCTTTGATTCCAGACCAGGTCATTGTCTCTCCGCCGCAACAGGTTGTTGTAGCTGCTCCTCCGGCACCTGTGAGCGCGCAAGGCAGTTTTCCAGTAAATATCCCTAATAGTAATGGCAGTTATACAACGATTGTCATTACAAGATCAGGAAATGGCTACGTCGGTCCTCAAGGGGAATTTTATGCAACGTTCCCTTCGGTAGCGCAACTTAAGGCGATGTACGCAAAGTAATAGAGTATAAAGATTTTGAAAATAGAGTCCCCCGTGTTGTTATAGCAACGCGGGGGGCTTTTTATTTATTTTTATCACAGGTTGACAAAATTACCGGGAGGGTCTATACTCTTTAAGGTTGTATATACAACTAAAAATTATGCCACAACAAAAATACATACTTGAAGAATCATTAGGTTACGCCATGGGCCGGGCCACGCGTTCATTAGGGGCCTTGGTCAACCGTAATTTTGCGCAAGCAGGCTATGATGTTACTTGCGAGCAATGGTCTGTGTTGGTCAATTTGGGTAAGAAAAATGGCCAAAGCCAGCAGGAATTGGCAGGGCTTATCTGTAAGGATAAAACCAGTGTGACCCGTCTCATCGATAATATGGAGAAGCATAGCCTGGTTGTCCGTATTCCGGATAAAAATGACCGCCGGCAAAAGCTCATTTATCTGACAAAAAAGGGCCAGGATTTGCAGGAAAAGCTGGTTATAGTCATCCAAAAAACTCTTATTGAGGCTCAAAAGTCTATTAAAATCAAGGACATAGAAACATGTAAATCAGTGCTACATCAAATTTATGAGAATACAAAATAATGAATATCAACAAAGGATATAGTTAACTATGCAACCTTATAAAACATTCAAAGTATCAGTTTTCGTATTGTTTTTTGGAGTTTTAGCTGGTTGCAGTTCTAAGCCAAGCGCGCCCATGCAGATGCCTCCACCGGAAGTGGGGGTAATTACAATCAGCTCCCAAAATATGCCTGTGACTGTCGAACTTCCTGGAAGAATCGACCCTGAACGAATTGCCGATGTAAGGGCAAGGGCAACAGGCATCCTGCTTAAAAGATCATTTACAGAAGGCTCTGAGGTCAATGAAGGTGATGTGTTGTTCCAAATTGACCCGGCACCTTTGCAAGCCGCCCTTGACAGCGCCAAGGCAAGTTTGGCCCGGGCCCAGGCGACCTTGACACAGATGCAGGCAAAAGCTGATCGTTATAAGCAGTTGGTGGCCATTAACGCGGTGAGTAAGCAAGATTATGATGATGCCTATGCAGCTGCCTTGCAAGCCCAGGCTGATGTCGAGACTGCCCAAGCAGCTCTTGAGACAGCTTCTTTAAATCTTGGTTATGCGACGGTGACAGCACCTATTTCCGGTAAAATTGGTGAGGCCAAGGTCACTGAAGGGGCCCTGGTCAGCCAAAATGATGCTACCCAGTTAGCGGTAATCCAGCAGCTTGATCCCATTTATTTTGATTTCACACAATCCAGCACTGATCTTTTAAAGTTGAGAAGCATGTTTGATAAAGGGCAATTGCAAAAACTTTCCACGGATGAAGCCAAGGTCACCTTGGTTTTGGACGATGGTAGCACTTACAACCAGCCAGGCAAGCTGCTTTTTAAGGATGTGACAGTTGATCCTTCCACAGGCATGGTCACCTTGCGTGCGGAATTCTCCAATCCTGACCGCATTTTATTGCCGGGCATGTTTGCCAATGTCCAATTTGAAGAAGCCATCAATCAAAACGCTATCAGCGTACTGCAGCGGGCCGTGGCCTTGCAAGGAGATGGCACAGCAACGGTGATGGTGGTCAAGGCGGACAATACGGTTGAAGCGCGAGTTTTGAAATTAGGACAGGCGGTAGGTGATTCATGGATCGTGATTGACGGACTAAAGGCAGGAGAGACCGTGATTGTAGATGGCTTGCAAAAGGTGCGGCCAGGAGCAACTGTCAAACCCGTGCCGTTTATAGATAATACAGGGACCTAATGGCTAGATTCTTTATTGATCGACCTATTTTTGCCATCGTTATCGCCTTGCTGATCGTCTTGGTTGGCATCACTTCCATTTCTCAGTTGCCGGTGGCCCAATACCCTAGTGTAGCGCCGCCTTCTATTACTATTACATCCACCTACGCCGGTGCTTCTGCTGAAGTGCTGCAAAATACGGTGACCTCCATCATCGAGCAGCAGATAAGTGGTATTGATAATCTGCTTTATATGGCTTCCACTAGTAATTCCATTGGCCAGTCGCAGATCATGATTTATTTTGAGCCAGGCACCAATCCAGATGTCGCCCAAGTGCAGGTGCAAAATAAATTGCAATTGGCCATTCCTAGTTTGCCCCTGTTAGTTCAGCAGGCAGGGGTCACTGTCACTAAATCCACGCGCAATTATCTGATGTTTTTTACATTGTCCACACCCAATGGCAGTATGGATGAGATTTCCTTAGGCAATTACATTGCCTCAAGCGTGCTTGATCCTATCCGTCGGGTTTCCGGGGTGGGTGAGGCCAATATGTTTGGCACGGAAAATGCCATGCGTATCTGGATGAATCCCCAGAAGCTCTATGCGTATAATTTGACCGTTGATGATATCATCAATGCCATTAGCAACCAGAACGTGCAACTTCCCTTAGGCCAATTAGGCGACCGTCCCTTTGTCAAGGGCCAGGAGCTTAATGTCAGTTTGCAAGGCCAAAGCACCTTGCGTACGCCGGAGGAATTTGACAATATTATTTTGCGGGTCAATCCCGATGGCTCCAGGGTGTATTTGCGCGATGTGGCTAGAACTTCTCTCGGTGGTCTGGATTATTCTACCCGTGCCCGCACCAATGGTTACCCGTCGGCTGCGGTGGCCATCAAATTGTCGCCCGAAGCCAATGCGATTGCCACGGCGGATGCGGTGCATGCTAAGGTGACACAGTTATCCAAGTTTTTCCCACCTGGGGTGAAGGTCGATTATCCTTTAGACCAATCGCGTTTTGTACGGATTTCCGTGCAGGAAGTCATCAAGACCCTGCTGATTGCCATCTTCCTGGTGTTTTGCGTCATGTATTTATTTTTGCAAAGCATGCGCACCACCATCATCCCAACCACTGTTGTGCCTGTGGCCTTGATGGGCACCTTTACAGTGATGAAAGCCTTTGGTTTTTCCATCAATGTGTTGACCCTTTTTGGCATGGTCTTGGCTATTGGTATTCTCGTCGATGATGCCATTGTGGTGGTGGAAAACGTTGAGCGCCTGATGCGTGATGAAGGCCTAACACCTAAGCAAGCTGCTTACAAGGCCATGGAACAGATCACAGGTGCTTTGATTGGTATTTCCCTGGTGTTAACTGCGGTATTTATTCCCATGGCGTTTTTTAGCGGGTCAGTTGGTGCCATCTATAAGCAATTTTCTCTCTCCCTGGTAGCCTCGATGCTCTTTTCCATCTTTTTAGCCATGTCGTTAACGCCAGCACTTTGTGCCCTTATTTTAAAACCAGTGAACAAGGGGCAGCATGATGGGAAAAAAGGGTTTTTCGGTGCTTTTAATCGGGGCTTCGAGTCTGGCCGCAATAAATATCAAAGCATGGTAGGCCGCATGCTGCAAACCACCGGACGCTACTTTATAGTTTATTTTTTCATCATCGCGGCCGTGGCCATTTTTTATATGCGTATGCCCACCTCATTTTTGCCTGAAGAAGACCAGGGATATTTTATCACCAATATCCAATTGCCCGTTGGGGCAACTCAGGAGAGGACCTTGGCGGTATTAAAGAAGGTAGAGAAATATTTCATGGCCCAGCCTGAGGTGGATAAGATCATCACGGTGGCAGGTTTTAGCTTCAACGGCCGCGGGCAAAATTCGGCATTGTCATTCATTCGTCTTAAAGACTGGGACCAGCGTCCAGGCGATGAGCACAAGGCGCCGGCCATTATCCGTCGGGCCTTTGGTGCTTTTTCCCAGATCAGGGACGCCATCATTTTTCCTGTTAACCTGCCGCCTATCCCGGAATTAGGTGTTTCTTCAGGTTTTGATTTGCAATTGGAAGACCAGGCCAGTTTAGGCCATGATAAGCTCATGGCGGCGCGTGATCAATTGATGGGCTTGGCGGCCAAGGACCCTAGTCTCATGGGCGTGCGCATGCAGGGCCTGGAAGATGCGGCGCAATTAAAAATCATCGTCGACAAAGCTAAGACAAGCGCCTTAGGCGTGTCCTTAACAGATCTTAATACCGCCTTGCAAGCTTACTTTGGTTCTTTTTATGTGAATAATTTTGTGCATGGCAATCGCGTGCAAAGGGTGATTATCGAGTTGGATGCGCCTTTTCGCATGTTACCTTCGGACATCAACAAGGTATTTGTACGCAACAGTCAAGGTCAGATGGTGTCCATGTCCAGTTTGGTATCAACCCAATGGACCTATGGCTCCCCGCAATTGCAGCGTTATAACGGTTTTCCAGCCGTGGAGATTGTCGGTGCAGCACCTCCCGGTAAAAGTACTGGTGATGCTATGAAAGCCATGGAAGAGCTAATCAAGCAATTGCCTTCAGGGATCGGTTTTGAATGGACAGGTCAGTCCTATGAAGAACGCCTGGCAGGTGCCCAGGCCCCGGCGCTCTTTACGTTGTCTATCATCGTCGTGTTTTTGGCCCTGGCTGCCCTTTATGAAAGCTGGTCAATTCCTTTTGCCGTCATTCTGGTTGTACCTTTGGGGGTGATTGGATCATTGTTAGCTGCCTCGATGCGTGGTCTGCCCAATGATATTTATTTTAAAGTAGGCCTTTTGGCTATTATTGGCCTTTCGACGAAGAATGCCATCTTGATCGTCGAATTTGCCAAAGACCTCCAAAAGGAAGGTAAAGGATTAGTCGAGGCGACCCTTGAGGCGGTGCATTTGCGTCTTCGTCCTATCTTGATGACTTCGTTCGCCTTTATTTTAGGAGTGACACCGCTGGCGTTAAGCACAGGTGCTGGTTCTGCTAGCCAGCATGCCATTGGCACAGGTGTCGCGGGCGGGATGTTTACAGCTACCGTTTTAGCTATTTTCATGGTACCCGTATTTTATGTCGCTGTGCGGCGCGTTTTTATGCCAAAGACAACAGAGAAACCAAAATGAATAAATTCATTTTTTCTATAATTTTGAGTTTGGGATTAACAGGATGCACCTTGATTCCTCATTATACCCGCCCAGCTTTACCTGTACCGGCCCAATTTCCTTACACCAATTCCAAAACTCCGTCGGGTAAGACAATGGCTTCTGATATCGGCTGGCAGGAGTTTTTTAAAGATCCGCGTTTGCAGAAACTTATTGAGCTGGCTTTAAATAATAACCGTGATTACCGGGTGGCCCTTTTAAATGTACAGCAGATCCGCGACCAATACCGTATTGTGCAGTATGCTTTTTTGCCGAGTTTTGCAATCAATGCTTCTGGTGTCCGTGAACGTGAATTGCTCACTAATAATGACTATGCCAATTTACGTAATTATGGGGCCAGTGTAAACACGTCTTATGAAGTTGATTTGTTTGGGAATATCCGCAGCCTTAAGGCTCAGGTCTTGGAACAATATTTGGCGACAGAAGAAGCCTTTCGCGCTGCTCGAATTACCTTAGTGGCAGAAGTAGCGGTTCAATATTTGACGGTGTGTGCCTTGGATGAACAATTGGATTTATCAGAACAGACGCTTAAATCGGTTGAGTCGTATTATGATTTAATTGATAAAAGTTATCAATTGGGAAATGCCTCTGCATTAGATTTACGTTTGGCCCAAACCCAAGTCCAAACAGTTAAAGTTGCTATTGCCAATGATGAACGTCAACGTGCTCAGGCCGAAGATGCTTTGGTTCTTTTGATCGGCCAGCCTATACCTTCCGATTTTTTAGCTGGGATGCCCCTTGCGAGTCAACAATTAATAGAAGATTTACCCGTGGGTCTTTCTTCAGATCTACTTGAGCGTCGTCCGGATATTTTGGAAGCTGAGCATCAACTCAAAGCAGCTAACGCTAATATAGGTGCTGTGCGAGCGGCATTTTTCCCTAGTCTCACTTTAACTGCCTCTGACGGGACAGCTACTGTAAAATTAACTAAACTATTTACTTCCGGGTCTCAAGTTTGGAGTTTTTCTCCGCAAATTTCTTTGCCGCTTTTTAATCAAAGTACTAATTTTGCCAATTTAAATGCTGCCGAGGTAGCCAAACGGATTGCCATTGCCCAATATGAAAAGGCCATTCAAGTTGCCTTCAGTGAAGTTTCCGATGCGATGGTGGCCCGTGACACGTTAAATGAACAAATCAAGGCCCAGCGGGATTTAGTTAATGCTCAGCAGGCGCGGTATGATTTAGAAGGCGCCCGGTATCATAATGGCATTGACAGTTATCTGACCCTCCTTTTAGCCCAGCAGGACCTGTATAGCGCACAGGAAAATCTCATTCAGGTGAGCGTTGATCGTCTGACCAATCTTATTTCTCTTTATAAAGCCCTCGGTGGCGGATGGTCTTCATAAAGAAATGTGAAACTTTTTTACGTTGTTTATTGTCTAAGTAAGTGAAGAACAAAAAAGGCAATGAACAAAAAAACAGGGGGTTTATATGTTAGCAAAGACAAAGATTTTAGGTTTAATGATGGCAACAGCAGCGTTGTTGATTGCGCCAAGATTGGTTTGGGCAGATAATGCAGTTGTTCCCGTTGCTTCTCCTCAAGAAGGTAATTGGCATCAGGCCCACGAGGAACATATGATGGTCAAAATTCTTAACCTGAGCGAAGACCAAGCAAAGCAGTTGAAGGATATTAAACAAAAACAAAGAGATGCCAAGAAAGGCATTTTTGAACAGATGAAGGCTAATAGGGAAGCGTTTGAAGCAGAAATTGTCAAAAGTACAGCGGATATGTCCAAGATCAATGATCTTCAAGCTCAGCTAAAAGCTATTCAATCCCAGATGGTTGACAATCATTTAAGTTTTATTTTGGATATCAAGAAGCTCCTGACCCCTGAGCAATTCGCAGGGTACATGGCTCTGGAAAAAGCAGAAGATTTGATGAAGCAAGGGCATCGTAGGTTTGGTCATAAGGACGGGTGTGGTAAAGAAGGAGATGGTCATAAGCATTGGGGCAATAAAGAACACGAAGAAGATGAAAAATAAATTGAAATCATCATCATTATTTAAGAATGGAGAATATAATATGGGTATGAAGATGATCTGGGCTTGCCTGATGATGTTGAGTTTATCAACATTGCCTGTTTTGGCGCAAGACCAGTCGCCGAGCGCTGATGATATTGTCGCGAAGATGCAATCCAAATTAAATTTGACCCAGGATCAAGTCACGGCTATTACACCTATCATTGAAAAGTATTCTTCCAAGCGTGAAGAGCTTCGGCAAAATATGGAAGACGGGACTGCCGATCGCGACAGCATGCGCAGTCAAATGAAACAGTTGAGAGAAGATGAGGGGCAAGAATTGTCCCAAGTGCTTAGTGCAGATCAAATGAGTCAATGGAAAGAAATGCAGAAGCAGATGCGGCATAGGCCAAGCAGCGATAACGGCACAGGTGAAGGTGGTGGCTCAGGAGGTACAGAAGGCAGTAGTAATGGCGGCGGAGGTTAGATTTGGAGAATAAATTGTCTAAGAAGCATTCCTCTCGTTGGATATGGTTTTTGATTATTCTTTGTTTGGTTGCTTTTGTTGCTTATAAGTTTTGGCCCAGACCTCAGGCATCTACCGACTCATCTCAAACGGGCAAGCATGGTAAAGGTGGGCGTGCCCCCAGTGATTCGCCTATTGTGACAGCGACGGCAAAGATTGGTGATATTAATATTTATCTTAATGGGCTAGGGTCTGTCACTCCCCTTAATACAGTCACTGTCAAATACCTCGTTGGTGGGCAAATAATGAAGGTGTTCTTTAATGAAGGACAGCTTGTCAAGCAAGGTGACTTACTAGCGTTAATTGACACCCGCCCCTTTGAAATACAATTGGCCCAGGCCCAGGGACAATTAGCCCATGATCAAGCTTTACTGGATGATGCCAAATTAGACTTGGCGCGTTACCAGGTTTTATTCTCTCAGGATTCCATACCCAAACAACAGTTGGATACCCAGGGTGCTTTAGTCCATCAGTATGAAGGGACAGTTAAGGTTGATGGGGCCCAAGTAGATAATGCTAAACTGCAATTGATCTATGCTCATGTCACAGCGCCCATCAGCGGACAAATCGGATTACGTCTGGAAGATGCCGGTAATATGGTGACCCCCAGCGATACTACTGGTTTGGCCGTCATTACCAAACTGCAGCCTATCACCGTTGTTTTTGCTATTCCCGAGGATAATCTTCCGCAAGTGCTTAGTAAATATCAAGCGGGAGAGAAATTAGTCGCGGAAGCCTATAATCGTGAAGAAACAAAGAAAATAGCGACGGGGTATTTGCTTGCTGTTGACAGCCAGATTGATCCAACTACGGGTACAGTCAAGCTGAAAGCGATTTTTGATAATAAAGATGATGCTTTGTTTCCCAATCAGTTTGTTAATATTCATCTGCTCGTCGATGTCGACAAAGGTGCTGTGATCGTACCGGTGGCTGCGATACAACAAGGCCCTCAAGGTAGTTTTGTTTTTGTTGTCAAAGCAGATAATACCGTGACGGTGAGCGAAGTTACCCCTGGTGCAACCCAAGAAGATAACATAGCTATTCAGGACGGATTGTCAGCGGGTGAGGTGGTGGTGGTTGAAGGAGCTGATAAATTAAAAGAGGGCAGCAAGGTTAAAGTGGCCTCTGCCCATAAACATAAAAGTCCTTCTTCAGGAACATCAACTCCTGGAGATGGTGCATGAACCCCTCCCGCATATTTATTATGCGGCCGGTGGCAACCGTCTTATTGATGGTGGCCATTCTTCTCGCCGGTGGTGTTGCTTATTTTCAACTTCCTATCTCCGCTTTACCTCAGGTTGACTATCCTGTCATTCAAGTAGTTACTTTTTACCCTGGGGCCAGTCCTGATGTCATGTCCACCGCCATTACTGCTCCTCTGGAACGCCAATTCGGGCAAATGCCGGGTTTGCAACAGATGCGCTCCACCTCTTCTGGCGGATCTTCAGTCATCACACTACAATTTAGTTTAAGCCTGGATATTGATATCGCCGAACAGGAAGTACAGGCTGCTATCAATGCGGGGGCTAATTTATTACCGGCAGACCTGGCCAATCCTCCAGTTTATAGTAAAGTAAACCCGGCTGACGCGCCGATTCTGACCTTGGCCTTGACTTCAAATATCATGCCTTTACCCCAGGTTGAGGATTTGGCTGACAGCCGTTTGGCCCAGAAAATTTCCCAGCTGTCAGGGGTAGGTCTTGTCAGTATCAGCGGCGGGCAAAGACCAGCTGTGAGGGTCCAGGCTAACCCGACGGCATTAGCTTCTTACGGGCTGACCGTGGAAGATTTGCGTACGGCTATTGGTGCCGCCAATGTCAATCAGGCCAAGGGTAGTTTTGACGGACCCCGACAATCTTCTATCATTAACGCTAATGATCAACTTAAATCCAGTAAAGACTACCGGAAATTGGTAGTTGCTTATCAAAATGGAGCTCCGGTATTATTAACTGATGTTGCCGATGTCATTGATGACGTTGAAAATACCAAAGAAGCAGCCTGGATGAACAAAACTCCGGCAGTGATTATTAACATCCAACGTCAGCCTGGCTTTAATGTTATCCAAGTTGTTGACAGCATCAAGAAAATGTTGCCCCAGTTGGAATCTTCCCTTCCTGCCTCTGTACAGGTTTCAGTATTGACCGACAGGACCACGACCATCCGTGCCTCAGTCAGGGATGTTGAGTTTGAGCTCACCTTAGCCGTCGCTTTAGTCGTGATGGTCATTTTTTTATTTTTGCGTACCTTGGCCGGGACGATCATTCCCAGTATTGCGGTCCCCGTATCATTAGTGGGGACTTTTGGAGCGATGTATCTGTTGGGCTTCAGCCTCAATAATTTGTCCTTGATGGCGTTGACTATAGCAACGGGTTTTGTGGTGGATGACGCGATTGTCATGATTGAAAATATTTCCAGGTATATTGAGCAGGGGATGTCTCCCCACGAAGCCGCTCTTAAAGGTTCGGCGCAGGTGGCTTTTACCATCATGTCTTTGAGTATTTCTTTGATCGCGGTACTTATTCCGTTGCTGTTTATGGGAGATGTGGTGGGGCGTTTGTTCCGTGAGTTTGCCGTGACTCTCGGCGTGACGATTGTCATTTCAGCGATCGTGTCCTTGACCTTAACACCGATGATGTGCGCCAAATTATTGAAACATATTCCACCGGAAAAACAAGGAAAGTTTTATCATGCGTCTGAAAAGATCTTCAATCGTACCATTGAAAAGTATGGTCAATCCCTGCAATGGGTATTGAAGCATCAGAGCCTGACCTTGATGGTGGCTTTGGGAACGCTCATTTTTACAGTGCTGTTGTATGTTTTTATCCCCAAAGGATTTTTTCCGATCCAAGATACAGGCATTATTCAGGGCATTTCCGAAGCGCCTCAATCAATATCATTTCCGGCGATGGCAAAGCGCCAACAGCAATTGGCTGCTGTGATCCTGAAAGATCCCGCAGTTGACAGCCTTTCAACATTTATTGGTGTCGACGGAACTAATACCACTCTTAACAGCGGCAGGATATTGATCAATCTCAAGCCTGTCGACGAACGTAGAATTTCTGCTACTGACCTTATCCGGCGTTTGCAGGAAAGTTTAAAGAGTGTCAAAGGGATCACGTTATATATGCAGCCGGTGCAGGATCTGACGGTTGATGATACGGTCAGCCGTACCCAATACCAGTACACCTTGGAAGACCCTAATGGCGACGAGCTTAATGATTGGGCGCCCAAGGTGGTTGATGCCCTGAGTGCTTTGCCGCAGTTACGCGATGTCGGCAGCGATGAACAGGCCAAGGGATTGCAGGCTTCGTTGGTGATTGACCGTGCGACCGCCTCTAGGCTTGGTGTAACACCGTCGGTGATTGACAGTACTCTTTATAGTGCTTATGGCCAGCGGATAGTATCAACGATTTTTACCCAGTTAAATCAATACCGGGTCATTCTCGAAGTAAAGCCTGATTTTAGAAAGAATCCTAATAAATTGCACAATCTTTATGTGCGCGGTTCTGGAAGTGCGCAAGTACCGCTCGACGTGATTTCCAAAATGACGAATACGACGGGGCCTTTGGTTGTCGGCCATTTGGGGCAATTTCCGGCGGTGACCTTATCATTTAACCTGGCGCCTGGGGTATCGCTGGGAGACGCGGTCAAGGCTATTCAATCGACCACCCAAAATATGGGTTTGCCTGGCAGTATTAGTGGTCAATTCCAGGGCACGGCGCAGGCTTTTCAATCGTCTTTAAGTAATGAGCCGATCTTGATCCTGGCGGCCCTGATCACGGTCTATATTGTGTTGGGTGTTTTGTATGAAAGTTATATTCATCCGCTCACTATTCTTTCTACCTTGCCATCGGCAGGTGTCGGAGCCATCTTGTCTCTGTTGATTTTCCGTACGGATTTAAGCGTGATTGCTTTGATCGGCATCATCCTTTTGATCGGTATCGTCAAGAAAAACGGCATCATGATGGTGGACTTTGCCTTGGAAGCCGAACGCCAGGAAGGGAAAACACCGTCGGATGCTATTTATCAGGCCTGTCTTTTGCGGTTCCGTCCGATTATGATGACAACCATGTCAGCGATGCTCGGTGCCGTGCCTTTGGCTTTTGGCGGAGGCATGGGGGCAGAACTTAGACAACCATTGGGCATAACTATTATCGGTGGACTTATTTTCAGTCAAGTACTCACGCTATATACGACTCCGGTTATTTATCTGTGGTTTGATCGGGTAGGCAAACGTTTGGGGTTACAACCTAGCGGGAGTCAAGGAACAGGGAATAAATGAGTATATCAACACCATTTATTGAAAGACCTATTGCGACCACTTTGTTGACGGTGGGGTTGGTCCTTGCCGGTTTGGTTGCTGTTGGTTTTTTACCTGTGTCCACCTTGCCACAAATTGATTTTCCAACCATCAGCGTTTCAGCGTCCCTACCAGGGGCAAGCCCGGAGACCATGGCTTCTTCCATCGCGACACCACTGGAGCGTCAGCTTGCCCATATCGCGGGCGTTACAGAAATGACGTCGAGCAGCAGCCTGGGAAAAACCAGTATTACGGTACAGTTTGATTTAAGCCGTGATATTAATGGGGCGGCGCGTGATGTTCAAGCTGCGATCAACGCGGCACAGGATTATTTACCAGCAGATCTTCCCATTCATCCTTCCTACCGTAAGGTCAACCCATCAGAAGCTCCGATCCTTATTTTATCCATGCAATCTGACACGTTAACTAAAGCTGACATCTATGATGTGGCAGACAGTATTATTGCTCAAAAATTATCTCAGGTGGATGGTGTTGGACAGGTCATCATAGGCGGGGGAGCATCGCGTGCTGTAAGGGTAGAATTAAATCCCATGGCGTTAAACAAG
This sequence comes from Candidatus Omnitrophota bacterium, assembly GCA_013285735.1. Classification (GTDB taxonomy): domain Bacteria; phylum Omnitrophota; class Gorgyraeia; order Zapsychrales; family Fredricksoniimonadaceae; genus JABDGZ01. Next base: position 12,661 of record JABDGZ010000008.1, on the reverse strand, counting down.
TACGGGATTGGTTTGGATACGGTGCGCACGGCCATCAGCAGTACCAACGCAGACCGGCCTAAAGGGCAGTTTTTTAACGGCAGCAAGACTTGGGAAATTCAAACTAATGATCAACTCTATGTCGCCCGTGATTATCGACCCCTTATCGTTACCTATTTAAATGGTTCTCCCGTACGCTTGTCTGATGTAGGCGATGTGCAGGATTCAGTGGCTGATCTGCGTCAAATGGGCCTTGTTAACGGAAAGCCGTCCATTCCTGTGATCATATTTCGTCAACCTGGAGCCAATGTCATCAAGACAGTGGATACTATCCGTGCCTTGCTTCCACAATTGAAGGCAGCTATTACTCCAGCCATCAGTCTTACGGTTGTTCTTGACAGATCACCTACCATCCGAGCTTCCGTCAATGAGGCACGGAAAACTATTATCATCGCGGGATTGTTGGTTGTTTTTGTGGTGTTTCTTTTTCTTCGTAATCTGCGCACAACCATTATTCCGGGGATTGTTGTTCCCGTATCCATTGTCAGCACCTTTGGGATTATGTACCTTCTACATTTTAGTATAGATAATCTTTCATTGATGGCCTTGACCATTGCTACGGGTTTTGTCGTCGACGATGCTATTGTGGTGGTCGAAAACATTACACGTTATATTGAGAAAGGCATGCCGCCTAAGGAGGCCGCTTTGAAGGGGGCAGGGGAAATTGGATTTACTATCCTGTCGATTAGTATTTCCCTGGTTGCGGTTTTTATCCCCATTCTGTTGATGGGAGGGGTTTTGGGCCGGTTGTTCCGTGAGTTTGCTCTGACCTTGTCCGTGGCAATTTTAATTTCCATGGTGGTCTCGTTGACGACGACACCGATGATGTGCGCGATGCTTCTTAAACCGAGTAGTGAACACAAACATGGCCGATTGTATAATGCCAGTGAAGGTGTATTTAATGCGATGCACCAGTTTTATAAGAAAACTTTATTATGGGCATTGCGGCATCAGGGGATCATGTTGACCTTGATGCTGGCAGTACTTGCTACCAGCATTACGTTGTTTATCATTGTTCCCAAGGGTTTTTTCCCCCAGCAAGATACAGGTCGTTTAAGCGGGAATATACAGGCCTCTCAGGATATATCTTTCCAGGCAATGGAAAAGAAATTAAGGGCTGTCGTTAATATTATTAAGAAAGATCCTGCGGTAGATGCGGTGACAGCGTTCACAGGGGGGACAAACACGGCACGGATGTTTATTTCTCTAAAGGATTTGGATGTACGAAAGGTTTCATCAGAGCAAGTGATTGCCAGGTTGCGTAAGAAATTGGGGGCAGTACCCGGCGCTCCGGCGTATCTAACATCGGTGCAGGATTTGACGGTGGGTGCTCGTATGAGTAATGCTCAATACCAGTATACGGTGATGTCGGATAATTACAAAGATTTGCAGACATGGTCACCGAAAATACAGGCTGCTTTAAGCAAGTTACCGCAATTAACTGATGTCAATAGCGATAAGCAAAGTAATGGGCTTCAAACTAATCTGGTGATTGACCGCGTCACCGCATCACGGTTGGGTGTTACTCCCCAGGAAATCGATAGTACTCTTTATGATGCCTTTGGCCAACGGGAAGTGTCGACGACCTATAAAGAGTTGAATCAATACTATGTGGTGATGGAGGTTGCTCCGCAATTTTGGCAGCGTCCTGCAACATTAAAAGAAATCTATGTGGCGTCATCGAGTGGGACCTTGGTGCCTCTGAGTGCGTTTTGTCATTATTCCATATCAACCACATCTTTAGCTGTTGCCCATCAAGGCGAATTTCCGGCGATCACCTACTCATTTAATTTGCCGCTTGGTGTGCCGCTTGGTGACGCCGTAGGGGCTGTTAATTCAGCGATGAATAATATTTACCTGCCAACAACCATCCATGGCAGTTTTCAGGGAACAGCCCAAGCGTTTCAGTCATCCTTGAGCAATCAGCCGCTTTTGATCCTGGCGGCGCTGGGGGCTGTTTATATCGTGCTTGGTATTTTATATGAAAGCTATATCCATCCCATCACTATTTTATCGACACTGCCATCTGCCGGTGTAGGGGCGATGCTGGCCCTTTTTCTTTTTCAAACAGAATTGAGCATTATTGCTATGATCGGCGTTATCCTGTTGATCGGTATCGTCAAAAAGAATGGAATTATGATGGTGGATTTTGCCCTGGAAGCTGAACGCAGTGAAGGAAAAAATTCTCATGATTCGATCTATGAAGCCTGCCTTCTAAGGTTTCGTCCCATTATGATGACAACCATGTCCGCCATATTGGGTGCAGTCCCGCTGGCTTTTGGTACTGGCATGGGTTCTGAACTGCGTCGTCCGTTGGGTATTACTATTATTGGTGGACTTATTTTTAGCCAAATGCTTACTCTTTACACCACTCCGGTGATCTATCTTTATATGGAGCGATTCAAGATTTGGTTTGAATCTGTGCGCAAGAATTATCAACGAAAGGCTGTACCATGTTCAGCATGAAAAAAACATATTTTATAGCAAGCCTGCTCATGTTTTTCACAGGCTGTGCCGTTGGTCCTAAATACGTAAGGCCGACAACTCAGATACCAGCCGCCTATAAAGAATCAAAGGATTGGAAAAAAGCCCAACCCCAAGATGAAATTATCAGGGGAGAGTGGTGGAAAATATTCAATGACCCGCGATTAGACGCTCTTGAAGAACAGGTCAATATTTCAAACCAGAACATAGTGGCTGCCCAGGCGCAGTATGCTCAAGCGTATGCCTTAGTACAAGCAGCCAAGTCAGCTATTTTTCCGATTTTAACTACAACAGGTTCTTATACCCGGTCACATGGCGGCTCATCTGGTAACAATGGTTCATCTGGCAGTAACGGCGGATCCTCTTCTAGTTCACACTATGCTGTCTCTAATAATTTGTTAAGCGCTGATGTTACCTGGGAAGTTGACCTCTGGGGCAAGATCCGTCAGACGATAACATCTTATAAGGCTCAGGCCCAAGCCTCTAGCGCTGACTTGGAAAATGCCAAGCTTTCTGCCCAGGCGCAATTGGCCCAGGATTATTTTCAGCTGTGTTCATTGGACGCGCAAAAAAAGCTTTTGGATGATACGATTATTATCTATCAGAAATTTCTTGATTTGACAAAGAATCAATATGCCTCTGGCGTTGTCTCTGAATCAGCTGTTATTCAAGCGAAAACTCAGCTTGAAGCGACCCAAGCCCAGGAGATTGATATTGGTGTGCAGCGTTCACAAATGGAGCATGCCATCGCTTTGTTAATTGGAAAACCAGCATCTGATTTTTCAATACCCTCTTTAAGTTTGCCAAGCCGCGTCCCGGATGTTCCTACTGGATTACCGTCGGAGATTCTTGAACGCAGGCCGGATATTGCTGCTGCAGAAAGAACTGTGGCCTCAGCCAATGCCCTCATTGGCGTGGCCGAAGCCGCGTATTACCCAACGTTGACTTTAAGCGCCTCGGGCAGCTATGGATCTTCAGATTTATCTCGAATATTTTCTTCACCCAATCCTTTGTGGTCCGTGGGGCCGGCCTTGGCTGAAACCATATTTGACGCGGGTTTAAGGCAGGCGCAAACGTCTCAGGCCAAGGCTGTTTATGACCAGGATGTAGCATCGTATCGTCAGACGGTGTTAACCGCTTTCCAACAAGTTGAAGATAATTTAGCAGCGCTTCGTATATTAGAACAAGAAGAACAAGTTCAGGATGCTGCTGTCAAGGACGCCCAGAAAGCCCTAGAGCTTGAAATCAATCAATACAAAGCAGGGACAGTAAGTGCCTTGGATGTCATCACCATACAGGCGACGGCATTGACTAATGAAAAAACCGATGTTACCCTTCTTGGTGAACGCTTCAATGTCTGTGTGCTGCTCATTCAATATCTAGGTGGAGGATGGACAACATCCCAGGAATGAAAACTTTTCAGCAATCTTTTTTGTTGGCAACCATGGTTTTCTTCAGTGCTTCATGGGGTTTTGCCTTCGATGATAATCACCCTCCAACCATAGAAGATTTAAACAGGGCCATTGCGATAAACCCCCGTTCTGCAGATGCGTATTATGATCGTGGTATTTTATGGCAGAAGCAGGGCAATAGCACTAAAGCTATTGCTGATTTTAGCGAAGCTATTAAAATTAACCCAGACGATCTAGGGGTTTATGAGGCCAGGGCTGGTGCCTATATAAGTCAAAATAATTTCACACAAGCCATTGCTGACTATAATAAAATTATTGAAAAAAATCCCCAGGACGCCAGTACCTATTACAATCGCGGCCTTGCCTTTGCTAGCCAGGGCAATACAGTTCAAGCAGTTTCTGATTTTACCCAAGCCATTAGAATAAATCCTGATTACGCGGAAAGTTATCACAATCGTGGAATCACCCTGGAAAAACAGGGTGATTTAACTCAAGCCATCGCTGATTTGAGTAAAAGCATTGAATTAGATCCTGCTCTTGCCCAAGCTTATTATAATCGGGGGATATGTTACGAGGGCCAAGGTAGGTTTATAGACGCTATTAATGATTTTAGTAAAGCCATTGAGTTAAATCCCCAATATGCAGAAAGTTATGCTAATCGGGGAAGTGTTTATGTTGAACAGGATGACCTTGCTCAAGCCAGGTATGACTTTACTAAAGCCATTGAAATAAATCCTCAGATAGCCCAGGCGTATAATGATCGGGCCATTGTCTATTATCAGTTGAAGGAATATAGGAAGGCGTGGGGTGATTTACAGAAAGCTGCTGCATTAGGATACGCCGTTGATCCTGGATTAGTTGGTGTAATAAAAAAAGCAGTAGACAGATGATAGTTTTAAGAAGATAATCCAACAAACGTTTTAATTCGTCCCCTGCTGTGAGCAGGGGATCATAACAAGGAGAATTACATGGGTTTTCAGGGTGGACAAGGTGGTCGTGGTGGGTATGACAGAGGACCGAGAGAAATGCACAAAGCTGTTTGCGCGGATTGTAAGAAAGAGTGTGAAGTTCCCTTTAAACCTAGAGAAGATCGTCCAGTTTATTGTAAGGACTGTTTTTCAAAGCATAAAGATAGCAGCCGCTGACCTTCAAGTGGCATTGTAAGATCACAAAAGCCCGTCAGCGAAACCGCTGGCGGGTTTTTTAAATTAATAGATTCTGTCATTCCCGCGCAAGCGGGAATCCAGGAGGATAACATGAAAGTGATTTATGGATTTTTGATAATTTTATTTATGACAATAATCCCTGCCTTTGCCCAGCAATCATTGAGCTCCAACGATATAGTCGCAAAAATGAAAACACAGTTGGATCTACAAGATGATCAGGTGGCTAATATTACACCGATCATTGATAAATATGCGTTAGCGTTCCAGGATCTTCAAAAAAGCATTGCGGATGGTAATATGAATCAGAGTGCTATTGACAGCCAAAGGCAAGGGATAGAGGAAGAAGAGACCCAAGAGCTATCAGTCTATCTTAAGCCATACCAATTAAGCGAGTGGAGGGCTATGCAGAGTCAAATGGATCAGGCCCAAGGTAGCGGCAGCAGCGATGACAGTGCTGACGCAGATGAATATTCAAATCTACCAAGGAATACTCCTTCTTCGTAAGAAATTTTTACTACCCATAAAATATAAATTATGTTAATATTGAAAACTTCTTTGGGGCCTATAGCTCAGTCGGTTAGAGCAGGGGACTCATAATCCCTTGGTCCCAGGTTCGAGTCCTGGTGGGCCCATTTGAAAAATTTCGGACTCATGGCTCAGTTGGTTAGAGCGTCGCCCTCACATGGCGAAGGTCGTAGGTTCAAATCCTACTGAGTCCACCAGATAAATTTTAAAGAGATTGCTTCGTTGCTGCGCTCCTCGCAATGACGCGGGAAAAGGACTTAATGACAGTGACAGGACAAAATTTGAAGGACCAGATTAGGAAACTCGTTGAGTTGCAGGTCATGGACGAGGAAATTTTCCGTTTCAAACGTGAATTGCGCGAGAAACCCGTTGAGCTTGAAGCGTTAAAGGTTGAATTTGATTCCAAAAAAGTCACACTTAAAGAGCTAGAAGATAAATTAAAAACTGTTCAAGTCCAACAGAAAGAACTGGAATTAGATCTTAAAATGAAAGAGGAAGGTATCGCGAAAGCGGACGCTTCTTTGAGCCTTTTAAAAACGAATAAGGAATATCAAGCCAGGCTGCTTGAAATTGAGAATTTGAAGGCCGATAAATCAATCGTCGAAGAACGTATCCTGTTGGGTTATGATGATGTGGATGCGGCCCGCAAAGCCCTGGAAGCAGAAAAGGTTACGGTCCTTCAATACGAAAAAGAATTTAATGCCAAGAAAAAACAGGTCGATGATGATGTGGCCGTGATTGGCGACCAGGTAAAAGTCAAAGAATCACAACGTTCACGCATTGCTCCGGAAGTCAGGCCAGATTATTTAAGCCGTTATGAACGGGTGCTGAAGAATAAAGATGGCTTAGGTATTGTTAAAGTAGATAATCATGCCTGCGGCGGCTGTCATATGCATTTGACGGAACAGGTCATGAATGAGCTTAAAAAATACGAACAGATCATTGCCTGCGATCAATGTGCCAGGATCCTTTATCTGGCTGATGATCTTTAGTATATGAAATTACAGATTTTTACCGACGGCGGTTGTTCAGGAAATCCCGGGCCGGCAGCCATCGGAGTGGTTATTAAAGACGGAGCTAAGACCGTTAAGACCTTGTCCCGTGCCATCGGCCAAGGGACAAATAATATCGCGGAATATACAGCTTTGATTGTGGCTTTACAGGAAGCCTTGATTCTAAAAGCGGATGACGTGAGTGTTAAGGCGGATAGTGAATTGATGGTCAAGCAGGTGGCGGGCAGCTACGCGGTCAAGCATGAGAATATAAAACCGCTCTTTGAACAAGTGAAGCATTTGATTACGGGTTTTAAAAGTTTTCAAATTACGCATGTGCCGCGTGAAGAGAACGCAGAAGCAGATGCGCTGGTTCGACAGGTTTTAAAAAAAGCAAGTCAGGGTGACCGCGCCGATGCTTAAAGCGTTGGTGAGGAAAGTCCGAGCTCCAAAGGATAATGCATCCCGATAACGCGGGACGGTCGCAAGATCAGGATTAGAGCTACAGTGACGATGCTCCCTGCAAAGGGAGAGTGAAACGAGCAATCTCTGCATGGAGCAATGCCAAATAGGAGAGAAGCCGCGAAGCGCACGGGGCGATCCGCCGCGTCATACTCTCGGGTAGGCTGCCAGATACCTTGTAAAAATGCGAGGTGTTAGTCAAATGGTCATCGCCCGCAAGGGACACAGAACTCGGCTTATTGACTGCTTTATTAATTAGTAATAGGGGACACTTTAAAGTGTCCCCTTAATAGAGGGGACACTTTAAAGTGTCCCCTATTACGGAGGTATTTGAAATGTCAGGTCATTCTAAATGGGCAAAAATTAAACATAAAAAAGGTGCTGAAGACGCCAAGCGCGGTGCCTTGTTTACAAAATTGAGCAAGGAAGTTACAGCAGCAGCCAAGGAAGGCGGACGCAATATTGACACCAATTTCCGTTTAAGGGCCGCGATTGCACGTACCCGTGAATACAATATGCCTCAAAATAACGTCGAGAATGCGATCAAGAAAGGTACCGGCGAAATTCCTGGTATTGTTTTTGAGAATGTTGTTTTTGACGCGTACGGCCCTGGTGGTGTGGCGCTTTTGATTGAAGGATTAACAGATAACAAAAATCGTACCACGGCAGAAGTTCGTAATCTATTGAATAAACGGGGCGGTTCATTAGCCGGTGCTGGTTCAACAGCCTTTATGTTTACCAAAAAAGGTTATTTAGAAGTTGAGAAAGCTAAGGCTTCTGAAGATGCTGTGATGGAAGTTGCTCTTGAAGCTGGTGCTGAAGATGTAAAAACCGAAGGCGAAACATTTGAAATATTTACTGAGCCAACCGCTTTTGAAGCTGTCAGGACAGCGTTTGTTGCCAAGAATATTGACACGGTAACTGCTGAAATCACCATGATTCCTGCATCTACCGTCAAGGTTGAAGGTAGTGACGCCAAGAATTTGTTGGGGCTTATTGAGCTTTTGGAAGAGAATGAAGATATTCAGCATGTGCACGCTAACTTTGATATTTCTGACGAAGAAATGGCAAAGCTTGCCGAAGAATAATTTATGCGTATATTAGGCATCGATCCCGGTCTGATCACCACGGGATATGGCGTCGTTGATATTAAAGCCGGCGGCGTCACAATCCTTGAGGCGGGTACCATTGAACCTGACCCCAAGGTGGCTTTCGAACAAAGGCTTTTGAAAATACATCTCCATATCACAACCATACTCAAAACCCATCATCCTGATGTGGTGGTTTTAGAAAAATTATACGCCCACACTCGACACCCTGCCACCGCCATTACCTTGGGCCATGTGCGCGGGGTGATTTGTTTAAGTGTGGCCCAGCAAAAAATAGAACTTGTAGAGCAAAGCGTCAAACGTATCCGTAAGTCTCTGTTGGGCAATGGTAATGCCACCAAGATCCAGACCCAAGAATTTATCAAAAGAATGTTGAATATCTAATCTGCAGCGTTTAAATTAGATGCTAGTGATGCATTGGCGTTGGCCCTGGGGCAGGCTCATATGATGCGGTATAAATTAATATGATCACAGCTATTAAAGGCAAAATAGCACAGCAGAGTGACATGTCGATAACCCTTGAGACTAATGGGCTAAGTTATGAGATTTTAACACCGATATCCGTCTTGCAGCGTTTAAAAGAAAATCAAGATAGCGATGGCAATATACGTTTAATCACGTATCATTATTATCAGATGACCCCCTCGAGCGGTGTGCCGGTTTTGGTGGGTTTTCTTAATGAAATTGAACGCGATTTTTTTCTGGAGTTCATCAAGGTTTCCGGTATAGGCCCTCGGGCTGCGGTCAAAGCCTTGAATAAAGCGATTGGTGAAATTGCCCAAGCCATTGACCGGGGAGACACCAAGTATTTAAAAACTCTTCCTGGTATAGGCGAGCAAAAGGCCAAGGAAATTGTAGCCAAGTTGCAGGGTAAGATGGGCAAGTTTACCTTAATGCGTGACCGTGTGGCCGTGCAGAGCCCATCAGTCCAGCTGGGTGATATTGAAGAAGAAGCCTTGCATATTTTATTGCAATTACAGTATAAAAAAGCAGAAGCAGAAGAGATGATTAAAAAAGCTTTAGAGCGTTCGCCGAAGCTCGGCACCTCAGAAGAATTGCTTAACGAAATTTACAAGCAGAGAAGGGTTTCCTGCAATACAA
>JABDGZ010000008.1:0-3361 GCA_013285735.1 Candidatus Omnitrophota bacterium | reverse complement strand
CTGAAATGGATGAACAATTAAATAATTATAAAAGTGCGATCGAAGCATTATTGTTTGTCAGCGAAAAGCCCGTGGTTTTGGATCAATTAAAAGAAGTGTTCCCTGAGCTTAAGCCTTCTCAAATCCATGATTTGATCAAATGCATACAGGAAGATTACATTAATCGTGAAGCTGGTATGGTGGTGGTAGAAATTGCAGGCGGCTTTCAGATGCTTTCCAACAGCAATGCCGCAGGGTATATCCGTGCGTTTTATAAGACAAAAACGAAAGAAAAGCTTTCTCGTCCGGCTTTAGAAAGTTTAGCGATCATTGCCTATAAACAGCCAACGGGACGTGCTGAGGTGGAAGTCATCCGCGGGGTCAATTCCGACGGTACGATAGCCCATTTGCTTAATAAAGGCCTGATTAAAATTACAGGCCGCAAAGAAGTCCCTGGCCGTCCATTCTTATATGGTACGACTAAAGAATTTCTGGAGTATTTTGGATTAAAGTCTTTGGAAGACTTACCTAAGATTGAAGAGTTTAATCAATTAGGTGTTGATCTGCCACAGATGGAACAGTTACCAGCACAGTCAGAACAGGCAGGGGAACAGATACAGGAGCAAACAGCGGGTCAAGAAAGTAGTGGTCAATCACGTACCATGAGTGCAGAGGCATAAGGATTTGAAATGGATTTAAGTGAATTACGTAAAAAGATTGATGGAGTAGATGCCAAGATCATTGGGCTTTTAAATGATCGTGCGGCGATTACCTTATCTATTGGCCATGAAAAGATCAAAAATAAAAAACCGATCTATGCGCCAGCACGCGAGCAGGATGTGCTTAAGCGTCTGAAAGCCTTGAATAAGGGGCCAATACAAAATGATGCGGTTGAGGCGATTTACCGTGAGATCATGTCAGCGTCTTTAGCTTTGGAAAAGCCCTTACGCATCGCTTATATGGGGCCTGAAGCGACATTTTCACATTTGGCTTCCTTAAAAAAGTTTGGTTCTTCCGTCGGACATGTTGCCTGTGACAATGTGGCTGAGGTTTTCAGCAAAGTAGAGAGTGGTGACTGTGATTACGGTGTTGTGCCTATTGAGAATTCTATTGAAGGAGTTGTCACGCACACCATGGATTTGTTGGTTGAATCAGACCTTAAAATTTGTTCACAGATGTTATTAAATGTAGCGCATAACCTGATGTCTAAAGGGACAATAGCACAGGTCAAAGAAATTTATTCACACCCACAGGTTTTAGGCCAATGCCGTCAATGGCTGATGAAGAACTTGCCCCAAGCACAACTGATTCCGGTGGTATCAACCACCAAGGCTGCTCAAATGGTTGCGGTCAAGAGGAATGCAGCTTGTATTGCCTCTGAGATTGCGGCATCGTTATACGGGCTGACTATCCTTAAGAAAAACATTCAGGATAGCACGCATAACATCACACGTTTCTTGGTGATCTCAACCATGGATGTCCCCAGGACTGGTCACGATCGTACGTCGCTGGTTTTTTCTATTAAGGACAAGGTCGGCGCCTTACACGCGATGCTGACGCCTTTCATGCGTAATAAGATTAATCTTACCAAGATAGAATCCCGTCCTTCTAAAAAGAAGGCCTGGGATTATTATTTCTTCGTTGACTGTGAAGGCCATCAAAATGACCCGCAGGTCGCCCGCGCTTTATCCCAACTTGAGGGTATGTGCAAATTCCTTAAGATCCTGGGTTCTTATCCTGACGTGTAGAAGAATTGGGCTTATTTTTCCATCGCCTGTTCATCCATCCCCACTCCTCAGGGTATTGGCGGATATAGCTTTCAATGATATTGGTTATTTTTTGGACATTGTATTGCAGGGTTTCTTCTTCCGTGGGTTTGATTTCCAAATAAAAATGCGGTTCGATGATGATTTTATGTGAATCTTTTCCGTCGCGTACCGTAAACATAGGAAGGATCGGTGAGCCGGTACGCATGGCAAAAACCACCGCTCCTGTGGGGGTGCCAGCTTTTTGGCCAAAGAAATCCACAAAGACGCCTGATTTCTCGTCAGTATTTTGGTCCATTAGAACAACAACGATTTCCTTTTTTCGTAATGCCATTAAAGATTGGCGTACGCAGGAATAGCGCGGAAGGCTCAGGATAGTTTTAAAATTCATTTTTGAGCGTTGTACTTGAAAACTTTTTTCGATAAGTACATCCCTGCTGGGACGTATGATGGTGTGGATGGAGAATCCCAATTTTGTCAAATACAAGAGCATTAAGGAAAAGTTGCCAAAATGCGCAGAGACCCCTACGACACCTTTATTTTCTTTGATAGCTTTCTCTAGATTCTCAAGGGATCCGGTAGTTAAGTGAAGTTTTTTGAGGATCAATTGCGGCCGTTGGACATAGCAAAACATCTCTATAAATCCCCGTCCCAGATTAAAGAAACAATCACGCAGGATCCGATCGATTTCATCTTCTGATTTCTCTTTAGAGAAGGCGATGGTCAGGCTTTCTTTGGCAATGCTGCGCATACCGATAAGAAAAGGGTAAGCTATAGAAAGCAAGCCATTGCTGATCATAAAAATAAATTTAAGCGGCAGGAGGCTAAAGAACCAGAAAAAGAAGTAATAGGCCCATCGGGCCAAAGCCCGCTTTATTTTTTTGATTAATTTATTATTCATATGGCTGGTTATCATATACCAGATAGGGAAAATCGTCAGTAATAATTTTATAATGGATAAGGCATTGACAAGGATGGGTAATTTCATATAATACTAGGAATACTATATCAGTATCTAAGGAGCAGGTGATGATTAAAAATAACCCTATGCAGGAAAAGATTCTTAATGCCGCGGAAAAACGGATGATCGAGTTTGGTTACCGTAAGGTGACCATGGATGAGATCGCCCAGGATCTGCACATGAGCAAGAATACGATTTATAAATTATTTGTCGGCAAAGAAGAAATTGCCAAGAGCTTGGTTAAGCGTCTGCAGCAACAATTGAATATCAGCTTGGATAATATAGAAAAGACCCAAAAAGACCCTTTGCAGATTTTTTCTGATAGCGTTTTACTTTTGCGTAAACAACTGGGTCCCTGGTTTGAGCATTTTTTTAGAGAAATTCCCACCGAGTTACCAAACCTTTGGGAAGAATTTCTTCATTTTAGAAATGAAAAGATTTTGGGTATCCGGTCATTAGTAGAGAAGGGAAGTAAAAATGGAATCTTTCGCCGGGTCAATGCATCCATCGCGACAGAAGCATATCTGGGAGCAGTCAAAGCTGTTACCAATCCCAGATTTCTCGATGAGGAGAATCTTACTTTTGAACAAGCCTTGGATGCTGTTTTGGACCTTTGGTCAAATGGGATTGGGATAAATAAAAAAACAAATAAATC
>JABDGZ010000007.1 GCA_013285735.1 Candidatus Omnitrophota bacterium | reverse complement strand
TTAGCCAATTTTGTGCTAATTTTTTTTAATCCGTAAATAGAAATTATTTCTATCTATATTGAAAGGGAAAATTTATGTGGATATGGTTTTTGGTTTGTTTTTTATCTTTGTTCTCTATTAATGGATATGCCGATAACACATCATCAACTCAACTCAATGAAGTTGATGTTATCGGGCAATTGGACCAGGAACGCAACAGCATTCAACCCAGCCTTGGGGCTACGGATTTTAATATTACTAGTGACCAAATGGACGATGAAAGTCGGGGGGATAATACCTCATTTGATCAGGTCATTCTAAGAGCTCCAGGGGTTGCTGAAGATCAATGGGAACAAGTGCATATTCGCGGCGAACATGCCAATTTACAATACAGGATCAATGATGTCTTGCTGCCTGAGGGACTTACTGGCTTTGGGGCTGAACTTGATCCACGTTTTGTGGAAAATGTTTCTTTAATTGATGGAACTCTGCCTGCTCAATACGGTTTTCATACCGCAGGTATCGTGGATATTCACACCAAGAGCGGGGTATTTGAAAATGGCGGCAGCATTTCCATGTACGGCGGGAGTAATAAAGAGGTAAACCCCAGTTTTAGTTACGGAGGACCTGCACCGGGAGGAATTAATTATTTTACCACCGGTAGCTATTTGGAAGACAATCTTGGTATTGATAATAACACGAATAGTACATCAGCGATCCATGACCAGACCCAGCAGGGCAAGATGTTTGCCTATATCTCTAAAATCATCGATGATGAAAGCCGTATTAGTGTCATGCTCGGTGCTTCTCACAGTGATTTTCAAATTCCTAATGCTCCAGGTGGAACACTGTTCACAGCTAATGGCAGTACATTGCCTTTGCCTTTCATTCCTTCTCAGGATGTCAACGACCGTCAAATAGAACAGAATTTTTATGGAGTTGTAGCATATCAAAAATCCGAAGACAAACTTAATTATCAGCTCTCGGCTTTTACCCGTTTCAGCGAGGTTAATTATCTGGCAGATCCTATTGGCGATCTGGAATACAATGGGGTAGCATCGACCATTAATGACAGTATCTTTACTAACGGGCTCGAGTTCGACAGCAGTTATGAGTTAAATGAGCAGCATACTCTGCGTGCAGGGTCAATGTTTACCATCAGTGATGCTATCAACGAGAGTAATTCTTTGGTTTTCCCTGTAGATAGTAGTGGAAATGTCAACGGGCCTGAAGAATCGATTAATGGCAATAATCAAAAGCAGGGAGAAACCTATGGCCTTTATTTGCAGGATGAATGGAAGGTCTTTGACCCTTTGACCATCAATTACGGTGCTCGTTTTGATCAATCTTACCAATATCTCAATGAGTATCAGTTAAGCCCACGTATTAATGCCGTTTATGAAGTTGATCCAGCAACCAAGGTTCACGTGGGATATGCCCGTTATTTTACCCCGCCGCCGCTTGAGGAGCAGCAAAATTTTAATCCTGCCATTTTTAACAATACAACCAATGCAACCGCGATTACGACAAATTCACCTGACCTATCAGAGCGTTCCAATTATTATGATGCAGGTGTAACCCATCAATTTTCTCCTGAATTCGAGGCTGGTTTGGATGGTTATTTTAAAACCGCGATAGATCAACTGGACGATGGACAGTTTAATGCTGCTCCTATTGTGACACCGTTTAATTATAAATATGGCCAGGTTAGCGGTGTTGAATTGACGATGAATTATAAAAATGGGGGATTTACGAGCTACGCTAATGCTGCTTGGAGTCATGCGCTTGGTGAGCAGTGGATTTCTGATCAATTTCAATTTTCTCAAGCTGATTTAAATTATGTTGCCAATCACTGGATATATTTAGACCATGACCAGGCCTTGACTATTTCTTCCGGGGTGGCGTATGAGTTTCAAAATACTGGATATGCAGCGTTGAATAATACAAAAGTTTATGCTGATCTGCTTTTCGGCAGCGGGTTGCGTCAAAGCAGCGATCCCGGTCAACCCGACAACATTCCCAATGGTAAACGCGTGGGTTCTTATAATCCCGTTAATTTGGGTATTGAACATACCTTTAAGATCAATAACAAAAGCGACATTAAGGTCCGCTTTGATATTGTTAACGTCGCTGATGAGGTCTATGAGTTACGGAGTGGTTCCGGAGTCGGTGTTTTTGCTCCGTCCTATGGTCCACGCCGGGGATTTTATGGCGGTGTAACATATGATTTCTAACAGGGAGGGAAATTAAATGTTTAGTTTATTTTTAAAAGGCGGGCCGGTGATGTGGCCGTTGCTTATTACGTCGGTATTTACACTGACGGTGGTCATCGAACGTTTTTTGTTTTTGTGGCGCGAACACCGGTTAAAGCAGCCGGAAATCGTTGATAAGATATTTGTAGAAGTTGAGGCCGGTCATATTGAAGAGGCCATACGTTTAGGAGAGAAAAGCAATGACTGTGTGGCCACCATTTTGACCTACGGTCTGCGTCATCGCGAGACCTCTCTGACCAATGCCTTGTTACGGGCTGCTAATTTAGAATTGAAACAGCATGCGCAAGGACTGCCTGTCCTTGACACAGTCATTACCTTAGCCCCCTTGCTAGGCCTTTTGGGGACGGTGACCGGCATGATCCATGCCTTTGGTTTGTTGGGCAACAGTCAACTTGAAGCCCCGACCGTTATTACCGGAGGTATTGCTCAGGCCTTGATCGCCACCGCCTGCGGCCTTGGTGTGGCCATTATAGCTTTGATCCCGTTTAATTATCTCAACGCCCGTCTGGAAGAAGCCAGGCATGAGATTGAGGACATCACCACTCATCTGGAACTTCTTTTGAAGGATAAAAATTTATGATGATACCCTCACCGACAAGCCGACGGAAGGCCAGAATAGAGATCATTCCCCTGATCGATGTTATATTCTTTTTATTAGCAACCTTTCTGATGATCTCATTGTCCATGATTAAAAATCAGGGGTTGAATGTTAATTTACCGTCGGCGTCAACCGCTGTTTCTCAGGATCGCAAAGTTGCAGTGACAATCACCGTTACTAAGGACAATGACGTTTATCTTAATCAGGAAAAGATGAGTTTGGATTCTTTGTCAGAACGTCTTAAAGAATTAAAAGACCAGAACCCTAATTTAAAAGTTTTTATTGATGGTGATAAACAGGCTTATTTCCAGGGAGCTATTACAGTTCTTGATAAAGTAAGGCTAGCCGGAATTACAAGGGTGGTCATTCAAACTAAAGGGGCGGATGCTATCAACCAATGAATGTTTTTTTATCTAGAAATGACAATAAGCAGGATATCGTTATAGCCTGGACGGTGGCATTATTGATCCACGTCTTGTTCTTTTTTCTTACTGGAAAAATGTTCATCAAGCCACCTCAATTTGCCATTGCACCAACTAGAGAGATTGATATTAACTTGATTGATACACCTAAAGAGGAATCCCAAGTTCAGCAACAAGCAAGGCCTGTTATTAAACAGGTTGAGAAGATAATTCCTAAAATAGTAAAACAGGTAGTTAAGCCTATAGAAAAACTAAAGCAGGTAATAAGATCTAACGGACAGGTAAAAGTAGAGGCTAAACCGGATTATATCCAAAATCCACCGCCTGTATATCCTGAACTGGCAAAGCAAATGCACCAGGAAGGGCTTGTCATATTAGCGGTAGATGTTAGCCGTGATGGAATACCCATTAAAGTTGAAATTGAGCAGAGCTCTAATTATAGGATGCTTGATCAGGCCGCACTAAAAGCAGTCAGTCATTGGAAGTTTCAACCAGGACGGATTGGTGATTTATCCGTTGAATCCAATGTAATAGTGCCGGTGAGATTTAAATTACAAAGCTGAGCCCTGTTGGTTTTGTAAACTCTTGGTGTTTGTTAACCTGCTTTTACTTGCCTTTTTCCAGCCTATCAATTACCATGAGTTTCAATGGTTACAATTGATAAGAAAACCCACCCAGGGCTTCCCCTATTTCAAGGGATATTTCCAATCAAAGATTCGGAAATATTGACTGATGTGATGGCGGGAATCACCCTGGCAGCTCTTGCCATTCCTGAAGTGATGGGCTACACAAAAATTGCCGGTACCCCGGTGATCACGGGGTTATATACCTTACTTGTCCCCATGCTTTTGTATGCCATCTTTGGTTCGTCCCGTCATTTGGTTGTCGCCGCTGACTCGGCAACGGCAGCCATTCTTGCATCAGCCTTAGTTGGGATTGCGGCCACAGGATCTCACGAGTATGTAGCACTCGCCGGAGCATTGGCCTTAATGTCCGCTTGTCTTTTGATCCTTGCGCGCGTTATTGGATTGGGTTTTATGGCGGATTTCTTGTCAAGGACCGTGCTGATTGGATTTTTGACCGGGGTTGGGATTCATATTGCTCTAGGCCAAATCCCTGGCATGCTGGGCCTGCATGATTGGCAACAGATGGGACAGGTAAATTTTTACGACCTGATGATATCATGCATTGTCATCGGAGTTATTGCGGGATCAAAAAGAATTTCTAAGAAAATTCCTGGCGCCCTTATTGTTGTAATTGGCGCTATTGTTCTTAGTTCGGTGTTTAATCTCAAAGCCTACAATGTTCATCTGCTGGGTGCAGTTCCCAAGGGATTGCCACTGATCGGCTTGCCGGATCTTCAATGGTCTTTTGCTTTGGTTTTAAAAATGCTCCCCACGGCTTTTGCCATGTTCGTCGTTATTTTAGCCCAAAGTGCCGCGACCTCAAGGGCATATGCTGCGCGATACGACGAGGATTTTAACGAGAATGTTGATCTAGTCGGTCTGGGGTTGGCTAATATAGGTGCTGCATTATCCGGAACGTTTGTCGTCAACGGAAGTCCTACCAAGACCGAGATGGTTGATAGTGCCGGCGGACGCAGTCAATTATCTCAGGTAATCACCTGCCTGATTGTCTTTTTGGTACTGCTTTTTTTTACAGGCCTGCTAACAAATATGCCCAGCGCTGTTCTTTCTGCCGTGGTTTTTTTCATTGGCCTTCAACTGATTGATATTCGCGGGATGCACAAGGTTTGGCGTCAACGTCCACCTGAATTTTGGGTGGCGCTGATCACCACGGTGGTGGTTGTCCTGGTTGGTGTTGAACAGGGGATAGTCATTGCCATGGTGCTTTCCCTGATTGAACATGTAAGGCGCTCTTACCGCTCGCAGAATGTTGTATTGACGATGAATAAAAATACAAATACCTGGCAGCTTTTACCGGTAACGTCACCCCAACAGGTCGAGCCAGGGCTTTTGTTGTATCGGTTTGCACACACCATTTATTACGCGAATGCACAACAGCTTTTCGACCAGATTATTGGGCTTACCCAAGAAGCAAATCTTTCCCTTTCCTGGTTTTGTATTGATGCCTCAGCCATCGCGGATGTAGATTTTTCAGCGGCGGAAACTTTGCGAGAGATCTATGCTATTTTGAAGGATAGGGGAGTTCGTCTTATCTGGGTGAATGTTACTGATCTTGTCAGGTTAGAGTTCGACAGGTATGAACTTACCACGTTGATGGGAAAAGACTCATTTTATGAGGATATCAGTGATGTGATGGGCGCCTACCTAAAGCGTCAATGATTTTGTAGTAATGCATAGCCATGATTTCGATACTTCTTATCTTTTGTTTAGGGATTCTTGTCTACTCCAATACTTTTCATTGTGCTTTTCATTACGATGATATTCGTTTTATCGTCGATAATCCTGCCATAAGAAATATTCATCATCTGCAAGGCATCTGGCAATTTTATCCTGGCCGTTTTTTTATCTTTCTTTCTTTCGCTTTTAATTATCATTGTGGCGGGCTCAATGTGGTTGGTTACCATTTTTTTAATTTGGTGGTCCATTTGATTTCGTCTTGTTTTGTCTGGTGGCTGACACTACTGACCCTTTCAACGCCTGCCATGAAAGGTAATAAAATCACCCAGCATGCCAATGTCATAGCTTTGCTGGTGGGGCTGGTATTTGTTAGTCACCCAGTCCAAACTGGCGCGGTAACCTATATTTGGCAGAGGGCTGCGTCGATGATGGCCTTGTTTTACTTGGCATCATTATGTTTGTATGTAAAATCGCGGCTACAACCTCCGCAACACCGGGTGTTGCGGAGGTCTTATTATATTTCCTCTTTGATGATGGCCATCTTGGCCATGTTTACCAAGGAGAATGCCGTAACACTGCCGTTGATGATCCTGGTTTATGAGTTTAGTTTTTTTGAGGTTAAGGAAAATCTACTTTGGAAGCAGCTTACACCTTTCTTGTTGACCATCCTGATTATTCCCGTAACAACGTTATTGAGTCAGTCAGGAAGGATTCAGGAAATTCAGCGTATTGCAGAAGCTCCAGCAGGCATTTCTCCGATACATTATTTTTTGACTCAATTTAGGGTGATCGTCACCTATATAAGATTATCTTTTCTGCCGCTCAATCAGAACCTGGATTATGATTATCCTGTTTTTAAGAGTATTTTTGAATGGCCCGTGTTTTTTAGTTCTTTATTTTTAATAACCATTCTTGCTTGGGCGAAATGCCTGTTTTCAAAATATAGAATTGTCGCTTTCTCTATTTTTTGGTTTTTTTTGACCCTTTTACCTGAATCAAGTTTTATCCCACAAAATGACATCATCTTTGAACATCGGCTTTATTTACCATTAGTTGGGTTTAGTATATTTCTCGTCACTGGCGTGTATTATTTATGGGGAAAGAATTCACTTAAAATCATGGGAGTGATCTTGGGTGTGGTGATAATTTTTTTTTAGTGTTGACGTATCAAAGGAATAAGGTTTGGCGGGATGAAGTTTCATTATGGAAGGACGTAGTTCAAAAATCCTCCCAGAAAGCAAGACCGTATAATAATCTCGGTAATGCCTATATCATGCAAGGGGATTTCGCTCAGGCCATGGTTGATTTTAATAAAGCTATTGAATTAAATCCTAATTTCGGGTTTGCCTATTGTAATCGCGCGGCCAGTTATTTGAGGCAAGGCGACTTTAATCATGCTATCGATGATTATAACAAAGCTATCAACAATGATCCTGAATACACACGAGCTTATTGGGGGCGGGCTACAACTTATTATGATTTGAGAAAATATGATAAAGCTTGGGCAGATGTACGTAAAATACAAGAAATGGGGACGCCTATTGATTTAGAACGTATTCAGCCTCTTCTAAAAGCGTTAAAAGCAGCATCGGGAACAGATCATTAAGGGTTTTTTGCAACGAATGCTTCGCTGATTTTTTTTCTTCTTAATTTTCTTACGGTAATTTGAAAGCCGTTCCCGTTTATAATTTCACCGCCGCTGAAAGGTTTTTCAGAGTGCCGTTGGCACCAGTCAGCTAATTTAAGATCAGCTTCATTAGCTGGAAGGGGCCCATCTATTCCAAGTGTTTTAGCGAGCGCAGACATGGGAACTGCTCCTCCAACAAACCATTGTTGGCCGTAGGGATGGATATGATTGGGAAGGCGGTCAAATTCATCCTCAATTTCTCCGACTAATTCTTCAATGATATCTTCCTGAGTGATCATGCCTACAATTTGTTTTTGGGCATTTTCAACCAACCCAATGTGCAGTTTTTCCTGGATCATCCGTTCCAATACTTTTGAAATTGGTGTTGTATCAACAAATCTCATGATGGGGCGCAGAGTGCCTTTAATGGTCGGATCATCCGGATTGATTTTAAGGGCTGCAATGATGTCTTTAAAATTAATATAGCCTTGGATTGTTTGAGGATCGTTTATATTCTGACAAACAGGAAAGCGCGTATGCATATCCAGATGGGCTTGGATCAAGGCATCAGACAAGGTGCTGTTGAGCGGGATCATGCATATCTCAGCGGTAGGGATCATGATTTCTTTGATCGGCCTTAAAGAAAGTTGGGCCGCGGACAAAACTATTTTTTCTTGCTGGGCGTCAATTAATCGGGATGTCCTGGCCAGTGACAGGGCAGCGGTAAGCTCATACATGCTGCTTTGAGTATCATCGGTTGCACTGCTGATCTTTTTTTTCTTATCAATGAATTTGATCGCAGATTTAACGATAAATTCCATCAAGGAAACGACGGGATTGGCGATATAGGAAAAATAGAGCATCATTTTTGATAGTTTTAAGATGACCCAGACACTATTTTTAATGGCGAAAATTTTAGGGATCAGTTCAGCGAATACGATGGTAAAAGAACTTAAAGGGATGATCAGGGTGATCAGGCTTAGGACTTCGGCCATATTTTTAGATAAACCCAAATGCGTCTGAAAATACGGATTGAGGGCTTCGGTGATACCGGCACCGCCAATGGCAGCGGCTATTGATCCGACGAGGGTCACTCCCAATTGCACGACGGCCAAACTGGCTTCCATGCGGTCCTTCATGAACAAAGCTTCGGCAGCGCCGCCGATTTTGTGGTGTACTAAATAGGTGAGTTTAGTCCGTGAGATAGAGGCCAGGGCCATTTCATAGGCGGAAAAAACAGCATTGAGAATGATCATGACAAAAATGATCAGTAGTTCATTGATAAAGTACATTAGAAATCTCCACAAGTATAATTTTTGAGTTATTATATCAGAAGGGAATGTAAAATTCGAGAATGAAAGAGCAATTTGATGATGAGATTTATATTTTTATCTATTCTGATCGTATCATGGGGAATGGGGGGCAGCCAAGCTAGTACCCAGGAAATCATTACATTTGGCCCCCAGGAAACCAAGATCATTGGTTCTATCCCGTATTCTGTCATTGGCAGGTATAAAGCAGAGTTTACTTCCTTTAAGGGAAGGATTATTTTGGATGAGGACACACGGCAGATCCAATCGGTGTATCTGGAAATAGATGCCAAGAGTATTAAGTCGAACCATCCTTTGTACGATAGGCTGGCACGATCAAGACGATTGTTAAACACCGTACGGTTTCCGAAGATTATTTTTAGAAGTGATGAAATTGTACAGGATAAGAATGGGTACAGGGTCAAGGGTATTTTGGAAATGCACGGCATAAAAAGAAGAATGACTTTTCCTTTTAAAGTCGGGATTGTTATTGATCAAGGAACCAAACAGAGATTGCTCGATATTCAAGGTAATTGGAGCATCAACCGTAAGCGTTTCAATATTGTTTGGAACAGATTGCTTGACCGAGGCGGTATTGTAGTAGGGGATTACTTTACAGTGAATTGGGGCATTAAGGTGTACTTAACTATGGAAGGGCATTAATGGTTTGGGTACTCTGCATTTTTGTTTTGTTTTTTAGCAGCTGCGAGCAAAAGTCTCAAGAGCGGCATTATACAGAGATCGTTCTTGAAGCCCCGCAAGTTAATTCTCCCAATATTCCTGCAGCAACGGGCATTTTGTCCTGGGCAGTGCCTCAAGGATGGAAAGAAGAGCCTGGGGAAGGGATGCGTCTGGCAACTTTTTATCTTATCGCCGATCCTGATGCTATTGATTGTTCCATTGTTTCTTTAGCAGGTCCTGTGGGAGGGCTCAATGCTAATTTAGAGCGTTGGCTTAGACAATTAGGGCTTCAGGCATCTGATGATAGTTTGAACCAGTTAACTTCATCAGTCCAAATTCTAAAAACCAAGGATGGCCTTGAGATCAAAGTTTTTGATTTTACGACCCTGCAAACTCAAGGGTTGCCTTCAGATAAAAGCATGATAGCCGCCATGATTGTTTTGGATCAAACGACTGTTTTTGTAAAGATGACGGGTTCTGTTGAATCGGTAGAGAAAAATAAAGTTAATTTTTTAAAATTGTTAGGTTCTTTTGTCCGTAACTAAATTGATATGATTAAATTCTTGAGTTCTTCACGCATTACTGTTGTCTGTTTATTTCTACTTTTTATCCTGACTTTTTGGGGCACGATCGCCCAGGTTCAGCAGGGTCTATATGTGGCCCAGGAGCGTTATTTTAATTCCTTTTTCTTTTTGGCCGCGGGATGCATTCCTTTTCCCGGCGCGCAATTGGTCCTCTGGGTGTTTTTTGTTAATTTGATCTGCATGATGTTCCTTAGCATCAAGAAATTAACCCAATGGGAAAATGTGGGGCTTCTTATTATTCATTTGGGCCTTGTTTTATATTTCTTTGCAGCCTTCATGATTTTTCATGTTGCCCAGGAATCAAACGTGCATTTAGCAGAAGGCCAAGGGACGAATGTCTCTGCTTCTTACCAGGATTGGGAATTAGCCTACTGGAAAGATGATGGCAACGTGCGCCACGTGACAGCTTTTGATACTAAAAGTTTTAAACCAGGTTTTCAAATTCCTTTTGAAGATAAGAATTTTATTCTCACTGTTAACAGGTTTTATTTAAACAGCGATTGGGCGAGTGGATTAACTGAGAAGCCCGTTGATAAGGAAAAAGAACAAAATGCCCAGGGCGGGTTTTTTGATTTAAAGGTTAATGGCAAGTCCTATCCTTTGATTTTGTACGGTGCTAAAGGTCAAGCCACCTTGGTCAATATCGCTGGTCAGCATTATTATTTTATTTTGCGTCATAAGCGTTATCAATTGCCTTTTATAATCAGGCTAGACAATTTTAAAGCAACATTCCATCCTGGAACTGAAGTAGCCAAAAGTTATCAAAGCATGGTCACGATCACCACAGGTTCACTAGAGCGTCAGGTGCGTATTTATATGAACAATCCCCTACGTTATAAAGATTACACCGTCTATCAAGCTTCTTATGATACGGATAGTATGGGAAGGCAGCATTCAACCCTGGCCGTGGTTAAGAACTTCGTCAGGATTTTACCGTATATCGCATGCTTTGTTGTTTTCTTTGGGTTAGCTTTGCATTTTCTTATTCAAGCGTTAATTCATAAGGTTCGTGCATGAGAACAAATATATTTTTTACTCTAGTGTTAAGTTTATTTTTGGGAGGCACATCTTTTGCCCAGCCGGGCATCAGCGATTTTAGTAATTTTAAGAAAATTCCGGTGCTTGATAACGGACGTCTTAAACCCCTAGATACTTTTGCTCGAAGTTTACTGACTCAATTTTCAGGCCAAGATCATTACGAAAAACAAGAGGCTAGCGTATGGCTTGCCTCACTTTTTTTTAATCCGGCATCGGTCAGCAACGATAAAATCTTCTTAATTAATAATCCTGATGTCGCGGTAGCTTTAGGGATTACGCCGCAGCAAGACCGACGCTATACGCCCAGCCAACTGCAACAGAGTTATTCGTCCCTGATAAAATTACAGGAAGCAGCATCAAAAATTCCTGATAAAGAGCGCAGCCTCGCTGAAAATGAGATTATGCGTGTTTTTGATAATATAAGCCTTTACGCGGACCTTGCGCATTCCTTTACATTTGCCTATCCACAAAGCGATTTTACAATTATTTCTCGAGCGACTAAAACACAATTGGGATTGCCGCTTAGTCAAAACCAATTCAGTTTTATCGATATTGCACTTAAGGCCAATGAATTAAGTAAAGCAGCTAAAAGTCTGGGTAATAAATCGCCCTCGAAATATACAACGGATGAAATTGAGCTTGCCCAGGTAATAACTCATTTTTTTCATTGGGCGCAGGATTATAAAGACTTGCCTTTTACGGTCATTCCGTCGGGTCAAGATGAAGAATGGCTAAGTCCCTGGGATGCGCTTGGCACAGATTTTGGTGATGAGCAAAGCCGCCGCTTGGTCATGCTTTGGAATAATATGGCCATCAGCTATACGCAAGGCGATGATGAAGCTTTTAACAGGACAGCTTACACCTACAATCATTGGGTACGCGAAGCTTTGTCTAAAGATGATCTTAAAAGGGTAGATAAATTCCCTTTAGAATTGTTCTATCAGGAAAGCAGCCCATTCACGTGGTCTATCATGTTTTATATTTTTGCGTTTATTTTCTTTGTGGTCTCGTTTACTTCTTCGAAACCCCTTTGGTACAATTTAGGATTATTAAGTGTCGTCGCGGGTTTCATCCCGCATTTGTTGGGCCTGCTCATGCGTATTATCATTATGAGTCGCCCGCCGGTGTCTAGTCTTTATGAAACCTTTATTTTTGTCGGACTTATTGCCGTCTTTTTAGGGCTTGCCATTGAGCATTTTAACCGCCAATGGTTGGGAATTGTCACGGCAGCTATTAGTGGAACAGCATTATTATTTATTGCCAATAAATACAGTGCTGAAGGAGATACTCTTAAAGTACTCGTTGCTGTACTTAATTCCAATTTCTGGTTAGCGACACATGTGACGACCATCACCATGGGCTATGCCGCTACCTGTGTGGGCGGTCTCTTAGGGCATATGTGGCTCCTTCAAGCTGTCTTTAAAAAGGACAGTCAAATTTTAGATAAAACCTACAAAACCATTCTTGGCATTCTAGGCGTGGCCCTGTGCTTGACATTTTTGGGTACCAATCTCGGCGGTATTTGGGCTGATCAAAGCTGGGGTAGATTTTGGGGATGGGACCCTAAAGAAAACGGGGCCTTGATGATCGTCCTTTGGACAGCCTTACTCTTTCATGCTAAGGTCGCGAATATGATCGGTCCGCGAGGCCTTGCTGTTGGTGCTGTGATCGGCATGATGGTTGTGATGTGGGCCTGGTTTGGGGTAAATCTTTTAAGTGTGGGCCTTCATTCTTATGGTTTTACTTCTGGTATTGCGACATCCTTGATCATCTATGCCGTTGCTGAAATCGTTTTTCTTCTAACCACTGTATTCTTTATTTCTAAAATGAAGAAGTAAATCTTCCGTTGAAATTGCGGGAAAAGACGGTTATTATTACGCGTTAAGAGTTTAATCTAATGATCAACATACCAAAAATTTTAATTCTTGCCATTATTCAAGGCGCCGCTGAACTATTACCGGTTTCAAGTTCAGCGCATGTTATTGTTGCCGAGAAATTAATGGGACTTGATCCAACCTCGCCTGAGATGACGCTTCTTTTAGTCATGCTGCATACAGGTACGATGCTGGCTGTTATCGTTTTTTTCTGGAGTTCGTGGAAATCAAATTTCTTTTCGTCAGAAAAAGTCTTTTGGGAATCTGTAAAATTAATCATTGTTGCAACAATAGCTACAGGTTTTGTAGGACTTGCCTTAAAAATAATAATCGAGAAAATCTTTTTAAAAGGCGCTCCGCATGCTGAAATCGAGTTGCTTTTTGGCAATTTGTTGTTAATCGCAGCATCGCTGGCAATGGTCGGTGCCTTGATTCTTTGTACAGGTTTTAAGAAGGAAGATTCGTTGGATGAAAAACCAAAGGTGGGATTGATGGCAGCATGGGTGATCGGATTGGTGCAGGGAATTTGTTTGCCCTTCCGGGGATTTTCACGTTCAGGAGCGACGATATCCACAGGGTTGATTTTGGGGATTGAGAAAAAGAAAGTAGAGGATTTTAGTTTTGCTCTTGCTGTTATTTTGACACCACCGGTTATTTTGATGGAAGCTGTAAGATTTTTAAAAGCCCAGCACGCGTCAGCATCGCATGGAACAAACGTGATAGGGTTATTTTTACCTAGCTTGATCGGTATGGTACTAAGTTTTGTTTCTGGAATCTTGGCCTTGAAATGGCTGTCTAATTGGCTGGAAGGTGGCCGTTGGTATTTATTTGGTTTTTATTGTTTGGGCGCATCAGTTGTAATTCTCTTGCTGCATGCTCAAGGGTTATAGGAGGGGTTATGCGTTTTTGTGATCTTAATGAATCGCAGTTGTTAGCAGTAGCTATAACTGCAGAGGAAGAAGATGGACGTATTTTTCGTGATTTTGCCCAAGAGTTCCGTAAAGATTTTCCAGCGACGGCGGAACTTTTTGAACATATGGCTGATGAAGAGTCTGGGCATCGTCATCGATTGATTGAGCTGTATCAAAAGAAATTTGGTGAACATATCCCTCTTGTACGCAGGCAGGATATTAAGGGTTTTATGGTGCCGCGTTCTTCATTGCTCTTGCATAGCCTGCGTCCTGAAAAAGCGCGTGAGCAAGCAGCTTTAATGGAAGTGGGTGCGCGTAGGTTTTATGAGGCCGCAGCTGGGCAGAGTAAGGATGCCGCCGTGAGGCAACTGTTAGGCGATCTTGCTCAAGAAGAGGGGCGACATGAAAAGGTAGCCGAACAGATTAACGAGCGACAGGCTGCTAACGGGGAACTAGACATTGAACAAAATGTCGCGCGAAGGATTTTTGTGTTGCGTATAGTCCAGCCGGGTTTAGCAGGTTTAATGGATGGGTCAGTATCAACCTTGGCCCCGCTTTTCGCAGCCGCATTTGCTACGGCCAACACCGTGGAAACGTTTAAAGTAGGTCTTGCAGCCTCAGTAGGTGCGGGTATTAGTATGGGTTTTGCCGAAGCTTTGTCTGACGACGGGCGACTTAGTGGCCGAGGGACTCCTTGGATTAGAGGGGTAGTCTGCGGGCTGATGACGACGCTAGGCGGACTGGGGCATACCTTACCATTTTTGATTCCTAATTTCCATTTGGCCATGACCATTGCCATGGTGGTGGTCATTATTGAATTAGCGATCATTTCCTTTATCCGTTGGCGTTTTATGGATACAGCTTTTTTATCTGCCGCGTTTCAAGTCATTGTGGGAGGGCTACTTGTTTTCCTGGCAGGTTGGTTTATCGGGGCTAGTTAATGTTTAACATTAGCTTACTGCTTGTTGGTATTTTAGCTGGAGGGGTAGCTTCCCTATGTGGTTTTGGAATAGGTAGTTTTTTGACACCTTTGTTGGCATTTAAAACCTGTACGGGTATTGCCGTTGCTGGGGTTTCTATTGTTCATTTTTTAGGTACGGCTTTTAGATTTTGGAAATGGAAGCAATACATCAATCGCCAAGTTCTTTTGACTTTTGGTATTACAAGCGCTGTTGGTGGATTGCTGGGTGCTGTGTTTCATGATATTTTTCAGAATGTCATTTTAACCATTATTTTTGGTTCGTTATTAATTTTTGCAGGCTTTACAGGGTTGACCGGAATTTCACAACAATGGCGCTTAAAGGGGCCAGTTGCCTGGATGGCTGGAGCCTTGTCTGGTCTGTTTGGCGGCTTGGTCGGTAATCAGGGCGGGATTCGTTCCGCAGCCATGTTTGGTTTTGACCTTAAACCACAAGAGTTTGTGGCTACGGCAACGGGTATTGCGCTGGCTGTTGATTGCGCCCGCATGCCGGTTTATTTCGTAACACAGTGGAAGGAAATATTAAACATTTGGCCTTTTCTCGTGTTTGCTGCGGTGGGTGTTTTGATCGGAACTGAGCTAGGGGTATTTGCTTTGGGAAAGATTCCGGAGAAGTTTTTTAAGAAAATCGTTTCAGGTATGATTTTGCTTATTGGTATATTTGTATTGATACATCAGTAGACTTCATATCCATCTGATATATAATACTCTCTAAATCGCTGGCGTAGCTCAGTTGGTAGAGCAGCGCATTCGTAATGCGCAGGTCGGGGGTTCGATCCCTCTCGCCAGCTTTTTATTTTTCTAGCCTTCCCATATGCTCGCACGTACTGCCGTCATTATTGTTTTGGGGTTTCTGGCTTTTGGTTCCATGCTGCCAGCACCGTTTAGGATCATGGACGATCGTATCTCTATCGTCGATAACCCTGCGATTAAATCCACTAAGAATATCCCTGAAATTTTTAAAGAGGGGTATTTCCATGACCAATCGTATTACAGGCCCCTGATCAATTTGAGTTTCATGGGCGAGTTTCAAGCCTTTAGATATAACTCTTTTTTCTATAATCTAGATAATCTCATTCTGCATATTTTAAACGCTCTTTTGGTGTTTCTTCTGGTGTGGCGGCTGACAAATAATGATACAATGGGTTTCTGGACAGGACTTTTGTTTGTGATCCATCCGGTGCAATGGGAGGCTGTCTGTAATATCCCTGGGAGGTCCATACTTCTAGGAGCCTTTTTTGTGTTAAGCAGTTTTGTCTTGTTTTTGGAATTTTATAAAAATCGTCGATTGTTCTTTGGTTTTTTGGCCTTGATCACATTCTTTTTGGGTTTATTATGCAAAGAATCAGCGGGGATGCTTCCATTTGTTGTTATGGCGTATCTGGCAATAGATAAAACTTGCTCTTGGCCTCAAAAATTTAAATACCTTTGGCCTTTTTTTATTGGGATCGCCGGATATCTTTTTTTACGGCAGTATTTCGGTATTACGAATGTTCATCAGACTAGCCAGCCAATTATTTTGATTTTAGGTTTTGTGTCATTTTTGCGTTCAGTCATTACTGATTTACGTTTGTTTATTTTTCCAGTGGATTTACATTATGACCGCTGCTTGCCATTTATGCAGTCGTTGAAAGAACCGCAGGCGTTGGGGACTTGTTTTTGTTGGGTTACAGTTTTGATTATTTTTGTTTTTTGTTATCGGAAAATTAAACCTTTTATTTTATTTTTGATCGCGTGGTTTGCCTTCGAGCTTTTACCGGTCTCACAATTAGTAGCCAGTATCGGGGTCGGTGTGGGACGTATATCAACGGCAGAACATTTTTTATATTTAGCCTGCATCCCTGTTTTTATAGGCATGGTGATGGCTTTTCGATGGGTGTTTGAATATAATGACAGGAAAAATTTTGTAAATCCGTTCGTATTAAAGTTTTTAGCTGGAGGATTTTTGGTGTTTTTATTTTTAACTGCTGTTGAGCAGAGCATCTATGCTGCGAATGAGTTTAGCATGATCAACCGTTCCCTCAGCTTTGAACCAAATAATCCGCGAGTCCAGGCAGAAATGGGGATGTTAAGCATTTTCAGGAAGGATATTCCTGATGCCGAGCAGCGTTTTCGAACAGCGATCAAGTTAGCACCTCTAAATCCAACCTATCACATCGCTTTAGGTACAGCTTTATGCCAACAGGGCAAATGGATTGAAGGGCTGGAGCAGCTTGTTGTTTATGATCCAGGTAAAGATAAAGCCCTGGTTGAGCGAGAAGAAAAATTGACTATGACGCAAATCCGTCAGCAGTTAAGTCAGGGAAAATTTTTTGATGCCCGTGGGTGGTTGGCGATAGGGATTTATTATGCCAAGCTTGGCCAAAACAGCAAAGCCATTGACGCCTTTCTCAAAAGTGTCGGTTTAAATCCTAGCCAGACAGATGCCTGGTTTAATTTGGGTTCATTATATGAAGTAGATCAAAATTGGCCAGCATCCAGGATGGCGTATAAGAAATTATTAGCGCTTCATGATTTAACTGATTTTCAAAGGGATTTTGCTTCAAGGCACTTAACTGCTATGGAGAATCGTTAAAGTATATGTGGTATTTTATCTGTGATAAAAAAAGCCGTGATTTTTTCCGGTTCTGGTTTGCCCAGCTGATCTCTCAGTTTGGTGACAGGGTCTATCAAATGGCGCTGGTAGGTTTAATGACGGCGCTTCATCCAGGGTCTGTGATGGAAATGTCCAAGTTGTTTTCTTTTGGTATTGTCCCTGCATTTATCCTGGGGCCGATCGCGGGAGTATATATTGACCGTTGGGACAGACGGACCGTTCTTTTTATCACGTATTTTATCCAGGGCATTCTTGTTTTGTCGGCTGCTTTTTATTTGATTCGATTGCCTTTTATTTGGCCTATGTATGTGGTGGTATTTGCCATCTCTTCTTTAAGCCGTTTTTATATACCAGCCAAAATGTCTTTTATCCCAGAGATAGTCCATCAAGATGATTTACATATTGCCAATTCCCTGTCGACCATTACGGGTATGATTGCCGGAGGATTAGGGGTGCTTTTAGGGTCTTGGATTGTCGAGCGTACCGGTTCTTTTGCCGGATTTTGCTGGGACTCAGTGTGTTATTTGCTCTCCGCAGCCCTGGTTTTTTCTATCACTGCCTTGCGCCGTCGATTGCCGGATAAAAAGACCATTATCAAGGGTGCCAAGGAAATGATCAGTGTAGAAAAAAGCGTATGGCATGAAATTGTCGATGGTATTCAGTATATTCGTTCCCAAAAGGAAATTAAATTTATATTCTGGATGATGTTTATCCTCTTGGCTGCGGTGGGTGCGATTTATGTGGTGATTATCGTGTTTATCCAGCAGGCCTTTCATAGCGTTACCAAGGATTTGGGCTTTTTAGCTGTGTCCTTGACGGTGGGGCTGTTTTTGGGAAATTTGGCTTATGGGAAATGGGGCAAGAGGATCGCTGCCTATAAAATAATTTTTTCATCGTTGATTTTGGGAGGCGCCATGGTTGTCCTGTTTACGTGCGTTGTACAGGCCACGCATGAACGCCTATGGGCACTGGTATTGTCTTTTGTCTTGGGGGTTGTGATTGGACCTGTGATGTCTGCGCCCAGCACGGTGATCAATAAGATATGCGCTATGGAAATGTCAGGAAAAGTTTTTGCAGCCTTGGAATTTGTCGTGTATTTGGCTTTTTTGCTCGCGATGATGGTAAGCTCATTTTTATCGGAACATATCGACCGCCTTTGGATTTTAGTTACGGTGGGTGGTGTATTTATGGTGGTGGGTGTTGTGGGATTATTTAAATTTAGAGGAGAGACAGTATGAATTTCGCGGTTTTAGCGTCAGGACGCGGCAGTAATTTACAGGCGATCATTGAAGCTATTAAAGCCGGAAAGATCAAGGCGGATCTTAAAGTCGTGGTTTCCGATAAAAAAGACGCGTATGCCCTCGAGCATGCCCGTCAGGCAGGGATACCTGATGTTTTTATTAGCCCCAAAGATTTTCAAGATCGCGAATCATTTGATCGTGCTGTTGTTGAACGTTTACGCGAATTCAACATAGATTTTGTTGTTTTAGCAGGGTATATGAGATTGCTTAGTGGTTATTTTATCGGGCAGTACCCGAATAAAATCCTTAATATCCATCCGTCGCTGCTTCCTGATTTTAAAGGCGCCCATGCTATCAAGGACGCCTTTGAGCATAGCGTCGCGGTGACAGGAGTCACGGTACATATTGTTGTTGAAGAAATGGATGCAGGGCCAATTATTAAGCAGGAGAGCTTGCCCATTGAACCTCATGACACATTGGAATCCCTCGAAGAAAAAATTCACAAGCTTGAGCACCGCATTTATCCCGAAGTGATTGATCTCTTTGCCCGCGGTCATGTAGAGATAGGAAATGGGAAAGCTATTGATCTTTGAAGGTGGTTTTGCCGTCTTCAAAGATAATGTGGATAAGCTTGCCGTTTTGTTTTGAGTCTTGGTCTTTAGGCTTATCATCACCAAAAAAGCTCAGTTGTTGAGGAGTGAAAATCATTTTCTTTTTGCTGCGGATATCATCGGTACGCACGTCCTTGAAATCTTTAAAATGATAATAACGGGTGGTGTCGGCAATAACACCAATAATAGCTTCTTCATAATTTTCCTGGGGCGGAAAATCACTTTGGGTGAATTTAAAACGGATACGATTGATCATTTGTTTGGTGAGAAAATCAGGCATATAGATATCATTGTATTCCAAATGCTGGCCAATCTCATCGCCAATATAATCGGTACTGCCTTTTGATTCCTGCAGGACGCGTTTGCTGAATTCATCGTAGGGAATGCCTTCCACTGAAGCCATGCGGTAGTCTTCTAAATAGAAAGTGTAACGGGCTTCGATGCCTTTTTTGATATCCGTGATGGACATCACCACAAAAGAAATAGGTGTTTGGGGGTCCAGCAGGGTTTCAGTGACAGCGGTAAATAAATTATTATAAAGTTTATTAAAATAATCCGTGCCTTCGTTGCGTATCCCTTCGTTGGACATATCAGATTTAATCTTGGGGATGACGTCATATTCAAAATTAAATGAGTTGTCTTTAAATGAGCCATCGACATAAAGGAGATCATATTTGGCTGGTTTTTTGAGAGGGTCCGGCGGAGAGGCGCTTTCAGCCGCAAAATCAAAAAGCGGCTTATCGGTCGGCGCGTAGATCCAGAAGGTTTTTCCGACCAGCCGGGTAATAACATTGAGCTTGTAGTCTTTGCTGCATTTGAGCTCGAATTTTTTTTGTAAATCCGTTGGAGCTGGACGGGGGAGGACAATTTTTTTAGACGTACATCCACCCAGGCTGAGCGTACACAAGAGCAGCGTACAAGCCAGTGCAGCTTTAGGAAGCGGCCAAGATCGGGCGTGAGGTGGGTTTAATGCCGAATTTTTGGAAAATAGCTTCAATTTCATCATATTCTAATTCACCTTTGGCTAAAAGCTCTTGGGCGAAATAGTCCAGTAGTTGGCGGTTATTATTGAGGGTTTCAGAGGCTGCTAATAAACACTCCTGCAGGATGCTCTGAACATCGTCATTAAGGATTTCTTTGGTTTTTTCCGACATAAAGTTCTGGCCGTAATTGGTTACAAGTTGGTTCATGTCCCCGATGATTTTAGATTTACCCATCCCATAGTGCCATACCATATCATAGGCCAAAGAGGTGGCGGTGTAAAAATCGCTGCCTGGGCCGCCGCCTACACCACTGCCAGTGGTGCCGTATTTAATAGTTTCAGCCGCATAACTAGCCAAGCAAACCTTGATTTTGGCTAGGAACCATTCTTTTTTATGAATATGGACTTCTTCCCGCGGCCGCGGGGCGACAAAACCAAGGGAACTTTTGCGCGGGATAATGGTGGCTTTGATAACATCATCAGTCGGATGTAGCATAAACCCGATGATCGCATGACCTGCTTCGTGATAGGCCACCCATTCTTTTTCTGCTGGGCTTAAAATGGTGTTGTTTTTAGCGCCATAAAGGATACGGTCGTAGGCATCAGAGAGGTCTTTGTTATTAATGGCATCCCTCTTGTCCCGAAGGCTGATAAGCCCAGCCTCACGGATCATGCTGTCGATGTCTGAAGGGGAAAACCATAGGGTTTTGCGGCCAAGCAATACAGGGTCAACGGATGCGTCGGTGGTGACCTTTGTCAGGTAGTATTTGAATAGGTCGACCCTCTCCTGGAGATTGGGAAGCCCTACGTAAATTTTTCGTTCAATGCGTCCGGCACGTAAAATGGCTGGATCCAGTTTGTTTTCAGAAAGGTTGGTGGCGGCGATGATTACGATATTATTTTCCTGTTGGCGCAGGCCGTCAATTTCCATTAAGAATTGATTGATGGTGGCATTATGTGAGATCCCGCCGCCATAGCCGCGTTCTTCAACACGATGGGTGGCAAAGGTATCGATCTCATCAAAGAACACAATGCATCCGCCTTCAGCCTTGGCCAATTGACGGGCTTCTTTAAAAATATTTTTCATCTTTTTAGCACCTTCGCCGACATAAATGCCGACGAGGTCACTGCCCATGGCTGATATGAATGGAAAGCCAGATTCAGTGGCCATGGCCTTGGCTAAATAAGTTTTACCGCAGCCCGGAGGACCTAATAATAAAATACCTTTGACGATTTTTCCGCCAACACTTTTGATGCGGTTGCGATCTTTCAAAAGCTCTACCAGCTCCCAGGCTTCTTCCTTGGCATTGGTCATCCCAATAACTTCATTCCATTTGACATTGACTTTGTTAGAAAGGATTTTTTCTTCGCCAGTCTTTTCCAAATTGACCATGACATCATTCATGGACTTTAACATATCTTCCTGCGTGATGTTGGAACGCCGGTCGCGCATGACCAGGACACTGGCCTCGCGCACCATATTATGGATGTCTGCCGGAGAAAACCATTGGGCTTTTTCGGCGATGAGAGGGACATCGATCGTGGCATCACAAACAACTTTCTTAAGGTAATAGCTTATCAAAGCTTCACGTTCTTTAGCCGTGGGTTTTTCAATAGAAATCTTGCGGTCAAAACGGCCTGAGCGCATGATGGCGGGGTCCATTTTTTCCGGGGGCATATTAGTAGCAGCAATAACGACGATATGATTTTCACGCTTTCTAAGTCCGTCAAGTTCAGTGAGGAATTGATTGATGGTAGCATTGTGCGAAATATTACCACCGCCGCCAAATCCTGCATCTTCACTGCGAGGGGTAGCAAAGGCATCGATCTCATCGATGAAGATAATACAACCACCTTCGAGAGATGCTAATTGACGGGCTTTTTTAAATAACGACTTGATGCGTGCGGCACCCATTCCCATAAAGATCGCCACAAATTCACTGCCTACTGCGGATAGGAAGGGCAATTTGCATTCAGAGGCCATGGCCTTGGCCAAGTAGGTCTTACCGCAGCCTGGAGGGCCCACCATCAAAACACCTTTGATCATGGTGCCGCCCATGGCTTTGACCTTGCTCGCGTCTTTAATGAATTGAACGATTTCCCAGGCATCGCGCTTGGCATTTTCCATGCCAATAACATCATCCCATTTGATATCTGCTTTGGCGGTCTCGGCGCTGTCTTTGCTTAGCATCTTGGACATGCCGCCGCCCATCATGAAATACATTTGGAAATAAGAGAAGAGTACGGCTTGGATGACGCTGATGACCAGAAAGACCACCAAATAAATGCCCATTTGGGCCATCATGTTCTTGCGGTAAAAGCCTTCCATGCCAAAGAAGCTGGACCCGCCGTAATACATAAAAATGATGAGGAAGCTTACCAAGGCCGCAGCGAGTGCATAGATTAAAATGCCTTTCCAGTACACCCGGATAAATTTAAATACACGATTTTTCATCATAAGTCTGTCCTTAGGAATATTTTATGAAAACTTTTAAATTTTAAACATCCATGAGTATATCACATAAATCCAAAAATTTTCTTCAAAAAGTTTAATGAAATGTTAATTGCTTGGCTTGTACTTTTGCCTCTACATCAGAAGGGGGTTGATTTGAGCTGGGAGCCGGGATATTTGCTGGGTCAACTGTTTGGTATTTTGAAGCTTGAGCTTGTTGCTGGACAGGGATAACAAGCGCTTGGCGGGCTGCGACCAAAGCCGCCAGCGAATCACCTTGTTGATTCTGTTTTGCGATGCTTTGTGAAACTTGATCATCTGATGGTATAGGATTGATAGTAGGAAGATTGCTTTGATTATTATTTCCTGAACTACTTCCTGAATTACCACCTGTACCACCTCCGGAGTTATCACCTGGGTTATTTCCCGAATTGTTTCCTAAACCAGCTCCTGAGTTGTCACCTGGGTTGTTCCCTGAACCAGTTTCTTCGTTACTCGGGGCATTATTTGACGGGTTATTGTCAGGGTTGTTGTCTGTGTTACTCCCTGTTTCTTGGTCTGCGTTGGTTTCTGAATTATTCAGAAGATTGTTGCCGGGATTATTTTCTGCGTTAAGTTCGACAGAGTTCCCTGCATTTAATTCCGAGTTATTTTCCGGATTAATTCCCAAGGTGTTGTTTCCGGCATTATTTCCCTGCTGGGCCAAGCCAGATCCTTGCGCCGTCGATGAATTTGCGGCTGTCATTGAATTAGAATTTTGTTGATTCGCTGTAGTAGCATTTTTTGCCTGCAAAGAATTTGAATTGTTTGGATTGGATACGTTGTTATCGCTGGAAGACTCGCTGGACGATGGGCCTTGGTTTTGTATGCCTATCAAATATTCCAGGAATTCAAAGAAATTACGATGAGATGAAATATTGGAGATCTTAGGGATTTCGATATATTGGGATGTCTGGTACGTGCAAAATGATAAGGCCAGCAGGATGATTGGAATCCCCAGTATCCATTTTATCAGCGGCAATTTTTTCTTCTTCATAGCATACTCCTGTAAGTACCTTATAATTCCGTGATACCTAATTTGGTATAGACCCCGTCTCCCGCATTATTGACATAAGGGGGAAATCCCGGAGGAGCCAGCGTCGAAAGCCTTGTATCATAAGTTTGTATTTGATTCCATCCGCCTAATAAATTTCCAGACATGTCCATTTCGCCTGTTGCCCCGCAAACATAATTGATTAAGCTGCCAAATTGATCCATGACCGCTGTTGAAGAGTTGCCTCTATAAACCCACCACTGGTCCACTTGAAATGAACCTTGAAGTGCTACCATGACAGCAGACATTTCCAGCTGGGTGGGGGCAGAAGCTTCAATGATAGTGATATTTTGATTGGCCACTAAACCCAGTAAATCTGTGCTGGAAGGATTTATCCTGGGGTCGTTATTGTAGGAAACACTGCCTGAGACATCAATATTTTGGTCGGCAGCAACTGTTAGCTGACCGTTGACAGTTCCCTGCACGGTGACATTACCATCTTGCTGTCCTTGATTGCTTTGCACGTAAATGACACCATTAGCCGGAGGGCTCATGGTTGTATTGTTATAGGTCGTTGTAACAGTGCCTTGGGAATTTTTTACAACTCCGGTTACAGTAATTGTCCCGGTAGGGTTGAAGATGACCGTGCTGGCGCCGGTTAAAACCAACCCAGAACCATCAGACGCTATTGTTTCAATAGCATTTAAAGTTTGTTGGGGTGGTAAATTAATAGTAGGGGCATTATTTGTCAGGCCTGCAGGGAAAATGATGCTGGGATCACTTGAGACCCCCGGGTAATAGTTAGGGCTCGCCCCAGCTTCTGTTACTGCTCCGTTAAAAATGGGATTACCAAAGATATTGAGTGCTCCGTTCGTTTGTACAGGCCCGGTGGTTAACATTTCCAAACCAGGTTCTCCGACCCACCACAAGGGGCCTCCAAATGCAGGATTAATTTCTGTTTGGCTCCAATAAGCATATTTCGAAATGGCTGCACCGATCATTCTTAACTGTAACGTTTTTGAAATATTACCGTAGGTGCCAGTCGAGATTATCGTGTAATTAGTCCGGGGTGAATTTGAATACACTACGGATACTGTGTAGCTGCCGGTAACTGATCCCACCGAGTAAATGCCATTGTCGGTAGTTGATGATGGGATATAAGAATTAGTCGTTGGGATGGTGTTGACACCAGACTGCGTTATGCGTTCATAAGCGTCTGCAAGTCCTGCATCAGCGATGTAGTAGGCTTTTTTTTCATTCGCCGTCCGGTTGGCCAAGGCCAGACCGCTGCTAACAACAAAAACATACACCGCCATGAAGGAGACAACTAAAAACATGAATATCAGGGTGAAGGTTAACGCGAAGCCTTTGTTTTGACGGAGGTCAATCATGGATGACTCCTCAAAAGTACATAGGTGGACACAGCACCGCTGGTGGCCAACCGGCTATTTGTAATATTGGGCGATAGATTTTTTGTCAAAGCAACATCGATCTCAACGACATTCAATGGCGTGCTCACCGCAGCAGGCGAAAAACGTATCTTCAAAGACGTTCCTGCAGGAGCGGTGTAAACATTTTCCTCGACAGTACCACCGTTGCTGGAGGGGTGATGATAAATGACAGAGGTGCCTGTGCTGTTTAAATAATACCATCGGGCGGTCGCATCACTAGCACCGCCACAAGGGCTGTCCTGACAATAGTACAATTCACTAAAAGAATTGCTGGCATTACAAGGAGCAGCTTGAGACGGCCCACCACAACTATACAATTCATTGGCGCTGCCATTGGGTAACATATAAGAAACAGCGGTAGATAAACGATAGACCACGTTTGATTCTGTCTCGCCCTCAATCACCTTACTAAGCACAATATTAGCCCCGTCTTGAAGTGTTTGTCCAGTTATCCCTGACGAATAAACCTGGTTTGAGGAGTTATAAAAACCAAAAACACCCGTCATCAAAAGCACCGTAAAGGCGACAGCCATCAGCATTTCGACCAGGGTAAATGCATTCTTTTTAGTTAAGCATCGGATCATTTGCAATGTCCTCCGCGTAAGTTTCAGTCATAGGAACCTGTAGGGCTGATATCCGTTCAACCCAAGAAATTTGAACCACGAAGTGGTCCACCACAGCGCTGGTAAGCTGGGCTCCGGAGCTTTTGGTATAAACTGCCGGGGTCACTGTTACGCTCGCGGTACCGCAAAAAAGATTAGGATTGGTGCTGCAATTGGTGTTGGCGTAATTACCTTTAGTGTCCAGGACGACTGCCGCAGGGCCAATAGTGACGGAGTGTCCAGGCAATATTATTAAAAATGGATTTTGGCGTTGTGTTTCAATGATTTGCTGGGCCGCATAAGCTGCCTGGATTTTATGTTTTGAATAGGAGGCAAGTAATTGGCTATTCGTGAGCATGCTCGCGGCAAAGGGGAGAAAAATAAGAATGATCCCCGTGCTGACGAGTACCTCAACGAGCGTAAAGCCGCCTTTTGTATTAGCCAAATTTTTCATACGCACCTCTAGCCCCTTTCCTAAGAATTGGGCTTAAACCAACTTTCTTTCAGAAAATGGCACGGGCTTGATAGAAGCGTTATGGTCTTTGAAGGATTTGTTTGATGCGGGAGTATTTTAAATAATAATGACAGTCATTCTTGGCTGTTGCCCACACGTACAAATTCCTTTGTGATCCCAGAACCCTCTACAAACCTCTTACCAACTTCCTGATTAAAGCATAGCACATTTTCGTTATGCAAATGCCCTATTTCTTCAACTTGGCGAATCGTAAGAGATTGACAAAGGGGTTTAACTATGTTAGATTACGAACTCTTAAGTAATTGTTTTTATAATATTAAATAGATTAGAGGGGCATATGTCTAAAATCAAATCTGTTAAAGCACGTCAAATCATTGATTCCAGGGGTAACCCGACTATAGAAGTAGATGTCCTTTTAAGTTCAAAAGCTTTTGGCCGGGCAGCGGTTCCTTCAGGCGCGTCAACAGGGGAGCATGAAGCCATTGAATTACGCGATGGGGATAAAATCAAATTTGGCGGCAAGGGTGTTTTAAAGGCTGTTAATAATGTTAATACCAGTATTGCCAAAGCGATTAAAGGCAAAGAAGCAGATTTTAAGGCCATTGATAAATTAGTCATCGCGTTAGACGGTACAGAGAATAAAGGTAATTTAGGGGCTAACGCAATTTTAGGAGTCTCATTGGCAGTGGCCAAGGCCGCAGCCAATGAAAAGGGCGTTCCTCTATACAGATATATTGGTGGAAGCAAGGCGCATATTTTGCCGGTACCGATGATGAATATCATCAATGGCGGGTTGCATGCGGATAATAATTTAGACATTCAGGAGTTTATGATTTTCCCTGCAGGTGCCCCGACATTTTCCAAGGCAATCCAGTGGGCCTGTGAGGTTTTTCATACGTTAAAAGGTATTTTGCATCATAAAAATTTAGCTACTTCCGTTGGTGATGAAGGTGGTTTTGCTCCCAATTTAAGCAGCAATGAAGAAGCTTTGGAGATCATTATTGCGGCTATTGAAAAAGCTGGGTATAAGCCCGGTAAAGATATTTTTATCGCCCTGGATCCGGCATCGTCCTCTTTTTATAAAGATGGGCAATATGATTATAATGGTAAGAAGGTTTCTTCTGCAGATATGATTCAGGCGTATGCGAACATGGTTTCCAAGTATCCGGTGGTTTCCATCGAAGATGGTTTGGCTGAAGATGATTGGTCAGGCTGGAAGACTTGGACAGACCGTTTGGGTAAGAAACTGCAGATTGTGGGCGATGATTTATTCGTTACCAATGTCAAGCGCCTTAAGAGGGGTATCGACACCAAGACAGCTAATGCGATTTTGATCAAGGTGAATCAAATCGGTTCTTTGTCAGAGACCTTGGATACTATTAATTTAGCTAAGAAGAATAATTATCATTCGATCATGTCGCACCGTTCCGGTGAGACGGAAGATGTGACAATAGCCCATTTGGCTGTGGCAACGAATATCGGCCAGATCAAGACAGGCTCGTTATCCCGTACAGATCGTATTGCTAAATACAATGAACTGCTGCGCATCGAGGAAGAGTTAGGTAAAAAAGCCGTCTATGCCGGCCAGAACTGGTCCAAGATTTATTAATATAATTTATGTCATTGAAACATAAATATTGTCATTCCCGCGAAAGCGGGAATCCATAAATGCTTAAGAACGCTCTTTCACTATTTATATTAACAGTCATTATCCTGGCACTTTTTTTACCGTCATATTCGACGATGCAGGATTTAAAGCTTAAAAATCTTGAATATGCCCGCAGGATCACAGCGTTGGAAGAGAAGAACAAAAGATTTGAAGAAGAGCGTCACTTGTTACAAACCGACCCGGATTATGTAGAAAAAGTAGGTCGTGAAACAATGGGTCTGATTCGCCCAGGAGAAACAGTTTACAGAATCGTACCGGTGAAGCAGTAGCGATATAAGATATCGCGGGGTGGAGCAGCCCGGTAGCTCGCCAGGCTCATAACCTGGAGGTCATAGGTTCAAATCCTGTCCCCGCAACCATCACAAGTTGGTCCATACCGGACACATGGGTAACAGTTCGTACCGGAGAGATGGGTTACACCATCTCCGGTGCGAACGGGTACCCTAAGGGCTCTATTTTATTTGTCTCAAAGTCAAAATATCCTAAGTCGTAATCCATAAAAGTAACCAGCCAAATACCATCCGCTACTTCTTTAACACCCATATTCTGTCCGGCAAAGACATGACTTAAGTTAACCTTGTGTTTATTGATGCAAATCCTTCCACAGGTTGTAACGATTGCTGTTTTATCATGAAAAGGGTAACTTAATTCCTGAATTCCTTTATAAGGACGAGGTGAAGGTGTATAAATTTCACTTGGGAATTTCATATCAATGGCCTGATGTGGCCTTTGAGTATTAAATTCTTGAATAAAGTTATCGAATTTTTCTTGTTGTTGCAAGAAGTTTTCACCAGGTGGTTTTGTAGCTTCTTTTTTAAGAGTTAAATGCATCCGTTCATGCCTGCCGTTTTGTTGAGGGTTTCCAGGTTTAATCCGTTCGATAAAAATACCCAAACGTAACCACCATACCGAAAGTCTGCTTAAACCAAACAGGGCATGGGGAGAAGCAAAGGGAAGGCCATTATCTGTGCGGATAGTCATTGGTAATCCATATTTTTGAAAAGTCTGTTCGAAGATGCTAAAGGCATGTATTTCTTTGGTGCTTTCTAAGCCTTCGCAAGCCAGCAGATAACGGCTACAGGAGTCTGTAATAGTCAGAGGATAGCAATACTGTTTATTGGCTAACATAAACTCACCCTTATAGTCTGCACACCATAAATCGTTAGGGTTATGTTGCGTGGTTAAAGGTGTTCCTTGAAGCTTAAATCGTCTTTTTCTTCGACGGATGACCAATCCATGCCGGTCAAGGATACAGTGAATGGTGCTTTTAGCCGGTGTTCTAACCTCAGGGTATTTTCTTCGCAGTATTTCTCGGATTTTTGGTGCTCCCCATGATGGCTTGTCTTTCTTGATTCTTAATATCTCACACTCTATTTGCATGGGCAATTGGTTAGCGTATCGGACAGGTCTTCTGCTTCGGTCAGTCAATCCATGCAAACCCACATCTTTGTACCGATCCCAGAATTTGTAACCGGTCTTTCTGGAGATTCCAAATTCACGGCAGAGCTCAGTCATTTTTTCGCCTTGTAATAATCGTGCAACGAATTTCATCCGTTCATCCATAAGTACACTCTCTTTCCATGGCATAGTAGTACCCCTTTCTATGCCATTATTATAAAAGTGTTACCCATGTCTCCGGTATTTTCTGTTACCTATCTGTCAGGAAGGGCAGTTAAAGCCATTCAGCATGTTACAACGCTGGATGGCTTTCTTGCTTTTATCAAAAAGAGGCTTCGGCTAACAACCGGCTAACAAAAATTTAGAAGTTATGGAATAAATCTTGTCACTTTTTAATGCTGCATGTGACAGGATTATAAATTTTTGTCATCTTTAACTTTGAATTAGGATCAGATCAGATTAGATCAAGAGGGATAGAATTAAGCAGGTTTTAAATAACTAATAACAAAGATTTTTGAAGTTAGTTTGCTTTTGTTTTCAAAATAATGCGGTTCACCGGAGTTGAAATTAAACCCTTCAGAAGATTTTAAATCTACACGTTCGGACTCGCCATTTTTGTGTTTTATCACCAGTTCAACCAATCCTTTTTCAAGTACGGCTAATTTAAAACATTGAAATCCTTTAATGGCTTCGTTTTCTTCGATGGTTGAGGCGCGGCCAGAGATTTTAATCCGTTGAGGTTTAAAGGGCAGGCCATGATAAAGGTTATAAAGGATGGCTGCGTTATCGTTTGATTTTGGTCCATAAGGGAAAAAGGCTTTAGAAGGTCCCTCAGCAGGGGGTTCGCTGGTGGTTCCACCGACTAGTTCATAAAATTTTAATTTCAATGCTGTTGCTATTTGAGAAATAACTTCATCTTTGATCCTACGGTTGCCGCGGTAATTAATAACCCAATATAAACGCCGTTGTTTTATGGCATCCTTACCATACCTTCTAATAATTTCATTGTGGAAATTTAAAGGGCTTTTAAAGGGGCTTTTTTCAATTAATTGGGCTACTTTTTGTCCCAAAGGAATTTTTTCTTCGTTCATATTGGTAACTATAACAGCATTTGTGTTTATAGTCAAGATTGTGAATTGATTTCGCAATTATTTGAAATATTTTTCTTAATTTGTGTAACTCAATAATTGTCAAAATATTATAACTTGTTATATTATGTGACAACCATTGACATCTTCGCAAATATGGTTTATACTCATAAAGAATAAGAAATCAAACATAGGAGGTATCAGGATATGAAATCTTTAGTCAACATACATCAAATGGCAAATATTTTGGGATTGCCTGTTTCCTGGCTCTATCGCAGGACGTGTCAGGGGACAATGCCACATTACAAGTTGGGAAAGTACGTCCGTTTTGATCCGGATGAAGTCATGGCCTTTGTTAAAAAAGTTGAAATAGCATAGGCGAGATTATGGCAAGAGGAAGCATTTTAAAACGATGTCGTATTTGTCGAAGAGAAGGGCGCACAGGTTATGCTTCATGTGATCATAAAGAGGCTGAGTACGTTATTGTTTACCGCGAAGGGTATAAACAACGCTCAGAAACTATAGGCTCCAATAAAAAAGAAGCAGAGCGTCGACTTAACGAAATAAATACACAACTTGCTAACAATTCTTTTGTTACTCCTAAGAAAATATTCTTTAAAGACTTTGTCACCAAATGGCTTGAGACCTATGCCAAGCCCAACATCAAAATTTCTACCTATGACAGCTACGTTAACACCATCAATTATCATATATTACCGTCAATTGGCCATT
Organism: Candidatus Omnitrophota bacterium; assembly: GCA_013285735.1. GTDB lineage: Bacteria > Omnitrophota > Gorgyraeia > Zapsychrales > Fredricksoniimonadaceae > JABDGZ01. The sequence goes on along the minus strand of JABDGZ010000007.1, from coordinate 22,700 downwards.
ATGAGATTTCTCAAATTTCAACTGAGAAGATCCAAGACGTTATAGCCAGGGTTAAACAAAACCGGTCCCCTAAAACTGCCAATAATGTTTTGGTCCTTGTTAAGACAATTTTTAAATACGCCTATCGTTGGGACTATATTTCCCGTAATCCTGCGGAGAAGGTTGATCGTATTAAAAGCACTCATAAAGAAATGGACTTTTTGCCCCCAGAGAATGTACGCGTACTGCTTAAACATGCCCAGGAGCCCTATAAAATCCTGTTTATGTCCGCTATATTCACCGGTATGCGCTTGGGTGAGCTCTTGGCCTTACAATGGCCGGATATTGATTGGGTGCGCGGTGTCATTTATGTCAGGCGCAGTATCTATTGGACAACAAAGAATAGGGATGAAAATAATCAATTATGGCGTTTTATCACACCTAAAACCCGCAGTTCTTATCGCACTGTTCTTTTAACACCGAAATTAAAAGAATCTTTAGAAAATCACAAGGTAACAGCGCCAACCAGCCCCCATGAATTGATTTTTTGTGGTGAAGAAGGTCAGCCGCTCGATCCGGATAATATTCGTAATAGACAATTTTTGCCAACATTAAAACGTGCGGGGCTTAAAAAGATCCGTTTTCATGATCTCAGGCACACGTTTGTTTCAATACTGATTGATCAGGGCCAAAACATTAAGTTTATTTCAAATCAAGTAGGCCACGCGTCAATTCAAACAACCATTGACCGTTACGGCCACCTATTACCCTTAGAAACATACGCGGACGCTGCAAGGCAACTGGATATGCTTCTAGAGGAATCCCCAAGTACCGAATCCAACGATAAAAAATAGGAGTGATAAAAAGGCTATGTTTTTAGTTACGATTTATTTTTTACATCCGAAAGGCAAGATAAAGAGAAAACAACATTTCTTTTTACCTTCCTTAATATTATATAGGCGAAAATGTGCACATTTAGAAAATGTTGTTTTTAATGTGCACATTAATAGGAATAAAAAGGGGGGTGTTTTATATGGTTCAAATCACAGTGATTTTAAATAGCTTTATGCAGAAAATTAAAAATATTGGGCATAATTTACATGATAGTAGTTTTCATAGGGCTATGGGTTTTAAAAATATTGCGGGGAATTTATTTTCTTATTTTAGGGGCTATTGTTTTTTATTTCATAGCCGGAGGGATTGGCTTGATACTTTGCTTTGTTTTATCCAGATTGTGCCATGCCTATTTGGGGCATTAATATTGATTTTGCATGAATGTCGCTAAAAATATTCTTCTTGCAGTTAAACTGTTAAATGGTTAAGATTATGGCTCTTTGGCTTGGGGGTATTTTCTTCCCGACGTATAAAAAATTTTTATAAGAAAAAAAGTGAAAAAAACATCAAATTTCTTCTGTATTTGCTATACTAAGAATCAACCTATGGGAGGGGATACTTATGGCCGATAAAAGAACATTCGGTAGCCCAATTTTGGTTCAAGCGTTAGATAAGTTGTTTGGTTCTGAACATGAAAAGGAAAGCATTACTTTAAGGGAATCTCACGATGTTTCTCAGTTTTTAAAAGAGAAAGAAAATTGGGAGAAAAAATCATCAGAGGCGCAGATATTATTTAAGTAATTTCATGGAAGAATTAAAAACTCAAGGGTGTCTTGGCAATCCAGAAATATTGGATGTCAGGCCACCCTTTTCTAATTTTGATTTTGTAGAAGACCGCTTCGGAGGCGAGTGCGTTCCGATTAGAAGAATATTTTCTCAAGCACGAATGGGTGGTTTTAGCACCTTGGTTATTGAGGAAATACCGAGCGTGGGATTGTCCAAAGAAGATGATACCGATCTCATTGAAGCAGGTTTAAAGCCGATTAATAGGCCTCTTTATCGTTTAACTTTCTTTAAGAGTATATTTGCTAATGCTGTTGATATCCAAAATCAGTCAAATGAAGATTTCCTGGGGTACGCAATATTAAAAGCAGTCCCGACAGGGAATAGATTTCGTTGGATCGTTTTTGAGTCCGTCACTAATCCTGCAAGGCATGATAATAATTTTTATCACGCCACGCGTGAATACAAAGTTTCCAGCCATAATAAAATCTTCAGCATAAAAGGTAATATTTATTGTCAGCAGAATGATTTGACAAATGTATGTGCCCATGTCGCTTTGAGAACATGTATTTCAATGGTTGAAGGTTTTAATGATTTTAGTTACAGAGAAATGAATAGGATTTTAAAAGCAAAGGGATTCCCTCACGGGGTAGGGGAGCCTTTATCTATTGTGCAAATTAAGACGGTGTTAGATAGTTTAGGTATTAAATATTCCGACCAATGGTATCCGTTGACTGGAGAACAGCCTAATGTTCCTTTTCAAAAATATTTATATGCAAGTGTGGAATCCGGCTATCCAGCACTTTTAGGATTTACTTTTGGTGGCGCTTCAGGGCATATCATTCCAGTCATAGGGCATACCTTTAATGAAGACACATGGGTCCCCAATGCGGAAACAAGTTATTTTACGATAGGTAAAGATACCAGGTATGTGCCAAGTGAATTATGGGTGAGTTCATATATATGTCATGATGATAATTTTGGTTCTCATTTTTGCCTTCCCCGGCAATACATGTCTAAGAACAGTGAATTGTTCGTTATTGCCATTAAACCGAAACAAGTAAAATATGATGCCATTAATGCAGAAGCAATTGCTGTTGACTATTTATATTCAATTGCTGTCAACATGATCCCCAATGAGGTCAATCGATGGCTTAGACGATTGAGGGAAGCTATTCTTATAAAGAGCGGTTGGGTAGTGTTACGAACGATTTTTATGTCAGGTAAGGAATACATAGATCATTTAAGAGGTTCAAAAGGATGGCAGGATGAGATAATTGATCCCAAAGTGTTGGATGTCTTAGAAAATGGCTTAAAAGGATATTATTGGGTTGTCGAAATTTCTCTGCCGGAATTGTTCCCAGCTAATCGAAGAAAATTAGGTGAAATTGTTTTAAATGCAGAGGTTGAGTTATCAAAAGAATTGGATTTATCGACCTATGTATTAGCCCGTTTGCCCGGACAGTTTTATTTTTTTGGTTTGGATGAAAATTCAAAGATTTTTGTTCAGAAGAGGGATTGTGGAATAAAAACGCATAGTAGAGTTTTTTCGGAGTAAGCCTGCTGTGAAAGATTCTTTTAAGATATTCTGGTTAACGAGACACTTAAGCTTAATATTTACGGCTATAATTGCATTTCTTACTTTTGGTCTTCTTTGGATAGATTTACTAATTTTCCCTCTATTCAATATTAAATTAGTTAATGAAGGGTTGGTAGGCCTATCATCTGCAGTGATCATTGTTGCTGGTTTTTCCGCGTTGTCTTTTTCTGCTAGTGCAAGCGCAGATGGGGAAGTAAAGAAGGTTTTTGTTAAGTCAGGAGAAAGATTGTTTTATGCCACGATTCTTTTGGCGATTTTATTAATACTTGCATTTTTCTTTTCCAATCTCTTTAATCATGGCTGCAAAAATCTTGTACTAAGGGATGCTCTATTATTTGGTATTAGCGCTCAAACACTAATTCTTGGTTCTAATGTGCTGTGGAATATAGGCAAAGCTACTTATTTTCTTCTTGAAGTTTTTCAAAAATATGACCCAATCACCAGCCCTACCGAATTTAAACACCCGCAACATCTAGGCTAAAGCAGCTGGGGCACGCAAAAAATCAGGTTTAAAAAAAGAGGCTTTCGGTTATAATGTGCCTAAATTGGCTAATTCGAGACGTTGTAGTTTTTATCTTTTCAAAATGGGAATCCTGTAATTGTAGTTACAGGCCAATCCCGCACAGGCGCCTTAAATCCTGTAATGATAATTACAGGAAATGGAGCATGGGTATAAGAAAGTTTGATTCATGCTATGATAATACTTCAATGTGGTATGACAATGAATGGGGATATTCCAACCGCGTGGTTGATTTGGTGAGATATATCTCTAAGAAATAAATAGAGTTAGAAGAAATAAGACAAGAAGTAGGATAGCAGGAACGTTCAAATTCACACACGTATGACAGTTTTTTGCACACACGTGTGCCATTTTAAAAAAAGTACCAAACTAAAAAGGGCTCTCTGATGACAGAGGGCCCTTTCTTATTCATTGGGGGAATGGGCTATGACCACTATCTACCAGTACCTTAAAGAAAAGTCCTATTACGATGACCGCTATGACCTTTGGACCGTAGAAAGGTGTCTGAGGTCGATTGAACGATGGCGCAAATTAAGAGAGGAGCGGTTTAGTGAGATGAAAGTTGAAAATATGACTGATGAGGAGAAAGCTAGGGCACTCTCTCTCGCCGCATTCCAGGAATTATATTTTATAAAAGGAGATCAATATAAGGACAGGACTTCAACCATAAATAAATGGATGGAAAAAGACCGGAAGCTGGATGATAAATTGGAAAATACCAAAGAACCCGCTGGGATTTACTGTCCAATTTGTTCAACAAAAATGAATAGTATTTTAAAGCAATTTCTTGGCACGGAGGACCCATTACGGATCTTATTTATGTTTGAGTGTCCCTCATGTGAAAAACGAGAGTCTTTGTGGGAAGATGGAAAACCTTGGATTTATGAACGAGAACGCTGCCCCAAATGTAATAAAGAAGTAAAAGTGGGGTATTCTGAAAAAAGAAATATTGCCACATGGACAAAACATTGCTCATCTTGTGGTTTTAAGGAAGCCGAGAAAGAGGATCTGAAACAGAGAGAAGCAGAACGCAAAGAACAACAAAAACGGGAGCAGGATCTACTGATAAAACACAGGGCAGAATTTTGTTTATCTGATAAAGAAGGAGAGGAATACTTGGAGGGCATTAGAAGGCTAGAATCTCTCACAGAGCTGTTAAATGAGATGGAAAAGAAAACTTCCGACCCTGTTTATAAAGAGGCAGCGAAATTAAAAAAGCTGAGTGTTGTCGAACTGGAAAAGCTCATCCATGAAATAACGGAAAAAGAAAAAATACATCAAGCTGACATTTGATAAGCCAGTGGTAGGCAGGGATTTCATAATTCCATTTAGCGTTCAGGATGCCGATGCCGCACGGAAGGAATGGGACAGTGTGCATAAGTTACAAAGGTTTCTAAAGAAGGCATTGAAAGATACCAACTGGCGTCTTATGAGTGAAGGAATATCTTACAGACTTGGATACCTTTGGGGACGGCTAAAGGGTATTGACCAAGAAGAAGATTTGGTACAAATGCTGAAATCAGAGAAATTAATTGGACCTGGAAAAGCAGAGCTTGATTTTTGAGGAAGCAGGAATATAATGAGCCCTACCGTAAGAATTACAAAATATCCCCTTCACGAGATGTGCCATTATGAGTGAATTAGACAAAAGCGACAATTTCTTTATTCTGAACCTTTCGTCGGATGACGATTGGATAAATTTCGGAAATAATTTAGGTTTTGACATCAGTAAAGCCTATTTGAAGAAAATCCGGGAGTATTTGAAACCGGTGGTTAAGAGTGTCATCGTCGAATATAAATATGAATGTAAGGATTATAAAAATTCCTACCATAATTTTTATTCAAAGAAATTCACAGAATATAATCGAAAATGTTCCAGGGCTCATTTTTTTAATGTAGAAATGGATCTTGAGAATATTTGGGCTCTTGACGATAAGTATAAAGATAATTATATCGGTTATATTGTTTTAAGACCCTTGGACAGGTTTTCAATTGGAAGGACCATGTTGGACCCTTCCTTGGTTGGTGTTAAAGACGCTACTCTTTTTACTTGCAGTAATGAAGTAAATTTATTGGGGTCTACTCTTCAAGTTCAGGCATTCCCATTTATAGGGCAGGATACTGACGTAACCGTCTGTGCTCATGCAGCCATTTGGATGATTTTAAGATATTTTTCACAGAAGTATAATTATTATCCTGAAATAAAGCCTTTTGAGATTGCTCAGTTAACAAAAGATGTGTCCTTAGGAAGACTATTGCCCTCCAAGGGGCTAACGATGTCACAAATATCCGAAATAATTGCTAATTACGGAATGCACCCCGATTTGTACATAAAAAATTACTCCAAGGCAAATTTTGACAAAATATTGTATTACTATATTGAATCGGGTATTCCTATCATTGCAAGTGTAGACAATAGGCACGCTTTGGCCGTTTTTGGGCATTGCACTGAACTAAATTTTCAGTCATTGGTAGAGTATGACCACAAGGGCTTTAAATATTATAATTCCGCAGATTTGATTAACGGCTTTATTGTCAATGATGATAATTATTTACCCTACAGATATTTGTTGAAGAAAAAGATCGCTGGGGATAAGGTCTCCGAATACAGCCATTCCGAAGTGGATTCATTTATAGCTCCACTTAATGAAAAGATTTATTTGTCGGCAGAAGAGATGGAGACTTTGGCGCTTTCAGTTATTTCTGATCCAAACCTGGGTTTTAAGAAACACACAAAGAAATTTAAGGACGACAAAATAATACTGCGTATGTTCCTGACATCTTCCAGGAAATACAAACATTTCCGAAGAAGAAATCCAATGTATGTCGGATTAGAGAAGTTTTATATTGAACAACCTATGCCAAGATTTATTTGGGTAGTGGAAATATCCACCGTCGATAAATATAAGGAAGGCAAGGTTATAGGAGAGATCATATTTGACTCCACGGCTAACAAACATGACATGTTTTCTTTTATGTATATTCATTATCCAGGATTCTTTTTGGTTAATGACAGAAATGAAATTGGGGATGCGCCATCGAGGTTTAAAGTTTCCGAGATAGCGCTTGAAAACATCACCGAATATAGTATATTTATAAGTAACCTGAGGAGAGTGTAATGCCTATCTTAGGAATTGAAAAAAATCCCTTCCTGAAGACAAAATCAATATTCAATTCATCCGACGACGTGCAAAAAACAAGATTAGAGCTTGAGAAGAGTACAGAAGCCAGGTTTAAGGAAATAGACAGAAACAAATCCTTGGCTATTGATGAATCCAGGAAGAAGTATTTAGATTAATCTAGAAATGTTTGACGGCATGTTTACAAAGGCAGCTTAATTATAGCTGCCTTTTTTTATAAGATTTCTTGGATAAAGATTCTTGATTTCTTTGAGGGTATTAAGAGGACGAATATTTGATAGGAATTATTAAAAATATGAAGGGCGCATTCGTAACTCTCGTCCCGTCTGTCCTTAATGAACATTCTGCGGGTGATATCAAGCTTTGTGAATCCAAGCAGCCGTCCCAGAGGTTCATCGCTGGAGCAAGAAACAGGAAGATTAAGTACACCAAATTGTTTTAAGAATGACTCGGAATGAAAGGGCTCTCTTCTTAAAATAAAACCATTTTGAACCAATGGATCGATTTCGTATACTGCAAGTGCAATATGGGAGAAGTGGGTCTGGACATATCTCCGCATACTTGCATAAACAGAGCTTCCAAATTTTTTGGAAAGATCCATTGGCGTCTTGATTGATATCTCATAATCCGCTGCAATTTTTGCATATTCATCCAGTTGAAATAAGACCTCCGACGCAAAATTATTGGCTTCACGTTCGAGAAGGTCATCAATATACGGGTCCAATTCAACCTCACCATCTTCCATGACTTCAAAAAATTTCTTATGATGAGGAATAAAACTATGGCCAGCCTCATGTAATTTGACAAAGGTTTTCTTGTTTTTATGCAGAGAGTGGTTCAGAATAATCTCGCCGGAAGGTACGTGCAAAAGACCAAACAATTTTTTTATGTTTGATACAGGCAGCCTGGCTTTCTTTCGTAGTTCTGATCCAAATTTTTCAAGCAATCCAGGCGCATGTTCCAATGAAATTTCCTGATTTACAAATAAATCCGCAGTCTCCAAAATTCTTTCCACAGGAGTTGGAAATTGTCGCATAGCATCGGCTTTATTTAATAAAACCTGTGCATAAGCACGAACATTTTCCAACTCAATGGGTTCAAGGAAGCAATCATTCTTTTTCATGTTTGTATTTACCCTTTTTAGCACGGATAAATTGAAGGTAATCTAATAGTTCCCTTTTTTCTTCTTCAGTGACATCTTGTTGATTAAAAAAAGCGATGCCATGTCCTTTGCCTTTTTTTTCTCCAATTGCTGGTTTAATGTATCCGGCTGTGGTTAAAAGGTCTTTGTAATCCACTTCATAAACTTCAGCTAAATGGTTTAAAATATGAGGGGAAGGTTGTTTTATCTTGCCCGATTCAATCTGGCTTAAATAAGCATTGGATACCATATTTTGAGTGGCTTTCTCTACATCTCTCAAACTCCACTCTTTAAGTAGTCGCAGCTCTTTTAATTTTAAGCCCACAGTAGATTCTGGTGTATTCATAAGGCCTCCTTTCTTAGAATTTATGGAAATAGTATAGCATTTTAGTGCTTGATAAGTCAAGCTGCTATTTATTGCTTGACATAATTAGCAGCATTATGTATTATGCAGTTAATTGGGAAGAAAGGCTTCTCATGCGACAGATTAAAAAATAGGAGGTAACAAATGGAAAAAGTTATTGAGCAGGAATTTCGTGGTATCGGGAAAATCATCGAGTCTTTGGACATGGAAGAAGGGTTGCCGGAGGAAATACTGAAGATTTCTGAACAAGAAATCCTTGGGCTAAAGATACCATTCAAAGTCAGCATCCTCTCCAATGATGAGTTTAAGGTTATAGAGATTAAATTATCTGATTCTGTAAAAGAAGTCATGCACATTATCGCCAAAGAATTTCATCAAAAGCTTTTACCGCCCGAACCCGAACAACCATTAGACCAGTTGTTCTATTATGACCGTCATAATAACATAATGGGGCCAATAACGGACTTAGCTGCCCCGATATGGGAAGTAATAACCCAACATCACGCCAGGCTAAAGCTCAGTTTGAAATTATCTCTCAGCATTCAGGTCAATGCTAATTGGAAAATCGCCCCCAAAGAAGAAATGACACCCCGTGCAATACTGCAATTATTTGATTTGGATGACGGTCAGTATTCATTATACCATTTGGATGGCAGCGAGCCATTGCCTATTGACACCTTGGTAAAGCTTCATCGAGGTGAGCGTTTCGTCGCTCTAAAAGATGGAAAATACGGAGGCAGATAATGGAACAAACGCTTATGTTAAAACAATTATCAGAGGCGGTCGCAGGTGGATTTAATGCCTGCGACCGTATGGAGAATGGTCAATTATATATGTTGGTTAATGGTGTGCCCACATTAAATAAGGATTGGACCATTGCTACCGTCGATATGCTGATTTCGGTTCCTAATACCTATCCCGTGGGAGGATTGGATGCTTTTTATATAGATAGTGCCCTGATGTTACATAACGGTCAGAAGCATCCGAGGGTACAGCCAGCGCCCAACATATTGGGAAAGTCCTGGGGGGTAGTTTCATGGCATTATAATAAACCTTGGTCTTTCTCAGACACGTTTTTAACGCACATCTATCATTGTCAAGACTTCTTAAGAAAGGGTTCAAGGTCAAATTAAGGAATATATATGATAATCAGAACAAGTGAAATTATTTGGACACAGATTGATCAGATTTTAAATCGGTCTTTTAACCAAAATAGGACTTTAGAGTGGGGAATAATTGGTGTTGTAGAAAAATTGGGAGATGAAGTCTTCCTTATACGGGAAATTTTCCTACCAACACAAAAAGACTTGGATCAATCAGAAGGAGGGCTTATATTTTCGTCCCCTTATATCAGACGGGCACAGCTCTGGGCGCAGCGACAAGGCAAGAGCGGGCTGGTATTCTTCCATACACACCCTTTGGCCAACGACCAGGTGTCTTTCTCTTGGTTTGATGATACTCAAGAACCCCTATTAATAAAGAACCTTCGGGAGATCTGGCCAGGTTCAGAACACATTAGCATCGTCGTTGGTAAAAACGCCTATAAAGGAAGGGTTTATTTGCAAGGTGAACGGGCCCAGGATTTGATGAAATTATACGTCATAGGGCGAACCATAAAGGTCATTTCATTGTTTGGGAATCGTGTCCAACCGCCAATGCCTTCACATATTTTTGATCGTGCGAAAGAGGTGACATCAGCGGGAGCACTTCAGATTTTAAAAGACATGAAGATCGCAATTATCGGTGCCGGAGGTACGGGTTGCCTGATGGTTGAACTGTTGAGGAGAGCAGGTTGTGGAAACCTATTATTGATCGACGATGATATTGTAGAGGATACAAATCTCAATAGACTTTTGTTTGCCTCATCAACTGATGTCGAAGAGAAAAATAAAAAAGTGTCGGTGGCTTTGAGGGCCAATGATCAATGCGTTTTGGAAAATAAGTTAGAGATCATCGACGGGAATGTGACCAATCCCTCAGTCCTTCATAAATTAAGTGGAATTGATTTATTGATTGGGTGTATCGATAAAGATTATCCAAGGTATGTTTTAAATGATTTTGCCGTGAAATATTTTATGCCTTATGTTGATTTAGGTAGCGAAATTGGAATCGCCGGGGAAAAACTACAATCTTTAGACGCCCGTGTAACCTATGTTTATCCAGGAGGACCGTGTTTAAATTGTAGGGGGTTAATTGACCATGAAAGAATAAGATTGGAAGGTCTTCAGCTACAGGAAAGAAGGAGGCATATTGGTTTAGGGTATTGTCAGGATATTGATATTAAGCAGCCTGCTGTTATGGAATTGAATATGCGAGCCGCCAGTTTTGCTGCTTTGTTCATCAGACATTTGGTTCAACCTTTCTTGGATCAAGGAGGGGAAATGGATTTTAGAGAATCCATAACCTCGATGACTATTAAAAAAGTAGGTCTGAAGAGTCCAAAAATGGAATGTGCTGTTTGTGGTTATAAATACAATTTTGTTTGAGAAGAGTCTATTCGCCGAGCAATTTTGACATTTTTACATTTAATGTCTTAGCAATTTTTTGTAAATTTTCGATACCAATGGCTTTTTCGCCACGTTCAATTTGCCCCACATAAGCTCGATGCAAATCAGCTTCAAAGGCAAGTTGTTCCTGTGTCCAGCCCCGTTTTTGACGATAAAGCCGGACTCGTTTCCCAACCTCTTTACTAATTTCAGCCAAGTAACACCTCCTGAATAGCATTTATTGTAGGAGGGTGCTACTTATCAGTCGACTACCTAAAGGTAGCATCTAAGTCATGTATATGTTAATATTTAAAATGCCTAAGCCGATTTTAATTTATTGTTTATTGTATTAGATTGTATTAAAATGCCTTGATCCATTTTAAATAAAGAAGGAGTTGCTATGGAAAAGGTATTACTTACTAAAGAGGTCGCCGGTATGCTTCGTCTAAGCGAAGAATACGTTAGGGAGCTTATTCGTCAAAGGAAGATCAAAGCCTATAAAGAAGGTCGTCGGGGTGGTTACAGAATTACGATGGACGAAGTTAAAAGATATATTCATCGTAAATTAAAGGAGGCTGGGAGAGGATGAAATATTTCTATTTAATCGGCGGAGTTGTGTCATTGGGATTAAGTTTCTTGATTCATCATTATTATATTCAGTTTGTGGTTATTGGTATTTTCCTTTTAGTTTTATATACTGTCGAGAAAAATAGTTGTGATGTCACAGAACTAAAGAAAATAATCGAAGAGCACAACGAGTTAATCAAGAAGGATATAGAAAACTTCAAGAATAACTGAGTGGGACATAAGAAATAATGACGAGCTTGTAAGTAGGGTGTTTAAGAATGAATAAATATCAAAATAACGCATTTCGTGTTCTTGGTCTTATGCCCAATACAGACGGCAAGGGCATTCTCTCTAGGGCAAACGAAATCAAAGTTAAAAGTTCCGTAGGAATGGATGTTTCCTATGATTATGACTTTCCCTGGATGGGGCCAGTCGATCGCAGTGAGGAGAATATTAACAATGCCGTTCAGCGATTAGAAAATCCAGTTTCAAGGCTCCAAGAAGAAATTGCTTGGTTTTGGTTTAATACAGATAACGATAAGGCTGCAATGGCTTTATTGACAAAAGGGGATAAACAAGGGGCCAATAATCTTTGGAAGGCGGATGATATTTCAGCGAAGCACAATCGCTTTATATTAGTGCATAGCATAGTGATTGGCCTTGAAGCAACCATTGTTTATAGCACGTCAGAAAAGGTCATACGCTGCTCTTCATGTGACCAAGAATACCATAACGAAAATTACGTGTATTGTGTTAAATGTGGTGACGAATTAATTTTAGTGCCTAAAGAAGGATTCAAGAGGTTGTCCGATAATCATTGGAAAAATTGGGATTTTGCAATGGATTTAATGTTGTCGATTAACCAATCCTCTGATTTCTGGAAAACGGTTCATGAAAGAGCTCGTAACCTTGCAGATGCGAGATTAAATAATGCGAAAGTTGAGTCTATGCATGAGAAATTTGTCGCTGATTTCTTAAATATAAACTTTTCTTTAATAAAGAGTTCATTAATTTCAAAGGATTATAAACGGGTTAAGGTTCACTCTTCATTGATCAGTAATAGGACTTTCCCTATTGATGTTTTACGGGAAGGATTTAATGATATTCTGAAAGTTCGCAATAATCAAATTCGTGAGGCAGCTGAAAAGTATCTTAATTTGCTTAGGAAAGATGATGTTTCTCCGTATCCAAATGCAATTTATACCTTATCGAATCAGTTATTAAAAGAAACTGCCGACGCTTTGTATGAATGTAATTTAGTAGATAATCACTCAATTTCTGAGGCTTCTTTGGCAAAAGATCAATTAGCTCAAACAATGAGAAATTTTTCTATCGCTTTGAATAAAGCTCCCAACAACGATGATGCTCATGCATTGTTATTGATTAATAAAGCCCTTGCTATAGCTTCTTCCGAATATATAAAACAGGGATTTGAGAAAGATAGGGATGTTTTTAAAAAGAATTTGTTGTATAAGTCATCTGATAAGGAACAAGAAGTAATAGTAAATAGAATAATGAGGGAAATTGAGAATGGTAATTCAGATCAAGCTATGGTTGTGTTGAATGAGTATCTAGACGATAAAGATACCAGTGAGTCAATTAAGAATACATTGAAAGAGATTAAAGATTCCCTCGAAGAGAGAATTAAAAAACAGGGAAAACCTATAAAAAGTGCCCCTAATTTATCGACCACTAATGGATTCGGCTCAAGGATATACGGTGATACATTGTATTTGGTTTTTTTATTTATTCCGATAGTTCCTATTAGAAGATATACATTGGAACTTGTTAGTAACGGCAGTTACAGGTTCTTTGGTGAAATTGAATTGCACAAGTGGCAAAAAGTGTGGCAGTGGGGCATGGCTTTATTCTCAACGTGGGCTGTCGTTGGTATGTGCAATTCTTGAGTGAATATTTAACTGGAGAAATAAATAATGATTCCTAAAGTTCGGATTAAAGAAGGTCCAAGTGAAGGTAGCGACGATTTCATCTTTTTTGGATTTAAGAACAATTCTCTTTTAAAAGATTGTATGACAAAACCGTGCCAACTCTTTCATCCAGATAACGTAATTCCTGTTAATGATTTTAATAATGGATTTAAATTGACCATTTCATTTTGTGTGGAGATGTGGCGTTTGGAAAAGCGACTCAAGAAGCTTAAGGAGGAGCAGCCAAGTGTAGATCTCAGTGCGTTCTTTGATCAGATGGAACGTATAAAAGATCTTTTTATCCGTGAAGGTATTGTTGTTAAGGACTATTTAGAGCAAGGATATAAAGAAGGTATTTCATTGCGGGTTTTACATTTTGAAGACGATCCTACGTTACCTGCTGGTTATGCGAAGATTGTAGAAACTATTAGACCAACTATTTTTTATAACGAAAAAGTAATTTTTCATGGAGAAGTCGTGGTGGCTAAATCCACGCAGAAATAAAGGGGAACGATATGGCCAGAAGAACCATAGACTTTGGTATTGATTTGGGCACCACTAATTCTGAAGTTGCTTGTATGCATAACGGTGAGGTCAGGGTTCTTAAGAATAACTATGAAGAGGAGTTCACACCTTCGGTAGTCAGGCTGACAGAGAAAGGCGAAGTTATTATCGGAAGGAAGGCATACGAACGTCATGTTAGCGATCCTGAGAATACCTTTATTGAATTTAAACGGTGGATGGGGACACATCAGACGGGCAGTTTTAAAGCTTCAGGACGTACTTTAACCCCGGAGGAAATGTCAGCTGAAGTATTAAAGAATTTGAGAGCGACAGCTCGAAATAGTTATGATGAGGATGTTATTGCCGCTGTAATAACAGTTCCATGTAACTTTGAAGATATACAATGTGAAGCGACAAAGAGAGCTGCTAAATTGGCAGGTATTGAATATTCTCCTCTGTTGCAAGAACCTGTTGCAGCATCAATTGCTTATGGGTTTATTGAAAACATGCCTAAAGGTTATTGGGTAGTATATGACTTGGGTGGGGGCACTTTTGATATTGCAATCATGTCTGCAAAGGAAGGGCGATTAACAGTTGTCGATCATTGTGGAGATAATTATTTGGGAGGTAAAGATTTTGATTGGAGGATCGTTGAGCGCTTTATCCATCCTATTCTTGCTAAAGAATATAATTTGCCAAATTTAAATAGAACAAATCTAACGTATCAGTCTTTAAATTCTGTTTTGAAGGCTGAGAGTGAAAAAGCAAAAATTGAGCTCTCTAATAGTGACAAGGCGGAAATAACCATAGATTCCCGGTATAAAGATAAAGACGGCAGGGAAATTTCTATAAATATACCTATCACCAGAAAGCAGTATGAAGATCTGATAGAGGACTATGTTATAAAGACCGTTGATCTATTGAAGTCGGCATTAAAACAACAACAATTAATACCATCCGACATCGTTAATATTTTATTGGTAGGAGGACCAACAAAAACTCCTATAATTCGACAAAGATTAAAGGACGAGCTTGGTATTCCAGTTGAATTCCGAATCAATCCTTTAACGGTCGTTGCACAAGGAGCTGCTATTTATGCGGCAACTCAAATGTTGCCGGATGATTTAGTCATAAAAGATAAGTCAAAACATTCGTTAAAATTGAATTATTCACCCATGACTATAGAAATTGAGACGCATGTTGCAGGGAAATTAGAAGGTGCGCCCGCTGGTTGTCAGGTTCAGCTCCGTCGAAATGACGGACATTGGCAAAGCGGTTTAGTCGCACTTCAAAATGGAGCATTTGTATTAACAGTGCCGTTATCGGAAAAGAAATTAAATTCATTCAGTGTATCAATTGTTGATAATGCGGGTAATTCTATACCCTGTGATCCAGATAATTTTACTATTACTCAGGGTATTTCTGTCGGTGAGGCAACGTTGACACGCTCAATTGGTCTTGAATTAGAAGATGGTTCATTCGATAAGCATTTGGAGCGTGGCATTACGTTACCAGCAAGAGGTAAGATGAAGACATATAAAGCGGTCAAAACACTAAAACCAAATGAAAACGGTGAAATTAAGATTATAGTTTGTGAAGGAGAAAGTGAGTTTGCTAAAAGGAATCGCCGTGTCGGTGAGCTTATAATTAGTGGAACAATGATTAAAAAGACGGTTCCTGAGAATCAAAATATAGACATTGTTCTAAGCATCGATAAGGATAGGAGCCCAAAGATCTCAGCATATATTGAATGTATTGATGCAAAGTTCGATGATGTTTTAGTAAATAAAGTTTCTCCTAAACCAGATGCCCAGAAGTTAGCCAAAGATTTAAAGGAAGAAAGTAGTCGTTATCAAGAAATAAAAGGTAAAATTCAAAGTTCAGGTAATAGTGATTTAGTTGAAAGGTTAGGAGAAGGACATATTTCTTCCAAAGTGGAAGAATTAGAGTCGGATATTAATGCTGCCCAAGGAGGCGATCCTGATGCAGCAGAAAAGGCTGATAGGAGATTAAAGGATTTACAGATTGCTTTAGATTCTTTAGAGAGTCTCACTAAATGGCCGTCTCTTATGGCAAGTTATGATGAAGCTCTCAAGAATGTGAAACCTTTAGTGGAGACCCGTGGTAAGCAACAAGATAAAGATCGTTTTGAATCATTAAAAATTGAATGTGAAAAAGCTATAGGTTCTAAAGATGTAAAGAAATTAAGCCATTTTATTGATGAATTAAACAATCTTCATTGGAAAATTACATTTGACCAATCTGATTTTTGGATTGGTGTGTTCCAAGAGGTGAAAAGTGGCAATTATTCATATACCGATCCTGTAAAAGCTCAAAGTTTAATTAATGAAGGTCGGATAGCGCTTCAGAGACAAGATTTCGATTCTTTAAAGAGTATCATGTGGCAAATTTGGGGACTCATGCCCAAAGATACCCAGGATAATATTCAGAATAAAGTTAGTGATGCAGGGATAAGATAACAATGAGTTATGAGATTGAAAGATTACCACGTTTTCTAGAAATAAAGGAAACCTATACCATTGACGCATTCCTTGGGCAGGGGGCATTTGGTGCGGTATATAAGGTTCGTCATAAGTATCTTGGAATTCAGGCAATAAAGATTTTTCATCCTGGAAGTATATCAATGGATCAAGAGGCAGAATTATTTAATGAGGCTTTTATTCTTTCTAAAATTGCTCAAGAAAATGTAGTAAGGGTTTTTGAAGCTAATTCATTCCGTTATGATTCACGACGTTTTAACTATATAGCTACGGAGTTTGTCAACGGGCCTAATTTAGCTCAATATATCGATAATAAAGTAAGGTTGTCTATAAATGAGGCCTTAAATTTGCAAAAGGATATCTGTAGGGGATTGGCACAAGCTCATAAGATGACTCCTCCAGTGGTTCATCGGGATATAAAACCAAACAATATATTACTTTTAATCCAAGAAGGTAAATTCTGTGCAAAAGTTGGTGATTTTGGTCTTGCCCGGCACGTAGATTCTGAAACAAAGCTCATAACAGCGGGTGGCACGCTTGCATATATGCCACCTGAAGCTTTTTGGAATTATGAATCTCCAGCCAGTGACGTTTTTTCTGCTGGCATCGTTTTTTATATGATGCTAACTGGAGTTCCACCATACGTGATGCCTGAAGAAACGTATACGCAAAAGGCCGTAGCTGAGGCAGCTATTAAAGCTTCACGTAGTAAAATGCCTCCTCCGCCATCAAACTTTAACAAAGATTTAGATAAAGAAATTGATGCAATTGTTCTTAAAGCATTAGCTGTAGATATGAAAGACCGATATCAAGATGCGGGTTCCTTTTTAGAGGCCCTCGTTGAATATGAAGAAAATAGTTCCAAAGGTATAAACGGTGCAATAAATCAGGCAATGTCTTTAGGTAAACAATATGCAACACTCTCAAAAGCAGTTGAGATATTAGAAGAGGTAATTTCTAAACAAGCATCGGGCAAGAAGTCGGAATTGTTATCGAAATATGGACCTATTTTATCGGGTTGGAAAAAGGGAATAATGATGTGATGGATATTGAGGTGGTTTTTTTACTAATAACAGAAGGGCCGATGCAAGGGCATAGGTTTGCTATTAAATCTA
Organism: Candidatus Omnitrophota bacterium; assembly: GCA_013285735.1. GTDB lineage: Bacteria > Omnitrophota > Gorgyraeia > Zapsychrales > Fredricksoniimonadaceae > JABDGZ01. Next base: position 5,238 of record JABDGZ010000007.1, on the reverse strand, counting down.
CGGAGCCCGTTATTATTGGCCGTGAGGAGAATTCGTCCGTTCAAATTCCTTATGACTCCTTTTGTTCAAGAAAACATGCTCGAATCTTTAAGGATAAGAATAAATATGTTCTAGAGGACTTAAAAAGTACGAATGGGACCTATTTAAATGGCGTTAAGGTAGAACAAAAATCTGAGTTAAAGAATAACGATAAGATCAAGTTTGGCAATACTGAAGCAGTATTTTTAATAAAGGAAATAAAGAGAAATTTAAGCGGTTCAGATGATGACGTTTTTTTTGGAGATAAAAAATGACCACAGCAGTATGTAAATGTTGTGAAAGAGACTTACCAAATGAGACAAAATTTTGTCCATATTGTAGGGAGCAGGTCACGGAAGATACCAAATCAAAGAATGAAACGTCAGCTAGTGCCGACCAGAAAGGTCGATCAGCTTCAATAAAGAAATCAGGAAAGGGAAAAACTTCAAATTCTAAGAATATTTTTGTAATGTTGTGGAGTGGTCTTGTTTGGTTTTATAGGTTTCTTTGGAAGCATTTTTGGGTATGGCTTCTTCTTTTGGTATTGTTATGCTCATATACTAAAAATAATAGGTATCACTCTAATTATTCAACCCCTACATCAACAACATCGTCTTACAATCCTTCTCCAAACTATTCTACCGAATCAAACGGTGTTGTAACTGACGGTTCCTATAGTTGTTCGCAGTATTATCATAATCAGGCGGCATTATTAAATCCTCCTGATTCTGAAAAAGAATCTATTGAAAGTACTCAGGCTGACTTGAAGGTGCGTAAGGAAGAACTCGATAATTTAATGACTGACATGAACAACATGGGAATAACATCTGACTCGCCTCAATATGAAATCGATTCATATAATCAAAAGGTCGATGAATATAATAGTAAAAAATCATCATATAATAATGATTGGGATGCGCTTCAGAAAAGGATAGACGATTATAATGCCAGCATTAATGCGTATAATGATTATTTAGCTGCCCATTGTAGTAAATAAATTCCATCATTCCTACGAAGTCCTTCAAAACTAAAATACACAAAGACCTTGATTGAAGAATATGATCCAAGAGGAACAATTTAAGAGCATCGTTGATTCAGTAAAGCCTTCATTGGAGGCTTACCCAGTAGACTTGTCGAAATTGTATAACCATTTTGAAATGTCTATTGGCTCATCCTTGACCGTGAATCATGTTATAAGCCACCTTGAGAGTCGAATCGTAGAAACACTTGTGACCTCAAATGAAGGGTTTTACTCTAGAGATTTTTGGCTATTATTTAAGCAGCTGGTTCGACAGCAGATAATCGAGAGGTCGGATCTGGTTAGTTATCTTTCTGTTGCGGATACCCTTAAAGAAGCATCAAGAAAATTACAAAAGAATCAGAGGTTTCTATTCTTTGATAAGAATAAAGAATGGAAAGATGCGATTAAATTGATTAAGGATGTACTTATCTTGAGGTCGCCATATCCAAATCAATACACAAATGCAGATAACGAACTTAGATTCCCCAGATTATCAAAACCCGCTAAGGGATTGATTTGGTTAAATGAACATAGCTTTGATGGATTATCTGTTGAGAGTGGGCGTTTTCAATTGCCGGATGATCAATTGAAAGTGTTGATTGAGTCTATTGAGAAAGATCTTCGTAGTCTCGGAGGACTCAAGATGGCCGTTCACATTTTTATCAAACTTTCAGAAAGATTTGATTCGGCGTTAGGGAGATATCATCTTTGTCGAAACTGTCCTAATACAGGCCAGGAAGTTTCTGCTCAAATACCCTTAGGGTATGTTCTAAATCTATGTATAAAAGCGAATAATTTAATTGGTGGTGAGCTGACCCAAGAAGTCATAGAAAGATTTAAGGATGAATTAATAGCTCTTGGTTGTTTATATGATGTTCAGCCGTACTCTCGGTTTGAAATTGAATTTCAGACAGTTGATACATTAATAGATTTTTTAAGGGAAATCAGTCTCTACGATTCCTTGTTTTTAATTCGACAGCTGCGACCTTCCGATATTGTTAAACTGATCCAAAATTTATTCGATTGGGTAGATAATTCAGAAATGCAGGAAAAGTTGAGATGGAATATGACACAGGCTGTTGAGGTAATAAATGCCATACTTCGATTAACCCCACCTCAAAAAACCGTATTCTTTAATACCAAGGATGTCATCACTAATACTCAAAATGTGAATGATGGGGTCGTCGAAATAATACTTAAGGCATTTTCTCACGTTAAACCTGGGCCCAATCATAAGTTTAGTATTCCCCATGAAGTTGAATCCATTGATTATCAATTCAAACCTCTTTTACAAATTGAACAAGATTATTGTTTAATGGATTTGTCTTGGTGTAGTGTTGGTTTTTATGAGGCGGTTGCTTCAGTCATAAGATCGTATGTTGGCTCAGAGAGAACACAAGAAAGAATAGGATTGGCAGGGGAGAGATTCTTAAAAAGGGAATTGGTGGCAAGAAATGTTAGCTATTCCTCTGGAAAGTATTCGTATAACGGGAAGCAGTGGGAATGTGATTGCGTAATTGAAACTAAAGAAGCAATTATTTTCATTGAACTTAAATCGAAGGTTCTTACACGGAAGGCCCAGGGAGGAAATGACGTAAAACTTCTTGTAGATATATCTAAGAGTTTAATAGATTCACAGATTCAGCTTGGTAATCATGAAATAGCAATACGCAAACAACGATACCTGGATTTAGAAGATTCTTCTGGAACAACATACCGACTAGAGCATAAAGATCGTGGAATAGAAAGAATCTCGCTTACACTTTTAGATTACGGTGGGATTCAGGATCGAAGGGTAATAGCTCAGTTAATGCGATTGGTAACGACTGCACAGTTCAATGCAGTAGACCCAAAGCATCAGGTTGATTTTGATGAACTAAACGAAAAATGTAGAGAGCTGTATTCTCAAGAAATCGAGTTGTGCAAAATAGATGTGAAACATAAGATTCCCTATTTCAATAGCTGGTTTCTTAGCATTCCGCAATTTCTAGTTCTTCTCGATGAGGTCCGATCAAATGAAGATTTTAAACGCGAACTATGGAGTACTAGACACCTTACTTTTAGTTCCCTCGATTTTTATTTTGAAATTAATGAAGCAAGAAAAATGAGAGCTCTCTCTGGAGCATAACATCCAGAGCTTTTAGAAATCCAATAGTTTGGAAGGGGTTATCTTGAAGGCTTTGGCAATTTTTTCGACAAAATCAAGCTTTGCGAGAGGAGGATTTTCACCTTCATAGCGTTGGTAGTGTTTATAGCCGACACCTGCTAAATCTGCTAATTCCTGCTGAGTATACTTGTGCTTTTTTCTTAATTCCTGTAATCGTTTAGAAAATCTTAAATTTATAGCCGTTTGCATACGCTTTGTCTCTATAGGGTCTGTATCTTGACACCTCTCAAAAGAGGTGTTATCCTTTGTTTAGAATGTGGGACTACTTATTTTAGCGTTATTATATTTTTTACCAACAATAATTTCAAAGATAGATTTTTATTCTTTCGCAGCAGGACTTAATCTAAACCTTACAATAGAGATCCGAAAATTATATGTACGGTGATAAAGATATAAACTATAGAGTTATCAAAAAGAACTGGCATCTGGTGGCGCTCAACATGCTCGTGGTCGCTTTTTGCATGGCAATACCAGGCCTAGTTTTTGCCTATCTGATTGTTGTATTATCTTTAGGTGGAGGCCGCAGGAGATAAAAGGGTAATCAAAAAAATCAGTTCCTAAAAAAATTGGGCCAGCCGGTTTTTTCTGGAAAATGACTTTTGGCAAATCCGACCAGGGGGTATCGAAGCATAGAGAGTGTGTTATTGATTGATGGGACCGTTGCAAATTAGACCTCTCCCTCCTCCTATGCAGGCTTTTTTATCTTGATAATAATGCACGTATGTGCATAATAGATTTATTATGAGGCCAAAGAAAATACGTTGGGTTAAATGTAGTCCTGCGGAACGGAATTTTGAGCCTCGGCCAAAAGGTAATGCAAAAGATGCCATTGTCTTAACCTTGGATGAGTTTGAAGCTGTAAGGCTTTTAGACCATGAAGGGTTATCCCAGCTACAGGCCGCTAAAGAAATGCGTGTCCATCGTTCCACTGTCTCAAGAATAATCTCATCTGCCCGTAAGAAAATTGCTCAAGCCTTAGTAGAAATTAAATCATTAAAGATAGAGGGTGGCTGTTGTAAAGTCATTAAAGGAGGATAAGCCATGTCTAAACAAAAGGTGTTGTTTGTTTGTATTCACAATTCAGCAAGAAGCCAGATGGCAGAGGCATGGTTAAACCATATCTGTGGTGATTCCTTTGAAGCCCAAAGTGCAGGTCTTGAGCCTGGTGTATTGAATCCGTTGGTCGTTGAAGTTATGAAAGAGGAAGGAATTGATATATCCCGTAAAAAGACACAGGCAGTTTTTGACCTTTTTAAAAGAGGAGAACATTTTAGCTATGTTATTACTGTTTGTGACGAGGCCAGCGCAGAACGATGTCCTATTTTTCCTGGCTTAACCCAACGGCTACATTGGAGCTTCCCTGACCCTTCAAAGGCCACGGGAAGTCATAAGGAAAAACTTAACCAAATAAGACCTATCCGTGACGCTATAAAGCAGAAGATTGAAGGTTGGTGTGTTAAAGTTTGTACATCTACTAATAAAACATGAACAGATATTTTAGTGAATACATAGGCACTTTTGCTTTAGTCTTTGCTGGTACGGGAGCTATTATCATCAATGATATTTGCGGGGGAGTGATTACCCATCTTGGTGTTGGTTTAGTCTTTGGTTTAATCATAATGACCATGATTTATGCCCTGGGTGAAATATCAGGAGCACATTTTAATCCTGCCGTTTCATTTGGATTCTGGTTAGCAAAACGACTTTCTCTTAAAGAGTTATTCCCCTTTGTGATTAGCCAAATATTAGGTGGCCTTACAGCCAGTGTGTTGTTAAGAATTATATTCCCCCAGCATAAGACGTTAGGGATTACTGTGCCTAATCTGATTTCACCAATGGGTGATTTCGTCTTTGAAACAATCCTTACCTTTTTTCTTATGTTTGTTATTATACATGTGGCCCAAGGAGCCAAGGAGAAGGGCTTGATGGCAGGCGTTGCTATTGGAGGCATGGTCGCATTGGAAGCTATTTTTGCTGGGCCAATTACAGGGGCATCAATGAATCCTGCTCGCTCCCTTGCCCCAGCGATTGT
>JABDGZ010000006.1 GCA_013285735.1 Candidatus Omnitrophota bacterium | reverse complement strand
ACTTAGGCATCATGTTTAAGTATATTCTTAATCTATTACTTGTTATATGCTTTTTGATAACAGGCATTGGCCCTCTACCCAAAGCCCATGCTGATTCTGTTTTAGGCCTGCCAGAACCAGGAGCCATGGTCAATTTAAGCCCTGCTTATATGCCAGTCATTATGAAGGGTCTTAAGGTTCATCCTGAGAATCCTCTTTTATTTGATTTTATTTTAGATTCAGGCGATTCTGCCTTAAACATTAATAGTCCGCAATTTAAAGCTGAAGCCCAAAAGCTCATCAAATATTTTTTAGCATCCCTTACCATTAAAGAAGATGATCTTTGGGTCAATCTTTCGCCTTATGAAAAAAATCGAATGATTACAAAAGAACTTGGGGTGACCGAACTTGGCCAAGACATGCTGGCCCAAGACTATATCCTAAAGCAATTAACAGCGTCATTAATTTATCCTGAAAAACAATTAGGCAAAGAATTTTGGAACAGGATTTATAGCAAAACCCAAGAAATGTTTGGTACGAGTGAAATACCTGTGAACACGTTTAACAAGGTATGGATTATGGCAGACAGGGCCAAGGTCTTGCAACGCAACAATGTAGGCTATATCATCGGTGCCCATTTGAAGGTGATGTTAGAAGAGGATTATTTAGCATTACAAAAAAATAAAAATAATTTGTCATTCCCGAATGACTCCGCCCATGGGCGAGAGTCCCGCGATAGCGGGGTCGGGAATCCAAGCACAGCTCATTCAATTGCTTCTCAAATAGTAAGAGAAATCATCCTCCCCGAAATCGAAAAAGAAGTGAACGAAGGCAAAAATTTTGCCAACTTACGCCAAATCTTTTATTCCATGATCCTCTCAACATGGTACAAACAAGCCTTAAAAAACGCCTTTCTCAATCAAGTCTATACTGATAGAGGAAAAACCAGCGGCGTTTTAAGCCATAATCCAGCAGCAACCGAAAAAATCTACGAACAATATTTAAAAGCATATAAAAAAGGCGTGTTTAACTACATTAAAGAAGACATAAATCCCGCAAACCAGCAAATGATACCAAGAAAATATTTTTCAGGTGGTATCCCCCGCGATTTCGCAATGAAGGTAACGACTGAGGCTGCACCTACTGCTCAAGAAGGAGAAACACTAGTAGACGATTCTGGTAAATATGCTGAAGTTCCCACTTATGCTGTCCCAGAAACACCGGACACGACACCAGATGAATATGCTGAATTAATTGCTGGATTTATGTTCAGTCATTACATAACGCGTGAATTTCCACCAGAAACAACATTTGGTCAAATTTTTGAAGTATTTATAGCAGAGAATAGGGAAGCATATGGATTAGATTTTATTATTGATCAAATGCCTTTAACAGATGCAGAAATTAGTCAAAGTCACAATGTGAATGATACTAGGTTAAAAAAACTAGAAGCTGCTGTAGATAAAAAAGTGATAGTAACAATAACAAGAGTGCGTCAAAAAGAATTTTCAAAATTATATTTAAGACCAAAATTACCTGCAATAATGTCAGGCAATGAAGGCATAGGTTCACAACCAACAGGATCAGCGATAGCTGCTGTGCAGAGTGCCTTTACTGATGAAGAACTTGAAGAGTTAGATGCAATGGATCATGAGGGAGGGCCGCATAGAAAAGGACGAAAAAACAGACAAAAAATTGAAGAAGGAAAGCTTGAAAAGCAGGCAGGAGTTATTTCTAGAGAACCAGCTAGTAAAACACCAACGAGAAATAAAGTTGAAAGAATGAGCTTTGATGACTCAATTCCAGGAGAAAGAATTAAAAGACTTGTTTATAGCTCAGGATTGACACATTTGATTTCTGAAAATATCTCAGATTTACCAGCAGGATTGCAAGTTAATAAACCAGAGATTCGAGACCAATTTAATGTTGAAGATTATATGGCTATTTTAAAAACCACTGATGAAGAAGACGCAGGTTATCGCCAAGTTGTATTGATCATGTTACGTTCGGATCTCGAAGTATTGAATGAAAATGATATATGGGCTCTTGTAATTAATAGATCAAGAATAAGTAATAAAAACCCCATTGAAAGAGAAATTGCTTTACAAACTCTATCAGAAAATTTTACTAGAGCCAGGTCAAGAATAATGAGGCGATCAAGAGCTGTATCGGAAGAAGATATAAATATGCGTATTAGAGCAATAAAAATTATTTTAAACTGGATTGAATCAAACAAGGGTAAAATACCTTTGTCAGAATTTTTATCGCTAAAAAATGAACTATTAGAAATAATAAGAAAAGGAAAAGAATATGATGCTTTGCCAGATTTCTTAAGAGATAGATTTTATCCTATTATACGTGATGAAAACCAGGATTCATATGTTATCAAAGAAGAAACGCAAGAAAATGTTGACCATGAACATCCAGAGACTTCTGCCTCACCAAGTCTTGAAGTTCCAAGTGTAGCTACAGCGCCAACAACGTCAGATAGTACATTTAGTTATACATTTAGAGATCCTGGTTGGCCTAGTAGTTCACTTATTCTTGATGTCAATGATGAAACCCCGACTTTGGCTGATCTTGATCCGTCAGATATTGATCCCCCCATTCCAGAAATTGCAGAGAGTGTAGTTACAACACCAACAACAATAGAAGAACCTCTAGCCATTGGCGAACCTCAAGCAGATAGTCTGAGAAGAGAAGAGGTAACCTTGATTAATGTTTGGAACAGTCGTGGGGAATTGAGGCAAGAAAGATTACCCCTTACTACATTTTCAAGTCACCCTAATTATGTTCAAGTAGCTTTGGGTGGAGAAAGGGTTTTAGCCATTGCTCCATACGAAATTAGTCAACTGCGCCTAATGCTTACAGGTGATCCTGAAGATTATATAACTATAAGGCAAAGTTCGGATGGAAGGTTCAGATTACTATCTCAGGGTAATGGTATTCATTTTAACTTATCAAATCGAAATACATGGGTTGTTCATGGCCCTAATGGGGAGGATATTTTTAATATATGCGTGACAGAGTCAGGCTTGATCGTTATTCAGGGATTGAATGACGGGGGCATTGTTGAATTTCTCTCCAACGGTAAACCTTTAAATCAATTTGCAGCACAAATGGATAATATGCTGGATGATACTTTTCGCTATAGACAAGCTGTAAAACCCAATAAAAATACACAAGTTGAAAAATTTCAGGAAATCCCCTTACCATCAGCTGAAATACTTGCAAGGCAAACTGCCACTCCCATGTTTAGTAACCAAATCGTAGTAAGAAAAACTGTGAGTGTACGGCAAGGAGGATGGATATTAAAAATTAACGTGGTTGGTGGCAAAACAATTTGGAATTTTTCTCAAAATAAAAAAGGCTCAGGTTTTATTGCAGAGATTATTTATACCGGTAACAATATAGGAAATGACCCCTATAGTGTTCCACTGAAGTCTTTACAGGAAATATTGGATGCTGTTGAAAGAAATGTTTTAGTGTTACCAGAAAATCCCGAAGAATTTTTGGCTCAAAACAGAAATTTATTTGTTAGGGGTGCTTTGGAAGTTACAGCACAGAGACGGCAAGAACGTACCGAAGAACACAGACAAGAAGGTGCTAGAGCAGCACAAGAAGGTATCAGAGCGGCATTTGTCCGGGAAAAAAGAGCAGAACTTAGGGCTACAGTTACGATAGATAGAGAGCCGTATTGGAAAGAAAGCCGTTCGATTACTGATTTAAATGGTAAATCATATACAGTAGTTGCCAAATCAGAAGGTGGGCGATATTTGCTGGGATTAGTAGCAGATGGTTTAAGCCCTAAACTCGTTGGTGAATTACAAGACCTAGGTGGTGATGAAAGATATGCTGCTTTACGATTTGATTACATGGTTTTTCTTCTAACTCAAGAAATATCCCAATCAGCTCTTAATATTAACGATAGTACTTTGGCGGTTAATGAATTATTAGGACGTGTTGTTAGAGCATCCGCAATATACGATGAAGATTGGGTTAACAGTATTCCCTCTTATCAAGAAATGCAAGCTCAATGGAGGCTAATACTAAATTATTTACGCGTGATGGGATTAACTATCCCTAATTCACCAAACATTGAAGAATCCTTTGATCATGGTGGGTATTGGCTAGCTGAATATGATAGCCGTAATCGCTTTGAAAAATACTTAAGGGCAAAAGCGGTTGTAGAATTTGTTAGAAGAACAGCAATGTTTAGAAAAGTTATTTTGGAAGGAAGAACAAATTTAAGATTTAAATTTCAAGAAGCAGAAGACGATCCTTTATTTGCACAGGCGAATGTGGTATTGGAACAATCTAAGGAAAATTCTGACAATCGTTTGGGTTCAGGAAAATTGAATACTGCAACGAGAGGGGATATTGTATCAGGTCGTTTAGTTGCCTATTTTGATGACAATGAATGGAAACTATTTGCTTATCTAGTCGATAATGAAAGCATCCAAACTATGCTGTTGGGAAAAAAAGCTATCGTTATCGCCGAAGACAATGCAAACCCTACTGTCGCAGATATATGGGGACAAAATTGGTCTAAACAAGATAGGACTTTGCAAGAAATGCAACGCCAATTGGATTTACTTAATAGATACGTGAATGATGCTCCTGATGAAGTAAAAAATAATTTAAGAAAATTACAGTGGCTTATTGATATGAAAAGTCAAGCCCGTACGTGGCCTGTGGGAGGATGGGAGTCACCCGCAGGGAAGCATTTGATGGCCATTAACAATAGCTTTTTTGTTGAATTATCAGTAAAAGCTCGTTCCTGGATTCTTTCAGGGGTTGTTGAAGGAAATGAAAATAAAAGTTTAATGGAGTGGGCTTTATCTAGGGAGCGTTCAGCATTACTCAAATTAAGAAAAATAAAAGAAACCTTACCAAAAGTAACTCTTCCATTGCCAGGAGAGACTTATATTTACAGCGACCCTGGCGGAGAAATTCACCCCTGGGAACTCGGATCAATCATTAATGGTGAGCCAATGAGTGCTCATGGGGTTCCATTTAGCACAGCATTAAAAGGTGACCTTCGAGTTATTGCCCAAGTGCGCGTTACCGAGCATTCTTTTGAAGTACCGCTTGTTGCTAATCCCCTCGAGGCCGCTGCTGTTGAGCCCCAAGACTTAGCTACAACAAAGGGTGATGAACTTGTAAAAACGATAAGTCCTCAAGTTACAGGTGCGTGGATTAAATATGTTCTTAGTTTAGAAGAAGAGCAAAGTTGGGAAGAAATGCAAAGAAAGTTAGACGCAATTAAAGAACATGCTGCAAACTTTCCTGCTGCTGTTAATGAAAATTTAGAAGGGCTGCAAGCATACTTAAATAGGAAAGGAGATGTTACACCTATCGAAGGACCATTAAATGAAAAAATTAAACGTTTTTTAAGATCTTCTGCAATACAAGCCTTTGTTGTGTTATCGCAAGATGCCCTTAGACTTCTTCCAAACGCAGTTGAAGGAAAGATCAATTCTTTACCACATTTGGCATTAGAGAGACAAAACGAACTATTGCAAGAATTAGGTCAACTGACATCAAAGCTTGATGAACATCATCCTATTCAAGAAGGGGACTATTACATGTATTTTGAAACAGGCAGATGGTACACAGATGTATGGACTAATGATGCCCCCTTAACCACCTCAGGATCTAAATTCTTGCCCTATGCTATTGGTAAAGCGGTGCCTCCTGATGTAGCTATGGCAGTCAAATCAGATGAAGCATTGATACGTCAAAGACAACAAAATCATCAAAAATTACTCGTTGCTTTGAGTGCTTTTTTAGCAATAGGTTTAAGTAGTACTGGATGGAACCCGACTATCCGTAGAATATGGCTTGGTTTAAATCATCCTGTAGCAGGCTCTACACTTTCCCCTGGTGGTATCGACTTTAATGCTAAAAAGATGAGTTTGGAAGTCACTGGCAGTGACATTCAAATGAAATTCAATCCTGCCATAATTGCCCGACTCCGCAAAGGTGATTTTACTGGCATTGAAGGGATAATCATCAGAATCCAAGCCCTCCAAAGCCCCTTGTCCATTTTAGGCATGTCCTTAGCGGGCTAGACTTTAGCTTGATAATTTTCCAGTAAAGATGTAAGATTTCCTATACAAAATGTCTACTGATCCTATCCCGCGATGCGTTGAACTGATTCGCCAATCTAAAAATATAATTGTTTTAACCGGTGCAGGTATTTCGACCAATGCAGGCATTCCGGATTTTCGAGGGCCCCAGGGCCTGTACACCAGCCGTTTGTATGATGCTGAAAAAGTTTTTGATATTTCCTATTTTCTAAAAGACCCAAAGCCCTTTTATGAATTTGCCCATGATTTTATTGCTTTGGAATCCACCATTAAACCCACTGCTGCTCACAACGCTTTAGCTGCCCTTGAGGGGGCCGGCAAAATCAAAGCAGTGATCACTCAAAACATTGATGGCTTGCATCAAAAAGCAGGATCACAAAAAGTATTGGATATGCACGGTAGTTTTTTATCCAGTCATTGTCTTCGATGCCGTAAAACTTTTAATTATGACGAACTAAGATCGATGGTATTACAGCATGTGATACCGCATTGCTCATGCCGGGGGATTATCAAGCCGGACATTGTATTTTTTGGTGAAGATGTCAAATATTACCACCAGGCATTGGAACTAGCGCAAAGCGCGGATCTATTTTTTATTATCGGGACTTCCTGTGTCGTGTATCCTGCAGCTTCTTTGCCACAATTTGTACCAGGAAAAATAGTTATAGTCAACCATTCAAAAATAGAATTAAATATGTATAATATTGCCTTAGAAGTTGAACGTGATATTGACGTGTTCTTTAATGAACTGATGGATGCGCTTAAAGGAAAATTAAATTCATGAAAACCCTTATTGTCATTCTTGCGGGATTTTTAATTTTTCCGTTGCTGACTTGGGCAGATTCAGGTCCAAATGATTTCCAGTTAAGTTCTACTGCTTTTGACAATGGCGCTGCCATCCCCAAGAAATACACCTGCGATGGGGGAGACATTAATCCGACTTTAATATTTAAAAATGTCCCTGCCAAAACTCGCAGCCTGGCCCTGACTGTTTCTGATCCTGATGCCCCGGAAGGGATATGGTCTCACTGGGTCGTTTATAATATCTCTCCCAATACCCAGGAAATTATTGAAAACACCAACCCCGGTACAGAAGGCTTAAGTGATTTTGGAAAATATACCTATGCTGGCCCATGCCCGGCAGATGAAAAACCTCATCATTACATATTCCGGGCTTTTGCTCTTAATGACATTTTATATATCAATGAAGATCCCACTCTTGCTGAAGTTGAAAAAGCCGTCCGATCTCACACCATCGCAAAAACCGAATTAGTCGGCACCTACCAAAAACTACCATTTTAGATAATTAAAGGGACATCGAATTTTTTGATGAATTAAAAGGCAGACCTGATGTGAGAAACGACACTATTTATTTAAAATATTCAGGCTACTGGGCCCTTTTGCTTTCATTTATTGCGATCACTGCTGTTGAATTCAGCTATGTGCTTGGCGGTTTGAACTGTCTTGACAGCCTGCTTTTTTTATTGGTTCCTGCTTTTATTTTATTAGTTATTCAGATCGTCTCAACCTGTGCTACTGAAACCCTGAATTATTCTGTGGCTTTTGCCATTTTGGTGGCTTGCATAACTCTTTCTCTGTTTCGTTTATCTGCCATTGAATTTGGCTCAGTCGGTGACCAGTACCACTTGATGAAGACAGTGGCTTTTAGCATCAAAAATAATTTTGCCATCCAATTTCAGTCTAGCTCATCAGTCGTCATCTACGTTTCAGATATTGTTGAAAGTATTTGGGGGATCTTTTGGCGATGGACACAATGGGATTTTGTCATCATCCTCTTACAAGCCCTTCCGATAGTTCTTGTGTGGCAGCAACTCGTATGGTTCTTTCAAAAACAAAACGTCACGGCATTCGCAGGTCCGCTGGCAACAGTTGTTGTGTTAACCCTAAAAATCCTTTGGTGCCAACAAGGGTCCCCTTTTATCGATAGCACGGTAGGCATGTTCATTGGGATCATCTTGCTCCTATGCTATAGCTACTTAACGCCACCTTACGAACGGCAGTTTATTAATTTAGCAGGATTAGTCTTTCTTTCGGGGCTGTGCCTAATATCAAAACCTACTGGCATTTGCGTCGCAATCCTTGGGTTGACCGTGGCTTTTATTTTAGGTTTCCGGTATCTTAATCCTCGCGAAAAAGCAGGTCTATCCTTAATTTTCTTGCCCTCTTTGGCCTATCTAATTTATCATCAAATTCAGGCACAAATAAGAACAGGAAATATTTTTTATCCCTACATCAATAACACCGTTGGTTTATCAAACTCCAACTACCAATATAAAGAATACTACGCGCCTCTTCCATTCCACTCCTGGGTTAGGGACCATGCCTTTAATTTTAAACCATTCTATATCCTATTGAGCTGGCTTTCTGACTATAAACAAGATCATATTATCTCGCCGGCTCCCTTTTATAGAGGCAATGGGCTGGTTTTTTCCTATTTTGTTATACCTATCTTTGTTCTATGGGCCTTTCAACATAAAAATATATTTAAAAAAGAATTGTGGAAAGATCCCCGGATTGCCATCTTTATCGTCATTTTTCTTTTTTACTATTTTTTTCCAGGCAGCATTGATGCGCGATTTGCGGTGGGTTATAATATTTTTATACTCGCTTGGTGCTTAACTTACTTTTGGCAGTGCATGGAATCGTGCCGTAATTGGCCAAAACCTATTCCTACAATTATTATTTGTTTAATGTTTTGGATGTCAGCATATACTTATCAAGATGGTATTCTTGGTTCACTGTACGAAAGGAAAATCTTGTCGCCTTTATTAATACAAAAAGAAATATTCCCGCAATTTGAAACTCCAGAGATAAGGTCTTTGCTTATACAAAAATGTTTCCCGGGGCATTCTGTAAAACCAGCCGTACTTTCTAAAGGTGATTCATAAATGTCTTCTGATATGTTTAAAACATTAAGCGTTATTCGCGGGTCTTCCAGGTATAATGCGTGGCTTTACAGCCGTATCAGACGGCATTTGCAAGGGACTGTTTTGGATATTGGAAGCGGACTGGGGGACATTGCCCAACAGTTTAAAGAACCATGTATTGATGAGGTTATCTTTTCAGATTACGATCCGTTGATGTTAAAAGCTCTTAGGGAGAGGAATTTTTCTTTGAAAAAATATAGCGTGCTTCCATTGGACATTACGGATACAGATCTTCTCAAGCGTCACTCCAGCGGTATTGCAGATACCATTACCTGTGTTAATGTTTTAGAGCATATAGAACAGGACATCACTGCGTTAAAACACATGAAACATTTTTTAAAAAAAGGAGGGAGGGTAGTTATTTTTGTTCCTGCCTTGCAGAATATTTACGGTACTTTAGACAGGCTTGTTGACCATCACCGCCGATATACCAAAAAAACATTGGGCACTGTTGTGCAGAAGGCAGGTTTTATTGTCAAGGACAGTTATTATATGAATATGTTTGGTATATTGACATGGTTTCTGGCTGGTCGGATACTAAAACAAAAGGAATTTCATAAAGAAGCTTGCCATTTGTTAGACAAAATAGTTCCCACCCTGAGGGCCTTAGAATCTCTGGGAAATCCACCATTGGGTCAGTCATTGATCATGATTGCTGAAAAATAGAAAATAAGGTAACAATACTTAAATCTAAATGAATTAAGTATTGTGTACCTTTGATTATGAGATATAATGAAAAAATGACGAAACAAACACAATCCCAAGCACATTCAACCAAATTTGCTTCAACCAACCGCACGGATCTTTGGTGGATTGAACCATTGGCCACAGGTTTTGGTTTTTTATGTTTTGTTGTTTATACAACCTGGGCGATGTTCCAAGCCAGCCATTATTACGCAGCACCCTATTTGTCACCCCTTTATTCACCAACACTGATGGTTGATCCAACAGCCGCTGGCTCAGCCCCGCTTGATCATGCCTGGTTTGGGGCGTGGCCCAGCTGGTGGCCGAAATTTCTACCACCATCGCCGGCGATGCTTGTCCTGATCGGTCCGCTTTCATTTCGCTTAACTTGTTATTATTACCGGAAATTTTATTACCGGTCTTTTTTTGCCACACCGCCATCGTGCGCGGTCACTGCTTTCCCACGAAAAGATTATAAAGGCGAAACACATCTTTTACTTTTTCAAAACATCCATCGTTATGCCCTCTATATCGCTATCGGCTACATTCTAATTTTGACTTGTGATGTTTTTAAGGCTTTTTTCAAGGACGGACAATTTGGTTTTGGTGTAGGAACACTTGTTTTGTATATTAATGTTCTTTTATTGTCCCAATATACTTTTGGTTGCCACGCGTTCCGGCATTTAGTAGGCGGGAGATTGGACTGCTTTTCATGTGCTAATGGCAAAGAACATATGGGGTACACTTTGTGGCAAAGATTTACGCACTTAAACGAACATCATATGTTTTGGGCATGGGTCAGCATGATTTGGGTTGGGTTTACAGACTTTTATGTCCGCATGGTGTCGATGGGAGTTTGGCATGATTTTAACACTTGGAGACACTGACGCTCATGGATATCAATGAAATTCAAACAATTGATCACGATGTATTGGTCGTTGGTGCCGGCGGTGCCGGGATCAGGGCCGCCATCGAATGTGCACAGCTTGGGCTAAATACCGGGATGATTTCAAAATCCCTCTTGGGCAAAGCGCATACGGTCATGGCCGAAGGTGGCGTTGCAGCAGCGATGGGCAATGTCGATAAACGTGATAATTGGAAAATCCACTTCCGCGATACAATGCGCGGCGGAAAATTCTTAAATCAATGGCGCATGGCGGAACTTCATGCCAAACAAGCTCCAGACCGCGTGCGTGAACTAGAAGAATGGGGCGCGGTTTTCGACCGCACACCTGAAGGGCTCATTAATCAAAGAAACTTCGGCGGGCACCGTTATCCGCGTTTAGCCCACGTAGGGGACCGTACAGGCCTTGAGATCATCCGTACGCTCCAGGATTTTTGTATTCATAAAGGCATTGCGACACACATGGAATGCACAGGGCTTGATTTGCTTTTAGATGACGGCAAGGTCGCCGGAATGCTCGGGTATTGGCGGGAAACAGGGCGGTTTGTTATTTTTAGGACCAAGGCTGTCATTTTTGCGACTGGCGGCGGCGGGAGGGCCTGGCAAATAACGTCTAATTCCTGGGAATATACCGGTGATGGATTAGGTATGGCGTACCGGGCCGGTGCTGAGCTCATTGATATGGAATTTACCCAGTTTCATCCGACCGGAATGATGTGGCCGCCATCGGTTAAGGGTACGCTAGTTACCGAAGGCGTGCGTGGCGAAGGAGGCCTTCTTTTAAATAATAAAGGCGAACGCTTCATGTTTAAATACATTCCTGAAAAATTTGCCGCGGAAACAGCGGACACCGTTGAAGAGGCTACTAAGTGGTTAAAAGGAGATAAAAACGCCCGACGGCCGCCGGAATTGTTAACGCGTGACGTTGTGGCGCGTGCTATCAAAAAGGAAGTTGAAGAAGGTCGCGGTTCTCCTCACGGCGGCGTGTTCCTTGATATCGCTTCTCAACGCCCGGCTGATTATATTAAAAAGAAACTGCCGTCAATGTATCATCAATTTATAGAACTCGCAGAAGTTGATATTACTAAAGAAGCGATGGAGGTTGGCCCCACCCTTCATTACTTTATGGGCGGTATCCGTGTTAATGCAGATACGCAGGCCACCAATGTCCCTGGACTTTTTGCTTGCGGGGAATGCGGCGGCGGCATGCACGGCGCCAACCGTTTGGGAGGGAATTCTTTATCGGATTTACTGGTCTTTGGGAAATTAGCAGGAGAAGGTGCAGCCGACTATATTAAAAAATCTTCGCAAGGGAAAATTGATGCGCCCCAAGCAACGGCCATTATCCGCCAGGCTACGGCCTTCCTTAACAGGGAAGAAGGTTTAAATCCATTTGTCGTCCAGGAAGACCTGCAAAAAGTCATGCAGCAATTAGTTGGGATCATGCGATTAGGAACGGAATTGCAAAAAGCTCTTTCTGAGATCGAACGGATCAAAAAAGATATAGAAAAAGTCAAGGCCCACGCAAGCCCTCAATTTAATCCGGGTTGGAATGCAGCCATCGATTTGAATAATTTGATCGTTACCGCTGAGGCTGTCACAATGGCAGCCCTGACGCGTGAAGAATCCCGCGGCGGGCACAGCCGTATTGATTTTCAAGGTGAGCGTGAAGAAGGCCTTACTTATAATAATATTATTAAAAAAAACCCTAACGGCAAAATGCAGCTGCGTAAAGAACTGCGCAGCGCCCCCCCCCCAAGAATTGGCTGATGTTGCTTATGCAAAAATAGAAGATTTGGAAAGGTCAAAAGCCGATGGCTGAGAGGACATTCCGCGTTTGGCGCGGAGACAAAACCGGCGGAAATTTAGTCGAATATAAAGTCGATATGGACAAAGGCATGGTTGTCCTAGATGTCATTCATCGCATCCAGGCAAGTCAAGCCAGTGATTTGGCTTGCCGTTGGAATTGCAAGGCCGGAAAATGCGGTTCGTGCAGTATGGAAATTAATGGTAAACCACGGCTTAGCTGTTTGACCCGCATGAATTCATTTAAAGAAGATGAGATTATTACAATCAAACCGCTTAAAACATTTCCGATCCTTAAAGATTTGGTGACGGATGTCTCTTGGAATTATACGCAAAATAAACGTATCGCACCATTTAAGCCAGGCCCTCGTGACAAAGATGGCCAGTATCGGATGTACCAACGCGACGTTGAACGTGTACAGGAATTTCGTAAATGTATCGAGTGTTTTCTATGTCAAAATGTCTGTCATGTCTTGCGTGATCAAGACAAAAAAGATAAATTTGTCGGACCCCGTTTTATGATCCGCTTAGCCTCTTTAGAAATGCATCCGTTAGATACCGAAGACCGTATTGAAAAGGTGCGGACCGAATACGGCTCTGGACTTTGTAATATCACCAAGTGCTGCACTGATGTCTGTCCCGAACACATCCACATTACCGACAACGCCATTATTCCTCTCAAAGAACGTGTGGTAGACCGTTTCTTTGATCCAATCGCCATTATTCTCCATAAGATTTTTGGTAAGAAAAAATCTTAATTGATCATTTATGTTGATCGATAAAAATACCCTTCAAAAGTACGATGTCGCAGGGCCTCGGTATACGAGTTATCCGACCGCACCCCAATGGTCTAAGAATGTAACAGAAGATGTTTATACTGCTGCATTAAAAGTCTTTGGCCAGAACGATAAAACCCTGTCACTGTACATCCATATTCCTTTTTGTGAACAATTGTGTTATTTCTGCGCCTGCAATAAAGTCATCCGTGCTAAAGAAGAAAAGGTGGGGGATGAATTTCTTGACTATCTTTTTAAAGAGATTGATATGGTTGCAAAACATATTCAACGGCGTAAACTCATTCGTCAGCTACATTGGGGCGGAGGGACGCCAACATATTTATCTGAAGAACAAATGAAACGACTTTTTACTAAAATTAAATCGGTTTTTGACATAGATTTCAATGAAGAAATTGCGATTGAAATTGACCCGCGCACCGTCACTCAACATAAATTAAAAGTGTTACGTGAACTTGGATTTAACCGTATTTCTCTGGGAGTCCAGGATTTTAATGAAAAGGTCCAGGATGATATTAATCGTATCCAGCCTTTTGAGCAGGTAGCAGAAGTCCATCAATGGTGCCGGGACCTTAAATTTGAGTCCATAAATTACGATTTGATTTATGGTTTACCTTATCAAACCAAAGAAACATTCAAAAAAACAGTGGATTTAGTCGTCGGGTTACGACCAGACCGTATCGCCCTATACAGCTTTGCTTACGTACCCTGGCTTTCCAAGCCGCAAAATAAATTTAACCTTGATGCTATTGCTGTGCACGATGAGAAATTGGATATTTTTATCCAGTCCCGTGAAAATTTATTGGCGCATGGTTATCAAGCTATTGCCATGGACCATTTTGCACTCACTACTGATGCCATGGCCAAAGCATTTAATACAGGTGCGCTGCATCGCAATTTCATGGGCTACACCTTAAAACCAGCCGATGAATTCATTGGATTAGGGCCGTCGGCCATTGGTTTTCTGGAAAAAACCTATGTTCAAAACACTAAAATTCTTCCTGAATACTATGAATCAATCACTCAAGGACACTTGCCTGTGGAACGGGGCAAACAATTAAATCAGGATGACCAGATACGTCAATGGGTGATCAATAGCCTGATGTGCCAATTCCAAATTGATAAACAACTTTTTTTTAATACCTTTGGTTATGAATTTGAAGACTATTTTCTAGAAGAAGGTAGACATATTCATGATTGTATCGAAGACGGATTAATTAACGAAAATTCACAACGTATTCAAGTCACTGCCCTCGGGAAGATTTTTATCCGCAATGTATGCATGGGATTTGACTACTACCTAAAGGACAAAAATGGCCATCAACGCTTCTCAAGAACAGTCTGATATTTTATTGGCATTTCAAGGCAAGAATAAAAAAGTCCCGGTTTGGTTTATGCGCCAGGCAGGACGGTATTTGCCTCAATATCAATCGCTTAAGGCTAACCGTCCTTTAAGTGAACTTTTCCGCGACCCGGAAATCGCCGGAGCTATCACCTTACAACCGCTGGAAATCCTGGGTGTTGATGCCGCCATTTTATTTGCTGATATTTTAACCATGCCCTCAGGCATGGGATTTAAGATTGAATTCATCAATGGCAAGGGACCGGTTATCAACAATCCCATTAATCATCCTGGCGACCTGGCCCGTTTGGGTAAATTTAGCGGCCTGGAACATGTCACCCGCACCATCCAATTAATAAATTCAGTATTACCGCCATCGATCCCATTAATAGGTTTTGCCGGTTCTCCGTATACCGTGGCCACGTATTTATGTTCAAAACATAATCGCATGATGTATGAAAATCCCAAATCATTCCACCAATTGATGAATTTGCTGACAGACAATACCATTACCTATCTCAAACAACAAAAAGAGGCAGGTATTAAATTGTTTCAGCTTTTTGATACATGGGCAGGGACCTTGCGTCGTGAAGATTACGAAACCTTTGTATTACCTTATGTGCAAAAGATCTTTAAAGCTATTAAACTTCCATCTATTTATTATCTAAAAAATTGCGCACATCTGATGGATTTGATGGAAAAAAGTGGGGCAGAGATGTTATCTGTTTGTGAAACAATAAATATTAAAGACATCAAAACCAAAAAAGGCATTCAGGGAAATCTTTTAAACAGCCTTTTATACGCTGACGATAAAACAATTATTGAGGAAACAAGGGCTATCCTTAAAGCGGCCAAAGCCAAACACCCCAAATATATCTTCAATCTAAGCCACGGTGTCATGCCTGATGTTGATCCGTTAAAATTAAAAATGATCGTCGAAGAAGTACATAAATTTAAATGGGTATAAATGAAACGCATAGCTATTATTGGTGGCGGGATTTCAGGACTGACTCTTTTACATTACCTCAAGCAGCGTTTTGGAAACAATGTCCAAATCACGCTTTATGAACGTGAGGCGTCTGTAGGTGGCACCATCCGCAGTTTTAAAAAAGATTCCTGTCTTTTTGAATGGGGACCTAACGGATTTTTAGATAATCAAGCTGCTACCTTGCAATTGATTGATGAACTTGACCTCTCAAGCCAACTCATTCAAGCCCAAGCAAAAGCACGCCGGCGTTATATCCAGGTTAAAGGAAATCTCCACGCAATACCTGAAAACCCGCTGAGCTTTATCCAGACACCATTATTACCTTTAAAAGATAAATGGTCTTTAATCACGGGTATTTTTAAGAAAAATATTTCAACCGACTGTTCTATTCATGACTATATCAGCCGGCGATTTTCCCCGCGCCTGGCAACATCCATCGTTGATCCTTTTATTAGCGGTATTTATGCAGGAGACATTAAACACCTGCACATGGCATCTGCCTTTCCAAAATTTAAACGCAACGGCCCCCACAAGCCTCAGATGCACTCATTGATAGGAGGCATGGGGCAGATCATTGAAGCCATTGATAAACGTTACAAAAAGCATATTCAAACCGGTTCAGAAATTTCATCGTCTCAAATCAACGCTGATATCACCATAGTCGCCACACCCGCCTATGCTGCAGCCAAAATCGTTGAAAATTTAAATCCTGTTTTAGCTGATTCCCTGACCCAAATTTCTTATGCACCAATAGCTGTGGCAGGATTGCTTTTTAAACAAGAGGCTTTCAAGAAAAAACCAGATGGTTTTGGTTATTTAATTCCATCAAATGAGAACAAAGATATTTTAGGCGTATTAATTGAAAGCAATGTTTATATGAAACGGGCGAGGGAAGATCAAATCATGATGCGCGTCATGCTAGGCGGAGCACATCATCCGTCTATTATCAATGACAGCCAAGAACAGATCATCACTAAAGCAATCAAAGAAATTGACAGTGTTTACGGTTTAATATCAACGCCTACAGAAACCTTTGTAAAGCTTTGGCCCAAAGCCATTCCGCAATATGAAATAAATTATCCCCTTTGGCGTCAATCCATTGCCGAACAATGCACCAAAACACCAGGCCTACACCTATGCGCCAATTACCTGGATGGTATTTCCTTTAATGATTGCGTTAATAACGCCAGAACCCTTGCCCTATCAGCATCCTTGCTATCTGCCTAATCTGTGCGATAATAGTGACATGATCTCCCCCTCAGAAGCACACAGGATTGTTCTGCACAATGCCAAGCTTTTCCCAATAGAAACTATTCCCTTACAAAAAGCTGTAGGCCGTGTTTTGCGTGAAAATATCATCAGTGACCGTGACCAGCCGCCATTTAATAAAAATTTGATGGATGGCATTGCTATTTCTTATGACACCTGGCAAAAAGGCCAACGCTCATTTCACGTTGAAGCCATCATACCGCCTGGCATTGCTCCTAAACCTTTAAAGAGCCTCGCTAATTGTGTACGTATTATGACGGGTGCCGTTGTTCCTAAAGGTTGTGATTGTATTATCCCTGTTGAGCAGATACATTTGGAAGGGGACACCGCGCAGTCCAAAGATTGGACCATGATTAAAAAGCATCAATTCATCCGCCCTCAAGCTGCCGACGGTAAAAAAGGTGAGATTTTGTTAAAATCCGGCTGCCGTCTTTGGGCGCCGCATATCGGCATTGCGGCCAGTGTTGGAAAAGTTAAAATCAAGGTCAGCGCCCTGCCTAAAATAGCCGTGATCTCAACCGGCGATGAACTGGTGGATATCCAAAAACCTGTCAAACAATACCAAACCCGTTTATCCAATTCGTATGCCTTACAAGCCCTGTTGAATCAAGCTCAACTAGGCGATATTGAAATTTTCCATCTACGCGATAATCCAAAGGTGATGCTGCAGAGCATAAAAAATATTTTAAGCAAATTTGATGTTTTGATCTTGAGCGGGGGAGTGTCCATGGGCGAATTTGATTATGTTCCCCAAGTCTTGAGCCAACTCGGAATAAAACAATCATTTCATAAAGTTTCCCAAAAGCCTGGGAAACCATTTTGGTTTGGGCTGGCTAAAAATGGCCAGGCTGTTTTTGCCCTGCCCGGCAATCCTGTATCGACTCAAATTTGTGCGTACCGTTATGTCATCCCTTATTTAAAAAAAGCCAGCGGCCTGGAAGTTAAACAGGAGTTCATTCCGGTTCTAGATAGGGTCAATATTCAATCTGATCTAACCCATTTTTTACCCGTTGCTCAAGGACGATTGATCACCATCAATGGTTCTGGTGATTTTGCATCTTTGGCCCAAGCAGATGGATTTATCGAGTATGAAAGCCACAAAGCCCAAAATCTTTGGCCTTATTTTAGCTGGCGGGTTTAGCCGCCGCATGGGGCAGGACAAAGCCCTGCTTCAATTTCATGGGCTACCACAAGTAGAATTCATTTTTGATTTGCTTCAAGAATTTTGCCCGCAGGTCTTTTTATCTAAAAGAGCAGATCAAAAAACTTATAAAGATATTGCCTTCATCAACGACAGCAATGAATTCTCTAATCATGGCCCTTTAGGCGGCATTCTATCAGCCATGAAAGAACACCCTGATGCCTCTTGGCTAGTTGTAGCCTGTGATTTACCTTTTATTAATAAAGAAACTATCCAAACACTCCTGACCCAACGTGATCCCTCAAAAACAGTAACTGCTTTTATCAGTACTCAAGATGCTCTACCCGAGCCCTTGTGCGCCATTTGGGAAAGACAGGCTTACGCCTCTATCCTGAAATTATTTAACGAAGGAATCCATTGCCCACGTAAAATTCTAATCAAAAGTAATACCCATTTGCTTAAACAAAGCAATCCGCATTGGCTGGATAATGTCAACACCCCTCAAGAATATGAACAAATTAAAAAACAGCCGCATAGAGAATTAATTTAAAAGTATTTTTATATTACACATAACCTATTAAATAACAATGCTTTATAAGAATAAATAAATTTGTTTTTTCCACCATACCGTGTATACTTTAACTTAGAAGCAACTGTTTGACCGATACTAGCAAACTTACCGTAAGGTAAGGACGCAAAGCTAAAGGGTCCTAAAGGAATAGGACAGCCTGGCCGCCGAAACAAGCATGAAGACCATGCGGCCTATTCCCCAGTAGTAATCAGGAATAGGTTTTTGCTTTTAGGGGTAGGGAGCCCCACATTATGAATAAAATACTCATGGTTGAAGAAGAAATACGGACGGTACAAAAAGTCGAGGAACGACTTTCCCTCGCAGGTTTCGAAATGCTCTCTGCTTTTGACGGCCGTCACGCTTTTCAAATTGCTAAAGACAAAGTACCGGATTTAATCATCACTAATGCCGTTATCCCTGTAATGAGCGGTTTTGAATTCTGCAAAGCTATTAAAGTTGATGAAGATACCAAATCCATCCCCATTGTGGTGATGACTGAACAGCATCGCATGGAAGACTCTTTTATGTTTTTAGGTATTAAAGATTTCTTAAATAAACCGATCTGTATGGATGAATTAGAAATTATTGTTAGAAATAAACTTAACCTGTCTCAGTACATGCAAGAACAAAAAACTAAAATACTTGTCGGCGGGAACCCTGAAATAATATCAAACTGCCAGCAATTACTTAAAAACGATCCGCATTGGAGCGGGTATTTTTCTTATAATATCGATTCTTTTTTGCGGGAAGCCATTAAATATGCTCCTGACGTTATTTTTTTAGACCTTCTCATGCGTGAGTTCCCGACCGATGAACTGATCAAAAAACTTAAACTAATACCTGAATTAAAAAACACCTCTATCTTGACCTATTATACAGTTCCTTCTGACACTAAAGATGCCCTCACCGTCCAGGCACATATGATTGAAGTGCAATATATGAAAGCCTTGACCCAGGAAGCAGGGGCAAAAGAATATTTGGGGCCTTTTAACCCAGCGACATTCATGGAACTCATTAATATGTACCGTAAAGATTTTGGAGTTTAAATTATTATTTAGAATTTGATTGTCTTGAAATTATTTGATATAGTCCAGTATCAAAATTAAATCTGATACTGGACTATTCTTTTATGTTTATTGTAGGTTTAAGCCACAAGACAGTTCCCATTGAAATCCGGGAAAAATTTTATTTAAATCCTTTGCAGCAGGATCTGCTCTTAAGCGAGCTCAAAAATCATCCTTTGATCACGGAAAGTTTTGTCCTTTCCACCTGTAACCGCATCGAAGTTTATTTAAAGCGGATAGACATTTCAGTAGATTCTTCTTTTATCATCGCCTTGATTGCCAAGATCAAAAAAGTTAATTTTGATTTTGATCTTACTCCCTATATTTATACCTTCGAAGGCCCCGATGCTTTAGAGCATCTTTTACGGGTATCTTGTGGTTTAGAATCGTTAGTTCTCGGAGAGAAACAAATTTTAGGCCAGGTCAAACATGCGGTTGAACGCGCCCGGGACGGTAGCACTTTATCGCGTTACTTTAATATTTTAACAAATTTAGCCATACGCACCGGTAAAAAAGCCCAGCATGAAACAGCCATCGCTCATGGCGGGTCTTCCATCGCTTGGGCCGCTATTGAAATGGCTGAAAAGGCCTCGGGCAATTTACAGGACAAATCGGTGCTGGTCATCGGTGCTGGTAAAATGGGGGAGATTGCCCTCAATCATCTTAATGATTTGGGAGTTAAGAAAATATTTCTAATGAATCGTACCGGAGAAAAAGCAGAACTGCTGGCAACCCAGTACAACGGCATCGCAGCTTCTTTTTGGAATATAAAAGAAATTTTAAGCGAGGTAGACATTTGCTTCTGCGCGGTGGGAGCTCCGCATTACATTTTGGATAAAGAAAAAATCGCTAATATCATGGACATTCGCCAAGGACGAAAGCTTGTCTTGATCGATATTTCCATGCCGCGGAACATTGATCCTGAAGTAAAAACCTTAGGCCCCCACGTCCATTTGAGTTCTATCGATGATTTACATGAAGTGGTTGACAACAGCATGAAAAAACGCCAAAGCGCCATTCAGGAAGTAGAAAACATTATCCGCCAAAAAACTTTGGAGTTTAACGATAAAATTTCAAAACTACAAACTAATCCGGATTCAGATTTTTTTGAAAAGACCTCCGCAACACCGGGTGTTCAAGGAGGCCTATGATTCATAATATTATTTTAATTACCTACGCTCTTTTTCTTATTTTAGGCGGCTTCCTTGGATTTAAGAAGGGGAGTAAAATTTCTCTAGTGATGGGCCTAAGCAGTGGTGTTTTAATTTTATTAGGAGTTTGGCTTTTGACCTTCACCCCCAAACCTGCCTGGATATTCTTAACCTGTTTGAATGTTCTATTGTGCATCAGTTTCATTTCAAGACTGATCAAAACTCGCACTTTTATGCCTTCCGGTATGCTTTTATCAATCACCTTGGCGGTTTTGATATTCTGTTTAACTCATCTACATGCCTAAGAAGTTTCCTTCAAAGCAGCCGGAACTTAATATGTTAGTTAAGCTCTTTAACTTAGGCAGCATCATCTTCATTTTAGCCCTTTTAGGATTTTGGTTAGACCAAAAATTCCAAACCCTGCCTTTATGCACGATGATAGGGATAGCCTTAGGCATGGCCTACTCTTTTTATGAGGCCTGGCAGATTCATAAACAATAAAATAAGACCCTAAAAATTTTTCTCGAAGTACTTGCGTTGCCTAAACTTATCATCTAAGATACGAACATCATGGCTCCTAAATTCGATTTAAATGATTTTATCATGCACCACATCGGCGATTCCTACGAGTGGCATATCCCGCTTTTTTCACCCATCCATTTACCTCACTTTTTGACAGTGCATATGCTGATGCTGATGATTGGTACGGCTTTCCTTCTTTTTTTAATGCTGGGCGTTTACCGAAAACAAGACAGGGTTCCCACAGGGATAACTAATTTTATTGAATTTTTTGTTGTTTACATCCGTGACGAGATCGTTGTTCCTAATATGGGCCAAGAAGAGGGTGAGAAATTCACGCCCATGTTTTGTTCGTTCTTTTTCTTTATTTTGCTCCTTAATTTAATGGGACTTATCCCGATTTTTTCAACAGCCACTGGAAACATTAATCTCACCTCAGGACTCGCTTTCCTTATTTTTGTACTGATGGTTGGAGGGACCCTGATGCGCGGCGGCATCATGGGCATGTGGCATGCCTTGGTGCCTCCAGGCATACCAGGATGGTTTGTGCCTTTCATGTTTGTTATCGAGGTGTTTTTACTCTTTGTACGCTGTGTCGCCTTGGCCATGCGTCTTTTTGCCAATATGATCGCAGGGCATATCGTTATAACGGCCTTTTTAGGCTTATGTATTTTATTTGGTGTATGGGCCGGTGTCCTGGCTTTTCCCATGGCGGTTCTTTTTTATTGCATGGAAATTTTTGTATGCCTTTTACAAGCTTTTATTTTTGTTTTGCTTTCAGCTATATTTATAGGACACATGTATCATCCGAAACATTAAACGTAAACTTAAACGAAAGGAAGTTTTTATGACTCCAGAAACAACATCACATTTAGGACAGATCTCCGCCGCCGCAGGGATGGGGCTTTCTGTCGTGGGGCTTGGCGTAGGTGTCGGACTTATTTTTGCTTCTTTTATCCAAGGCATTGCCCGTCAACCGGAATTAGAAGGTAAATTAATGACATGGACCCTGGTAGGCGCGGCCATCGTCGAAGGGATCGCGATTTTCGCTGCGATCATGTGCTTTTTAGCCATTCATGGTTAGAATAAACCTAAGGATAAATTATGACAGAGAGATACGGACTCCTAGACCCTGAAAAAATAATGGCCATATTATTGTGGGCCACTTTTTTCTGCGTGCTTTTTATTTTACAAAAATTTGCCTGGAAACCGATTTTGGCGAGCTTAAAACAAAGGGAAGATTATATCCGTAAATCTCTCGATGATGCGGATAAAATCAAGGCTGAATTAGCGGCTCTTGAAGCTTCCAAGGCTAAAATCCTAGATGAAGCCAAGGACAAAGGCAATACCATCATTGAGCAGTCCCGTAAAACCGGCAATGAGTTAGCAGCACAGATCGAGCAGAGGGCTAAAAGGAACGCGGAAGAAATCATCAGCAGCGCCCATCAGGAAATTGAAGGGGAGCGCGAACGCGTGCGCAATGCGTTAAAGAAAGAAAGCGTCCAAACAGCCGTATCCCTGGCTGAAAAAATCCTGAAAGAAAATCTGGATTCAGAAAAAAATAAGAATTTGATCAATCAGGCCATGAAAGAAGTATAAATTTTATGAGTCAAACCGCTGATCGTTATTCAAAATCGCTTTTTGAGCTGGCCCAAGAACAAAATATTCTTGAAGCTGTCGAAGCCACGATGTCTGACATTAGGAAACTTATTGTCAATTTAGCGGATTTCCGTCAATTTTTGAGCAATCCTTTACTTTCTTACGAAGAACGCTGCGCTACCCTAAAAGCTTTATTTGAAGGAAAGATTCCTGATCTTTGTTACAGATTTCTTATATTTATCACGTATAAAAGCCGTTTAAATATCTTAAAAGATATCATTCAGTCTTTTGACAGTATGTATTTAGTCAGTACTCATCAGATTCGGGTCTATGTAAAAACAGCATTGCCTATCAAGGATGAAGACAAAGCTTATATCAATCAACATTTACAAAATAAATTCAATCAGCAGATGATTACCCGATGGAGTCTAGATCCCTCTCTTATAGGAGGATTTCGTATTTTTGCCCAAGGTAAACTTTATGATTACAGTTTTAAAACTCAACTAAGCCATTTTTCTCAACAGACAACTTAATTCTTAATGGATTCCCGCTTTCGCGGGAATGACAAGCGACAGGGAAGGACAATTATGCCCCAACAATTAAATGCCGATGAAATATCTTCCATCCTTAAACAGCAATTAGCTAATTTTACCAGCAAGGTAGAAACCTCTGAGGTTGGCACTGTGCTCAATGTCGGTGACGGTATTGCACGTGTTTTTGGCCTTGCAAATGTCATGGCCGGTGAATTAGTGGAATTTTCGGATGGCATTAAAGGCATTGCCTTAAATTTGGAAGAAAGCAATGTGGGGGTAGCTATATTCGGTAAAGATTCACATATTAAGGAAGGTGACGAGGTCAAACGTACCGGTAAAATCGCCTCTGTACCCGCCGGAGAAGCCCTGTTAGGCCGTATTGTCGATGCTTTAGGCGCACCTGTTGATGGCAAACCTGCCTTTGTCCCAAGCTCCATGCAGCCTATTGAACTTAAAGCGCCGGGAATCATTGACCGCAAAAATGTGCATGAACCTCTGCAAACAGGTATCAAGGTCATTGATGCGTTAACACCCATTGGCCGCGGCCAGCGCGAATTGATTATCGGGGACAGAAAAACCGGAAAAACAACCTTGGCCATTGATACGATCATCAATCAAAAGGGTAAAGGGGTATTCTGTTTTTATGTCGCCATCGGCCAGAAAAGATCGACGGTAGTTCAGGTTTATGAAACTTTACGTAAATTCGGGGCCATGGAATATACAACGATCGTGGCGGCCACCGCCTCTGATCCCGCACCCATGCAATTTTTAGCACCTTATGCCGGTACTGCCATGGCTGAATATTATCGCGATAATGGTAAACATGCTTTGATCGTTTATGATGATTTGACTAAACAAGCCCAGGCTTACCGTCAGTTGTCCCTGCTTTTACGACGCCCGCCGGGCCGTGAGGCGTATCCTGGCGATATTTTCTATCTGCATAGCCGTCTGTTGGAACGTGCCGCAAAATTATCTGATAAAAAAGGAGCTGGTTCTTTAACTGCCTTACCCATTATCGAAACTCAAGCGAGCGACGTGTCTGCCTATATTCCGACCAACGTTATTTCTATTACCGACGGACAAATTTTTCTTGAAGGTGACCTCTTTAACGCAGGCCAGCGTCCTGCGATTAATGCAGGTCTTTCTGTTTCACGCGTCGGGGGAGATGCTCAGGTCAAGGCCATGAAACAAACAGCAGGTTCTCTGCGATTGGACCTGGCCCAGTACCGTGAATTGGCTGCTTTTTCGCAATTTGCTTCAGACTTGGATGCAGCTACCCGCAAACAACTTGATCGCGGCAAACGTTTGATGGAAGTCATCAAACAGGGCATTCATGTGCCCTTGCCGGTAGTTAAACAAGTGGCGATTATTTTCGCAGGAACTAATGGATTTCTGGATGATATCCCTGTTAATAAAGTATGCGACTTCGAGGAATACTTATCCACTCAAATAGACAGCAAGTATGGGGACTTTGTGCAATTGTTTAATAAAACCTTGGCCATGTCCGATGAAGTAAAAGCTGCCTTGAAAAAATTATTAGAAGAAGTAAAAGGAACGTTTAAAGTATGATCGGCACAAAAGAATTTAATAAAAAAATCACTTCACTCAAAAATACGCGCAAAATGACTAAGACCATGAAAATGGTCTCCGCCAGTAAGTTCAGGCGTGCCCACAAGGCACAACTGAGCGCTGAAGAATACGCGCATAAGCTGACTGCATTAATGGGACGTTTATTTAATTTTGGTTCCGTTACTCATCCATTGCTAATGACTAAAAAAGCAGTGACTAAAAGCCTGATCGTTTTATTTACCTCTGATAAAGGCTTATGCGGCGGGTTTAATAATAATCTGATTAGAAAAACCAGGAACTGGATCAAAGAAAACCCCTACAAGTACACCACGATCGGAATGAGTTTTTGTGGCCGCCGGGGATACATGTCCTTTAGGCGTACGGCCAAGATCAATAAATATTATGAAAACATTACCATGAAACCAACCTTCAGTGATGCTCAAAAGGTAGCTCAAGATATTTCAGAAGACGTCATCATGGGGAATTATGAAGAAGTTTATTTAGCCTATAATCGTTTTGACGGGCCATTGAGCCAAACACCGGTAATTGAAAAAATCCTGCCTTTGGATGATTCGCTCATTAGGAAGTCTGCAACAGTCCCTACGGACAAAAAATCACCGAAACTCCAAAATTATTCTTTTGAACCTGAAGAAAAAGAAATACTGCATTTCATGATCCCTAAATTCTTGAACTTTAAAATCTTCTTTACCTTACTGGAAAACGCCGCTGGTGAACACGGGGCACGTATGGCAGCGATGGATAAAGCTTCAACAAACACAGCGGATTTAATTGATCGCTATACCTTGCTGCGCAACCGCGCCCGTCAAGCAGCCATTACAACGGAATTAATAGAAATCATTTCAGGAGCAGAGGCGCTAAAATAAGAAAGGTTATTTATGGAACAAGCTAATAAAAAGATTGCCGGTAAAATCGTCCAGGTTTTGGGCGCGGTGGTGGACGTTTATTTTCCGATGGAAGGCTTACCAGCCATTGGCACAGCGTTAAAAACAACCAATAAATCTATCAGTAATACTGAAGGTAATTTAACCCTCGAGGTTGCCCAGCATTTAGGGGACAATCTTATCCGCACCATTGCCATGGACACCACCGAAGGCATGGTCCGCGGCCAGGAAGTCATTAATACCGGTGAAGGTTTATTAATGCCTGTCGGTGAAGGCACCTTGGGCAGGGTCATGAATTTATTGGGAGAACCTGTGGATGAAGCGGGCCCTGTTAAAGCTGTTAAATATATGCCGATTCACCGCCTGGCACCGGATATTGCTGAACAAGATACCTCGACCGCTATCCTGGTAACGGGTATCAAGGTTGTTGATCTTTTAGCTCCTTACCGTAAAGGTGGCAAAATCGGTCTTTTCGGCGGGGCGGGGGTAGGAAAAACAGTTATCATCCAGGAATTGATCAATAATATCGCCAAAGAGCACGGCGGGTATTCTGTTTTTGCCGGTGTAGGGGAACGCACCCGCGAAGGTACAGCTCTTTATAAAGAAATGAAAGAAGCAGGCGTTCTTGATAAAACATGTCTGGTTTATGGTCAGATGAATGAACCTCCTGGCGCCCGTGCCCGTGTAGCTTTGTCTGCGTTGACCGTAGCAGAATATTTCCGTGATGAAATGCATCAGGACGTTCTTCTGTTTATTGATAATATTTTCCGTTTTACACAAGCGGGTTCCGAAGTATCCGCACTTCTTGGCCGTATTCCATCGGCAGTAGGCTATCAACCGACCTTAGGCACAGACATGGGTGAATTGCAGGAACGCATCACTTCCACTAAGAGCGGATCAATCACCTCTATTCAAGCCATCTATGTTCCTGCTGACGATTATACTGATCCGGCACCAGCTGCAACTTTCGCGCATTTGGATGCTACGACTGAGCTGTCTCGTCCCATTGCCGAATTAGGTATTTATCCGGCGGTTGATCCATTGACCTCAACATCGACCATCTTGGCCCCGGAAATCGTCGGAGAAGAGCATTACAAAGTCGCGCGCCGGGTACAGGAAATTTTACAAAAATACAAAGAATTACAAGATATCATCGCGATCTTAGGGATGGATGAACTTTCGGAAGAAGATCGCCTGACAGTTGAACGCGCCCGCAAAATCCAAAAATTCCTCTCCCAACCATTTCATGTGGCAGAGCAATTTACTGGTATTAAAGGCAAGTACGTTCCTTTGGAAGAAACGATCCGTTCTTTCAAAGAAATTTTAGAAGGCAAACACGATGCTATTCCAGAGCAAGCCTTTTACATGGTAGGCAATATTGATGAAGCTGTAGCTAAGGCAAAAACATTATGAGTTATAAACTATCCATAACCGCCCCTACAGGTAAGGTCTTCGAAGACACCGTTGATTCCATCGCTGTGATCGGAACAGAGGGTGGTTTTGAAGTCTTTAGCAAGCACATGCCTTTGATTTCGACTTTAAAACCCGGACGTGTCCGCGTGCGCCGGGCTGGCCGTGAAACTGCGTATGAGATTACCAGCGGTATTCTGGAAGTTGACCTCGAGCATAATGTAACCTTGCTAGCCGACCAAGCCACCGCAGTTTAGAATATGAAAAAGCTTCATGAAAAAATATTATACGAAGGCCAATGGCTTTCGGTGCGTGAGACCATTTACCAAAACAAAGAAGGTAAAGAATTAAGCTGGGAATGTGTCGATCGCAAACGTTCAACCGTGGGCGTTGTGATACTCGCACGCCTCATGCCTTCCAAACGTTTTATTCTGATCAAACAATACCGGCCAGCCATCGACGGGTACATCATTGCCTTGCCGGCAGGTTTAGGATTTAATGACCCTGATCATGCCTTGGTTGAATTAAAAGAAGAAACCGGATATACCGGAAAAATTATAGATGTAAGCCCTGTTTTAAAAACCGGTGCCTCGCTCATTAATGATAGCGCCCGGATCGTTACGATCGAAGTAGATGAAAATCTACCCGCCAACCAAAACCCTATTCAAGAACTGGAAGAAGCTGAAGATATTCAAGTTTTTCTAGTAAGTAAAGAGGATGCCAAAAATTTTTTACTTGAACACTTAGCCCAAGACACCCACATCGCCGGTAATTTATGGTATCTCTTCGGAATTGGTCAATGAATTATTTAATGCTATGAAAAAATCTTCAATTATTTTCTTAATCATCGTTATTTCCCTGTCACTGTTTAAAGGTATAGCCTTAGCCAATGATGTTACAGTTTCTAATGTCAGCATTACTTCTCATAATGATATTAACCAAACAGCAAATGTGCAGTTTAATATTACATGGCAAAATTCCTGGCGAAATTCCATTAATTATGACGCAGCATGGGTCTTTATTAAGTATTCCACCGATGGAGGATCTACTTGGAACCACGCCAAACTTCAAGCTACCGGAGGTATGACAACTCCCTCAGGAAACGGTATTATTAACCCTTCAAATTATTCGTTAGGAATTGGTACAGCATTGCAAATTATTGTACCTACAGAGCCAGTTTCTGGTTATACGGGCGCTTTTTTACAAAGGGCAACCATGGCTCTGGCACTTTGATTACTAACGGAGTACAGTTAGTCTGGAATTGGGGAGCCAATGGGCTTTTGGCTTCTACTATGGTTAGAGCGCAGGTTAAAATTTTTGCCATAGAAATGGTCTATGTAACACAGGGATCATTTTATGTAGGGGATGGAACAACAACGGATGTGGAAGGACAATTCTGCTCGGGAACAAACACAACAAAACCTTTTCAAATTATATCAGAGGGAGCATTAACTTTAGGAGGGGGTGGAGCTTCAAGTTTAGGAAATAACAACGCCAGGGGGATGCCTAATGACTCTAGTGTAAGCGATGATTTTAACGATACCACATCGCAAGCTCTACCCGCAACTTTTCCAAAAGGATATAACGCATTTTACATGATGAAATACGACTTGACGCAGGGCCAATACCGTGATTTTTTAAATACATTGACCAGAACGCAGCAAGAAATGCATATTGTGACAGCTATAGATGGGAACATTCAAGAATCTATGTTTATTCGTGCAGACGAACTGAGATGAAGTCCATTTCAAGCAATATAAAGGTAAATCTATACAGAGACCAGCAGAAATTTCAGGGAGTAATTTTGATGAAATTTGGTCTCTTTCACAACCTTCAAGTGCTAATAAAATAAAAGTGAGCAGGGTATATGTGATGAAACGTTCATTAACGCCAAAAGCACGCAATGGGATACGAGTCATATCACCGATTCCATCTTCAGGTCCTGTAACGTTTGGATGTGATGTGTACAGGGACATTGAACGGCAGTTCTGATGGTGAATGGATACCGGCAAATTCTTTAAGTTGGTCGGATGGAGCAGCGTATGCGGCATGGGCTGGATTGCGGCCTTTTACAGAGCTTGAGTATGAAAAGGCAGCACGTGGCCCAAGCAATGTGGATCAAGGAATACCAAATGAATTTTCATGGGGAAGCTCCGAAATAACGCAGGTAAGGAGGATGCGTAATGGCGGACAAAATTTAGAAGAATCCATTGATAGAGGAAATGGATTATGTAATTTTGGGGGAATAATTAAAGGTCCGATTAGAGAAGCAGGTTGTATACCATCGTCAACAACTGAACGCTTGCAAAAAGGGGCTTCTTATTGGGGAATAATGAGTTTGAGTGGAAATGTTGATAAGCCAGTGGTAACTATTGGAAATAAAAAAGGTAGAGAATTTAAAGGAAGTCATGGAACCGGTGTTTTATCTACAGATGGAAATGCGACGAATAAAGACTGGCCAGGTTACGTCATTGATGCTGGAGAAGTATTCGTAGCAGATGGAAGTGGTTTTCGTGGCGGAGATTGGAATGGAACCCCTCCCTATTCCATCTCTGAGCGTTGGGGTGCTGCTTTCGGTACAGAGGCGAAAGGCGATGTCACTTATGGCGCACGATTTGCTAGGACAGCCCCATAAAATATCAATGTTATCAGAAAGACCTTGCTTGATTATATCTAGCATGATATAAATTAGGTATGAAATCAAAAGCAGTATCTTCAGATTTAAGGATTATGGGAGGCACTCCAGTATTTAGAGGTACAAGGGTGCCGATGCAGACACTCATTGATTATTTAGAATCAGGTGAATCTATTGAAGACTTTTTGGAAGGGTTCCCCACCGTTTCCAAAGAACAAGTAGTTACATTCCTTGAAGAAGCCAAGGAGAAGTTCCTTGCCAAAGCCTAAAATTCTTTTAGACGAATGCCTGGATAGAAACTTGGCTTTAGAAATACCCCATTTTTATATAAAAACTGTTCCTCAAATGGGATGGTCAGGATTAGTGAATGGTAAATTATTGACCAATGCCCAGGCTCATTTTGATATTTTTATTACCTCGGACAAGAATCTTTCTTTCCAACAGAATCTGCAAAAATATAAAATCACCGTTATTGTGTTATGCCCAGCAAAGAACCAGTTGGAATATCTAAAATTACTTGTTCCTTCATTGCTGAAAATACTATCCAAACCAGTGAATAAAAAAGTTATTCATATCCGATAATTCTCTTTACTTATGTTTAAAAAATTCTTTTTTATAATAACGTTCATTTTTAGTCTCACTCTTAATACGTATGCTTTTGCTGATGGTTCGATTGTGGGTACAGTTAAATACGACGGTCCACTGCCTTCTGCAAGATTAATCCACATGGATGCTGACCCTATATGTTACGCCGTCAATAAAGGTAACACACATACACAAGCAATCGTTGTGGGTGACAATAATACCTTGAGCGATGCCTTTGTCTATATAAAAAACGGTTTGACAAAGACAGATTATCCGGCGCCGCCCCAAGATGTTGTGATCAATCAAGGGGGATGCAATTATACTCCCCATATAATAGGTGTCATGGCAGGGCAGAAGGTCAAATTTCTCAATCCCGACGGCACCTTGCATAATGTGCATGGCCTGTGCCAAATAAATCCGGAATTTAACGAATCCATGCCGGATTTCCGCAAAGAGTTAGAAATAACTTTTAATAAACCGGAATTCATGTTCCAAGTCCAATGCGATGTCCATCCCTGGATGAAGGCATGGATAGCGGTCATGTCACATCCATTTTTTACAGTGACAGGATCAGACGGAAAATTTGAAATTAAAAACATCCCCGCAGGGACATATACGATCGAAGCATGGCATGAAAAATTGGAAAGTCAAACAGCCACCGTGACCGTCACCGATAATTCATCTCAAAAAATAGATTTTACTTTCTCCGAGCCAAAATGATGGTAATATAATCTTATGGGTATTAAATATATTCACGTCACTCTTATCATTGTTTCCATACTTTTGTGCTTAGGCTTTGGGCTTTGGACCTTGAACCACAGCTACACCTTAAGCGCGTATTGTTCATTTGCCGTTGCTGTTGGCTTGGTTATTTATTGTGTGCAATTTGTCAAAAAAATGAAGGCCTTATAAATGGTATTTTGCGCGGTTTGTTTTGGAGATCCCACGTCGCCCCTCACACAAGGCTACAATTACGCTGTGATTGCTTTGCTTGCCGTGATTACTGCCGTATTAGTAGGATTCGGGATCTTATTTTTAAACTTTCGCAAAAGAGAAAAAAATTCCCTTCGGTATTAATTTTGTAAATTATTTTATAAACTTATTTAAGTTTAAAAAATTTGTGCTATAGTTTTAACGTCCTCATAAAATTTATTTCGGAGAATAGTTGTCATGAGCAGCAAGCACGGCCAAGCCCATCACGATTCACATGATTCAGCTCATCATGATTCATCACACCCCCAATCTTTTTGGTCGCAATATGTTTTTTCCACTGATCATAAAGTCATAGGTATTCAATATTTGTTCATGAGCCTGTTTTTCCTGCTTGTCGGCTTCTGCTTAATGTTGCTGATGCGCTGGCAAATTGCTTACCCGGGACAACCCTTACCAGTAATAGGGAAGTTCTTTGGCGAAAATAATATGCCGGGCGGTGTCATGCTTCCTGAATTTTATAATCAGCTGGGAGCCATGCACGGCACCATCATGGTTTTCTTAGGGATCGTTCCTTTAGGCTTTGCGGTTTTTGGTAATTACCTCATACCTTTGCAAATCGGCGCCAAGGACATGGCTTTCCCCAGATTAAACATGTTCAGCTACTGGTCATTTTTCGCCGGCGGCATGCTGATGCTTTCAAGTTTCTTTTTACCAGGGGGGCCTACAGGCAATGGTTGGACCGCTTATCCGCCTTTATCAGATATTTCCCATGATGGTCAAACCATTTGGCTCTTGAGCATGTTTATCATTATTATTTCATCACTACTTTCTTCCCTAAATTTTATCACCACTATTTTTCAATTACGTGCTCCTGGCATGACCTTTGAACGCCTGCCATTTTTTATCTGGGCCCAATTAATTACTTCATTCTTATTGCTTTTAGCTTTCCCACCGCTGGAAGGGGCTGCATTTTTACAATTATTTGATCGTGTGCTTGGAAGCAGTTTCTTTTTACCTACCGGATTGTTTGTCGCTGGTAAAATAGCTGATATCAGCGGGGGAGGCAATGCGCTTCTTTGGCAGCATCTATTTTGGTTTTTAGGCCATCCGGAAGTATATGTTTTAATCCTGCCCGCTCTTGGAATTGTAACGGAGATCATTGCCTGCAACACCAGAAAAAATATTAGCGGTTTTGGCATGATGCGTTGGTCCGTGATCTTTTTAGGATTTTTATCCTTTGTTGTGTGGTCGCATCATACTTATTTAACAGGCATGGGGACGAACATCACTGCATTCTTCCAAACCACCACCATGATCATTTCCATCCCATCGATCATCATTGTTTCCGCTTTATTTATCACCTTATGGGGCGGGTCTATTCGTTTTAATATGCCCATGCTTTTTGCTTTAGCATTTTTACCCATGTTTGGTTTTGGTGGTTTAACAGGCTTGCCTTTGGGCCTGGCCGCCACTGACGTTCCATTACACGACACCTACTATGTTATAGGGCATTTTCATTATGTGGTTGCTCCAGGTGTTATTTTAGGGCTTTTTGCGGGAATTTATTATTGGTTTCCCAAAGCAACAGGCCGCAAGATGAATGATATTTTAGGCCATTTACATTTTTGGCCCACCTTGATAACGATGAATTTTATTTTCTTCCCGATGCTGATACAAGGATTGATGGGTGTTAATCGTCGTATGTATGACGGGGGAGCGACATATTTATTTTCCCATAATGTTCTGTATTGGAATGTGGTTGAAACCACAGCAGCTTTTATTCTAGCCCTTGCCCAGATCCCATTTATTTTTAATTTCTTCTATAGTATCTGGAATGGTGAGAAAGTTAATTCAGATAATCCTTGGCATTCATCAACACTGGAATGGGCAACCCCAACACCACCGCCACATGGGAATTTTGCTAAACCAATAACTGTTTACCGCGATCCCTATAGTTACAGCCTTGAAGGAGCGCCTAAAGATTACAGCCCACAAGATCAAAAGGAAATTTGAGTCAATGCAAGAATCTGATAAGTTTTTACCTTATATTGTAAACCCTCGTGAAGATACCGGCCTTTATAATGCCAAATTCGGCATCTGGCTTTTTTTAGCCTCAGAAGTCATGCTTTTCGGATCATTATTTTCCGCTTATATCCTTCTTCGTGTAGGGTCTTTTACCTGGCCGGTACAATCCGACCTACAGAATGTCCCTATCGGTGCGATCAACAGCGTTATTCTTCTTTCATCCAGTATATTTTTTATCCGTGCCTGGGTTGCCTTAAAAGCTGATGATATTGCCAAATACAAAAAATTTATGTATTTGGTGATCTTATTTGCTTTTTTATTTTTATGTTTAAAAAGTTTTGAATACTATCAACATTTCAGCCATAACGAATTTCCAAAAACAAGCGTTTTTATGGCCCTTTACTTTTTAATGACCGGCTTACATGGCTTGCACATTATAGGCGGTATCCTTGTCAATATTTATTATGTCGGCCCCGGGATGTATTTGCGGGAAAAAGATAAACAATGGTTTATTAATCGCGTGGAAGTTGCCGGTTTATATTGGCACTTTGTAGACTTGGTCTGGATATTTTTATTTTCAACCCTGTACCTGCTTTAAAATAATTTATGGAAGATACTTCACACAAAGACGAATTTAAAAGAGACATGCTGATTTATTTTAGCATCATCGCTCTTACCGCCTTGATCATTACCATTAGTCATTTGCAACTGGGAGTTTTAGGCATTTGGTTGATAGTACCCATTGCTTGCTGTGAAGCTAGCATTTTAGGGTATTATTTTATGCATTTGATGACAAAAAAGAAAACCGTCCATTTAGTTTTATTATTAACCGTCATAACCTTTATAAGCCTTTTGTTTTGGCCAGCTTGGGATGTAGCCTATTCCCCAAGAACCCCCAGCGAATTTACAAAATATTAATTTATGGACGACATTTTACAAAAACTTCTCCCCATGCAGCCTTTAGCTTCCGTTGAAGGCAAGGATAATGACACCTTGATGTATTTGATTCATGGACTTGTCCTTATTCTTTTTGTAGGTTGGGCAATTTATTACATTGTTGTCCTGATCAAATTCCGACAAAAGAAAAATGTTAAAGTTGTGCATTCTCATACACCACATTTGATTTCTTCCTATGTTGAATGGGTGGTAGTGGTCATTGAATTCCTGCTTCTTTTTGCTTTTTCAATTCCTTTTTGGGCGGTCCATCAAGCAGGAATGCCTGAAGGCAAAAATGTTTTGGAAGTCAGGGTTGTGGCCCAGCAATTTGCCTGGAACGTCCGCTATGCGGGCCCGAGCGGAAAATTTGGCCGTTCAAGTGCCAGGTTCCTGGATGACAATCCGATGGGGCTTGATCCGCATGACCCTGATAATAAAGATAATATTACAACCATGAATCAAATTTATCTGCCGATCAATAAAACAGTCCTTATCACCTTGACTAGCAAAGATGTTATTCATAGTTTTGGTTTGCCTGCCATGCGTGTTAAACAAGATATTATTCCAGGCATGACGACTCATGTCTGGTTTACTCCTAATAAATTAGGCCAATACGAAATAGCCTGTTCCCAATTGTGCGGTGTCGGCCACTACCGCATGCGAGGAATCGTATATGTCGTAAGTCAAGGTGATTTTGACCAATGGATACAGCAAAATAAGGGAATACATGACTAAACATACACCTACCCCAAGATCTCAGGAACCTGAGGATGTTCAAAAGCGTGATTTTATCAAAGGATTAACCGCTGCATTTTTAGGCTTTATTACTCTTTTTCTTACAATACCGCTTGTTTCCTATCTTATTCCTTCTTCCACCGGGGGATCAGATGAAAAGTTCTTAAAAGTCCCTAACTTTCCGACACTTGGTACTGATAAACCAACGAAGATGACGACTGTTGAAGATGTGGACGTACAAGCTTTTATCACAACTAAGGTAGTTTATGAAGTGTGGGTAATCAAACACGCCGCGGACAAAGCAACTGTATATTCTTCTTTATGCCCGCATTTAAACTGCCGCTATAATTTTGATAGCACTAAAGATGTATTTGCCTGTCCTTGCCATGGAAGCGTATTTAATGAAGGCGGCAAGTGTATAGCAGGGCCGGCACCAAGACCTTTGGATACTTTACCTTATAAAATTGAAGGTGGGGAATTATTTGTACAATACAAACTATTTAAAGCGGGTATTCCTGAGAAGGTTGAGGCGTAATTTTTTATGGAGAAGAAACCTATACTTGATACGGTAAAAAATTGGGTTAATGAACGTACTGGACTCATCACATTTTTTTCTGAATTTCTTCATGAAGAAATCCCCGGCGGCACACGATTCTCCTATACCTTAGGCTCTGCCTGCATGTTCCTTTTGACCATGCAAATTGTCTCTGGTATCTGGCAGCTTTTTTACTACGTACCCACCGTTGATTACGCTTATTCCAGCTTGAATTATCTGCGTCTGCAAGTACCCTTTGGATGGCTTATTCATGGCATTCATTATTGGGGAGGGACTTTATTTACAATTATCGTGGGTTTGCATTGTTTGCGCGTTTTTATCTGGGGTTCCTATAAAAAGCCTCGGGAGTTGGTCTGGCTCATTGGTATTGTTCTTATCGTCCTTACAGCTTTGTTCATGTTTACAGGCCCGGTTCTTCCTTGGGATAAGGACGGATTCTTCGCAGGTCAGGTAGGTATTGGCATTGCCGGCTCTGTGCCTATTGTAGGTCCTATCACGCAAGCTATATTGCAGGGCGCTAACAAAATGGGGCAGATGGCTTTGTTGCGCATGTATGTTCTTCATGTGGCCATCCTTCCCGCTGCCATCGGTGCTTTTGTCATGCTGCACTTGATCGCCTTTCGTACCTACGGCGAATCAGGCCCTTGGGATGATAAAAAACGTAAAAAAGTTGGTTTCTTCTGGCCGGAACAAATATTTAAAGATGTTTTTGTCACATTTTTGATTTTTATGCTATTAGTTTATCTTTCTGCCTTTTTTCCGGCTCCATTTTCAGGCTTGGCAGATCCCGCAGATACACTGGTTTCTCCTAAACCCGCGTGGACCTTCCTTTTTCTTTATCAAATATTGAAATTCTGTCCGGGCCCCTTAGAGCCCTTAGGCACCGCGGGTGTACCATTGATGATTATCTTGCTTTTTGGTTCCCTGCCTTTTGTGGATAAAAGCCCTGAAAAAAATCCCTTTAAACGCGGCTTCGTCGTATTATGCGGATTCGCTTTTGTGGGTGTTGTTTTGTATTTGACATGGCTTGGTTTCATTTACAAGAGTGACGCTGAAAAATCTCAAATGGAAGCCCCGGTAACCGTTAACAGCCAACAAATTGAAGATAAAAAAATAAGATTGGCCAATGCCTACACAGCTATGATTGCAGCCAATGCTAACGAAAAAATTACAGGTGAAGAACTGTTTAAAACCTTAGGTTGTACTGAATGTCATACAACAACAGGACTTGCCAGCAACAAACAAGGACCTGATTTAGCCATGGCTAAAGGCAATCATCGCACCCATGAATGGCTGCATAATCAAATTATTGCTCCTCAATCACATAATCCGCGTACGATTATGCCGCCATTCTCTGATTTGAGCCCGCAAAACGTCGAACTTTTAGTAGGATATATAGAAAATTTACAACCAGCTGCGACGGCAGCACCAGTGCCGCCACCGCCAGCACCAGCGGCAGGAGGTGCGGTAGACCCGGCTGCTTCAATAAAATATGGTGAACAATTATTTAACACTCAAGGCTGCGTTCAATGCCATACTATTACAGGACATCCCAGCAACAAGGCGGGTCCAGATCTGATCATGGCAATCAAAAAAGATAAACCCACCAAGGACTGGCTGAAAACACAATTAATGACGCCACAAGCGCATAACCCTTTAAGTATTATGCCTTCATTTGCTAGCCGTTTAACCGAAGATCAGATGAACGCTGTGATTGTTTTCCTTAGCAGCCTGTCGACGAGAGCAGCAACAGCTGAATCTGCGGCAGATGAAAAAGCAGAAGCCAGTGCCCAAGGAAGTTCAAATTCAAGCAGCAGTGCCAGCGGAGTTCAAGCTGCTGGTATTATCGGTAATCAAGATCATGGGGCTATTTTATTCCATCAATCCTGTATCATGTGTCACGGTCCCCACGGTAATAATATAACACCAGGATATACAAGCTATTTAACCGGCGATCATGCACCTCGTGGCGTTCCAGTGCTCAATCCTATTGACCGCGCTGTATATAACGCTGACCCGCAACTTTTCGTTGAGCATATCGACCAGTTTATACAGCATGGTGCCCCTAACATTGACAGTAGCGGTCCTGCGATGCCAAACTTTGGTGATTCTCATGCCTTAACCCAGGCACAGATCGCTGATATAGAAGCCTATATCCTGTCTCTTAACGGGGTGGATCGTACTGAAATTGTGAATCCTGGTATTGAGCCTAAAGAATTTTTCTACATGCTCGCTGCAATTTCATCAGTCATATTCATGTTAGCCGCATTATATTGGTACATGATGAAGTTACTTAAAATATAACCTCCTCAACACCGGGTGTTGCGGTGGTGCAACACCTGGTGTTATTTCTCTTATGAATTCCCAATCTATTATTCTAAGGCGCTATTCTAAATTTCTTTGCATCGTAACCTTGTTTTTAATTGCCCTTGGAGCTTTGGTTAAAAGCACTGAGTCAGGTCTTTCTGTGCCTGATTGGCCTACCACCTACGGTAAATTCATGTTTGCCTATCCTCTCAATAAAATGGCAGGGGGGATCAAATATGAACACACCCACCGCATGTTGGCTTCCATCGTCGGACTTTTGACCTTAATTTTAACAATATGGCTTCTTCGTATAGAAAAAACACCTGCGTGGGTTAAACGTTTGGGTATTTTCGCTTTTTTGACTGTTGTCCTTCAAGGTGTTTTAGGAGGATTAACTGTCCTATTTTTTTTACCCGTATGGCTGTCAACCTTTCATGGTGTGCTGGCCCAAACGTTTTTTCTATTGGTCATTTTTATCACGTATGCTTTATCCGTTGAACGCCACCACCGATGGACCATTGATGAAGAAAGTTACAGCCAACAATTTTTACAAGCAGCCATCCTTTTAATGGTGATGGTTTATATCCAATTGATCATCGGGAATGTCATGCGCCATGACCAGGCAGGTTTAGCGATACCTGATTTTCCGACGATGGGATGGACTCTTTTTCCCAGCTTTGACCAGGCCTGGCTTAACAGGGTCAATGCCTGGCGTTTTGAAAATAATCTGGACCCCGTCAATATGGGGCAGGTCATGATCCACCTCTTGCACCGCTGCTGGGCTTTTTTAATATTAATAAATATTTTTTGGCTCAATCATATTGCTTATAAAGAATGTTTAGACCGTCCATTGATCCTCAAAACCATGTACTGGCTTAATATTGCCGTGATCCTGCAGATCACCTTAGGAATTTCTACTGTACTTTCTCATAAAGAAATATATA
This sequence comes from Candidatus Omnitrophota bacterium, assembly GCA_013285735.1. GTDB lineage: Bacteria > Omnitrophota > Gorgyraeia > Zapsychrales > Fredricksoniimonadaceae > JABDGZ01. The sequence continues at coordinate 22,578 of JABDGZ010000006.1, read as the reverse complement.
CTACAACTTTACACGTAACCACAGGTGCCATTGTCTTAGGCTTGTCATTTTTAATGGTTTTACGCGCATCTCCTTTGACCTGGCGGCAATTTAAAACATTATCAACAAGAAACCCCTGATGTCATTCCCGCGAAATCGGGAATACATAGAAAATGAACAATTTAAATTTATATAAAGCTTATTGGGGGATGACCAAGCCCAGCATTACCATGCTGGTACTCGTCACCACTGCCCTAGGTTTTTATTTTGCTGACCATAGTTTTTCTCGCTGGGGTTTGCTACTGTGGACATTACTAGGTTCTACCCTGACCTGCGGCGGGGCATCGGTACTTAATCAGTATCTTGAACGTGATGTTGATGCCCTGATGCAGAGGACCAAAAAACGACCCATTCCAACAGGTGTCATTACACCGGCACAAGCATTAGGATTTGGTATCATCTTGATCCTGACGGGATTACTGATTTTTTGTTGGAAGGTCAATCTCTTGACCGCTTTTTTAAGTTTGTTGACCTGCTTTTTATACGTTTTAGTTTATACCCCTATGAAACGTTTAACGTGGCTTAATACCACCATCGGAGCTATTCCAGGAGCAATTCCGCCGCTGGGAGGCTGGGCCGCGGCCACCGGACACTTGGACCCTGGCGGATGGATCCTATTTTTAATCCTCTTTACCTGGCAGCATCCTCATTTTTATGCCATTGCCTGGCTGTATAAAGAAGATTATAAAAAAGCAGGCTTTAAAATGCTTCCTGTCGTTCATCCTGACGGTAAATTTACCATTACCCAAATTACCGCTTTTAGTTTTCTCTTAGTTGCCTTTTCATTAATGCCTTCATTGATCGGCATGTCTGGGAGAATATATTTTTGGGGAGCTTTGCTTCTTGGTGCAGGGGTTTTATACGTTGCCTTTTTATTTCAAAAAAGCCAATCTAATTTAGATGCACGTAAAATTCTCGGTGCATCTATTCTTTATCTTCCGCTTCTTTTATGCTTAATTATTGTTGATGGAATTTTCTAATGCACCCGCCACTTCTTCCCACTATTAACGCGTCATTAAATGCTTTAGCAGGGATCTTGGTCGTATGCGGGATTGTAGCGATCAAACAAAGCAAAAAAGAAATCCATCGAAAATTGATGATTGCGGCATTCGTTTGTTCAACGGTATTTTTATGTTCCTATGTATACGAACGCCTCACCACACATCTTTTGACCCGTTACCCTGGAACAGGTTTTCTAAAAACTCTTTATTTTCTTGTTTTAATTCCACACACACTTTTAGCGGTCACCATCGTACCTTTTATTATCATGGCCATACGTCACGCTTTAAGAGGGGAATATGATAAGCATAAACGTATTACCCGATGGCTTTACCCTGTCTGGTTATATGTATCAACGACGGGTGTGATTGTGTATTTGATGCTTTATATTCTTCCGACGGGCTAAGTAGTTTTAGGTCTGATACCTATCCGAAATCTTTTCTTGGCTTGTCCCCACACGAAATTAAACTGACCCAACATAGTTCCGAAGAATATTAAACCGATTTGATAAGCTGGAGGGACGAGGGGAATGTACACTAAAACTACGATCCAAAAGGGAGTATGAGGGGTTATACCGACTGCATGAAAAATAATCTTCTTAACAGGTAAAATAGCCATACCCGCCAGAGAATAGGTCAACATAATCAACCAAAAATCTTTAGTCGTTTGTATATTCCATTTATTCATTAACCAAGCTTTAGGATTTGTCATATAAAAAGGAAACATCCTAAGCGCCACAGGGGAACAAAGGATGTTTCAATCATTAAAAATTATTTAGGTGGCGCTAAAGGAGTTTTCTTTTGGGTGATAACAGGTAACTCTTTAGACTTTGTAGCATTAAGAGCTGTATAACCTTTGTATTTCTCAGGCAGATCAGAATCTGAATAAATAGCCTGAACAGGGCACTCTGGGATACAAGCACCGCAATCAATACAAACTTCCGGATCAATCGTTAACATTTCAGCGTCTTCGTGAAAACAATCCACAGGGCAAACAGTCACGCAATCAGTGTATTTACATTTGATACAAGGTTCCGTCACAATATGAGCCATACAAATCTCCTTAAGTTCTTTTAGGTATTAAATATAACAAATCAATGAACAGGTGTCAACACAGGGATATTCTGAGCTTCGGTGCGCACACGGATAGTGCGGCTTAAAAATTTAGTCGTTGCCTGACTTTCTGCACGCTTTCCCTGAATAGCCCTTATCATTTTTTGAGCAAAATAATGAACAAATGCTTTAAATCCATGCAATTTCCGTAAAAAATCACCGACGGAATTAATTGAAATAAACATGTTCCAAATCTGCTTTGGCCTCAAATAAAATTCTTTTAAACCAATATCAATATGCTCATCAATGTCTTTATGGGAAAATTGCGGATATGAAAGAAGGGTGCGTTGTTCTCCAGCTTCAGTCAGCCAATCCTTCCAATCCTTCGCTAAAATATAATTATTTTCACGCGCCCATTTATACAAGGATGTACCAGGATAGGAGGCAACACCGGTGATCTGAATTGTATCCAAAGGCATCGATTTAGCAAAATCAATGGTTTTACGGGCACTTTCTTTTGTCTCACCCGGAGCGCCGATCATGAAGCAGCCATGAATGGTAAATCCAAGACGATTGGCTTCTTTGGAATATTCACGGGCCATGTCAACGGAAACGCCACCTTTACGGATGACGCGCAAATTTTCATCAGTACCAAATTCAAAACCAGTCATCAGCATACGGCAGCCGGATTGACGCATCAAAGGCAGGAGGCTCAGATCCGTATTCACACGCATATTGCATGACCAGCTAATCTTTTTATTAATTCCTTTTTCAATGATCAAATTACAAACATCAATGACATGCTGACGATCTGCAGCGAAAGTATCGGTTTCAAACATGATCTCACGAATCTGCGGGTGAAGCTTCAAATCATGTTCCATCTCAGCAACGACTAATTCCGCAGAGCGATTACGTAATTTATAACCATACATCAATTGGGGATCACGGCAAAAGGTACAGGCATTATTACAGCCACGACCGGTGATAAGAGTTAAAAATGGAAATTTCTTACCGCCGTCAGGATACCATTCTGGTTGAATCAATTGCCAGGCAGGAAAAGGAAGCTCATTAACGTCAACTTCAGGACGAGGCATATTTTTAATAACCTTGCCATTGCTTACCCAGCAAAGTCCTAAATTCTTATCATCAGCAACACCATTGGCCAGGTCACGCAAGGTGTAATCATATTCGCGGGGTAAAATATAATCAACCACGCCACGGCCAATTTCAAAAGTATTATCAATTTCAGCGGTCGCATGCTGGCCAACAAAAACAACCCTGCACTTTGCCCGATCTTTAATTATTTTAGCTTGTTCAATATCAGCGTAAATCGAAGGGGTAGTCACATGCATGACCAACAACTCAGGCTTAAGATTCACCGTTGTTTCAATGGATTCTTCAGCCGTAAAATTACGTGCCGCAGCCTCGACGAAGTGAGTGTCGTGGCCAGCATCAATGAGTACTTGTGCCGCCGTCAGTAAATACTCGGGATGTCGCTGAACACGACCGCGAGATTTAGCCGCCCAACGGGCCACCCGTACGAAATTGTCTCCAAAGGAGGGATTAAGAATAACTACTTTCATAATGTTTCTATAGTACATCCACCTGTTTTACCCTGCAATACTTATTTCAAGTTTTAATATCCATTTTCTGTGCTATAATTTCACCCATGAAAATATTCATTAGTTTATTATTTGTAATTCTTATTTTTAGTTCCTGCCAAAAGGCACCTGAACATCAATCAAACATCTCCTGGAAACCGTACAGCAAACAGGCGGTGGCAGATTCAATAGCGCATAAAAAACCAATAGTGATCGATTTTTTTGCTGAGTGGTGCCCGATCTGCCATGATTTGGACAGAGAAGTATTTTCACAGCCTGACATCCAGGCCAAACTAGCTCAAGTGACCACCTTAAGAGTCGATGCCACCAATCAGGACGATCCTAATATACAACAAATACTTCAAGACTACCAGATCGAAGGACTTCCTACAGTCGTCTTTTTAGATGAACATGGTCAAGAAGTTGATAATTCCAGGGTCATAGGTTTTGTAACGCCAAAAGAATTTTCTCAAGCACTGGCTTTATTCAATATATTCAAATAAGGTTGCTATGAATAAAATGGCATTAATCTTGTTCTTAATACTATCTTTCAATGGAGATCTATCTATGGCCCAATCAAATCAAGACACCATCGAAGTTTATGATGCTGCAACAAACTCAATCATAAAAACCCAAAAAGTCGTAAAAACAGATGATGAATGGAAAAAAATACTAACTCCGACACAATATGATGTGGCCCGCCATGAGGGGACAGAACATCCCTTTACCGGAGAATACGTCAACAATCACCGCCATGGTATTTACAAATGTGCCTGCTGCGGGTTGGATTTATTTTCCTCGGATGATAAATTTGAATCCGGCACTGGCTGGCCCAGCTTTACCAGACCTATTAATAAACTCAATGTGGCCTATTTAAAAGATGACAGCCTTTTTATGACCCGGATTGAAGTGCATTGCCCTCGCTGCGGCGCACATTTAGGCCATGTCTTTGATGACGGCCCAGCACCGACAGGCAAACGTTACTGTATGAATTCGGCAGCGCTTAAATTTGTGGAGCAAAAATAATGATGAAATTATTATCATTGATCACTGCTGTTTTCCTAATTTCGAACACAGTATCAGCACAGGAGACTGCTATGGATAGTGCACATTTAGAAAAAGCAACTTTTGCCGGCGGCTGTTTTTGGTGCATGCAGCCCTTTTTTGATAATACCAAGGGTGTTATCAAAACAACTGTTGGTTATACCGGCGGACATGTGGCTAACCCAAGTTATGAAGATGTCTCTTCAGGTGAGACAGGGCATGCTGAATCCATAGAAGTGGTATTTGATCCTAATGTTGTTTCTTACGAAAAACTATTAGATCTTTTCTGGCATAATATTGATCCCACTCAAGTCAACGGTGAATTTGTGGATGAGGGGACACAATACCGGAGTGCAATTTTTTACCACAGCGATGAACAAAAACGCATCGCTGAAAAGTCCAAAGAAGCTTTGGCTGCTTCCGGTCGTTTTGATAAACCCATTGTGACTGAAATTGTACCGGCATCCACGTTTTACCCGGCAGAAGATTATCATCAAAAGTACTATCTTAAAAAGACCTTCCAATACAATATGTACCATGATAATTCTGGCCGCCATGAGTATTTGGATAAAGTTTGGGGTAAAGACGCTCATTAATGTCTAAATTATATTTAGTTCCCAATACCATCAATGAAGAAGGCAAGAGCTTACTCCCTGATTACATTGCTCATGAAATCAAGGACGTTCGTACATTTTTCGTAGAAGAACCAAAGTCTGCCCGCCGGCTTCTTAAGAAATTACACACTGAATTTCCTTTCAGCGAATGCCGTTTCTTTGATCTTAACGAACATACTCATCTTAAAGATATTCACGAATATACCAAAATCCTTAAAAGTCAGGATTCTGCGATTATTTCTGAAGCCGGATGCCCTTGTGTCGCTGACCCGGGTGCTGATCTGGTTTTATTAGCCCATCAAAATAAAATTGAAATCATTCCTTTAGTTGGACCATCATCAATTCTTCTGGCATTGATGGCCTCAGGCTTGAACGGACAAAACTTTGCCTTTAATGGTTATCTACCACGCGACCGGCAGGAAAGGGCACAAAAAATCAAAACATTAGAAGATCGCTCCATGAAAGAAAAACAGACCCAAATCTTTATGGAAGCGCCATACCGCAACCAAAACATCCTGGAAGACATTCTGGCTTCCTGCCACGATAAGACAAATCTCTGTATTGCCTGTGACATTACAAGCCCTCAACAATTCATCAAAACGATGAGTATTAGAGAATGGAAGAAGATCCCGCCTAATATCGATAAAAAACCCGCCTTGTTCTTGCTTCTGTGTAACTAAAAGCCTATAATAAAACGATGTGTAGTTGAAATGAACCGTTTTATCAAGGAGCTGTCCTATGGCCTCATTTGAAAAGAAAACTGTCGCAAAAAAATTAAAAGTTGGCTCTTCTCAATATACCATCTACTCTTTACCTCAATTCGCCAAAGCACGCAATCTTGATATATCCAAACTGCCATTTTCCATCCGTATCCTTTTAGAAAGCGCTCTTCGTAATTTCGATAATTATCAGGTCACTGAAAAAGATATCAATACCATCGTCAGCTGGAAACCTAACGAGAAAAAAGACGAAATCGCTTTTAAACCTGGCCGTGTTATCTTACAAGATTTTACCGGTGTTCCTTGTGTTGTCGACATGGCAGCCATGCGCGATGCGATGAAGAATCTCGGCGGAGATATTAAGAAAATTAACCCTCAGGTATTGTGCGATCTGGTCATTGACCATTCTGTACAAGTGGATTCCTTTGGTACCAGCAAATCTTTAGGTGAAAACGTTACTTTAGAATTTGAACGCAACGAGGAACGCTATGAATTCCTTAAATGGGGGCAGAGCGCTTTGCAGGATTTTAGGGTGGTACCGCCAGCCACGGGTATTGTGCATCAGGTGAATCTTGAATATTTGGCCAAAGGCGTATTAAAAAAGAAACTCGGGCAAGACAATGTCGCCTATCCTGACAGCTGTGTGGGTACTGATTCACATACCACCATGATCAATGGCCTTGGCATTGTTGGTTGGGGAGTGGGTGGGATCGAAGCTGAATCTGTGATGTTGGGCGAACCCATTTATATGCTGATGCCGGAAGTTGTTGGCTTTCGTATCAAAGGAAAATTAAAAGATGGCGTCACCGCCACTGACTTAGTCTTGACTGTCACCCAAATCTTGCGTAAAAAAGGGGTGGTCGAAAAATTCGTTGAATTCTTTGGCGAAGGATTGCAATACTTGCCGCTGCCGGACAGGGCTACCATTGCTAACATGGCGCCGGAATATGGGGCAACGATCGGTTTATTTCCTATCGATGATGAAACGCTTAATTATCTAAAATTATCCGGACGAACACCTGCGGAAGTGGCCTTGGTGGAAAAATATTATAAGGCACAGGGTTTGTTCTATACGGCCAAAACACCCGAATGTGTTTATTCTGATATCTTAGAACTAGACATATCAACGGTTGAACCCTGCTTGGCTGGCCCCAAACGCCCGCAAGACAGAGTGCCTTTAAAAGATTTGAAATCTAATTTCCTGCAATCATTAACCGCAGATATTGCCGCTCGTGGTTATGGTTTGGCTCAAAACGCTTTATCCAGTACAGCCACCGTACAAAACGGAGGAGTTGAAACCTTGGGGCATGGCGCTGTTGTTATTGCTGCCATCACCAGTTGTACCAACACCTCAAATCCGTCGGTACTGATCGGTGCCGGGCTTTTAGCTAAGAAAGCTGTTGAAAAAGGTTTGATGCCGCCTCATTATGTTAAAACTTCTTTTGCCCCAGGTTCACAAGTTGTGGAAGAATATTTAAAAACAGCCGGGTTATTAAAATATTTAGAAAGAATCAGGTTTAATATCGTAGGGTATGGATGTACCACCTGTATCGGTAATTCCGGACCATTGCCTGAACCTGTAGCCAATGCCATCACCCAAGGTAATCTGGTTGCAGCGGCGGTACTTTCAGGAAATCGTAATTTCGAAGGCCGGGTCAACCCCTACACTAAAGCTAATTTCCTGGCTTCTCCGCCATTAGTCGTGGCCTATGCCTTGGCTGGACGGGTGGATATTGACTTAAATAATGAACCCTTAGGCAAAGATAAAAAAGGTAAGGCGGTTTTCCTCAAGGATATTTGGCCAACGCATAAAGAAATCGCTGCAGCCGCACGCAAATTCGTCAAAGCTTCTATTTTCCGTCGATGCTATAAAAATGTAGATCGCGGTAATAAAAATTGGAATGCTATTAAAACAACCAAATCTGATCTCTTTAGCTGGGACAATAAAAGCACCTATATTCAAAATCCACCTTATTTTGTCGGCATGAAAGCTGGGATTGATCCTATTAAAGGAATCGAACAAGCTAAATGTTTGGTGATGGTGGCTGATTCGATTACCACCGATCATATTTCTCCTGCGGGAGCTATTGCCAAAGATTCTCCTGCCGGAAAATATTTAATGGAGCAGGGCGTGACTCCTAAAGATTTTAACAGCTATGGCGCCCGTCGTGGTAATGACCGGATCATGACCCGCGGTACCTTTGCCAATATCCGCTTGCGGAATTTAACAGCACCTGGCACTGAAGGTCCTTGGACAACCTATTGGCCTTCCAAAGAAAAAATGTTCATTTATGATGCAGCCATGAAATATAAATCAAGCCAAACACCGCTGATCGTTTTGGCCGGCAAAGAATACGGTACTGGTTCTTCTCGTGATTGGGCAGCTAAGGGAACAACCTTGCTTGGTGTCCGGGCAGTCATTGCTGAAAGCTTTGAACGTATTCACCGCAGCAATTTATGCGGCATGGGTGTTTTGCCTTGTGTTTTTAAACCGGGTGAAAATTATACGAGCTTAGGATTAAAAGGGGACGAAACTTTTGATTTCCTTAACTTGGACGATAATTTAAAACCCCGTCAAGAGTTGACTATCGAAACGACTTCATCTGACGGCAGCAAAAAGAAATTTAACGTCATTGCCAGGGTAGATACGCCTGTCGAAGTTGATTATTTACGTAACGGCGGTATTTTACAGACAGTTTTGCGAAAGCTGGCTAAATAATGCGTATTTTGTTAACTAATGACGATGGAATTTATGCGGAGGGGATTCATGCCGCTTATAAGGAACTCAGCAAAATCGCTGAGGTCACAGTCGTTGCTCCTGATGCCGAGCAAAGTTCCGTCGGGCATGGCATTACACTTTTCTATCCTTTATTTGTAAAAAAAGTTTCTCCAGAACGCCACTTTGATGGCCATGCCGTTAGCGGTAAACCCGCTGACTGTGTTAAATTTGCTGTTAGCGTCCTATTAAAAGGCAAAAAACCTGATCTGGTGATTTCCGGTATTAATTATGGCGGCAATGATGGCTGTAGTGTTTTTTATTCCGGGACTGTGGCAGGAGCACGCGAAGGCGCTTTAATGGGCATTGATTCTTTTGCTGTTTCACTGGACTGTTTTGACAACCCTAATTTTTCAACGGCGGCAAAATTTACAGCTAAATTAGCTAAATGGGTCTATAAAAATAAATTGCCTAAAGGCACCTTTCTTAATGTCAATGTTCCGCCCGGAAAACCCAAGGGTACACGCTTCACCCGTCAGGGGACAGAGCCTATTCATGGCACCTTTGAAAAACGTAAAAACCCCCACGACAAGCATTATTACTGGATGGGCGCTCATATGCCGACTCATAAAAATGATAACACCATAGATACTTATGCCTTAAGCAATAAATATATTACAATAACCCCCATACATTCAGATTTGACGGACGAGGATTTTTTGGATAAAGTAAAAAGCCTATGATTTCTGATGAAAAAATATTTGCAGCCAAAATCCTCGCCATTGACGATAATATCCTCAACATTCAAATCCTTAAAAAAATACTTACCAACGCCGGTTTCATCAATATCACCACCACGACAGATCCAACCCAGGCCGTTGACCTTTACAAAGAATTACAACCAGACCTGATCCTGCTCGATCTAAACATGCCCAAGATGGACGGATTTGCTGTCATGCTTCAATTGTCATTCCTTAATCCTGATGATTATCTTCCTTTGTTAATATTGACTGCTGAAGAAGAATCTGTCCGTTTTAAAGCCTTGCAAAGCGGTGCTAAAGATTTTCTTCATAAACCTTACGAACATTTGGATGTGCTTCTTAAAAGCCGCAATATCATCGAAGTCAGGCTTTTATACAACCAGATCAAAAACCATAATGCCACTTTAGATGAACAAATCAATGAACGGATCAAGGAGATCAGGGACACACGCCTTGAAGCCATTCAGCGCTTGGCCATCGCCGCGGAATTAAGGGACGCGGAAACTGGAAAACATATTTACCGTATGAGCCGTTATTGCCAGCTTTTAGCAATGGCTATCGGTTTCTCGAAGGAGAAAGGGGAATTACTGTTAACAACGTCTCCCTTGCATGATATCGGTAAAATAGCCATCCCGGATGCCATTTTATTAAAGCCTTCAGCTCTTGAACCTCATGAATTTGAAATCATCAAAACACATACCACCCTGGGAGCCAAAATGCTTTCTGGAAGTGATTCTGTTTTTTTAAGAATGGCGGAGACCATTGCCTTGACCCACCATGAAAAATGGGATGGTCGCGGGTATCCTCAGGGCCTCAAAGAAGAGGAGATCCCTTTGATTGGCCGTATTTGTGCCGTATCCGATGTATTTGATGCTTTAAGTTCAACCAGACCGTATAAAAAAGCTTGGTCTTTTGAAGACACTATGGCAGAAATAAGAAAATTGAAAGGAACACATTTTGACCCTAAATTAGTTGATGCTTTTCTGGATATCAGTAAAGATATTAAAGCAGTTTTTGATCAGATTTAACCATGTTATAATTGACATGAGGACATGAGTTACGAAGTAACTCATAAGTCCGAATGTCATCCCCGAATACTTTAATCGGGGATCCATTTCAAAACTGGATTCCCGCTTTCGCGGGAATGACGGACAACTAAAGGGAGAACCTCATGGCAGATAATGTGCAAGTCAATATCGACGGAAAAACACTGGAATGCCCCATTATTGTCGGCACCGAAGGCGATAAGGCCTTTGATATCGGCAAATTGCGCAGCACAACGAATTTTATCACCATGGACCCGGGTTTTGGAAATACGGGTTCCTGTAAAAGTGCCATTACCTATCTCGATGGAGAAAAAGGTGTCTTGCGTTACCGAGGCATCCCCATCGAACAATTGGCTGAAAAATCCACCTTTGTCGAAACATCCTACCTTTTAATTTACGGCAGATTACCAAACCAAAAAGAATTAGAGGCTTTTTCTGATGCCTTTACTGAACATTCCATGATCCATGAGGACATGAAAAATCTTTTTGATGCTTACCCGTCTACAGCACACCCCATGGCCAGCCTTTCAGCGATGGTCTGTTCCATGTCAGCCTATTACCCGGAATTAATTAAAGAAAATCCCACGAAAGAAGAAATTGACCGTATCGCCGTCCAATTGCTTTCCAAAATACGTACCATTTGCGCTTTTTCCCATAAAAAATCCATCGGCGAGGCTTTTGTATATCCTCGTCATGATCTTCGCTATGTACCTAATTTTCTAAATATGATGTTTGATTCTCCCACCAATCCTTACAAAATGACGGACGAAGTGGTGCGCGCCATGCAGGTACTCTTGATCCTGCACGCTGATCATGAACAAAATTGCTCCACATCGACCGTCCGTTTAGTAGGTTCTTCTCATGCTAATTTATATGCATCCATTTCTGCTGGTATCTGTGCCTTGTGGGGGCCTTTGCATGGTGGCGCAAATCAGGCGGTTATTGAAATGTTAGAAGAAATCCAGGCCAATGGGGGAGATGTCCTGAAGTATATCGCCAAAGCCAAGGATAAAAACGATTCATTCCGTTTAATGGGATTTGGCCATCGGGTTTATAAGAACTTTGATCCCCGGGCTAAAATCATTAAAAAATGCGCTGATGATCTGCTTAACAAATTAGGCATTCATGATCCCTTGCTTGATTTAGCCAAACGGATGGAAGAAGCGGCTTTAAAGGATGAATATTTTATAGCACGCAAACTCTATCCCAATGTTGATTTTTACAGCGGCATTATTTATCGCGCCATCGGCATTCCTTTAAATATGTTCCCGGTGATGTTTGCCATTGGCCGCATGCCTGGCTGGATTGCCCATTGGAAAGAAATGATCCAGGACCCGACGACAAAAATCGGAAGGCCATTCCAAATCTATATAGGCGCACCGAAAACTGATTACACCCCCATAGAACAACGTTAGGAGATTGCCGTGATTTCATTTCATTCACCAGCCAAATACGACAAAGATGCGATGGTAGTTCTTTTAGCATCCGGCCAAACACATGCACGTTTCAAAAACGGATTAGAAAAAGGAGAAATTTATCCTGTACTCGAAGGCGACAAGACCTTTCTGTTTGTTGGATTAGGCAAGACAGATAAATTGTCTTTAACTGATTTACGTATACAAGTGCGTAAAGCTTTTGCCTCAACCTATCTCCAAAAAGCTAAAACAGTTGAAATCATTCCTCATAGCAAAGATGATGCGGCGATCATTGCCATAATAGAAGGCGTACTCATCGGCACCTATGCCTGGGACAAATATAAATCCAAAGATAAAAACGACAAAACTGTTAAAACCAAACAAGTGACTATTGCCGTCGAAACAAAAAAAATATTCACTGACGCAGTTGCTGTCTGCCAGGGCGTCAGTTTGACCCGTGACCTGGTTAATGACAATGCAGACACGATCACATCAACATACTTAGAAAAAACTGTCAGAGACCTTATTAAAGGTAAAAAGAACTTGAGTTTGGAAATTTTAAATCGTAAAGAATTAAAATCCAAAGGCCTTAATCTTCATTTGGCCGTAAACCAGGCTAGTAATAAAGAACCTAAACTCATCATTGTCCGCTATAACGGCGGTAAAAAGGGAGACGGTTATACTGCATTTATCGGCAAGGGTATGACCTTTGATACAGGAGGTTTAAATTTAAAACCTACCGGCGGCATTGAAACAATGAAAATCGACATGGCTGGAGCAGCAGCTGTATGCGGTTTATTAAAAAATGTCCTGGCACTCGGATTAAAGAAGAATTTGCTTTTCGTTTTAGGGATCGCTGAAAATTCAATTGGCTCTGCTGCCTACAAACCTGGTGATGTGATTACCGGCTATGCCGGAAAATCCGTTGAAATCGGCAATACCGACGCTGAAGGCCGTTTGGTTTTAGCGGATGCTTTTGCCTATGTCGTCAAAAATTATAAGCCGGCTAAAATGATTGATCTGGCTACTTTGACCGGGGCCTGTGTGGTGGCTTTGGGATTTGATTATACCGGTTTATTTTCCAATTGTGATGAATTGGCCCGCCAATTAATAGAAGCTTCCCAAAAAACCGATGACCGGGCCTGGCGGCTGCCTGTTTATGCAGAACTCAAAGAATATATTAAATCACCTATCGCGGATTTAAAAAATACCAGCAATATCAAAGGCGGGGGAGCAAGCACCGCGGCGGAATTTTTGCATCAGTTTACGGAAGGCACCACCTGGGCTCATTTAGATATTGCCGGAAGTTCTTACGCTGAAGGATCAGGGCGCATGTATTACGGATTTGGTGCCACCGGTGCCGGCGTGCGTTTGTTAACGCATTACTTATTGAATAATTAGGAGGTTAGCATGGGATCTATTCTAATTCCAATTGTCTTTGCCATATTCATTTTTATATCTGGCATTCGCGTTATCCGTCCGACTTCACGAGGACTCATTGAACGCCTTGGAAAATACCATCGTTTTGCCAATTTGGGATTTAACTGGGTTATCCCATTAATAGAAAATGTATACATCGTGAATATCACCGAACAATTGGTCAACGCTGAAACGCAGGAAATCATCACCAATGATAATTTAAACGCCAAGGTCGATGCCCAGGTCTACTTTAAAGTCAAACCTGACGAGGACAGCGTTAAAAAATGCCAATATAATGTCGGTAATTATCAATATCAAATCGTCAATCTGGCCCGCACCACCTTGCGTAATATCATCGGTACTATGACTTTAAAAAGTGCTAACAGCGAGCGCGGCCGTATTAATACTGACCTGCACCAAATATTAGAACGCGAAACCGCCAGCTGGGGATTGGAAATTGTCCGTACCGAGCTTAAAGAAATTGACCCTCCCAAGGACGTCCAGGAAACCATGAACAAGGTCGTTAAAGCAGAGAATGAAAAAATTGCTGCCATAGACTTTGCAACAGCCACGGAAACAGCAGCTGACGGCCAAAAAAGAGCAGAGATCAAAAAAGCCGAAGGCATCAAACAAGCCAGGATATTACAAGCCGAGGGCGAATCAGAAGCCATCCGACTGGTCAATGAAGCCGCGGATAAATACTTTGTAGGCAACGCCCAACTTCTACGCCGTTTAGAAACAGTTGAAAAAGCATTATCTCAAAACTCAAAAATCGTCGTTCCGATTAACAGTGAATTAGTCAATGTCATCGGTGATCTGGCTGGTGGCAACATTGTTCCAATTAAAAAGGGTTAATAAATGGAATATCGTATAGAAACTGACAGTATGGGAGAAATTAAGGTTCCCACGGATAAATACTGGGGCGCTCAAACACAGCGTTCCATTGAAAATTTTAAAATCGGCGGTGATCGATTCCCTAAAGAGATGATCCGGGCACTGGGCATCCTTAAAAAAGCCGCAGCCATGACTAATCAGGAACTTGGGATATTACCTGCTGATAAAGCTGCTTTAATAATCCGTGCAGCAGATGAAGTCATTGAAGGTAAACTTGACAATCATTTTCCTCTGGTCATTTGGCAAACAGGTTCAGGCACTCAGACTAATATGAACGCTAATGAAGTAATCTCCAACCGCGCCATTGAACTTTCAGGTGGAAGCATGGGCAGCAAAAAACCTATTCATCCTAATGATGATGTCAACAAAGCCCAATCGTCCAACGACACCTTCCCAACAGCCATGCATATTGCGGCCATCGAAGAAATTCACCTACGTTTGATACCGATGATCAAAAAATTACGTGACGCCCTAAAAATTAAAGAAGAAGAATTTAAGGATATTATCAAAATCGGACGCACCCATTTGATGGATGCCACACCATTGACCTTAGGCCAGGAAATCTCCGGATATGTGCAGCAACTGACAAGCAATCTTGAACGCATTGATGCAGCCTTGCCGCATCTGTATGAATTAGCATTAGGCGGTACAGCCGTCGGTACCGGACTTAACACGCATCCGCAATTTGCTGTTAAATCAGCAGAAAAAATCGCCCAAATCACAGGCAAACCTTTTAAAACCGCTCGTAATAAATTTGAAGCCCTGGCTTCACATGACAGCATGGTCAATTTCAGCGGCGTATTAAATACCTTGGCTGCTTCACTGATGAAAATTGCCAATGATATCCGCTGGCTTGGTTCAGGCCCGCGCTCAGGGATTGGGGAATTGCATTTACCGGAAAATGAACCAGGTTCTTCCATCATGCCTGGTAAGGTCAACCCAACGCAATGCGAGGCCATGACCATGGTCTGTGTGCAGGTTTTTGGTAATAATACGGCAGTGACGGTCGCCGGCTCAAATGGAAATTTTGAATTAAACGTCTATAAACCAGTGATCATCTTTAATGTCCTCAATTCTATCCGGCTTTTATCAGATGCTTGTGAAAGCTTTACTGACAATTGTGTTGTTGGCATCGAAGCCAATCGCCTTAATATCAAAAAGCATCTGGATAATTCACTGATGCTCGTGACTGCTTTAAATCCGCATATTGGTTATGATAATGCTGCCAAGGTTGCCAAAAAAGCTTTTGCTGATAATATCACCCTCAAAGAAGCTGCGATTGCTCTTGGATTATTGACAGCTGAAAAATTTGATGCTTTAGTCCGTCCGCAAGACATGATAGGTCCTCAATAAATATGATTATTGGCGTGCCCAAAGAAATTAAAAGCAATGAATGCCGCGTCAGTATCCTGCCGGTCGGTGTCGAATCTTTGGTACGTGCCGGTCATCAGGTTTTAATCGAACATAACGCAGGTTTAGCCAGCGGCATTACAGACGTTGATTATGAGACGGTGGGGGGAGAAATTGTAAATACCCCTGATATGATTTACGCCCAAGCTCACATGATCGTCAAAATAAAAGAACCGCAGCCTTCTGAATACCGGCTTCTTAAAAAAGACCAAATTGTATTTACCTATTTTCATTTTGCCGCCAGCCGTGAATTAACTGAGGCTATGCTGGAACGTAAAATCACTGCCTTGGCTTATGAGACTCTTCAAACTGAAGACGGAGAATTACCTTGCTTAACTCCCATGTCTGAAGTGGCTGGACGTATGGCCGTACACGAGGGAGCTAAATACCTGGAAGAACCATCAAAGGGCAGAGGAATTTTGTTAGCGGGTGTTCCTGGTGTTTATCCGGCGGAAGTAGCCATCATTGGCGCTGGTGTGGTCGGTTCCAACGCCTGTAAAATGGCTGCAGGTCTTGGGGCCAATGTCACGGTTTTGGACATTAACTTAAACCGCCTTCGGTATCTGGAAGAAATCATGCCTCCTAATGTCCATACCCTGATGAGCAATTCCCACAATATCCGCGAAGCTGTGCTCAAGGCGGATTTGGTGATCAGTTCTGTTTTAATCCGTGGTGCCAAAGCCCCGTGCTTGATTGACCGTAAATTAGTTTCTCAAATGAAAAAAGGGGCTGTCATTGTTGATGTGGCCATTGACCAGGGCGGGTCCATTGAAACTTCACGACCTACGACCCATGATAATCCTATCTATGTCGTTGACGGGGTCGTGCATTACTGTGTCACTAATATGCCCGGAGCTGTCGCACGCACCAGCACCTATGCTTTGACTAATGCTACTTTTCCCTTTATTTTAAAAGTTGCTAATGACGGCTTTAAAAAATGGGCCAAAGAATCTCATGAGATCCGTACAGCTTTAAACATGACAGAAGGGCATTTGACCATCAAAGAAGTATCTGAAACCTTTGATATTCCCTATAAAAAATATGCGTAAACTTCACAGTATTTCTATCATTATTCCCTGCTATAACGAAGAAGAAGTCATTGAAACAACCCACCAACGGATGACTTCAATCATGCAGGACCTTCATAAGCGCGCGCTGTGCACCAACTACGAAATTTTATATGTTAATGATGGTTCAACAGACGGAACACAAAAAATCCTGGACAAAATATTTGCCGATGATTCTCATTCGAGGGTCCTAGTATTACGACGGAATTTTGGTTTGCAAGGGGCTTTGTGCGCAGGTCTGACCTTTGCCAAAGGGGACGCAGCAGTGACCATTGATGCGGATTTACAAGACCCTCCGGAAAAGATCGAAGAGATGATAAGCCTTTACGAACAAGGGTATGATCTTGTTCTGGGGGTTCGCGAAGACAGGCAAACTGACACTTTCTTTAAAAGATTCACCGCTGAAGGCTTCTATAATTTGATTAAAATATTGGGAGTAAAAATTGTCAACAATCACGGGGATTTTCGTTTGATGGCCAGGGCATTAATCAATGATTTCAATGCCTTGGGCGAACGGAATCGTTTTATCCGTGCCATGGTGCTGTCTTTGGATAATCATTATGCGACTGTTTTTTACAAACGCCAACCACGGCTTCAAGGGAGTACAAAATTCAGCCTAGGAAAAATGCTTTCCTTTTCTTTAGATGGAGTTTTATCTTTCAGCTTCGTGCCATTGCGCGTGGTTTCCATTATCGGAATTTTATGTTGTTTATTGGCCCTGACAGGAATAATTTATACTCTTTGTTCCAAAATCACCGGCCATGCTTTACCAGGGTGGACATCAACCGTACTGCCCATGTTTATATTCAGCGGAATACAACTCTTAAGCCTCGGCATCATTAGCGAATATATCGGCCGTTTATACGTAGAAGTCAAACATCGCCCTTTATTTAATATAAGAAAAGAATTAACACACCATCAATAAAACAAAACGGTTGACGTAGGCAATAAAGAAAATAGAATAGATATATGCCGCCCACCAAACAGAACTCTTTTGATGAACGCAGGGACAGTATACGCGCCAAGCGCATCATTACCGTGCGCCACCGGCTGATCAAACACAATAGCCGCAAAGTTGATTCTATGTGGCAGTTGGCCACCACTGAAAACATGTCGCTTAGTGGCCTGCTTTTTATAAGCGCCCTGGCGTATCATCCTGGTGACATTATTGAATTGCAGGTTGTTATGTCTGGCGTCCTTGATATTTTTAATGGTTTTGGAAAAGTTATCCGTTCCACCCGCAATAAAAGCGGTTATTATCAAATTGGTGTCAAATATGTTGATTTAAAAACCAAAAACCGCCCAGCTAAAACTGTTTTAAGCTCATCAAAAAAATAATTAATGTTCCCACGATTTAGCACCATAAATTCATGAGCAAGGAAAACCCTCAGCAGTCCACAACCTTCTGGATATTTTTTGCATTTATAGTCTGGATTTTTTCATTCTGGGGATTTTTAAGCTCCAAACTCGTCCTTACCAGTGACGCACTTTCCTATTACGAACATACCAAATTCTTTGTTGAGAACCTGAGCCACGGCATTTACCCCTTGTGGGACCCTTTTTGGGTTAATGGCGCTCCCAATGATTTTTTTCTCAGGCGTATCGGTGCTTTAAACCCGTTTTATTTGATCATCATCCTTTTTAAATCCGTAGGTATCCCGTATACATTATCCTATCTTTGGTTTTTAGCACTCTATTACTGGAGCGGCATGGTAGCCTTTTATTTATTGGCCATGCGCATTTACCATGACCGTTTCATCGCTTATGCCGGCTATCTGATACTTTTGTTTTCTGCATTAGGCACCAGGCTTTTTGATTCGTACATGATGCTGGTAACAGTGCCCTTGATCTGGTTTTTTTATTTTTTGGTGGCTTTTAGCCAAACACCACGAAAACATTTTTTCTTAGGACTAGTGCTTTTCTTTATGATTTTGGCAGGCACCTACATTCCTTTTTATTTTTTAATCATTCTTGGCCTATTTTTGGTTCTTTTTTTCCTTACTTTTCCTGATCAGATTCCAAAACTTTGGGGCCGCTATACTGATTTCTTTAGAAAAAATAAAATACTTACGGTTTTATCCTTATTAATATTATCTTTTTCTTTTCTTCCTCTCATTACTTTTTTTCACGATTCTTCACAAGGGCAAATGATTTTACCTGCAAGGCATGGGGACGCGGGCTTGGGGCATACGCTGATCGTTCCCCGCCAAACCTTGGATTGGGGAGCAGTGGAGGACTTGTTCTATTCTTCTTTTTTTTCTAATTTGAGGCAGTATAAATTCGCCGTTGTTTATGTCCCTTTTTTTTCTTTCATCGTACTTTTCTTAGGACTTATCGGACGTATTACCCGTAGGGCAGTCTTTATATTTTTATTAGGCATGGTGCTTTTTTGCAGTATTGTTCCTCACGGACTTCCATTTTATGACTTTTTTTATAAACATATCTTCATTTTAAAATATTTCCGCAATCTGCATTTCTTTATATGGTTCTTTTTGATCCCGCTGTTTGTATTACTCGTTCTGGAGCATTGGAAAATATTTACGGAAATTAAAATAACAAACTCTCGGCAGCAATTGTCTTTATTCCTATATGTGGTGGGCGTTCATTTGCTCGCATTTCTTTTTGTATGGCAGAGAAAAGATGCCGTATCAAGCACCTATGTAATGATTGCCTTAAGCCTTGTTCTTTGGTCATTGATAGTATTAAGACGACGAAAAGCGAACATAGGGAGATTCGCTCTATTGACACTATTAGTACTAGTCCAACCTTTAGAAGCCTATCATTACCTGTCTCTAAACGCTGCTCCTTATTTCTCAAGCGCTTACGTTTATAATTTTTCTTTTTCAACCTTACAATTAAAAGACAGCAATTTACTCACACCTGAGAACACTTCCCGTGCTAAAGACACCCTGTATTACGCTTCCGGAGGATATAATTTCATCTACCAAAATATCGATAATTATCCTTTGGCAAGATATTTACAAAATAAATTTATCCTGGTAGACCATCTGGAAGCGGTTGAGCCTAATCAAATCAATACTACTGTTCTGGAATATAATTTCCTGACCAATAACAATTCAGCCATCGTCTTTGCAAAAGCAGGAGAGGGTGTTAAATTAAACAGCAACGATCCTTATCCGCCTGCTCAAGCGATGCCTATTGATGAAAATTCTACATTCTTTAAACTACTGGCCTTTGATGCTAATCATGCACGCATAGCCATGGATATCCCGTATCAAAAATTCCTAATTTACAATGACAGTTATAATTCTAATTGGCGGGTAAACATTAACCATCATCAGGCCACGCTTTATGAAACCAATGGGGCTTTTAAAGGAGTTTGGATACCTGCAGGCCACAGTATCATTGAATTTGACTATGGCTCCTGGTGGCAATACCTGATGAATATTCTTTTGTCTATCCTTGCTTTTATTTTTCTAGCGGGCCTGATCTGGTATGCCTGCTTATCAGTTAGGTATGAGGATTAAACCAATGCTGTCAAAATACTTAAAATTAATTTTAACGAGAAACATCTTTCTATACCTGGTCTGTTTTCTATTGCTATGGCGACTCCTGGATTATAACGCGCTTCTTAGGAATACCATTCCCCAAACCCTCAGCCGCCTGACCCCGCCCATTGATTATTTTACTGAATTCGTCGATAAAAAAGATCATTATAATCTTTTTATATTGACAAATTGTATCAATTACCATAAAGCCGTGATGCATTTCTATCCTGTTCAGAAGGCCGAAGCTTTAGGTATGCTGGGGTTTTGTTATGAACGATTAGGAAAACAGTCCCAATCCATCGAAGCTTATGCCCAAGCCATTGCTGCTAATCCTGACTATTTTTGGCCCTATTATAACCTGGGGGTTATTTATTATCGACAGGGCCAGTATTCCAAAGCAGCGGATTATTTTCTCCAGGCTATTGAACGGGAGCCGGTCAGGACAATTGTCTTATTAGCCAGGTCCAAGGTTTACAATGACGTAAAATTAAGTAAAAATAACGGACCTTATGATTATCTTGCAGGCCTTAAAGAGGGACGTACCGAGGCCTATATATTATTAATGGACAGTTTATCTAAAACTGCAAACTATGAACAATTATGGAACATTGCCATCATTGGCATAAAAGAAAATCCGGATGAGCAAAGCATCTTTTATTATTACGCCGGTCTGGCAGCTTTCTATGAAAAATCCTATCAAAAATCAGCAGAATTCCTGCAAGCCTCCTTACAAAATAATCCGAATAATTCCGACGCATTCTTATATTTAAGTATGTGCTTTCAAGCAGTAGGCAGGGAAGATTTAGCCAAGGAAATCTTAAAAAAAGCATACCTATTGCATGAGCAGGGGAGTGACACGATAAAACCCTACCTTACAGCTGCCAGGGTGCGCTTTTTTTAAGCAATATTTTATAAAAGAAACTTAATTTTTGATACAATAAAAAATCCATGAAATTATTACGCAACGAATTTTTCATCGCTTTTCTTCTCCTCTTAGCTTATCTATCAACCAACAGTTACATTTACGGTTGGGATGACCAGCATTTAGAAATCCCCATCCTAAAGCACATGATCGACCCTAATTTATACATGGGCGATTATTATGTAGAAAGCTTGAGCAAATATTTCACTTGCTGGCTTTATCCTCTTTTAGCAAAGTTCATTACCGTCAAACAAATTCCTACTGCCTACTTACTGCTTTTTTTAATCTCACGCTACTTTATGTTTTATTGGGTATATCGCCTGTGGCTGTTGGTAAGCGGGAGCAGTTTTACAGCTTTAAGCGCTACCTTGATGTTTATGCTGATGGGACGTACGGAAGAATTCCTGTATCGCAGTTTCTGCCATGAGGAATTCAGTTATATTTTTATGTTTGGCGGCTTCTATTATTTTTATCGGGAGCGCTACCTGCTGGCAGCGATGATATTTGGCTTAGGGGTCAATTTTCATGCCATCTATAATTTATTTCCCATGCTTTATATGACAGCCTATCTGATGTTTTGCCATCGCAACCGTTTCCAAATGGTTTTTCTAACAGGCCTTGTTTTTGTACTGGCATCATTGCCTTTTTTTACTTTGGCAAATACCTATTTCACTTTCCCGAGAAGTGGCTCATCCTGTACCTGCCAGTGAATGGATACCTTTATATTATTTGTCCTGCCCGCAGAATTTTCTTTTTGGGGACTCTACTTTAAATGATGTTCTAAGCAATATACATCTATGGTGGGATAAATGGTCTCAGTATTTCTTGTTAACAGGACTATTCGTCTTCAATTTGGCATTTAATCCGATTTTTCGCAAGGATCATAAAGTACACGCCATTGTAGGGGTGTCATGGGCATTGATCGGGGTTGTGTATTATTTTGATTATATTCATCCCAGCCGTTTTGTCCTCGATCTAAATTTGGTCAGGGTAGAGCAGTTTGTCCGTTTCTTTATGATGGGTTATACGACGGTTTGGGCCTGTGACCAAATACGTCATTCCAAACCTTGGCTTGCTTTGGCTGCTGCCATCGTCATCGTAGGGTGTGCCACGACAGATTTAATAGGTTTATTTGTACTGAGCATTGTCACCATGATTTTTATTCTTCACCACATCTCTCAGCCGCCGTTAAAGCTTTGGAAAATGCCTATCTGGGCAATATTTTTCCTCGCAGCTGGAATTCTAGCTTACTCCTTGTCGATAGAATTAAAAGATTCTCCTTATCTTCTTTTGATATGGAATAAATTCATGTATATACTGGCAGGAATGTGTGCCGTATTTTTAGTATTAT